>JANOTL010000066.1:0-3742 GCA_031416315.1 Pseudomonadota bacterium
CTCGAAGCGCTCGTGGCTGAGCAGATGGCGGATGTTCTGCTTCGCGCCGGTGAAATAGTTGTCGAGGCAAATGACGTCCCAGCCGTCGGCGAGGAAGCGCTCGCAAAGATGGCTGCCGAGGAAGCCGGCGCCGCCCGTGATCAAGACGCGCTGTGGACTGTGATGCGGCATCGGCAACTCCTTGGGAATACCACTTATTGTATGATAGCCTGGCGTTCCTGGCACAGAGAAACTTTGACGAATTTCAGGGCCATTTTGGAGTCGCGATGAACATTCACGAGTACCAAGCGAAGAGCCTTTACGCCCAGAACGGCATCTCGGTTCCGCAAGGATATCTGGCGACCTCCGGCGTCGAGGCCGAGTTCGCGGCGCGCCGGCTGGCACGCCCGTCACGGTCATCAAGGCTCAGGTACACGCGGGCGGTCGCGGCAAAGCCGGCGGCGTCAAGGTCGCGAAGACGCCGGAAGAGGCGGCCGCGCTCGCCGAGAAGATCATCGGCATGACGCTCGTGACCCCGCAAACGGGTCCCGAAGGCAAGCTCGTGCGCAAGGTCTACGTCGAGGCCGGTTGCGAGATCGCCAAGGAATACTACTGCGCGTTCATGGTCGACCGCGAGACGGCTTCGATCGCCATCGTGTTCTCCACCGAAGGCGGCATGGACATCGAAGAAGTGGCGCACAAGACGCCGGAGAAGATCATCACGATCCGCATCGACCCGACGGTGGGCCTGCAAGGCTTCCATACGCGGGAGCTGTGCTACGGGGCCAAGCTGCCGAAGGAAGAGCACAAGGAATTCGCGAAGCAAATCTCGCTGCTCTACAAGATGTTCATGCGTTACGACTTCAGCTTGCTGGAGATCAACCCGTTGGTGGTGACGAAGCAGGGCAACATCATGCCGCTCGACGGCAAGATGGGCTTCGACGACAACGCGCTCTTCCGGCATCCCGACATCGAAGCGATGCGCGACTTCACCGAGGAAGACCCGCGCGAGGTGCAGGCCTCGAAGTTCGGCCTGAACTACGTCGGCCTCGACGGCAACATCGGCTGCATGGTGAACGGCGCCGGCTTGGCGATGGCGACGATGGACTCCATCGCGCTGGCCGGCGGCAAGCCCGCCAACTTCCTCGACGTCGGCGGCGGCGCGACGAAGGAGATGGTCACCAATGCCTTCAAGCTCTTGCTCTCCGACACCAAGGTCAAGGCGATCTTCGTCAACATCTTCGGCGGCATCATGCGCTGCGACGTGATCGCCGACGGTGTGATCAGCGCGGCGAAGGAGCTGGGCATCAAGGTGCCCGTCGTCGTCCGGCTCGAAGGCACGAACGTCGAGATCGGGCGCAAGATGCTCACCGACTCGGGGCTCAAGCTGATTCCGGCGACGGACATGGGTGATGGGGCCAAGAAGGCCGTTCAAGCAGCCAAAGGCTAAGGAGCTTTCCACGTGGCCATCCTCGTCAACAAGAATACGCGCGTCATCACGCAGGGCATCACCGGCAAGTCCGGCGAGTTTCACACGAAGCTTTCGCACGAATACGCGCCGCGTTTCGTCGGCGGCGTCACGCCGAACAAGGGCGGCACGACGCACCTCGGCCTTCCCGTGTTCGATACGGTGCGTGACGCGAAGCACAAGACTGGCGCCAACGCGTCGATGATCTTCGTGCCGCCGCCGTTCGCTGCCGACGCGATCCTCGAGGCGATCGCGGCCGAGATCGAGCTCATCGTCTGCATCACCGAGGGCATCCCGGTGATGGACATGATCCCGGTGCGCAAGGCGCTGGACCGGACGAAGACGACGCGTCTCATCGGCCCGAACTGCCCCGGCATCATCACGCCGGACGAATGCAAGATCGGCATCATGCCGGGCTACATCCACAAGCGCGGCAAGGTCGGCATCGTGTCGAAGTCCGGTACTTTGACCTACGAGGCGGTCCACCAATCGACCGCTCTCGGCTTCGGGCAGACGACCTGTATCGGCATCGGCGGTGACCCGGTCAACGGCACGAACTTCATCGACCTCCTGGCGATGTTCGAGGCGGATCCAGAGACCCAAGGCATCATCTTGATCGGCGAGATCGGCGGCGACGCCGAGATCAAGGCCGCGCAGTTCATCAAAGAGAACGTGAAGAAGCCGGTGGCGGCCTTCATCGCGGGACAGACGGCGCCCAAAGGCAAGCGCATGGGCCATGCCGGCGCGATCGTCTCAGGCGCGGGCGGCACGGCAGCGGAGAAGATGGACGCCTTGCGCGCGGCCGGTTGCGCCGTGGCGGAGTCGCCGGCTGAGATGGCGAAGGCTTTGGCCACGCGCCTTCGTTGAACGGGCGATAGGGGACTAGCTTGCTCGGTATTCGGACGTACAAAGGCGTGGCTCTCGACCTCTTCGTCGGCGAGTCACGCCTTTTTGCCTGCGACCAGGAGCTCCCCGCGATCTCTTTGTCGCCCGGACTGGCGACCGCCGAGAATTCGGGAAAGAGGCACGTCGCCATCCATGGAGCGCGCGATGCCCGGGCTTTGTATCAGGCTGTGCGGGCATTCATCGACGCGCGTCCGGACGGCAAGGGCGCGATCGAGCGCCTGACCTGCGTTCTGCCGACGACCGACCTCTATTATGATTTTCAGGAAGTGTTGTTCGCGAGCTTTCCTGAATGATCGTGCCGAACGCGAAGCTTGCCGACTACGCCTACTATCGGACCGGCGGGCGTTGTGAAGCGCTCTATGCGCCGCGGACGGTGACCGAGCTCGCGGAGGCCGTGCGCGCGATACGCGCGTCGGGGCGGCCCTATTTCCTGCTCGGCGGTGGGACGAACTCGCTCGTGTCGGACGAGGATTTTGCCGGCGCCGTCATCGTGTTCCGTGAGCTCGGCCAGCTCGAGCGGCGCGGTGATCGGCTCGTCTGCGGCGCCGGAGTCGAGAACTCGCGCGTGGCGCAGTTTGCGCTGCAGGAGGGGCTCTTCGGAGCGTCGTGGATGTACCGCCTGCCTGGGCAGATCGGCGGCACCGTACGGATGAACGCGCGTTGCTATGGCGGCGAGATCAGTCAGATCGTGCGCAAGGTCGAGGTGGTCACGACCGAGGGCGCGGTGAAGGTCTACGAGGACCCGAAGGTTTTCCGCGGCTACAAAGACACTTTGTTCATGGAAAACGGCGACCTGATCGCCAACTGCGAGATCGAGCTCCGGCCGGCTGCGGCGGAGCGGGGGGCGATCGAGGCTAAGATGAAAGCCTGCGAATCGGATCGCGAGGCCAAGGGTCAGTTCGACTTTCCGTCGTGCGGCTGCGTTTTCAAGAACGACTACGCCGTCGGCGTTTCGAGCGGCATTTTGCTCGACGGGGCTGGCGCGAAGGCGTTGAAGCACGGCGGCGCCGAGGTGTCGCCGCACCACGCGAACTTCGTCTTCAACAAGAAGGCGTCGAGCCGCGCCATCCTCGAGATCAGTTTCAAGATGCGCGAGCTCGTGTGGGAAACGTACGGCGTGTGGCTCGAGTACGAGATGGAGTTTCTCGGGGCCCTGCCGCCGGATCTCGCCGCCTCGTTCCGCGACAAGCGGGCGCATCGGATGAAGAACGAGCTCTTGGAGCCGTTGCGGACGAAGATGCGCGGCTAAGAGGGAGTCTAAAAAGGCGCGGGACGCAGGTTTACGGTCCCGCGATCCGCAACCGCTGACCGCTTGCGGCATTCCGCGGTCCGTGCTCCGCCGACCGCTTTCTGCCTGCCGCTGACGGCATGCTGCTAGCCGCATGCCCG
>JANOTL010000067.1:0-58104 GCA_031416315.1 Pseudomonadota bacterium
CCGGCGACCGAAGAACCGGGAGTGGCACCGGTCTTCCCGCCACGGCTTCCGGAGCCCTGGAACGGCGGGCGCTTAAAATGCGCTAGCCGTGTCACCAAGGCCGAGGTCCGTTGACCCCACCCCCTCCGAAGGGGAATAATGATCGAACACAATCCGGAGCTCCCGCCGATGGCCGATATGAAAGCCGCAATGCCGCCCGTGACCGACGTCGCCTGCCCGATCTGCAAGAAAGGCTTCATGGCGCCAACGGAAGGTAAGTACGGCCTCTACTACACGTGCAACTCGACGGCGCAGCCCAAGTGCCGCTTCAACCTCTCCTCGCGCCCCACCGGGCGGGTCTGCGACTACAAGCGCGGCGCCACCGCCGACTCGGTCTGCGGCGCCCTGATGGTCGATGGCACCAAGACGATTCCTGAACGCTGCAGCGATAAGGCTTGCCCGAACCGCAATCCGCACAAGCTAAAGTAAAGCGGCGACGCGACGGAACTCGCTGGTTACGTTTGTAAACCGGCGATATTTGCCGCGTTCTCGAAATCGACAAGAAGATCGCGGGCCTCAGGTCCGAGCCGTCCTGGCACGAAGACTGCTCTAAGCACGTCGACTCGACCGGGGAGGTACAAAGATGTCGTTCTTCTCACACCTACTCGCCACCCTCGCGCTCATGGTCGCTTCGACCAGCGCTTTCGCCCAGACTCGCCACTACATGGTCATGTTCGCCGCCGAAGGCAGCCCGAGCACGGCCCGGACGTCGCATACCTTCGCGACTTTCGTCCGTGAAGACGGCGGCCGCATCGTCGAAGAGAAGACGATCAGCTGGCTGCCCCAGGAGGGATACTTCGGCCCCAACTACACGATGCCGCCGCTCGCCATCGTCCCGGGCCACAACTACACGCTCGACCAGACGATGGCCCGCTCGCCCGGCCGCCGCACGAGCTTCTGGGGTCCGTACGAGATCTCGACCAACTTCTATCGCGCCGCCTCGAACCGCGTCGCCTACCTGAACCGCGCGGAGACCTCTTACAAGATGATGAACTTGGTGCGCGGTCGCCTGCGGGATGCCCCGCTCCGCAACCAACCGGGCGGCGCCATCAACTGCATCATGGCGGTCAGCGACCTCGCCGGTTACATCGAGACCGGAACGGCGTGGGGAGTCGACGCCAGCTCGCAGGTGCTGGGATATTTCCGCCCCTACGTGCTCGACAACATGACCCACGGTCCCGTCGTCGCACACCCGGACGTGGCACAGCGGATGAACCTGTACCGTCGCATCGGTCGCTGAGGCTTAGTGGGTCACTTCCGGCCCCGCCGTCGCCCCAGGCGTCCGGTCCCGCTGGCGGTCCGCGATCAAGTTCAGCTTGTGACGGGCCGACTGTAGAGTCTGACGCAGCGAATCCGCATTGCGCTCCAGGTCCTTCATGTTGGCCTCGCGCGCATCTTCCATGAGCTTGCGCGCTTCCTCGACCAAAACGCCCATTTGGACGTTGAAGTCGGGCATGCGGCTCTCGATGACCGCGCGGTCCTCGTCCGTCACGTCGGCGCCGTTCTGATTCTTCAGTGACGCGACCGCGACGTTGATCTGCTTCACCATTTCACCGAGCGTCTTGAAGCGCTCCATCATCGCCTCCGCCTCGCGATGCCGCGTCTGGATCTGGAGCGCGCGCTCGCACACGAGTTTCGCCGCCTCCTCACTTCGCTGGCGGGCTTCGTCAAGCGTCCGGGAGAGCCCTTGCATCCCGAGCGCCATGCGCTCGTTGCACGAATCGATCTCGACCAAAAGCGTCCGGCCGCGCTCGAGCCCCTTATCCGTGCCGATCGAGAGGCGCTCGATCTCGCGAGCCAAGCGCTCGAACTCGGCGAACTCGACGTCGAGGGCTAGCGCGGCTTCGCCGAAGGCGGACAAATCTTTGGGCTTGGTGGTGCTCATGGACGGGTTCCTCCAGGCAGACGGCTAACCCGAACTTCATGGCGAGGGCAAGCCTGAAGACTGGCCCACCGTTTGCACCATTCCGTAGGTCACGTAATGGAGACGAAACTCATGATTCCACAGCTCCTTCTCACCGCCCCGCGGCTCTTCTACGGGGAAGTCGACGTGCATCGCCACCTTCCCCACATCGTTGGCAAAGACGGCTTCCTCGACGACGAGTACGACCTCCACAACCCGCAAGGCAGCGCCTGGGGACGTCGCAACTATGGGGGCTCCAGTTATCAGTCGGGCATGCCCAAGCTCTCGCCCGGGGAATACCCGAATGCGACGAAGGACATTCCGAATCCGTTCAGCGCGAGTTGATGATGTTGAAGAAGCCGTTCGTGAGGACGACGCCGTCGGCTTTTGCGACGGCCGGCGACACGAGATCAATCCAGCCCTGAAAGCGGAAACCGTCCGGACCACCGATCTCTGCGACGGGTAAGCCGTTACCGAAGCTCGTCAGCGTGATGCCGAAGACGTCGAAGTCTTTAAAGCTGACGGGGAAGTCGGCGAAGCGTGGCTCGACCGGATCGTCTGCGGTCACACGCACCGTGTTGGTCCCGTAGGTGAAGCGACCGTCCCAGTTACCGCCCGGCCCAGGGAAGAACTCGAAGAGGACGCTACCGTCGGGCTGAGGCGTGATCTTGTAACCTTCGCCCATCGCGCCTTGCAGGAGCGCGACGTCGCCTTCGATAAAGGTTATGGGGGTTCCGTTCGGAAGGATCGACTCGACCACGAAAGTCGAGGCGCCCGCGAAAAAAGCGCCGTTGATGCGGACCGCGACCGGATCGCCCGTCTGATAATCGGTCCTCTGCGCTTCCACAAGGCCCGCGCTCGCCGTGGTCGTCTGGTCGATCGGCGGCGGGCCGGAGCCGTTGCCGGGCGTGATCGAAGCTGGCGGCGCGACCGGGGTCACTGGCGTGTCGACCACGGACTCGTCGGGCGGCGGCTCGAATGCGGGCGGCTGCGTCATGGGACCGACGGGAGTCGCCGGCGGCGTGATCGGCTTCGGCGCCACGGGCAGCGGTACTTTGACGCCAGACTGGGACTTCGTGCCGATTTTCGACTCGCAGGCTATGCCACCGCCGCAAGCGAGCAACGCAATCAGCGCGACGGATTTACCGGATACCAGAGCCACGGGGGGGGACGCCCTCCTGCGAGGAATCATCCCTTCCTGTCGGTACCCTGAGCCAAATTCTGTAGACCGGCGCAACGACAGAAGATCCCCCGAAGATTCCAGGGGCTTGCAGCGCTTACTTCAGGCCGGCGTAGACCCGGTGAACGTCGTCGTTGTCGTCGATATCACCCAGGAACGATTCGACTTCCTTGCGGGCCTCGCCTTCGAGCTCGACGAAGCTCTTGGGTCGGTAGCTGAGCTCCGACTTCGACACGGCCCAACCGCGCTCGGTGAGCGCTTTGTTCACCGAGTCGAGGTCGGTCGGCTCCGTATAAAAACGACCGCCGGTATGACCCGCTTCGACCTCTTCGTCCTCGAGCTTCTCGACGTCTTGCGCGCCGGCTTCGATCGCCGCTTCCTCGTAATCGGTCTTCCCATTCTTGTGCGTCGCTTCGATGACGCCCAGGCGATCGAACAAGAACGTGATCGAGCCAGGAGATCCCAGCGTTCCCTTGCGGAACAGCGCGCGCACGTCGGAGGCCGTACGGTTCTTGTTGTCCGTCAGGCATTCGACGATGACCGGCACTTTGTGCGGACCGAAGCCTTCGTAGAAGACCGTGTCGTAGTTCACGGTCTCGTCGGTGAGCCCCGAGCCCTTTTTGATCGCGCGCTCGATCGTGTCCCGTGGGCAGGACTGCTTGCGTGCGGCTTCGATGGCCGCGCGAAGACGGGCGTTGTTTTCAGGATGCGGGTCGCCCAAGCGTGCGGCGACGGCGATCTCTTTGGCCAGCTTGCCGAAGATCAGTCCACGGCGGACCGCCGAGTCTTGGCGTCCGGCGTGTTTCCATTGCGCTCCCATGGAGAGCCTCCTTCGTGACGTTCCTAGGCGAAGGAGCTTAGCAAACCATCAGCGGGTCGTCTGGATGAAAAAGTCGCCCTGCGTGATGTGGTCGTAAAGCGGCCCGGAGTCGAACGGGGTCCGGATCACGCAGTCGCCGTAAGCGCCCGGCTCGATCGGGTCGCCGTGCGGACAGGGGAAGCCGTTCGTATGCATCTGATGGACGACGTCGTCGTCGTTGTAAATCCTGAGCGTTTGCCCGACTTTCGCGGCCGCCACGGTCGAGGCCGTGTTCCAGGCGCCGCTGCCGGTGCCCGGGGGGATCCGGAAGGGCACGATGTTCGGATCCTGCGCGGGGTTGCCGCCGCTGGGGACGCTGCCCGTGCCGGCCGCGAAGCCGCCCTTGCCCCAGCCCTTCAGGGCATCGATCTCGGCCTGCGTCGGCTTGCCGGAGCCCGGAGGGGGCATGCGGCCGCTTTCGACGTATTGCACGACGGCCGCGCCGATGGTCTTGGCCTTGTCGTAGGTCGAGAGGTCGGAGCTCGGACGTGAGCCCGAAGGCGAGTGGCAGGTCGCGCATCGCGCCGCGAGGATCGACTTCACGTCGTCGTAGGAAACGAGGGTCGCGCCTGTGGCGCCGGTGGAGCCTGTGGCGCCGGTGGCGCCGGTGGACCCCGTTGATCCCGTGGCGCCTGTGCTTCCGGTCGCGCCGGTTGCGCCCGTCGCGCCGGTGCTGCCCGTCGCGCCCGCTTTCTTGAAGCCCGAAGCTTTCACCGGAACTTCGAGGAACTGCTCGACGTAACCAGCAGCGGCGCCCGCAGCCGTGCGCTCGAGGCGCAGCTTCAGCCCGTCCTGGTCGATTTGCAGTGCGCTCTTGGACTCGTAGTAAGGCGTTACCGTCGTGTCGCCGGCGTCGCCGCGCTCGCGGGCGCCCATGGCGAAGCCGAGCTTGTACCTGCAGGTCGCATCGATCTTGATCGCGACTTTCTCGCCGGCCTTGTAGCCACGCACGTCCTGGCGATCGTAGGCGTCGCAACGCTCGTCGAGCGAGTAGAAGAAGAATTTGTAGGAGCGCAGCTTCTTCGCGTCCGGGACATCGTACTTGCCGGTCGCGGGAACCGCGAAGCTCACCGCGGCGCCGGCGCTTGCGCCGTCTTTGTCGCCATCTTCCGATTCGGTCGTGCGGCAGCCGGCGGCAGCGAGCAACAGGGCGATGACGAACGCAGGGCGGAGCATGGGGATTTCCTCGAGGCTTGGGTCTAGGACCTCAGTGCACGCTCCGTACCGGAAGGAAGATGTCGTGGGATCAATGTGTTACGCCCAAGGTTAGGGCGCCGGGCGTCAGCTTTTTGAGCACTTCGTCTCGGCGGAATTCAGTCGGCGACTTAGACGTGGTTCACGCCGTCGACATTCTCGATCTCCGTCTTCGGCGCGCATTCAAGGGGCTTTGCCGCGACGTAAGGCGTATCGAGTACTTCGCCCCTTCCCCAGACGGCGCACCAAGCCCCGGTCGTGCAGTCCCGCGAAGTCGCGCGAGGCGGTGATGCGGCTGATGCCGAAGAGCGCGACGCCGTCGGCAGGCCCTAAGGCGCGCTCGCGGACCAGCTCGGTCAGAATCGCGACTTGGCGCCAGTTGAGCTCGGAATCCTCGAGCGCGGGAGCATCCACGTCAGGCAGAAGGTGCTCGCGCGGCGCCTGAGGATGAACGTAGATGCGCACGCCGTCTTGCCACACGTAGCCGCCAGCTGAAGCGACGAGCCAGTCGCGACACGCAGCCCGGGCGCCGAGTGCTTTGCGCAGCCGGTTCACCAAGGCGTAAACGAGCGGATCGTGACGCAACGAGTGATAATCGTAGCCCCACAGCAGCTCGACGAGCTCCCGTTTGGAGCGCGAGCCGTGTGACAGCGTCACCGCGAGCTTCTTCATCGCCTCGGAGACCGGCTCCTCAGAGACGGCGACGTTGCCGCGGTCCAGCACGAGGATCTTCCCGGGCAGGACGTCGACGCAGACCGCCTGCGCGCCGAGGGGCAAAGGCAGCATCTCCACGATCAGTCCTAGAAGCCCTGAGCTCGTCATCGCGGCGAAGTCGCCGGCGTTCGAGCGGTAACCGCGCGCGGCGCGGTGGCGCAAATCACCGGTCGGATCGTCTCCCGCGAGCGTCGGCGTACCGGCTCCCGTCTCGCGCCAGAGAATGTTGCGCGCCACGCCGGAGCCGATGCGCGCCGTAAGCCGCGCGATCTGGGGATCGGCGGCCGCGAAGCGCGGCTCGCCGCGCGCCCGCTCGAGCTTGCGACGCAGGCCCAAGATCATCAACGTGTATTCGAGGTCGTAGGCCGGATCGAGCGCGCGCTCGGCGTCGCGGAGAAAGGCGGCGCCGTCCTCGAGGCGCCCCGACAGATAGCGGTTGTTCGCCAGCCGGTGCAGGAGCATCGCTTTTTGCCGGCGATGGCCGGCCTTAAGCACGACGCTACCGGCGCGCTCCAGAAAGGCGTCGGAACGGTCGAGCTCGCCGCGGAGCGTCAGCTGGCGTGCGAGCTCGATCTCGGCGCTGGCGCGTGAGAAGTTGTCCTGCGCCGAGAAGCTCTTCACCAGCGCCTCTTGGCGCGCGACGCCCTCGACGCCATCCAGCCCCGTGGCGGCGCGCGAGTTCGCGACCGATGCCGAGATGCTTGCCGCGAGGCCAGCGAATTCCAGGCGTTTGGCGCGCGCCATCGCGTCCTCCCAGGTCGCGATCGCCTGCGCGATCTCTCCGCGGCGGAACTGCGTGTGACCCATGAGGTCGCGCGCGATCGCCATGCCATAGGCATAGCCGATCGATAGGGCCGCCGAGAAAGCGCGCTGGGCGGCCGCGAAGGCGACCGGATAGCGGCACTGGAAGAAGCGGAAGAACGCGACGCCTTGGTACGCGAAAAAGCGGCCTTCACCCATGAGCCTCCCGGCACGCACATCAGCAAGATTCTGCGTGACGTGCTTCAACGCCTCTTCGTAGCGGGAGACGCGCGCGAGCCCGACCGCCAAATAGAACCGGGTCGCGCCTAAGTCCTCCGGATCGATCTCGCCTCGCTCGCCGTCGCGCTGGAAGAGCGTCAGGGCCTCGTCGATCCGCCCGGCGAGCGCCGCGGCGCCGACAACGTAGCGCGACCACGAGAGCGGGTAGCTCACGTCGTCGCGCTCGAGCGTCGCGGCCAGGATCGGTTTGAGGTCGACGCGCTCGAAGGCAGCGCGCAGGTCGGCAAGCTTCATCACCCAAAAGTACCGCACCCCCTGCCCGATTGCCTCCGCCCCCTTCGCGCCCTCTGCGGTCAAACCTTTCCGGCCTCCACCGCCGCCCGAATCTCAGGCCCGAGCTTCGCCCGCGCTCTCGTCAAACGCGCCGACACCGTGCCCACCGGCTCGCCCGTCTTCGCGCAGATCTCTTTCAAGGACAGGCCGTCGCGATAGAACCACGCCAGCTCTTTGCCGCCCGGGCGGCCTTCGACCAGCGCCAGGGCTGCGCCGAGGCTGGCGAGCGCCGCGTCGTGCTCGACGTCGGAGCTCCAGAGACGGCTCTCGTAGCCGCCGATGTCCTCGCCGGCGCTCTCGGTTTTGCGGAAAGAGGCGCGCCGGAAGCGGTCGATCGCGATGCAGCGGATCGCCGAGCAGAGGTAGGAGCGAGCGCCTTCGATGGACGGGAAAGCGCCAGCTTCGAGGAAGCGCACGAAGGCTTCCTGGACCGCGTCGTCGACGTCGCCGGCCGGGAGACCAACCTTGCGCGCTAGGCCGCGGAGCATCGGGGCCGCTTCGCGGTAGACCAGGTCGGCCGGCAGGCCTTGGACCTTCGGGACCAAGCTCAGGGCCGGAGCCCGGGCGGCGGTGGTGACGGTCGCATCGGCGAAGGCAACGGCGACGTTCAGAATTTTGGCATGCGAGGGGCCCATGGCTATCTCCAATAGCTTGAAAGGATTGATTTTGTGTTTGCGTCCGGGGCTTCGGTGGGCGCTTGCTAGCGGCGTTTCCCTCGGCTTGAACCCAAGATATCAAGCCGCGCTAAATAGCTGAATATACTAACTCTTGTAGTATTTGATACGTATTGATATGTTTACGCGGGAAAAATAGTCTGCAGCGTCTGAGCCTTTCGCGCGTTCCCTTACGCGTTAGTCTTGAAATCGATATCGAGACCGGTTAAAAAGCCCATCGATCAATAGAACTGAAGGGGGTCATAATGAAACGTCTTACTTTGGCATGCGGTCTGCTCGCCGCGGCGCCCGCCAATGCCGCGGACCTCTATGCCGTCTACTCGTGGATCCCCAATCCGCAGACGCGCAACCAGTACCCGTCCATCGAGCAAGACGACGTCAAGGATCACCCGATCGCCAAGCTCAAGCTTGCGAAGCGCCCGAACGACGGAACGCTGAGCGCCGGCAAGTGGACGCTGGAGCTGACCCTTCCCGACACGATGACGGGCGGCACATCGTCCGTCGCGACGCTCGAGCAGTCCGGCAACGTCATGGAAAGCGGCGCCTATCGCATGGCCGGCCCCGTCGGCAAAATGGACTGCTACATCGACGAGACCGACCTCGGCAGCACCAGCTGCGAGAATCTCGAGCTCACCGGCCTTCCGGGCACGCAGCAAGAGCGCGTGGCGTTCAAGAACAAATACTACAAAGGCACGACGCTCGAAGAAGGCATGGATGCGCAGGCTCGCATCATGCACAGCGAGCCCTTCGGCGACCTCAACTTCCGCGAGTACGACGAGTACTCGAGCTGGGCGCTCACCTACAGCGGCGCCTGGAATTCCCGCTATCAGACGCCGAACGGCAACTGGGTCGACGCGCCGATGCGCCTGAACGCCGAAGGCGGCGCCTACCATCCCGCGGGCAACCAGGGTGGCGTCTTCCGCGACGTCTACTGGGACACCGAGACGCAGACGCTCTTCATTGAATGGGAGTTCGGTCCGTCCGGCGCCGCGCGCGGCTGGGTCGAGCTGAAGCCGATGAACGGCAACGCCCTGCAAGGTAGCTGGGGTCGATGGGACGAGGACGGCAGCCGCGGTCCGGTCGTCGGTCAGTGGAACGCGACGCGCTGAGGCATCGGGCCGCGCTCGCGCCTCGGACCTTGCCTCAGAGCGGCAGCGTCAGGACGAAAGTGCTGCCCTCGCCCACCGTGCTGCGGCGCAGCGTCAGATCCCCGTTCATCGCCTGCGCCAGCTTGCGCGCGATCGCAAGCCCGAGGCCGCTGCCGCCGTGTCGACGCGAGGTCGACGCGTCGACCTGCACGAAGGGCTGGAAGATCGCCTCCTGGCACTCCGGCGGAATCCCCGGGCCGCTGTCGCGCACCGCGACCTCCAGCGTCCCGTTCTCCGCGCTCACGGAGAGCGTCACGTCGCCCTTCGCGGTGAACTTCACCGCGTTGTCGGCGAGGTTCAAGATGATCTGCCGGAAGCGCAGGGCGTCGCCCTCGACGATCTCCGGCACTGGGAGGGCGATGTCCAAGCTCAGCGTGACCTGCTTCGCGTCCGCCCGTGGCCGCAAGAGCGCGATGACCTCCGTCAACGCCTCGCGCACGCGGAAAGGCCGGCGCTCGATGCGCAGGAGACCTGCTTCCACCTTCGACAGATCGAGGATCTCGTTCACGAGCGCGAGCAAGTGATCGCCGTTGCGGCGGATCGCGGCGGCGAACGCGCGCCGGCTGTCGTCCGTGGTGTCCTCGTCGCCGAGCAAGTCGGCGAAGCCTAGGATCGCGGTGAGCGGCGTGCGGATCTCGTGGCTCATGTTGGCGAGGAAGTTCGACTTCGCGGCGTTGCCGCGCTCGGCCAATTCGCGAGCGCGCTCGGCGTGCTCGACCGACTCCTTCAACGGCGTCACGTCGGAGAGCGCGCCGATGAGATAGAGCGGCGCGCCGTTGCCGTCGACGAACATCTGCGCGCGCTTCTTCAGCCAGCGCACGCGCCCGTCAGGAAGCACGACGCGGAGCTCGGTGTCGACCTCGGAGCGTCGCTCGGGGGCGTCGAGGAGATCCTGCATCACGGAGTCGACGCGCTCGCGGTCTTCGGGATGCAAAAGCTCGAGAAGCCCGTGCCAGCCGAATGGCGCATGCTCGAGATCGCGGCCGAAAAGGCGCGCCAAATTCGCGTCCCACTCCAGCTCGTCGCGGCGCACGTCCCAGCGAAACGTGCCGGTGCGCGAGACGTCGAGAGCCGTCTGCAAGCGCGCGCGATCCTCCGCCGGTCGGCCGACGAGGCGTCGCAGAAAGCTTTGTCCGGAATCGTCTCTGAGTTGCATTGGGCCCCCCTTGGCTCCAAGGTCTCGCAACCGATCGTATAGCGAGAATTGGTCGTTAGGGGGAGTGAAGTTTCTTCTATCTCCAGGAAAATTGGCATTCTGCCGATAAGGTTTCGAAGCTCCTGAAATTTCGGGAGGTTGGGTCAAATCAGCAAACGCCTCAAAAGCTTACGTTGGATCACTGCGACCTTCGCCTTGGCCTGGTTGGCTTTGCGGATCGTGGGCCACGTACGCGGCCTGGATTGGGCTTCTCCGGACAGCCTCGCCCCGCAGGGCTTGACCCTCGCAGGGTCCGCCACCTTGGCCTTTGGCGCCTGGGGGCAGGTCTTCGGCACCTGGCGCAACCGCCGCCGTCGGGCCGTCCTTTTGGCCTTGGGGATGAGCTGTGGATTTCTCGGCGACGGCGCCCTATCGCAGCTCGTCATCAGCGGCGAGGCCTCGCTCGTCGCCGGGCTCGTCGCCTTCGGCTTGGGACACGTGGCCTACATCGGGGCGCTTTGGCCGGCGACACGCGATCCAAGACGGCATTTTCGCCTGATCCTCGCGCTCGTCGCCGCGCTCGCGCTCGCGGGCGTCAGTTGGTACCACGTCGTCTATCGGTCGGAGCTGCCGCTCGGGCCGCTCGCTTGGCTCGTTTTGACGTATGCGGTGCTGCTGGCGAGCCTCGCGGGACTCGCTGTGGGCGTTGCGATCAGCGATCGCCGTTTCGTGCCGAAGGCGGCAGGCGCGCTGCTTTTCCTCGTCAGCGATCTCTGGATCGGGCTCACGCTGTTCAACCCGGAGCTCGGCCGCTTTCTGCACGGCGAGTTCGGGATGGACGTCGTCTGGCTCACCTACGGGCCGGCACAGTTCCTGATCGTCTACGGGCCGAACATCCAGCTCAGTTCGCGCCGAGCTCGCGAGACCGGGCGCGAGCCAGCGAACGAGGGTGAATCCTCGAGGTCGAGCTCGTAATCGGGACGGCGGCCAAAATCATCGCCAGGACGACGCTCACAAGCCACACCGATACGCGTACTCACCCGTGATCGCGCATTTCACGTCCGGCAAGGCGCCGTCCTGATTCTTCGACAAGAAGTTGCTCTTGGACACTTGGCCGGTCGTATAGAAGCGAAATATCTCCTGATACAAGGTGCGCCAATAGCGATTCCAGGCGTTGCCCGAGGCCGGGTTGGCGTCGTCGCCGCGGTAATTCTCGGGGTCGGTGATCGCGTGCCCGACGTTGTGCGATTCCTTCGGGTATTGCGCCCACTGATGGAAGCCGGCGAGCGGGCCGGCGCTGATCGCTTCGAAGAGCGCCCTTTGCGCGGCGTTGTCGGCGGAGACCTCCGCATCCGTGGTGAAGAAGGCGGTCGGCACGACGGCGAGCCGCTTCACGCGCTCGGGCTTGCCGACCCAGCTGCCAAGGGCGGCGGTCGCGGCGATGGAAGCAGGGGAGAACTCGACCTGGTGATTCTCCCAGGAGATCGGGAACTGGCCGCCGAAAGATTTCACCTTGTCGTCGAGCGGGCCGGCGACCATGACCTGCAGCTGCGTTTGGTTGCTGACTGACTTCAACCACGCCGACTGCGCGACGACGCCGCGGATGCGCTTGCCGCCGTCCTGCTCCGCGAGGCCTAAGGCAATGGCGCCGCCGACCGAGAGGCCGGAGACGAAGACCGCGCCCGGCATCTCGTCGAGATCGGCGAGGCGAGACTCGGCGTCGCGGATGAAGGTGAGGAAATCTGGCGGCGTGCCTTCGGCGCCGAAGTTGAAGATCTTCTGGAACTCGGGGCCGCCCGGATCCTTCCAGGCTTGGAGGATCAAGTCTGTGGAGAGCTCGGGCCCGAGCACCTCGTTGATCGCCTGCATCTCCTCGGGACCGAGCTGGCCGATCTCGAGCTTCGGCTTGATGATCGCAATCTTCGCCTGGTTGGCCGGGTTCGCTGCCTTCTGCGCCGCGAGCGCCAGGATGTCGGGCTTGTAGACCGTCTTCGGCCAGTACTCGGTGCCGGGCACGCGCCAGTGGTCGACGAGGAACGAGTTGTAGACGTTGAAGCCGTTATGGAAGAGGTACGAGCCGAGCGCCGCCTGCTGCTGCGGCCGGTCGTTGAAGCCGTGGAAGAGGATGACCGTGCCGTAGATCTCGCGGCCGGCCGGATGAAAAAGACAATACGGCTCGGGCGTGCCGCCGGAGCTGCGATAGATCTCGCTGCGGCGTTGCTGCGAGCCGACGGGCGCGAGCTCGTTGATGCGGTCGATGTATCGGCTGATGCGACGCATCGTCTCGTCGAGCTGCGCCTGCGTCGGCTTCACCGTCTTCACCGGGTCGGGGGCCAGGCCCGTGGCGGTCACGACGCGGCGCGACACCTTGTCGGCCGAGGCCGGCAGGAACGACGTGTAGCCGTCGCCCGCAATCGGGCTCTCGTGGACGCACGGACGGGAGATGCCGGCGGCGATCCCATCGCCCGCGGCGCGAAGACCGGCCTGCTGGGAATTCGGCGTGCGGCAGGCGGACGCGAAAGTGGCTAAGACGACGGCTGTCGCAGCGACGGTCGAGCGCATGGGAAACCCCGGACGGCATAGAGATGACTGTGAAATAGAGTTTCACAGTATCTTAAGGCAAGCCCGGGGTCGCCGCTCACTTCTTGTATTTGACCGAGCACCCATAAGGCTTCGTTTCGGTCTTCTCGGGAGCCTTGCCCGCGAGAAGCGCCGACACGGCGGCGTCGACGTAGTTGATCCGCTTCGGGTTTTCGTTGCCCGGATCGTCATCGATCGCGCCGGCGTATGCGAGCTTACCGTCTTTGTCGACGACGTACATGTGCGGCGTCGTCTGCGCTTCGTAGGCCTTGCCGACCGTGCCTTCGGGATCCATCAGAGTGGGGAAGGAGATCGCGTTCTTGGACTTCCAGGAGTTGGTGTCCTCCGGCTTGTTGGAGGAGGTCGAGTTCACCGCGAGCCAGACCACGTCTTTGCCCCCGAGCTTGGCGGCAAGGTCGGTCATCGTCTTGCGCTCATAGTGGCCCACGACCCAAGGACAGCCTTGATTGGTCCATTCCAGGACGACGACCTTGCCTTTGTAGGCCGCAAGCGAGTGCTCCTTGCCGGCCTCGTCCTTCAGCGAGAAGGCGGGCGCGGGTGCGCCGATCTTCGGCGCCGCAAAGACCGCGGACGAGAGCGAAAGCGCGACTACGGAAGTGAACACCGAACGAGCGAGCATCACGGATGCCTCCATGGAAACGAGAGGGGAGGTACCGCTCGACTGTATCAGTTGCAGGCTGATTCCGAAGCGAACCACGAATTCACCGCTTCGGCCGTCGGCGCGGCGCGCTTGCCGCCGCCGTGCTGGATCGCGCCGGAGAGCTTGCCGAGGAGCTTTGTCGCGGTGCTGCCGGTGGCGTTGCGCAAGGCCGCGCGGCTTTGCTCCGAGGAATTGGGGGTGAAGCTGAGGCCGCCGGCGCCGCCATGACAGCCGAGGCAGACGCGGTCCGTCGTCGGAGCCATGAGAATGAGGTAAGCCTCGTCGGCCCGACGCTCGCAGCTCGGCGGGGGAACGGAGCCGCAGGATACGGTTACGGCGCGCTCCACGACGGCGCTTTCGTATCCCGACGCGTCGCGCACCTTCAGGAAGATCTTGGTCTCCGGCTCGCAGGCGTCGAAGTCGAGATCGGCGGCGGCGTCCAGCGTTTGCCACGTGGCCCCTTTGAAGCTCTGGCGATCAGAGATCATCATCTCCTTCGCGTAGGAAGCGGCCGCGATGGTGGTGAGAGACGCGGCGAGAGCGGAAGCCGCCGGCGTGAGTTGCACGGCGAAGCTGGTCGTCGCGGCGGGGAAAAGATCGACGGTGAACTGCGCGGACCAGGCGCGACTCTCGTTTTTGTCCTCGTCGCGAAAGACGACGGTGGCGACGGCAGGGCCGCCGGTCTTCGCATCGTAGACGGCGGTCGCTGCGGCGGCCTGCCAGACGGCGTCGGCGGCGCCTTCAAAGCCGTAGATCTTCATTTCGGTCGCGCGCGGCGGCACCGTCAGCGAAAGCTGCACCTCGGGCGACGTGACGGTCGACGCGCCCCCGACCAGCGCGACGGCGCCGGAGCTTTCGGGAAAAGGCGCGATGTCGATGCCGGCTGAGTACACGGCGGAGATCTTGCCGCCATCGAGCTTGAGCTTCACGTACAGAACGCGCATCCCGAGCGCGGAGAACTTGTAAACATGAGTCTTTTGGAAAGGCTGCCAAGCCGTCCCGAGAAAGAGGTTCGACTCCGCGACCAACATCTCGCGTGCGCCTTCGGGAGCGTTCAGGGTTACGGTGAGGGAGCGCGAGACGGAGACGCCCGAGCCGTCGCCGAGGACGAGGGTGGCGGAAGGGTCGGGGAGGGCCGGGGTGACGGCGGGGGCGCAATCGGCGGCGGCGGCGACGCAGTCCGTTCCGACGGCACTCGTTGCGCCGGTTGCGCCGGTTGCGCCGGTTGCGCCGGTAGCACCGGTCGGCTGCGCGCGCGCCGCCTTCTCCGCCGCCTTCTTCTCGTCCTCGCTCCCACAGCCGAACCCGCCGACGCAAAGCGTCAGCAGCGTGGCCAGGATTTTTGATCGAGCCTCCATGGTGCCTCCTCAGGCGGGAGGCTCATCGGCCAAAAGCCGAAAGCAGCCAAGGCAAAATCACAAGTCTCTGATCTTACCAGAGATTTCTCCTTGACCGAAGGTCACGACGCGCAGCTTCCCCGGCTCCCGGTGGCGTGCGTGCACTTGTGCCGAGCCCGGCGGCGCCTGGGCTGCGAACGCCGCGTCGACGTCGAAGCTGCGCGGGCCGACTCCGTGAATCAGCTGTCGCGAGGGCACGAGCGCCAGGCGCTCCGGCGCTGGCATCGAAGAGAGGCCGCCGTGCGAGACGAGGATGCGCGCTCCGGCCCACCGCACGATCACTGCTTCAGTCAGCTTCGACTCCAGCGGCGTTCCGGCAAGCTCCATCCGCGAGCGCCGCCCCTCGCAGAAGATCACGTTCGGCCGCGATGCCAGTTCATTTAGCCGCGGCGTGATCTGGCCGTAATCGCCGGTGAAGACGCAAAGCTCGTCGTCGACGTCTTCGAGCGCCGCGAGCGCGCCTTCGCAGCCGGCCAGGTCGCCGATCACATGCAAAGCGCGATACTTGCCGCCGTCGATCATGGGATCCGGGCATACGGTAAAGACATCCGCGCGCGGGATCTCGGTGATCCATGACGGCGTCACGAACTCCGCGAGGCGTGCGTGCATGTCGTGCAACACGTGCTCGGGCACGTACCTGAGCGGTGGCCGTGCCTCGTTGCGCCGCACGCATTCTTCGAGCGGCACGTCGCGCCAACTGAGGAGGAACGTTTGATACCGGTGCCGCTGCGCCATTGCGACATACTGCTCTACTTCTCGCACGCGCGTGTGCGTCGCGTCGACGATCGTCAGGTCGCCGAACGCCAGTCGCTCGCCGACCATCGTCAGCACCGTCCGCCAAACGATGTCGTCGGAGCTGATCGCGATCGACGGCAGCCCGCGCCGCCCCATCTCCGGCCCGCGGAACAGGAGGCGCACCGAATCCGGGCAGACGGTCCAGGGCGCAAGACCCGCCTGCTCGAGATAGGTCGACTTGCCGCTGCCGGGAATTCCTTGCAGCAGAAATAGGTAACGCATCGCCCCAGCTTGTTCAGAGCGTAGGCGGTAGTCAAACCCAAAGCGTGCCGCGAGCGCAGGTCTTGCTTACAAAACAGGCACTTACATCTGGCACGTCCCGTGCTCATCAGCGCGCGGAGGCTCTGCATGCTGAAGCTCTCGATCGCCATCTTCTTTCTCGTGTTCGCCGGTCTCGTCCTTCCCGGTCGTGCCGTCGCCGCCCCCGCCGATTTCAAAGGCAAGCTCCTCGAAGAAATCAACCGCGTACGCCTCGCCGGCACCGTCTGCGGCGGCAAGCGCATGCCCTCCGTCTCGCCGCTCTCGATCGACGACAAGCTGCAGAATGCGGCGCAACGGCATGCCGACGACATGAAGGCCCGCAAATACGTCTCGCACGAATCGCCCGACAAGACCGGCCCCTTCGACCGCATGCTGAACGCCGGCTACACCTACAAGATCGCCGGCGAGAACGTCACCGCCGGCGTCGCCGAGCCGATCAAGGTCGTCGCCACCTGGCTCCGCTCCGTGGCCAGCTGCCAAACGCTGATGAACGCGAAGTTCCGCGACGCGGGCTTGGGTCTCACCGTCGACAAGCGCTCGCACTTCCGCGTCTTCTGGGTCGTGGATTTCGGGAAGAAGGACTACTGATCGGACGGGTCCGAGAGCGCGTAAGCCAGTCGCGTGATCGCCGCCATTAGGGCGCGATTGATCGGCAACAGCTCGCTCGCGCCGTCGGCCAGCTCGAGCACTGCGCTGTCGTAGGCGCGGTACTCCGGCCCGGTGAGCGCGCCGCTCGCCATCGCGGCGTCGGCGCGCCTAAACGCCTCGGGCTGATCGGCGCGCATCGTCGGGCAGCTCGCGATGCCCGGCTCGCCGTATTTGTCGCGGGTCATTGCGTAGCCGAAGAGACGGCAAACGCCCGGTCGCACTTCATAGTGTTGGCAAGCGCCCCGCTCGCCGCCACCGACGTGCGCCTGAAACAAGACGCAGGGCCCGTCGGGACTCGCGTCCGCGGCCGCGAAAATCGCCTCCGCCTCGCCGGAGCGCAGGAACTTCTGCGCCGCTGGCTGCATCTCGACGACGCGCGCGTGCACACCCGGCGCAGCGCAGCAGCGCCCGCATCCCGCGCGACAGCTGAGACCCGCGTCGGCGCCAAAGCGCTCCGCAGCTTTGGCCGTCGCGACCAACACGGTTGCGATCCGCTCGGTCGCGATTTCCGTGTGCGAAGGGGAGAGATTCATCCTCCGGAGCGTATCACTGCGCGAAGATCTGCGTCGCCATCAAGGTGCGACGATCGGCGGAAAGGACGATTCCGACTCCTGAAAGCCTGAAATTCCCGAGGAGATTGGCGCGGTGTCCCGAGGAGTTCAACCACATGTCGACGAGCTCCGCGGCCAGCTGCTCGGCCGTGAGCTTCTGCGTCCCGTAGGTCGTGCCGACGTTCTCACCCGCGATGAAGAAGCCCGCGTCACCGCCGAATTCGGCGCGGTAGGCAGCCTCGCGCGCCGTCGGAAAGCCGTCGTGCGAGATGACTCCCGTTGCGAGCTGCGTGCTCGACCAGGTCCGTGCGACCCACGCCAGGCCTTCATCGGTGACCAAGGCGGGCTTATCGCTCGCGGCGCGCCGATCGTTCACGAGTCGACTGATGTTGACCTCGATCTCGCAAGCGAAGGGCTCGCCCTTGTAGCAGCTGCCGAGCGCGGCGACCGCGTCGGCGTCGGCGGGCGTCGCCGAGGCTTGCAACGTGGCGTCGGTCGCGACGAGCGCGTCACCGGGGCTCGCTGCGACGGGCGCGGGCGCCGCGGCCTGGCGCCGCGTGATTTCCGTGTCGGTGACGCTGGAGCCGCCGGCAAAGTCGGCGCCCTCAGGCTGGTCCGCGCCACAGCTGAAGATCGCGAAGACGAGGCAAAAAGCCGTAAGCCGCTCGACAATCATCACGTTCTGCTCCTCTAGCGACCCGGGCAAAACCCCTCGGCCCCCGAACTAGAAGCGAAGTCGGCCGACCCAATGTGCCCCTGAAGCGATCCTGATTATCCCCGAGTGATCCGCCGGGTGCGTCCACGGTTCCCACCGCGGCACGAAGCCGGCACGGTTCGGCCCCGACGCCCGTCCGGTACCTTACGCCGCCGTGAACGTCGTGGCCGCGAAGCGCGCTAGGTCCGCGAACAACTCCCGCGCGGCGAGCTCGAGCGCGGCGAAGAGCGGCTCTGCGCCTTCGATCTGCTTCGAGCGCCCGAGCGACTCCAGCTCTTGCGCCAGGGCCGTCACCGGCAAAGCGCGAAAATTCCCGACGGCGCCTTTGAACGAATGCGCCGCATGCTCCAGTGCCCGCGCGTCGCGACTCGCGATCGCGCTCCGCATCGCGTCCAGCGACTGATCCGCCGACGCGAGGAAAGCCGCCAACGCGTCGCGCAGAATCTCCTCGTCGCCCTTGAACGCTTCCAGCAGAGACGCCTCGTCGAAGCTCGCGCGCGGCCCCGCCGTCTCGCCGCCTTTCGGCTCGGCACGCCGCACTTCCGCCAGCGGCAAGACTTCGACGCCTTTCGCCGCCGCCGCGCGGCGCAGCGTGTCCTCGACGGCGTCGACACGGATCGGCTTCGTCAGGAAGCCGGCGATGCCGAGCTCCTCGCACCGCTGGCGACTCTCTGGCAGAACGTCGGCGGAGAGGATGACGATCATGGGCCGCACGCTCAGGTCGTGCGCGGCGTTGATCGCCGCGACGGCGTCGAATCCGTCGAGAACCGGCATGTGCAGATCCATCAGCACAAGGTCGAAGGTCGCGCTCGCCACCGCCGTGACGGCGTCGGCGCCGTTGCTGACGACGGTGACCTGCACGCCGTACTTCGCCAGCAGGCGTTTAATCAGCTTCTGATTCGTGAGGTTGTCCTCGGCGACCAAGATGCGGAGCTCCGCTAGAGTTTCCTTCGACAGGACCTTCATCACCAGATCCGGCTCGAGGTTGGCGCCGTCGACTGGGGCGACCGGGATCTCGAAGGAGAAGACGCTGCCGATGCCAGCCTCGCTCGTGACCTCGATGCGCCCGCCCATCAGCTCGACGAGGGAACGCGAGATGACGAGGCCCAGGCCGGTGCCGCCGTGCTCGCGCGTCGTCGACGCGTCGGCCTGGCTGAACGCCTTGAAGAGGCGCCCGATCTTTTCGGCCGGGATACCGATGCCGGAATCCTCGACGCTCATCCGCAGGTCGAATTGCCCAGGATCGCTCGGTCGCGGCTGCGCGGTCGCGATCACCGAGACGCGGCCGCGCGGCGTGAACTTCACGGCGTTGCCGACGAGATTCACCAGCACTTGACGCAAGCGCAGCTCGTCGCCCTTGATCGCCTCCGGCACGTCGTCGCCGAAGTTCAGCACGATCTCCAAGGCTTTCGCGTCCGTCTCCAGGCGGAACATCTGCACGACCGAGACGACGCATTTGCGCAGGGAGAAGGGCCGGGCCTCGAGCTCCGTCTTGCCGTGCTCGAGCTTCGAGAAGTCGAGGATGTCGTTGATCAACGAGAGCAGCGATTTCCCCGAGTCCTGGATCGTGTGGACCAGCTCGATCTGATCGGCCGTCAAAGGCGTCTCGGCGAGGAGCGTCGCCATGCCGAGGATGCCGTTCATCGGCGTCCGAATCTCGTGGCTCATGTTGGCGACGAACGCGCCGCGCGCTTTGTTGGCGCGGATCGCCTCATCGCGGGCCGAAGCCATCGCTTCGTGGATCGTCTTTGCGGCCGTGATGTCTCGCGTCATCGTCAGGACATCGTCGACGCCGCACTTCACGAGCCGCACCTCCCACGAGTGCCAAACTTCGCCCCGACGCGTCTGCATCTCGACGACCTGCAACGTTCCGGTGTCCAGCGCCGTCTCGATGGCCTCGATCATCGGGTCGGCCAGGTCCGGATAGGTATCGCGGAGGTTGCGGCCGACTAATGCCGTGGTGCGCTCGGCGAAGACGACGGGCGAGTTCAGTACCTCTCTGAAGGTGCCGTCGCGGCCGACGCGCATGGTCGAGTCCGGCAAAACGCTCAGGATCGCGGCGTTGTGCTGATTCACCCGCGTCAAGTCACGCGTACGCTCCTCGACCAAGCGCTCCGTGCGATAGGCACGGCCCGTCAGGACCATGAGGAAGCCCCCGAGGATCGTGCAGACGGCGAGGCCGAAGGCGAGGAGGAGCCAGGTCTCCAGCGAGCGCTCGTCGACGAGATCCTTCTTGGGCCGTAGAAACCGGATCTGCCAGGTGCGATCGACGATCTTCGCCTGCGTCGAGACGAGAGCGCCGTAGCGGTCGAGGTCTTCGAATCCGGCGCGAAGGTCGACCTCCTGGGTGAACGTGTTGAGGATCGCCCTCGATTCGGATTTCGCCGCCTCGTCGTGAACCTCGACCTCCAGTCCGCGCTCTTTCGCGTCGGCGCGCAGGCTGGCGACCAGCTCCTCGATGCGGAAGACGGCGGTGTAAAATCCGAGGTGCGCCTTACGGCGAGTTTCAACCGAGGTCGGCACGCGGCCGCCGGCATAGATCGGATGCGCGATGACGATCCCGTCCGTAGGCCGACCGTCGACCACCACCGGCACGCGCCCTGTCGTCGCCGGCTTGCCGGTATCCCGCGCCTTCTCCATCGTCGCGAGGCGCACCGGGTCGCTGGCGAGGTCGAAGCCGGGGCGCGCCGCCGTCGACGCCGTACGTCGCGCGGAATAGAAAACGGGGTAATGGACCTTACCCAGCAGCACCGACGTCGAATTGCCTTTGTCGTCGAAGCCGTACATGCGCCAGTTTCGGTAGCCCTGCGCTTCGGCCAAGGCCGTCACCGCCTCGACGTCTTCGCCGCGTACGACCGGCACCCAGGCGAGCGCCGTGAGCGCTTGATTAACCTCGAGAATCGGCCGCGTGAAAGCCTCGAACTCGCGGCGGTCGATCTCCTTCGATCCGGCATGAAAGCCGTCCAAGGAGTAGAGCGACGCCACGGTCTGAGACGTACTCTCGCTGAACCGCTCGGCCATGAAGCGCGCGTCCTGCTCCGTATCGACAAAGAGCTGCCGCCGCTCCTTCGAGCTCGCGTAGACGAAGAGGCTCACGGCCACGGCAAAGCCGAGGATCAGGGGCAGGCCGACGGCCATGCGCCGGCCGACCCAGACTTCCCGCGGCTTGCCCGCGAGAAGCAGGACGAAAGGCGTGAACGTCATGACGCCGAGCGTGTCGCCGAGCCACCACGTCAAGGCGTTCGCGGCGACCTCATGGGAAGCGATCAAGCCCGTTGCCAACAGCGTCGCGACGCCAACAATCGTGCTCACGACGCAGGAAAGAGGCGCCGCGACACCGAAGAAGAGCATCACCTCACGCTCGCGCTCGAGCCGCATCGGCAGGCCGACCATCCGCCGCGTGAGCATGTAGCCGGTCAACGCCGCGGTGGCCGCGCCGCAACCGACGAAGAGGGGCACCAAGCCCGGCGAGAAGCCATCGCCGAGCGTCGCATTCACCAGGAATGAGCCGATCATCACGCCCGGCCAGACCTCCCACCCGAGCACGAGCAGAAGCCCGAGCGCGAGGCCGGAAGGCGGCCACACCGGCGTCGCATAGCCCGGCGGCATCGCGAGCAAGAGCCCGAGCTTGCCCGCGACGAAGTACAGGGCCGCGACCACGGGCCACCACTTCAGGCGCGCGACGTGACGCAGGACGAGCTTTTTGAGGCGTGGATGGTTCACGCTTGCGTATCGGCGAACAATCGACCAATTTTCAGCCAGGTGGCAGGGGGGCGACTCCTGGGCATTTGCCACGATCGCAGGAATTTCCTTGTTCGATTATATGGTTATGGGACGTTCTCAACGGCCCGCGCTTTGCACAGGGGATCCCGGACCTCTGTCCTTCCTGCGTTCCCGCTGAGTGCTCTTCTTCCCCCCTGCCGCTGCTCCGGAGCTTCCCATGGTCCTGCGCCTGCACCACGCCCTCTACGCCGTCGCCGCGGCCCTCTCGGTCACCGTCGGCCTCACCGCCGCCGCGCAAAGCGACCGCTCCGCCGCCGCTAGCGCGAAGAAGGTGCCCGCCGCGACCCGCGCCCGTCCGGAAAAGATCGCGCCGCGCATCGTCGCCGTGCCCCGATCTGCCGAGCCGAAGTGGAAAGCCCGCCACGGGAAGATCGCCGACGCCGCGAAAAAGGGCGCCGACGTGGTCCTTCTCGGCGACTCGATCACGCAGGGTTGGGAGCACGTGGACGTCTGGGAGAACAGCTTTCCAGGCCTGCGCACCCTCAACGCGGGCATTAGCTCCGATCGCGTCGAGCACCTGCTTTGGCGCGTGCGGCACGGCGCTCTCGGCACCGGCGCCGCGGCCCCGAAAGCCGTCGTCATCTTGATCGGCGTCAACAACCTCGCCGTCTCCTCGCCGGAGCACATCGCCGCCGGCGTCGAGACCCTCATCGCCGAAGTGAAGGCACGCGCCCCCGAGACGAAGATCCTCTTGGTCGGCCTCCTGCCGACGGGAAAGGCCGCGAGCCACGCCCGACGCCCGAAGATCGCCGCCGTCAACGGGCGCTTGGCAGAGCTGGCCGACGGCGAGCGCGTGCGCTACGTCGACTTCGGCAGGACTTTCCTGGAGGCCGACGGCTCCATCGCCAAGACGACGATGTTCGACTACTTGCACCTGACACGCAAAGGTTACGAGCGTTGGGCCACCGCCATGGCGCCCGAGCTCAACGAGCGCCTGAACTGACGCCGCGGACGCTGCGAAACATGTCGACGAGGAGCTTGGCCACGAGGCTGCCGCCTTTGGCCGTGATGTGGATGCCGTCGACCATGCGGACTTTCTCCAGACCCTCGCTCATCTTGCGATAGCTGGTGAATTTGCCCTTCTCGTCGCCGACCACCCGGTCGAGCGAGACGTACTGCACGCAGGAGTGACGTTCCGCGGCACGCTGCGCCCAGCTGTTGATGCGCACCGCTTTACGCTGGAAGACGTCGCTCTTCATGGGCGGCAACCCGAGCCACACGGCGCGGTCGGCGCCCTTGCACGCCACCGCCATCAGCTCGTCGATGCGCTTATTGTAGGCCTTCACCCAGGCCTCGGTCCCGTACACCAGGATCTGACCCTCTTCGACGAAGTCTTGGCTGTCGTTGGTGCCCAGCATCATCACGATCATGTCGTAACGCTGGCCTTCGACGTAGCGGCGCAGCTCGCGACGCCAGTCGAAGACGTCGGGACGTGCGAGGCCGGTGGCGACCTTGGCGATCACCTCGGCGTCGCCCGCGAGACGCGAGATGATGTCGTTGCGGATCGAGGGGCCGATGCTCGCGATGATGGAGTCACCGAGGACGAGGACGCTAGGACCGCCGCCCGCGGGGCGCAGCTTCGCGCGCAGCGGCAGGTCTTCGAGGGTGCCCTTCTTCTTCGCGGCCAAGGCCTTTCGCGCCGCGGCGCGCGCCTGGCGATCCATGGCGACGTCGAATTCGTGCGGATAGAGCAAGGGATGCGCCTCTTGGAAACGTAGCCAGACGTTCTCGACCCAGAGGCTCGGCTTCTCGAGGCCCAGACCGGCCGTGCGCCCCCAAAAGGTTTCGGTGAGCTTACGGACCTCGGTGGCGACATCGCCGACCGGGAGCTTCTGCGTCCAGCGATGGAGGCCGCGCGCGCCGAAGAGAACGACCACCGCGTAGAAGACGAAGACCGAGACGACGACGTGTCCGATCTTAAACGCCGGCGGCTTCATGAGATCGTTCGGGTTCAGATCGTACGGGTCGACCGGCTTTTTCGGCTTCTTTTGGGGAATGACGTGCATCTCAAAACCGGAAGTAGATGAAAGGCGCCAAGGCACCGGGACCCATCGAGCCGATCGCCACCACGAAAAGGCCGAGCGCCGCGGCCTGGGCCACGAGCGGGACGCGCAGGCCTTGCTCTTCCAGCCGGTCGAGCATGTCGCCCGGGACGAACTGGCCCGCCATGCCGATCGCGAGCAGGAGGAGGCTCGGCGCCGTCACCATCCGCGTCTCGGTCGACGTGTTGCCGAAGGCGCGCAGGAACTCGAACGCGATCCCGTTCGTTTCGGCCGCGAAGAAGATCCACGTCAGGCAGACGACGTGGAAGACGAGCACCGTGCGCACGAGCTTGCCGAAGCCCTTGTCCTTGAGCCCGATACCGCGCTCGCCCAGGTACTTCTCCAAGGCCAGGCCGCCGCCATGCAGCGAGCCCCAGACCAGGAAATTCCACGCCGCGCCGTGCCACAGGCCGCCGAGCAACATGGTCAAGAAGAGGTTCCGGTAGTTTTTCAGCTTGCCGTTCCGCGAGCCGCCGAGCGGAATGTACAGGTAGTCGCGCAGCCAAGTAGAGAGCGAGATGTGCCAGCGGTGCCAAAAGTCGCGCAGCGAGCTCGCGCGGTAGGGCTGGTCGAAGTTCTTCGGGAACTCGTAGCCGAAGAGGAGCGCCGTGCCGATCGCCATGTCGCTGTATGCGCTGAAATCGCAGTAGATCTGCACCGCATAGCCGTAGACGCCGAGAATCAGGTCGACGGTTCCGTAGGTCGAGGGCGACTCGAAGATCGGGTTCACCAGGTCGACGGCGAGATAGTGCGCGACGATGATCTTCTTAAAGAGGCCGAGGCCGATCAAGAGGAACGCGCGCGTGGCGCGGATCTCGTTCGGGTCGGCGTCGCGTGCGAGCTGGGGTATGAGCTCGCTGGCGCGGACGATCGGGCCGGCGACCAGCTGCGGAAAAAAGGCCTTGAAGAACAGCATGTCGACCGGCGAGCGGATCGCCCGGTGCTTGCCGCGGTAAACGTCGACGACGTAGCTCAGGCCCTGAAAGGTGAAGAACGAGATCCCGGCCGGCAAGAGCACTTCCATGATCTTCGCGTCCCGCGCGAAGCCCATCGCTTGGAGCATCTCCGTCGCAGACGACAGGAAGAAGCCCCAGTATTTGAAGTAGCAGAGGAGCGCGAGGTTGAAGATCACCGCGCCGGTGATCAACATCTTCCGGGACCGCTGCGTCACCAGACCCTCCAACCAGAGCGCCAGCACGTAGTTCACGGCCGTGCACTCGAGGAGGAGGATGACGTAGCGCCAGTTCCAGTAGCCGTAGAAGAAATAGCTGGCCAGGGCAAGAAATGCCTTGCGCCAGACCGGCGCGCCTTTCAGCGCCCAGCTCGCCGTGAACACGACGATGAAGAAGATGGCGAATTCGATCGTCGGAAAGAGCATCGGCCCCACCAAAGCGCTGGACTCCTTTGGCGCTTCGGAAGTTGTTGGCCGACGTTGAAGGATTTCTTGCGGAACCGAGGCAATCCGGCTTGGGCGAAACCGGAAAGCTTGGGGATTACCCCTCTCAGTAGCCGGGTTGTTCCATGTAGTCCGAATACTCGAAGGGCGCGCCGTCGAAGTTGAAGGTGCCGTGCGCGGTCCAAAGGACGGCGGCGCCGTCGCAGCCGGCGGCCTGGGCCGCGGCGGGGGTCTTGAAGGTCGGGGTGGAGTCGTCCGGCATCGTGCAGCCGGACTGCGCGAAGGCCAGCTCGCCGCCGAGGATGGTGCCGTCCTTCAGCGACAGGACGGCGGCGGAAGTCTCGAGGCCGCCGATGATGGCGTGTTGGTCGTCGATGATCGTCAGATCGCTGTTCGCCTTCATGAATCGCAGCATCACCTCGACGAACGCCTTCTGCTTCGCGCCTTCGATCTTCGCGATCGGCTGCAAAGGCGTCTTCGCCATGCTCGGCTGCTGCGCGAACGCGGCATCGATCAGCTCCTGCCTCACCTCCGCAGGGAGGACGCTCCATTCGGCGACGCTCGTCACCGGTTTTTTAAGCAGCGCGGGATCGACGAAGGCAGGCGCGGCATCGGGGTCTTCCGCCGAAAGCGCCGCGAAGTCGTCCGAGTTCGACGCGGACTCTGGCGTCGAGACGCAGGCCGCACACGCAACAATCAACGGTAAACCGAAAAATAGGCTCTTCATGAGCCCATCATAAAGAAAAGGCCCCTTGCGGGGCGAGGCGAAATTGCAGCGATTGGTGGATTTACGAGCGGGGAGATGGCGGCAGTCGGGGCGAGGTGCGCCCCGATAGAACGACTATCCCACGCTGGAGATGAGATTCTCTTTAAAGGCGGCGAACTCCGCTTCGAGCTCGGCGAAGAGCTCCTCGGCTTTCTTGACCAGGCCCCGGCGACCCAACATCTGCAAGCCAATACATAGCTTCATCATCTTGATCGCGCCCATTTTTGCGGTCGAATCCGACAGCGCATGCGCGAAGCTCTCGATTCCAGCCGCGTCGTTGGCGACGAGCGCGCCGCGCAGGCCGTCGAGCCTGGCTTGGGTCAGCTCCGAGTAGTTCTGCAGGCGCGCGGCGAGATAAATGAGGTTCTGGTCGTCTTGCAGACGATTCAAAACACCACGCACGAAGGCTCCTCCCTGCTGCTCGCTCCGAGCGCGAGTGGCGAGAACCGTCCGGCGCGTCTGCATGGCGATGTTCCTCATGCCTTCCCTCCTAATGCGGGGCGTCTTGCCCCTGGGGTACTGACTGCACGACCCATACCAAAACTAAGCGTCCAGAACGGTTTCAGAATTGTGGAGCGGGGCGCTGCGGGCCGCGGCTTTTTCGCGCCGCGCGCCGGCCACCTGTGTCCCGGGGGACATAGCCTCGGCCGCGACCACGGCGAAGATGGTCAGGAAGCCCGAGGGCTCCCGCCAGGCGCAGAGGTAAAAGGCGAGACTGAGAGCGATTTCGGCCCCCGCGCGCCAGCGCGCCGGTCCAAGTACGGCGACGCCGAGCGCCGCGGCGAAAACGGCAAGTGCAACGAAATCGGAAGCCGCGTAGCCGAGACGGCCGCCGCCGAGCGCCACAAGCGCGGGAGCCGTCGCGGCGAACGCGTACGCCAGGGCGCGGAAAGCGCTGGGTCCTCCGCGGGCGGCGAGCGTGGCGCCGCCGTCCGCAGCCCGTCCTTCCGCCCGTCCGGCGTCCGCCGCCCGGCCGGCCTCGGGCCAACCACGCGAGCGCCACCAGAGCCACGCGCCCTGCGCCAAGGCCGCCGCCGGCAAGCCCAGGCGAAGACCGAACGGGGCGTGCGGCGAGCTCGCCGCGTACACGATAGCCATCGCCGCCGTGGCGAGGCCGAAGCTGCGCCTAACGAGGGAAAGATCGGTCCGGATGCGTGCCAGAGCGGTGGCGACGACGACCCAAAGGGCCGCAGCTGCGCCTCCCGCCGAGGCCAGTTCCATCAGCGACAAATTCAATCCTGACTATTGGCTATGCTCAGTCGATTGTAGGGGATCCGGATTTGAAAAGATACCCGGCTCCCGGTAGCGGGGGAGCGCCACGACGAACCGTGTGCGCGGCGCCGCGGCGTCGCAACGCAGCGCGCCACCATGGCCGTGCACGATGCCGCGCGCGATGCTGAGACCGAGCCCGGTGCCTTTGCCAACCGGTTTCGTCGTGAAAAAAGGCTCGAGCATCCGCTCCGCGACTGATGGCGGGATCCCAGGCCCCGAGTCGGTCACGACGAGCTCGACCGTGTCCGGCGCGAACGTCGCCATGATCTCGATCCACCGCTCCTCCTGCGCAAGACGCGATTCGACGGCGTCCGCGGCGTTGGCTACGAGATTGAGCAAGACCTGCACGACCTGCACCGGGCGGCAACGCAAGGTCTCAGACGCCGGAATCTCCGGAACGCGCAGCTCGATGTCGCTTGCGCGCAAGCGCTCGGCGCACAGGCCGAGGGTCTCGTCGATCAGGCCGCGGACGCCGACCTCGGTCATCCCCTCTTCGCCCTCGCCGCGCGAGAACGCCAAGAGCCCACGCACGATCTGCGCGATCCGCATCGACGTCCGCTCGATCATGTCCAACGAACGCGCGACCTCGGCTTCGACCTTACCCGAAGCCTCCAGCTGATGGCGCAACCGGCCGCAAACGCCGTGAATCACCGCCAAAGGGTTGTTGATCTCGTGCGCGACCCCGGCCGCCATCTCCCCGAGCGAGGCGAGCTTCGCCGCCTGCGCCATCGACCGCTCCGCCGTGATGTCGATCGATGCCATCACGGCTTCGTCCTGCGCTTGATCGAGCGGGACGATACGGTGGCGGAACCAGCCGGCGCTCTTGCCCTGGATGAACGCTTCGCTCTCGTGCACGACGAGGCGCCGCTCGGCGAATGCGGTCTCGATCGCCAGGCGCATGCCGTCCGCAGCGTTCGCTTGGTAGTACTCGTAGAGCTTGCGCGGCCGCGACGGGTTGGGCGGCGGCACGCCGGCCGCGCGCCGGTTCGTGAACAAGATCTCGCCCGCGCGGTTCACCTTCATGATGTACTCGGGCGTCGACTCGATAATGGCGCGCATCGTCGACTCCGAGCGCCGCAGTGCGTCTGCGTCGTGGACCGACTGCGTCACGTCGAGCGCCGTCCCGATGAAGCCGACGAGGTGGCCCAAGGCGTCGACGTGGATCGCGCCGTACGCGATGACGTGGCGCACTTCGCCGTTCGGCCTGAGGATCCGGTAAGGAATGGTGAGCGGCACCGCGGAGAAGCTGCTCGCCAGGACCGCGAGCACGCGCGCCCGGTCGTCCGGATGGATCGCGTTGACCCAGCCGACTCCCAGCGCCGAGTGCGCCGGGCGACCGGTAAGCTCGGTCCAGCGGGAGTTGACGAAGGTGCACGAGCCACTCGGATCGCAGAGAAAGACCGCGACCGGCAGGATGTTGATGACCGCCTCGATGTCGAGCGCGGGTTGCAGCTCGCGCCCGAGGAGGACCGCGCCGCCGTCGTACGCGGCGACGCGCCAGCTGACGTCGAGGCGGCCGTACGGCAAGGTCAGCGTCGAATCGAACGCCGGAGCGTCGCCTGCTTCCGCGAGCGCATTCAAGAAAGCGTTGCTGGCGACAACGCCGCCGAGCGCTTGCGCCCGACAGCGCAGAGCCGGATTGACGGCGACGACGAGCCCGTCCGCGCCGAGACGGACGGCGAGCTCGGTGGTCATCTCGAACAGCGCGTCGGCGGCGCTCGTCACGGCTGGCTCCGGATTGGTTGCCCCTAGGTTATTCCTAGCGCAGCCCCCGGCTCAAGGTAAACCAAGCTCCGCGAATGGCGCCGTCGCCAGATTCGGGCGCTTGCCCCGGTCGACCTCGTAACGGATCTTCAGCCGGGCCCCCGAGGGCACTAATCGCGGGATGAGGATCTCGGTCGCGCCGGGGACGTACTTCCAACCGGAGACCAAGGCTTCCCCGGCTGCGACCTGCAGCGTGTCCCACACGGCGCCTTCGGGGATCGTGACGCGGAAGTGCGTGGCGTCGCTGCCGTAAGCGAGGAGCTGGTCGAAAAAGTAGGCGTAGGTGGCGCCGCAGGCAGAGACTTGCAAGGCGCCGGCTGCCAATGTGCGCCCATCGCACTCGGGATGCTCCGCGTCCCCCATGAAGCCGAGTCGCACAATGCTGAGCTCGGCACCGTCCCGCACGGCGTCACCACGCGCCAGGACGGCCGCGAGTGCCGTCTCGACATCGAGCGCCGGCGCCCCCGCCAAGCCCCCGACGATCCGCTCGCTCAGATCCGGCCGCTGCGCGCTCAAGGTCGGCGCCCCGAGGTCCGCGCCGACGATCGTCAGCCGGTAGTCGACCTCGGTGTAACGCAGCCGTGCGTTCAGGGTCGGCGCCGCCAGCGCCAGCTTTTCCCGGTCTGCGCCGGGACCGACGATCATCACGATGTCGAGACGAGCGGGCGCCGTGTATTCGGCGATCGTCTCGAAGCTGCGGTTCTTGAGCGTCGTCTGGATCATCTCGGCGTTCGCGGACGCGCCCTCGCGGTCGTCGCCGCCGGCCGCTTCCTGCTTCACCTTGTCGACCGCCTTTTCCGTCTCGCCGCACGCCGCCACTAAAGTCGCGAGCGCGAGAAGCACCGCATGTCTCACTTGCTCGCGCATCGATAGGACTCCGAAAGAAGGAAGCCGCGGAATGCCGCCGACAGCGATTCGCCGCCTACCGTAAAGCTCGCGGCGATCGAGGTCTTCATGTTCGCGTCGGCAGGGACGCCCCCGAGATGGCGAGGCACCTGCACGCCCAGCGCTTCGGCGTAAGTCGGCGCGGTGGCCGAAAGCCGCGCAAAGCCCGCCTGCCCGAGGAACCGTTCGGGCAGGCGCGTGTCGTCGACCGACCAGCACGAGTGCCGCTCCGCAAGGATCGCTTGCAGATGCGCGACCGGCGTCGCATCGCGCTCCTCCGCGGTGAGCGCTTCGAGCGTCGCCGCATTTAGAATCTCGCCCTGCGGACCGAAGGCGCGGAACGCCACCGAGAGCGGGCCGTGCAACCGCGCATGACACGATGCGCAATTCGGTCCCTGCAGCGGCACCGCCGCCGTGCCGTAGGCGATGCCGTCGGCATTCACCCGCGCATCCGTCGCCGGCACGCAAGAGTCGAGCGGCACGCCCGGGCCCTCGCCCGCGGCCGCATGCACCGCCGGCGCCATCTCGACGCCGCGCATCGCATAGAGCGCGGCGCCGACGCGATGGTAGTTGTTGTTCTGCTTGTAGAAGGCCTGCGGATTCGCCTCCGGCGACGTGGCGCGGAGCACGCTGATCATCCCGAAGAAGCCGGCGCGCTCCGGCGGCAAGACGCAGCTGGTGTACCCGTCGCCGTCGCGAGCCGCCAGCGCCTCGGGGCTCAGGGCGATGCCGTAGAGGGCCGCGGTACGCTCCGAGCAGTAGATCTCGCTCGTGCCGAAGAGCGAGGCCCAACGTTGCTCGCTCGCGCGCTGCGCGAGGACGACGGGCTCGAGCGAAAGCTCCGGGTCTTCCGCCTTCAGCGCGTCGAGGCCGAAGAGCCCGGTCACGAACTTCGCCACGCCGACGCCGGCCTCGGGGGAGGCGAGGGCCTCCTCGACGAACTTCGAGCGCCGAAAGCCGCTCGAGGCGGTCCGCGCCGTTTCGACGTCGTTCGGCTCTCTTCCGAAGAGGTCGCGGGTGACCGCGGTCACGAACTCCAGCGGAGACTTCTCGCGCGCGCAGCTCGTGTGGACGATGGATAGGCCGTCGCCTGGAAACAGGCTGGCCGCCGCCTCGGTTTGGCTCGACTCGGCGGTGGTTCCCGGGCCTTTGGCACCGGCCGCCGCACCGCAGCCCAAAAGGCCGAGCGCGCCGGTGGCGACGAGAAGTCTGCTGCAGTTCACGAGCTTCCTCCAGTGCCGGATCCCAAGCGGGATCAGCGGCGCAGAGGTCACGTTCGGTCGGCGGGACGGGGCCTTGACCGAGCCTGGAAAAGCCAGACGTCGGAAGGTCTTACGCCAGTCAATTCACCGGCACCGGCGCTGCCACTCGTCGACGATCCGGGCCGCGCGCGTCTTGCACGCCTCGCAGCTCGGGATCATCGCCTGACAGCACATGATGACCGGCGGCTGCTTGTCGCAGGAGACTTCGTCGAGCTCGCCCTGGCACTTCGTCTTCCAATCCATCAGCGCGTTCATGGCCCGCGCGCGACAGTCCGCGTCGTCGGCGTTGCAGCTGGCGACGGGCGGATTGCCTTTGCAGTCCTTGTCGACGTCGACGGGCTTCACGCATTTGGCGCGCCACGCGTCGAGCTCTTGATCGGCTTTGGCGCGGCATTCGTTGCAGCTGGGGGTGATCGCCTCGCAGCAGATGGCGGGGGCGGGGGGCGCGGCGCAGGGGTCTTTCGCCACCGGAGCCGCCGTTGGCTTCAGATCGGCGCCGGCTTCGTCCGCCGTGGGGGCGGCGGCGAGGACGGCTTCATCGTCTTCCTTATCCGACGACTTGCAGGAAACCGAAGCGAGCGCGAGGCCTAACATCAAGATCGCCAGGCCCATGTTCCGCATCTAAAGCTCCGATCGATGCTCGTCCGAAAGCAGCCCGGCATCCCGGCAGCTCTCCTGAAGATCGCCCTCGGCTTCGCGTAGAAAAAGGCCGCAGCGAAAGAGATTCTCGATTCCTAGGTGCATATTACAGTACGCGAGCTCGACGCGGTACCGCTTGTTACCGATGGTCAGCCAGTAAAAGCCGCCGGTTTTCAAGTTTTCCCGCGCCAGGAAGCCGAGCCCGCGCCGCGACACGTCGATCGGGCGGATCGCGATCTTCTTGCCTTCGTTGTCGCTCGGGACGAGGCGGCAGTTGAACTCGCCGGAAAACCGCGTATCGCGGTCCTCGGTCCTCCGGGACGCGGCGTTGGCAGCGCTGGAAACATTGGCGGGGTCGATCTTGAGCTTGGGTGCGGCCATGATTCGTCGCTTTGGCTGAAGGGGGGATCGTCCGGCGTTCTCCCCCAATTGTTCGGGTGTTTTTGCCAAGACTTTAGAAAACTCCGAATCTTCCGCCGTCAGGGATTCGAAAGTCCACGGCCAGTTCTAGGAAGTGCTTAATTTTAAAAGAGAAATAGGACTCGAAGGTCTCCGTTTCTCCGACCCTCCGTTCCTCCGTGGTCGTGCCTTTCGGCCGGCAGGCTTCATGCGGACCACGGAGGAGCGGAGGAGCACGCTTTTTAGCCCCGCCGGATCCTCTCCGCGATCTCACTCGTCGAAAGCCCCGGCGGATAAGGGATCGTCTCGACCCTCCCCCCCGCCGCTTTCACGACATCTGTCCCGACGATGTACCCCTTAGCCCCCGGCGCCGCGTTCTTGTCCCAATCAGCGCCCTTAACGAGCACGTCGGGGACGAGCGCCTTCACGATCTCGAATGGCGTTTCCTCACTGAAAGGGACGACGTAGTCCACGCAGCCGAGCGACCCCAAAACGCGCATCCGATCCGCAAGTGTGCTGAACGGCCGCGTCGGGCCCTTGATCGCCTTGATCGACTCGTCGGAGTTCACGCCGACGACGAGCATGGCGCCGAGGGAGCGGGCCTCTTCGAGATAGGCGATGTGGCCGGCGTGCAGGATGTCGAAGCAGCCGTTGGTGAACACGACCTTTTGGCCGCGGGTGGTCGGCTCCTTGAGAAGAATCCGCAGGGTCTCGCGGTCGATGATCTTGCCCTTGGTGGAGTACGTCGACTTGCGCGGGTCCGGCCGCTCGCGCAGCGCAAGCTCGAGCTCGTTCAAACGCACCGGCTGCGTGCCCCACTTCTGCACGACGAGCGCCGCGGCCGTGTTGGCGATGTGCATCGCCTCCGCCATCGGCGCCGAAGACCCCAGGCACAAGGTCATGATCGAGACGACGGTGTCGCCCGCACCGGAGACGTCGTAGACCTCGCGCGCCACGGCCGGCAGCTCGATCGCGGCCTGCTGGCTGGAGTCGGCGCCGGGCGCAGGCACCAGGACCATCCCTTTCGCGCCCATCGTCACCAGCACGTTTTTCAGGCCGAAGGTGCGCTGCAGCCGCCGACCGAGCTCCTCGCCCGAATGATCGGCCGCGGGATCGAGGCCCAATGCGTCGCAAGCTTCCTTACGGTTCGGCGTGATCAAAGTCGCGCGCAGATACTTGCTGAAATCGCGGCCCTTCGGGTCGACGACCGCAGGGACGCCGCGCGAGGTCGCGAGCTCGAGCGCGTTGCTCAGAAGATTGTGGGTGAGAGTGCCCTTGCCGTAGTCGCTGATCAGCAAGGCGTCGAACTCGAGCGCGCGCAGGTTGGCCAGGAGTTTCTCCTGCGCTTCTTGCGTGATCGGATGGATGCGCTCCCAGTCGACGCGAACCAGCTGATGGCTCGCGGAAGTGATGCGCGTCTTGCGCACCGTCGGGCGGTCGTGGACGGTGACCATCGAGCCGATCTCGATCGCGTCCTTCTTCAGCAGCTCGCACAGGCGGCGGCCAGCCTCGTCGTCGCTCAAGACGCTGAGAAGGTGCACCTCACCGCCCGCGAGCTTGACGTTGCGAGCCGCGTTGGCGGCACCGCCGGCGCCGTGGATCGTGTTGGTCACGAGGTGTACGGGCACCGGCGCCTCGGGCGAGATCCGGTTCACCTGGCCGTCAAGATACTCGTCGAGGATCACGTCGCCGAGGACGGCGATCCGTACGGGTTTCTTCTTTTTGAGCCAGGGGATCTGCGGTGTCATGAGGGCCTCTTTCCATCAGAACGGGGCGTTCAGCGAGATTCCGGACTCCATCCCTGTAAAGTTCTCGCCTTTCTGCGTCAAGGTCGCAAACCGTCGCCTTGACGTGCTTCTTGATCTTCGCCGCGGCCTTCTCGACCCCCGCGACCAGGATGTCGAGGCGTCCGCGCACGACGCGCTGCTCCCTCACTGCCTTCGCTCCGGCGCGATCGTCGGGCTCGTCCTTCTCCGCGCCGCCACCGTCCTCGTCTCGGTACGAGACCGATTCCTCCATCTGATTGCCGCCGCGACTCGCGCAGGCTCCGATCAAAGGAAGGAACGCCAACGCCACGGTCAGCGTCAATTTCAAGCGCACGACTCTCTCTCCTCATCGATTTCTCGAACTATAAGCCATCGTCACAATTAGGCAAATCGCTCCCCTTCCGTGCTGCGGGATGTTGGTCGATTGGCGGCGGGCCGCCAAGGGCTTGACGAGGGAGATGGCGAGAACGTCGGTTTCTTGGCGCCGTGCACGATGCGCCGGGCGCAATCCACTGATCCTACGCAGCGATCGCCTATAGGCAAGCGTGGCACGGTACTTGCTTCATAGCACTTACACCTCGCCTCTCTTCTTCCAATCCCCACTCCCCGGAACAGTCTGCATGGGCCTCCTGCGTCCTGCGCTCAAGACCTTCGCGTTCACGCTCGCGCTCGGCGCGATCGGCATCGCCGGCGTTGCCGCGGCTGCCGGCGTGTACGCGCAGATCGTCTTGCCGTTTCCGAGCGAGCGCAAAGTCGAGACGACCTACGTGAAAGGCGAGAACGCGCTCGTCATCGAGTTCGCGAAGACCTCGCCGAGCGAGCTGCCGGCGCTCGACCAATACGACGAGCGCCTGATCAAGCGCGTCATCGTGAAGGATCACGGACCCGTCGGCACCGAGATCAAGCTCGTGCTGCGCGACCGCGGCGTGCGCGCGATCGTGAACCAGTTCACCGAGCCGTTCCGCGTGACCGTCGACATCTTCGACGCCGCGTTCAAAGAAGAGCGCGACCCGGTCACCGGCTTGCCGGTCACCGGCTTGCCGCTCACCGGCGCCCCGAGCCCCACCGCCGAAGGCCCCGCATCGGCCGGCAAGCTGCTCGCCGCCAGTCCCGATTCCACTGAATCCCCCGCCGCCGGCGGCTCCGACCCCGAGACCGACGCCGGCAAGCTCAAGCTCCTGAACCCTTCTCCCAAGCTCCTCGACACCCCCGAAGACGTTACGTCGGCGATGAAAGACGTCGCCGACGGCGTCGGCAAAGCCTGGAAGACCTTCCCGCCCTACGTCTTCCGCTTGCAGACGGCGAGCCACGAGGAAAGCCAGGCCCCGCGCAAAGGCAAGACCGTCTTGCCCTCCGCCGCCGCCGCACTGAGCTCGACCCGCGCCATGGCCGACTACGCCGGCAAGCTCTTCAACCTCGGCCACGAAGGCCGCGCTCTCGTCGCCTACCAGCAAGTGCTTCACAAAGAGCCGACCCTCTTCGACGCCGACGCGCTCCATCTCTGGAAGTTCTCCGAAGTGCACCTCGGCCAAGGCAACCTGACGCTGGCCCGCGGCTACTACGAAGCCTTGGTCGAGAAGCATCCCGAAAGCCCGCTCGCCAGCTTCGCCCGCCTGCGCATCCTCGACGTCGCCGCGATCCGCCTCTTGCAACAAGACCGCTACGCCGAGCTGCCGAGCCTCGTCACGCACCTCGACGCCGTGCAGGGCAAGCGCCCGAAGACGATCGGCGAGCTCAGCGCGCAGATCGGCCTGCGCCGCGCCTATTGGGACAAGACCGGCCAAACGCAGGCGCACGAGCCGACCGCGCTCCCTAAGATCCAGGTCAGCGTTCGCCAGGATCTCGCCGCCGCCTATCCCGGCGCCGAGAACTCGCGCACCGCGCTGATGACCGCGAACCTCGTCCTCGCCGACATGCTGAAGCCCGAGACCCCGTGGCAGCGCTCCACCGGCGAGTTCGCCGACGCCTACTTCAAGCGCTTCTCCGGCGCGCCGACCGAGCCCTGGCGCTCGCAGCTGAAGAACCAGCTGTCCCAAAAGCTAAACGCTGCGCTGCAGGCGAAGGTCACCGGCGGCAAGCTCATCGAGGCCATCGACGACTACGAGGCGATCCCCACGAGCCTCAAGTCCCTGAGCAAGTCGAGCGACACCGCCTGGGCCCTCGCCGAGGCCTATCGCCAGCTCGGCCAGCCGGAAAAGGCCGTCGACCTGTACGTGCAGGCGACGAAGACCGACAAGGACGGCCCCGAGCGCTTCAAGGCCGAGTTCTGGCTCGCCGTCACCGCCGGCGACCTCAGCGCGGCGCAGCGCAAGACCAACCCGACACGCGCCGAGGCGCTCTCCAAGCTCGCCCGCGACGCGGACAAGAAGATGGGCGCCACCTGGACGCGTCTCAAGCCGGAAGAGCAGGCGCAACTCGCCATCGCCTACAAAGAGCCCTTCGAGAAGACCGTCACCGCGCCTGCCAAGCTCTCGACCCCGCCGAAGCTCGTCCTCGGCAGCTGGACGCGCGCCCTTTCGACGAAATCGAGCACGCAGAACGGCGGCGAGAAGACGGACTGGGAGCGCAGCTTCAGCCCCTCCGGCTCAGCCGTGATTCTGATGTCGGACTTGGGCGCCCGCTTCGCCGAGCTCGGCTTGGCAAAGGAGCGCCGGGAAGCCGTCGCCCTCCTGAAGACAATGAAGCCGAAAGACTTCGAGGACGACAAAGCCGCGAAGGAGATCTGGACGAAGCAGCTCCTGAAGCTCGCCGAGGATTTCCGCAGCGCCGGGGACTTCCTCGAGGCCGGCCGCTTGTACTCGCTCGTCGGCGACGGCAGCGACAACGGCGAAGGCCGCGCCGAGGCCCTCTACAAGGGCGGACTCCTGCTTTACCGCGCCGGTCGCCGCTCGGAAGCGGTCGACGCGTTCAAGAAGTCGTCGGAAGACGGCAACAACCTTTTCTACGCGAACCTGGCCAAGGAACGCCTGGCCCAGCTGCAATGACCCGTACGCCCTGAAACGTCAGCCTTGAAACGTCAGCGCCATACACTTGGGAGAGGATCATGACGAAGACCATCGCCGGCACCAACTCCACCGCGGAAGGACTCGACCACCGCCCGAGCGGGCCGTCGCCGTCGGATTACCTCGATTACCTCGATCAAAAGGCGGATCAAGCGGCCGACGTGCCCTTCATCGTCTCCGACGACAAAATGCAGCGGGTCAAGGACATCATCGACCAGATCAAGACGGCGATCGTCCCCGTTCTGATCACCGGCGAGTCCGGCACGGGCAAAGAGGTGATCGCCCGCGCGATCCACAAGAGCTCGACGCGCGCCAACGGCCCCTTCGTGGCCGTCAACTGCGCCGCGCTCCCCTCGGCCCTCCTCGAGAGCGAGCTGTTCGGCCACGAGAAGGGCGCGTTCACCGGCGCGGTCAGCCGTCACGTCGGCAAGTTCGAGCTCGCCGACAACGGCACGCTCCTCCTCGACGAGGTCACCGAGATCGACCCGAGCCTGCAGGCGAAGCTCCTGCGCGCGCTGCAAGAGAAAGAAATCGAGCGCGTCGGCGGCGACGGCCCGATCAAGGTGAAGACTCGCATTATCGCGACCACCAACCGCGACATCATGGCGGCCGTGGCCTCCGGCCAGTTCCGCCAGGACCTCTACTACCGCCTCAACGTCATCCAGCTCGACGTGCCGACGCTTCGCGACCGCGCCAAGGACGTCGAGCCCCTGGCGATGCACTTCCTCCACAAGTACTGCGCGCAATTCGGCAAAGAGACGATGGAGCTCTCCATCGACGCGAAGGCCAAGCTCGTGAAGCACAGCTGGCCGGGCAACGTCCGCGAGCTCCAGAATGTGATCCAGCGCGCCGTCCTCCTGACCGCGGGGCGCACGCTCACCGGCATGGACCTCCCGATCGAGTCCGACAAATCCCGCGACGTCATGGACTGGATCGGCCACCTACCGATCGGCCGCCAGATGCGCGACGTCGAGACGCAGTTCATCCTCGAGACCTTGAAGCATCATCAAGGCAACCGTACGCACGCGGCGCGCACCCTCGGCATCTCGCTGCGCACCCTGCGCAACAAGATCAACGAGTTCACCGCCGAGGGCATCGAGGTCATGGGCCCGACAAGCGGGAGAGCCGCATGAATCGCCTCGTTGGCGGCCTCTTCAACTTCGCCGATCGCTTGCAGATGGCCACGATGGACCATCGGCTGAAGCGGTCGGAAGCGATCACGGCGAACATCGCCAACGCCGAGACCCCCGGGTTTCGCGCGATCGCCTACGATTTCGAGGATGCGCTGGCGGCGCTCGGCAAACTGGACGGCGGCCTCAAGCTCGGCACCGGCGACGCGCGCCACCTTAAGGGCGCCGGCGCCCGCGCCGACGGCAAGATCGAGCCCGACGTCTACGTGATCCCGACCGAGACGGTTCCCGAAGACGGGAACACGGTCGACATGGACGACCAGATGGCCAGGATGGCCCAGAACCAGATTCTTTACCGCTCCTCGGTCGAATTGCTCAATCGGAAGATCGGCGTGCTCAAGTACGCCGTGAATGGAGGCAGATAATGAGTTTTTTCCGCGCGATGGAGATCTCGAGCTCGGGCTTGGCGGCGCAACGCGAGCGCATGAACGTGCTCAGCGCCAACTTGGCCAACGTCAACACCACGCGCGGCGACGACGGCGGGCCGTACAAGCGACGCGACGTCGTGTTCACCGCCCTTCCGACCGGCAATAAGTTCGAGGATTTCTTGAACGGCACGACCGGCACCGAGATCCGTAAGGTGAAGGTGACGCAGATCCACAAGGACAACCGCGAGCCGCGGATGGTCTTCGACCCGAGCCACCCGGACCGGAACGCCGAAGGCTACGTGGCAATGCCCAACATCCAGGTCATGACCGAGATGGTCAACATGATCGCCGCGACGCGCGCCTTCGAGGCCAACGCCACGGCGCTCAACGACGAGAAGCAGATGGCGATGAAAGCCCTCGAGATCGGACGGTAACTAAATGGCTGGTATCGCATCCATCTCGACCGAAGCGATCCTGAACCAGCTCCGCGACATGCAGAGCGAGGCGAAGAGTCTCTCGTCGAGCGCCGGCGGCGGCGCCGAGAAAAAAGACTCCTCCGGGATGAGCTTCACGGACCACCTGAAGCAGAACGTCCAGGAAGTGAACCAGATGCACCAGTCGGCGGACAAGATGGCGATGGAGGTCGCCACCGGCAAGAGCGAGAACTTGCACGAGACGATGCTCGCCTCGACCCAGGCGGAGATCGCCTTCAACCTGATGGTGCAAGTGCGCAACAAGGCGCTCGAAGCGTACATGGAAATCATGCGGATGCCGGTCTAAGCAACTATCCCCGGAGCGTGATCCTTGGAGAGCATTCGAAATTTCGTCGGCCGCTTCTTCGGCCAATTTCGCAATTTCTGGGCGGCGCTTGCCGGCTGGAAGAAGGGCGTGGCGCTCGGCGCCGTGGCGCTCTTCGCCGTCGGCGTCTTCTCGCTGATCGCGTCGCGCCAGAGCGACCCCTACGAATACGTCTTCGTCGACCTGTCCGCCGAGGACACGCAGGCGATTACCTCCTATTTCAAGCGTGTCGGCGTCGTCGACTACGCCACCGACGCAAAGGGCGTCAAGGTGCCGTCGAAAGACGTGCTGGGCCTACGCCTCAAGCTCTCCCAAGAAGGCCTGCCGAACCACGGCGTCGTCGGCTGGGAGAAGTTCGACTCGCAAGAGTTCACCCGCACCGAGTTCGAGCAGCGCATCAACAAGCAGCGCGCCATCCAGGGCGAGCTGCAGCGCACGATCATGATGATCGACGGCGTCACGAACGCCAAAGTCCACATCGCCAACCCGAAGAAGAGCCTCTTTCTCGAGGACCAGATCAACGTCACCGCCGCCATCTACATCAAGATGAAGCCCAACGCGAGCCTCGACCGCAAGGCGATCAAGGGCATCGTGAACCTCGTCTCGCACTCGGTCGAAGGCTTGAAGCCGAACGACGTGACGATCATCGACGGCGACGGCCGCATGATCACCGAGATCGAGAGCGACGAGTTCGCGGCGAAGATGACCAAAGAGATGATGACCTACAAGCGTCAGATCGAGAAGCAGTACGAAGAGAACATCCGCGCCATGGTCGGCCGCATCGTCGGCGCCGACCGCGTCGAGGCGAAGGTCGACGCGCAGGTCGACTTCACCGAGGAGAAGCAGACGATCTCCGACGTCGACCCGGACAAGTCCGCGGTGTTGTCGAAGGAGACACAGGGCTACGACCTCGCGGGCACCGGTCTCAACCCGACCGGCATCCCGGGGGCGAAATCCAACGTCCCCGGCGAGCAGGAAGAGGTCACGGTCAACCAGAACTCGACCAAGTCGAAGAAAGACTCCGAGACCGTCAACTTCGAGATCTCGAAGAAGGTCTCGCAGAAGACCCTGCCCGTCGGCCGCATCGTCAAGCTCTCCGCCTCCGTCTTAGTCGATGGCCGCCAGGACTACCCGATCGACGGCACGCGCCCGGCCTTCGAGGGGCGCACCGACGACGAGATGGCGAAGATCGAGGCGCTCGTGCGCGGCGCCATCGGCGCCGACGAGGCGCGCAAGGACTCGATCACGGTGCAAAACATCATGTTCCAGCTGGACCCCGTCCAGATGGAGTCGATCAAGGAAGAAAAGAAAGAGACCCGCGAGTACATCACGACGCTGGCCGTCTCCGGCGCCATCGCCTTAGCCCTCGTCCTCTTCTTCGCCTTCATCGTCCGCCCGTACTTCCGGTGGCTCGCCTACGACCCGATGCGCAAGAACGAGCAGCAGCTCGTCGAGGAGTTCAAGCCGGACCTCGAGCTTGGCGCTCTGCAGAACGTCCAGATCAAGGAGGACGTGCCTTTTGAGAAGCTGACGCCGCAGGAGCAAGTCACCTTCCTCGCGAAGAACGAGCCGAAACGCACGACCGAGGCCATCCGCCTTCTCCTGAACCCGCACCACACCATCGGCTGAGCAACCGCAATGACGTTCAACGACGGACCGCGCCGCAAGGGACGCTTCCTGCGCCGGGACTCCAAGGTCCTCGAGAAGGTCGTGCTCACCGACTTCAAGTTCGGCGACCTCGAGGCCTCGGGCAATGTGATGGCGGACAACGCCGTCCGCAATATCATCCACGCGAAGTACCACGAGGCCTCCGAGCTCGCGCGGAACATCGAGGTCCCGGCGCGCTTCAGCGAAGACCTGCTCACTCCGCAGCAGCGCCGCTCGGTCATCATGCCGGTCGACTTCACCAAGGACTGGGAGCGCGCCAACAGGCTGAGCAAGGGCCGGCGCTCGCGCCACGAGGACGAGGACTTCGAGCTCGAGTCGACGCTCGGCACGCAGACGGCGGAAGAGGAAGAAGAAGAAGCCGCCCAGCTCGCGGCGCAAGCGGCAAGCGGCGCGTCCCGCGCGAGCGCGCAGCCTTCACCCGCGGCGCTCGCTCATGCGGGCCACGCCATCGGCCACGCGGGCCAGTCCGCAGCGCTCGCCGCGCAGGCCGCCGGCCAAGCCGCGGCGCATGCCGCCGGGCACGTCAGCCAGGCCGCGCACCTGGCGCATTCCCAGCAGTCCGCCCCCGCAGCGCCCGCGCCTCAAGAACCGACGCCTGGGCCTCTGGAAATGGATCGTTTCAGCTCCATCGACGTCGTCGGCAAGGCGATCAAAGGCTTAGGCAACGCGTCTTACCCCTCGCCGCAAGCCGTCGACGACTTCATCCCCAACGCCCCCGTTCTCGCCGGCGAGGAGGATCCCGAGGCTTCGACCGCCGTCACCTACCGGCAACGCGTCGCCGAGAAGCAGATCGACGAAGAAGCCGTGCACAAAGCCTTCGAGGAAGCCAAGGGCCGCGGCTTCCAGGAGGGCTACCGCCAAGGCGAGGAAAAGGCCGAGATCGCCGTCCGCCAGAACGCGGAGCTCATGTTCGGCAAGGTCGTCGAGCTCCTGCGGGAGTTCGCGAACTTGAAGCGCGAGGTCCTCGCCGGCGCGCAGGAAAACTTCTACACGCTCTGCCAGGCGATGGCCGAGGCCCTGACGCGCCGCGAGTTCACCATCCGTCCGGAGTCTTTCGTCGCGGTGCTGGAAAAAGCCATCGACGAAGCCGTCGACACTGACGCCTTCAAGATCCGCGTCCATCCCGACACGTTCGCGCGCATCGAGTCCGTCGCTCCCGCCGAGCTACGCGCCTCCCTCGTCAAAGACGGCGAGCTCGAGCCCGGCGACTTTCGCATCGAATCGAACCTCAGCGTCGTCGACGTGAACCTGCGCTCGATGCTGAAGGAGCTCCTGGACCAAGCCGACCTCGGCCTCTATGACGAGACCGAAGGGAAGAAAGCCGGATGAGCTTGCGCCGCTTCGATCGCGAGACGCTCCGCGAGGGCTTCCAACGGGTCAACTGGAACCCGTCGGGGAAAGTTACGGACGTCGTCGGCCAGCGGGTCGAGGCCAATCTCCCGGGCGCCAAGCTCGGCACCGTCGTCTCGATCCTGGTGCGCGGCCAGCCGGACGTCATCGCCGAAGTCGTCAGCTTCCAACACGACAAGGCCATCCTGCTCCCATACGGCAGCCTGAGCGGCATCTCGCCGGGCTGCGCCGTCACCGGCAAACGCACCCTCGACGCCATGCCCGTCGGCGACTATCTCCTCGGCAAGGTCATCGACCCGCTCCTGAACTGCCTCGTGGGCGAGCTGCACGTCCCAGAGCACGCCAAGTATTTCCCGCTCGATCGCGACGCGCCGAATCCCATGCTGCGCCAGAGGATCGGGGCGCCGCTCTCCTTAGGCATCCGAGCGATGGACGGCCTCCTCACCTTCGGCGACGGCCAACGCATCGGCATCATGGCCGGCTCCGGCGTCGGCAAATCCGTGCTCCTCGGCATGATCGCCCGCGGCTCTTCCGCCGACATCAACGTCATCGGCCTGATCGGCGAGCGGGGTCGCGAGGTGCGTGAGTTTCTCGAGCGCGACCTCGGCGCCGAGGGTCTTTCTCGCTCCGTCGTCGTGTGCGTCACCAGCGATCAGTCGCCGCTCCTGCGTATTCGCGCGGCGAAAGCGGTGATCGCCATCGCCGAAGGCTTCTCCGCGCAAGGAAAGAAAGTCCTCGTCATGATGGATTCGCTGACGCGGGTCGCCATGGCGCAAAGGGAGATCGGCCTCTCCGTCGGCGAGCCGCCGACGACCAAAGGCTACACGCCGTCGGTCTTCGCCCTCCTGCCGCGCCTGCTCGAGCGCACCGGCCCGCAGCCGGTCGGTCACGGCTCGATCTCCGGTCTCTTTACCTGCCTCGTCGACGGCGACGACTTCAACGACCCGATCATCGACGCCACGCGGTCCATCCTCGACGGCCACATCAACCTGTCACGCTCCCTCGCTGCGCGCGGGCACTTCCCGGCGATCGAGGTCGCGACCTCCATCAGCCGCGTCATGCACGACATCGTCGACCCCGAGCACCGCGAGCTCGCGGCCGCCGTCCGCGCCATGATCGGCTCTTACCAGGAGAACTCCGACTTCATCCAGATCGGCTCATACCAGCCGGGCACGAACCCCACCCTCGACGCGGCCATCGCCCTGATGCCCGCGATCGAGATGTACCTCAAGCAAGGCATCGACGAGCGCTCGACCCTGACGCGCGCCGTCGACGGCCTTCGCGCCATCTTCAAGGCCGGCGCCGCCGCCATGAACGCCAACACGAACCCCCAGCGCAAGTAAGTCCTCCTAGGAGCTCCTCTCGATGCAGCAAGTCTTCCGGAAGATCAAGCGCGTTCAACCCGTCATCAAGGCGCGCAAGGAGCGCGTCGACGAGGAATCCTCGCGCCTCAACGTCATCCGCAACGAGAAGGCGCAGGTCGTCAGCACCATGCGCGAGATGCAGCAGAAATACATGCAGGGCGTCGCCGACCTGAACAAGATCCGCCAGTCGAGGATCCGCGAGGCGCAGACGAGCCTCGAGCAAGCCCTCGATTACGTCAAGGACGAGTGGTACCGCCTGTTCCTCAAGGTGCAGGAGGTCGAGCGCCGCGAACGCTCGCAGCTCGACGTCCTCCTCGGAGCCGAGCGCGAGCTGCGCGTCACCGAGAAGCTCAAAGAAAAGTACGAAGTCGAGTACCGCCTGGCGCTCGCGAAGACCGAGCAGAAGCAGATGGACGAGCATGCGATCCGCAAGTTCGTGACGGAGAACTGAAGCCGTGCTCTCAGCCCTCATCCGCAAGATCAAGACGCCGGAAGGCCTACGCGCCGTCCTCTTGGCGAAGCTCCTCGCCGTGCTGGCGATCTGGATCTCGTTGGACGATCGCTGGCACGTGGGCGACGAGCCCTCGTTCGCCGGTGAAGAGTCGAAGGCCGCGCCCGAAACGGCGAAGGGGGAGACCGCCGAGAAGCCGGCGGAAAAGGCCGAAGGGACCGCCGAAACCGGGAAAGCCCGCAAGAGCTTCCTCTCTAACCTCCTCGAGCTCCCAACCCTGGAGCCCGACGCGATCAAGAAGGAAGAGCTCGGCAAGTACCTCGAGATCGCCGAGCGGAAGAAGCGCCAAATCGAAGAGCGCGTCGACCTGCTGAAGCGCCGCGAGGAGCAGCTGAAAGGGCTGGAAGGCTCCATCGACGAGAAGCTCCGTCGCCTCGACGACGAGCGCCGCTTCTTCGCGCAGACCTTGCAGCAGGAGAAGGAGCTGAAAGGCGATCGTCTCGACAAGCTCATCACGATGTACGCGAAGATGGAGCCGAAGAAGGCCGCACCGGTTTTCGAGAAGCTCGACAAGGACCTCGTCGTCGAGCTCTTCAAAGCGATGCCCCAGAAGCAAGTGACGCTCATCCTCGAAGGCATGAGCCCGGAAAAGTCCGTGACCATCAGCGAGTACTACGGCCGCGTCCGCTCCGCCCGCGAGTACGACCTCCTGAAAGAGATGAATACCTCGCTGCGCAAAGAGTTTGACGAGTGTAAGGGCATGCCCGGCGAGGCCCCTGCATCCGGAGCCAAAAAGCCCTGATGAACTGCCCCGACTGCGAGACGTCGCTCACCTCCCGTGCGAAGGTCGGCCGCCACTTCTTTTTCTGCTCGGATTGCCACGGCCAAGCCGTAACGCTCCCCGTGCTGAAATCCGAAGTGGATCAAGTCTATGTCAAGGAGCTTTGGGCCTTCGCGCGCCCGGCCTCGTGCACAAAGATGCGCGCCTGCCCTTCTTGCCGCTCGAAGATGCAGTCGATCCACCCGCCGGCAGCTGCTGGAAGCGGCGCCTCCGCCTTGGATGACCTGACGCTCGACCTTTGCCGCGCCTGCCAGCTCCTCTGGTTCGACGCCGGTGAGCTGCAACGCCTCCCGGGCGGCGGCAAGGTCAGCGACGCCATCGAGCCAGACGCCGATGCTCGGATTGCCTTAGCGCACGCGAAGCTCCTCTCCATCGCCGCGGAGGCCAGCCTCCGGGAGACGAAACTGCGGCGGGCCGGGCGCATCGCGGCCGAGCGACACGGCATCGGCGACAGCCGCGGGAGCTGGGAGCCGCTCCGTGGTATCATTTCGCTCATATCTACCCTATTCGACTGATCCCATTGATTTATAGGTCGCAAACGTCAAGCCCTTTAGGCCGGACGCCGACTCAAGCTCTACGTCTTTAAGGAGGAATCAAGATGATGAAGCGGATTTTTGCTCTAGCGCTGCTAGCGGGACTTAGTGCCTGCAAAGGCGGCGGCGGTGGCGGCGACGACAAGCCCACCACGCCGAACAAGCCGGCCGATCCGAATGCGCCGGCTCCGGGCCCGACGCCTGGGCCCGCGCCCGGTCCTGCGCCGGGTCCGACGCCGGGTCCGAACATTCCGGTCGACGATTCCGTGACCCTCGCGGGCTCGCTGTCCCTCGTCCTCGACGGCGGCTTAGGCCTGACCGCTGGTAAACAATATCTAGTTTATGCCGTCGGCTTCACCGACGCCGCCGTCCCGCCGTCCTGCAAGGCGTCGATCGACGCAGCCGGAGCCTTCAGCAAGAACTGTCCCGGCATGGCCGGCGTCGACATCGGCGCCTTCCTGCGCGAGATCGGCGCGGACGGCAAAGAGAAGACGGTCGCGACCCTCGAGATCAAGGTCGGGACCGAGAAGCGCGGCGGCATCGCCCTGGGTGCGGGCACCGCCAACGTCAAGATCGTGTTCAATCCGGCGACGGGCATCGCCACGATGACGATCGATCCGAGCTCGCCGGCCCTCGCGAAAGAGGCCCTCGACGCGGCGCTCGCCGCTTCCGGCGCCGTCCCGACCAACCTGGACAGCCTCGAAGGCACCTACCTCGCTAATTGCATCGACAAAGACGAGATCAAATGCCAGGCCGGCGAAGGCGGCGAAGGCGGCGAAGGCGGCGATCGCGGCCCCCCCGCCCAATTCGCCGCCTATCTGAAGCCGTGGGTCAACGCGGCGGGCGAGGCAAAAATGTCGATCTGGGAGTCTAAGGAAGCGCACGATCGCGTCTTCCCGAACGGCGGCCCCGAGGATGCGCCCGCCTACTACATCACGACTAACGTCGCCGCTGGCACCCGCGTCGCGGTCAACGTCACGAGCACCGAGACCTTCAAGGACTCGATGCTGAACGTCTACGGCGAGCTGCCCGACGGCTTGAAGACCAGGATCCGCGACCACGCCAACGGCAGCGCTTCGTGGCTGAAGCACCAATGCCAGTACGAGGCCAACCAGGCCTCGACCTTCAACAACGAGAGCTGCCGCTTCGCCAAAGGCGAGATGGTTAGCGGCGTTTACTACAACCCGGAAACCGGCGAAGAGATGCCATACTCGTATCCGAGGTGGTACGAGACTAGCGAGTTCGACGCGCTCATCGAATTCACTGGCAACGTTCAAACCATCGAAGTGGCCTGCGACCGCGACGACGAGACGCCAACCCCATGGTGTCCGCACGACGCCGAGGAGACGGCTGTCTCCTTCACGCAGTACGTCGCCGACGATGGCGCCGAGATTCGTCTGATCTGCAAAGTCACCGACCTCGGCACGGGCGAGCCGAACCTGATCCAGGAGCCGGCCAACGCCATGGACAAAGCGGCGGCCATCGCCGCGCGCCTCGGCCGCACCAGCCCCGAGTGCGAGAACATCGCAACCGGCCCCTTCTCCGGCGAGAAAATGGGCGTCCTCGACGAGCTCCTCGTCTCGCTCGCGAGCCTCACCCAGAAAAACGACGACCGCGGCGGTGAAGGCGGTGAAGGCGGTGAAGGCGGTGAAGGCGGTGAAGGCGGCTACGACCGTTGCGCGCAGTACAAGGTACCCGCGACGTTCACGTTCAGCGTCTGCAGCAACCTCACCAATCCCGACAGTCCTGGCGGCCCCGGCCCCGGCCCCGGCCCCGGCGGCGAGATGTTGCCGAATGCCTGCTTCGCGGCGCAGCGCCTGGTCCAGGACCTCAAGTACGGCTTCTCGGTTAGCCCGAACGGCCTCCTCCAAACCGTTGGCGACAACTCCAGCTTCGACACCGACATCGCCGAAGAGCTGTGCCCGATCTACTACGAAGCGAACAAAGATACCTGGTACGGCGTTCCGGGCGAGCCGGGGGAGCCGGGCTCGATGCCGAACCACGCTCCCTGCCGTACCGAGTTCCTCGAAGCCAACACGACCGCGGTCATGCAAGCAGACGCGCTGACCAGAACGCAAACTCGTTACGCGCCGTTCGCCGACCTGATCCTCTGCGTCGAGACCGACCAGTCGGCTCGCGATGCGGTCACCGCGATCCAAAACCATAGCTTCGTGCCGCGCGCTTACTTCGACCGCCAGTGGGACGAGATCACGGGCAAAGCCCGGCTCGTGCTGAGCTGCGACGGCGGCAGCTGCGTCGAAAACCCGCGCCTCCCGGGTCGTCACCTCGCCGGACCGCTCACGGCCGGCTTCAACGGCAGCTTCTCGGTCACCGAGACGAACGAGCACACGTTCTACACTTATGAAGACGGCGAAGCAGCCAAGTGCACTTACGCCAACCAGTTCCTGATTCAGGCGACGCGTACCGCCTCAGGCTTCGAGGCCGCGATGACCTCGAAGGAGTCGAAGTCCTGCGACATGGGGACTGAGGACGGAGACACCGCACTGAACGAAGACGAAGGCGGCGCCGGGAAAGACGAAGGTGGCGGCGGCTTCACCGCGTACTTCGACTTCGTGAAGCAGTAACCGACCGATCTTTGAGCCAATAAGCTCTGAGCCTGGACCCGCCTACGGTTTACCGCAGGCGGGTCTCGGCATTCCAGGCTCATGATTTTCGCCTCCGAGGTCGAAGAGGAAAAGAGAGCCAAGGGAGGCGCGAAAGCCATGCCGAAACGCAGCGTTCTGATCGTAGACGACGACGAGTCCATCGGCCGCCTGCTGAGCTCGGCCCTACGCACTCTCGGCTTCCGCTGCGACTATGCGCGCGATGCGTCCGAGGCGCTGACGATGGCGCAGAGCTCGAAGTACGACGTCGCCGTCGTCGACCTGCACCTTCCCGGCCCGAGCGGTCTCGAAATCTCGCGGCGGCTCGCCGCCGGCGCGCCCGAGAAGATCCCACAGGTCGTGATCTCCACCGGCGACGAGAGCCTGAGCGCGGACGCCGCGCGCGAGGCGGGCGCGAAGGCGACCATCTTCAAGCCGTTCACGCCGGAAGAGCTCGTTGAGGTCGTGAACGGGCTGATGCGGGTCGCCTAGACCTTAGTCCCCGATCCCCGCGTTGCCGCCAGACCCGAGCTTCACCCCAAGGCGCTCGATCGCCTTTCCCGGGCTGCCCATGATGTTGTAGCCGCAATCGACGTGCAGGATTTCGCCCGTCGTCGCGGTGGATAGGTCGGACAGAAGGAAGGCCGTCGACTTCGCCACGTCCTCCGGCGTGCAGTTTTTCCCCATCGGCGACACCGCGGCGTTGAGCGCGAGCATCGACGAGAAGTCGCCGACGGCGGAGGACGCCAGGGTCTTGATCGGCCCGGCGCTGACGCCGTTGACGCGGACGTTCTTCGGCCCGAGGTCGTAGGCGAGATACTTCATCGCCATGTCGAGCGCCGATTTGCAGACGCCCATCAGGTTGTAGCCGCCGACGACGCGCTCGCCGCCGAAGTAGGTCATCATCGCGATCGAGCCGCCGTCCGGCATGAGCTTCGCCGCCTCGCGCGAGGTGGCGATGAAGCTGTACACCGAGGTGTCCATCGCGATGCGGAAGCCTTCGCGCGAGACGTCGATCGTGGAGCAACGGATGTCGTCGAGGGGCGCATAGGCGATCGAATGCACGAAGAAGTCGATCGTACCGAACTCCTTCTTCACTTCCTCGAAGAAAGCCGTGACGTCGCCGTCGACGTTGACGTCGCAGGGCCGAATGAACGTGTGCCCGAGCGGATCGACGACGCGGTGCACGCGCTTCGCCATCCGGTCGCGCCCTTCCTTGTCGGGCAGGTGGTTGAATCCGAGCTTGGCGCCTTCGGCGGTAAGCACTTGGGCGACCGCCGATGCGATCGAGTACTCGTTGGCAACGCCCATGACGATGCCTTTTTTGCCGGCGAACAAGCCCATGCGTCTCTCCTTCTCGATTGAGCCGGGGTACGATACAGTACGCGCGACAGTGATGAAAGCGTCTCTTCGCACGGGAATTCTCGAATGGTCTGGACCCTTTGGATCTCCCTCGGCGCGGGTTTAGCCGGCCTCGGCGTCGTGATCGGCGCGTTCGGGGCCCACGCGCTCAAGAGCCGTCTCCCGGAGGAGGCTCTCACTCTGGTCGAGATCGGCGTCCGCTACCAGATGTACCACGCGTTCGCCCTGATCGCCGTCGGCCTCGTCGCCACCCGGGTCGAGGGCACGCTGATCAAGGTCGCCGGCCTCTCTTTCGCCGGCGGGATCGTGATCTTCTCCGGCAGCCTCTACCTCCTGGCGACAACCGGCGCGCGCTGGCTCGGCATGAGCGCCCCGATCGGGGGCGTCGCGTTCATCGTCGGCTGGGTCTGCTTGGCGCTCAGCGTCCGTTAGCGCGGGGCGCTAGGCTCGCGATCCAGGAGCCGGGCGAGCACGAAGGCCGCAGGAATCGCCAGCATGACCACGTGCCGAAGGTAGGCGAATCCGAGCATGTGCGGCGCGGCGAAGGCGCCGACCAGGACGATCCATCCTGCCGCCAGGGGGCGCGTTCCCGGAGGCTGCGCGACCGAAGGCCGCACCCAGGCGAGAGCGGCGGCCGCCAGCGAGCCGAGCAGGAAAACCCGGAGGAGGACGTTCGCGGTGAGCCAGAGGAGTCCCGCGATCGCCCCCGACGAGTTGCCGCTGACGAAATCGACGCGAACGAAGTACTCGAAGGCACGGCGAGCGGTCATGCGCACGAAGCGCCAAGGATCCGCCGCCCAAAAGGCCAGAGTCTCGCGTTTGTAGTGGTCGTCGAAGGCCCATTCCCCTTCGGTCGCCGACGGGGGAACGGGGGGCAAGCGCAGGAAGTCTAGCTGCGAACGGTGGAGAAACGTATCGGTCGTGTCGCTGTTGCCCTTGCGTGCGTTCCACCAATCGATCGACGACTGCGTCGCGAAGCGTCCGCTCTCCACTTTGGCGAAGGCGCCGAGCCCCAGGATCACGGAGACGGCCAGCGTGAGCCCGACGGCCAGAAAGTCACGCGGCCTCGGCACCGCCTTCGCCAGGCATGCCACGAGAGTCAGGCAGCCAAACACGTAGCTGCTCTTGATGAGGAGCAACGACACGATCAACGCGAGCGCCAAAGCCTGCGCCCACCGCGCCCGCAGCGTGGCGCGATCGAGCCAAAGTCCGGTCAGGACGGCGAGCATTGGGATGGCGTACGCCTCCTCGGTCTCGATCCCCGCCATCTGTGACATGAGGGAAGGATTGAGCGACGCGACGAAGCCGAAGACGAGCAAGGGAAGGCGCCCGCGCGCGGATTGACCGCGCACGGCCCACCAGAACGAAAGCCCCAGAAGCGCCGACGACACCAGGGCCTTGACGACGAAAAGGCTCGTCGCCGCGTCGGTGAAGAGCGACGCGCTCGCCAGCAGCGCCGGGATGAAGGGACGGCGCAGGGCGCACATCCGCAAGGTCTGCGTCCCGACCTCTTCAATCTGCAAGGTCGCGAGCGGGAAGTCCGGACACGGGCGGCCGGTCTCGACCCAAGCGCGAGCGGTCGGCCCGAAGTAGTTCGTCACGTCGAGGACCCCGATCCCCCGAGCGCGTGGGATCCCGATCACGAGCGTGGAAATCAAGCTCGAGAGCACGACGGCGATGCAGACGAAGGCACACGCGCGGCGGCCGACGGTCGCTCGATTTAGGATTTAAAGAATACGTAAGCCTTCTTCGCCAGCTGGAAGGCCGGTGATTGATCGCGCAGAAAGCCGCGAAAGAGCCGCTCCGACGTCTTACCGAACCGATGCTTCAGATAGTCTGCCGGGAACCGCGCGCGATAGGCGGCAAAGTACGCGCGCAGCTCGGCCTCAGAGCGGGCGCCGCCGTTGTCGCCGTACTTGCTGACGACCGGCGTGAAGCCTTCGAGCGTCGCCCGCGGCCACTCCCCGAGGAACTTCGTGCGCATGAAGTTGCCGATCATGAGGTCGTCGAAGACGTCGTAGCGCACCGCCGTCATCAGGGACGCCCTCGGGACCTCGAAGCGGAGGCCGCGCCTCTTCCCCCCGGGGGCGAAGGCGATGCGCGTCGTTTTGCCGCCGACCCCGAGCTCGATGAAGTCCAGGGTCGCGCCCAGGCGCTCAAAGCGCTGAAAATAGGCCGTCACGAGGGCGACGTCCTCCGCTTCGAGCTGGTCCGACCAGTTGTCCCCGAAGGTCTCGGGCGGCTGAATCGTGAGCGTCGAGCGCGCCGGTGCCAGCTCGACCACGTCTTGGCCCTCGACGTCGCAGCGAACGAACGCGGGGTGGATCCGGAGACCGTCGAGGATGCAGCCGTCGCGGTAGAACGCGTCCAAGGGAGTCGTGTACGCGGCGGCCCAAACGCTGTCGCTGCGCTGATACTCGTGGAAGGAGCTGAAGGGAATGATCTCGGTCGCGTCGTAAAAGCGTCCCCAGAATCGCAGCTGTCCGGCCAGGGAGCCGATCTCTCGCGCCTTGGTCTGCTGCGCGGGAGCGATGCGGACGTCGTCGGCGTCGAAAATGTTCATCATGTCGATGTCGCCGTAGCCGAACGTCTTCAAGAGAATACGCCGTGCGTAGGGCCGCGCGAGCCGGCGAAGATAGTCTGCGTGGCCGCGCGGCGCCGAGTCGTTGACGTTCATGATGAGCGTGCCGCCGATCTCCACGTAGAGGATGCCGTCCTGAAAGTAGTCGGACACGCAGAGGACGCGGATTCGATCGGACAAAGGCACCCAGACGCGATCCGGGAGCACGCGCGCTTTCAAGCCCATCGCCGTCAAATCGCGCGCGATACGGCCGCCGACGTGGTCGGGAAGCAGGATCTCCTTGCCCGAAAGGCTCGCGAGCGAGTCCGCGTGCAAGTGGTCCGGATGCCCGTGCGAGTACCAGACGAATGGCGCCGCGGCGATGGCGGCGCGCTGCGCGGGCGGGATCTCGTAGCCGACCGTCCAGCTGCCGAAATATGCCGGGCCTTCGATCCAAGGGTCCGTCACGAGGACCGGCGCGCCGTCGTAACCGATCAACGTCGCGTTGCCGATAGTCTCGAATCCCAGCATGACCGGTCCCTAGCTGTTGGAGGATCTCACGATCCTACCATAACGACTTCGAGTAGGCGCGCGACTCGCGCAGGCGGCGCAGGTCGACGTCCTTCTCGGACTGCTTGGAGATGTGCTGCTGCAGCAGCTTCACCGTGCCGATCAGATCGAGCAAGGCCTTGCCGTCGCCGATCGGCATGACGGCGCCGGCGACCGACGCCTCGGTCTTGTGCGTCACGATCAGCGTGAAGCGGTCGCCGTCGACGATCACGGCGACCGGTTTCGCCATGACGTCCACGACCGACGTCGTCCGATACTCCAACGTGACGCGGATCGCCTCGAGCTCCGATTTCGCCAGCGACGCGACGCCGTCGGAGCGCTCGCCGAGCTCGATCATGCGCGTCAAAGCTTCATAGAGCACCGCGCGGAAGTAGGGGTCGCCGGCGAAGCTCGTCGCTTTCCAATGGTTTTTGCGGTCGACGCGGCGCAGGGTCGCGTGCGCGATCCCGAAGGGAGAAAGGCGGCGGAGCGAGCGCGGCACGTCGACGCGCTCGGCGAGATCGCGCGCCAAGTAGGTGAGCTTCGCGACGCTGCGCGAGGCGACGTCGAAGCCGGGGCCGGCGTCGCCGGCGCCCAAGCCGCCGGGCGGCTTCGCGCCGGCGTCGAAGGCGGCCTCGGGGCCGGGAAAGAGCTGGTCTTGGCGCAGACCTCCCGCCGAGGGGGACGGCGAAGCCGACGCGCCCGTCCGCTCCACCGCGGCCTCCTTCGGCTCCGCCGCCGCCGCGTGCGCTGCGCGCTCCCGCGCCGCGCGCGCTCGCTGCACCTTCGCGGCTCCGACTTCCAGCGCGCGCTCAGCTTCCTTCACGGCATCGTCCCTTGCGACCGCGGGGTCCGGCGCGACCGAAGGTGGCGCCGCCCGCGACACCAGTCGAATCTTCACCGGCACCGCCCGCGCGCCAGCCGTCTGCGCCTTAGGCGCAAGCCACCAAGGAACGGCGTGCACGACGAGTGCCACCGCTGCCGCCAGCACCCAGAGCTGTCGCATTTTTCCCATGCCGCTCGATCATAAACCACTCGACACCCAAGCCGTCTACTTAACGCAATACGATGGAAAAGAGGCGGCGGACCTCACAGGCCACGCCGCCCCCAAAACGTCGCCCACAGGCGACGATCCAAGTCTCGTCTTCCAGCTTCTAGGCCACCGGGACCGGGGTCGCATTGCCCGCCGCCGCCAAACTGACCTCCGCTTCGCCTTCGAGACTGCGCCAAAGCTCCTTCTTCCCGGAGACCGGCAGATAGTACGCGTACTCTGGCATCGGCGGCTTCCGCCCCCAGCGGCTCGCGACGCAGTATCCGAGCACCTCGCGCTTGTACTGGCTCCACCGCGGCGACTGAACGCCGAGCCCCCGCAGCACCTCCAAGGTGCGGCTGGCGTCGAAGCGCACGCCCGTCCCTTTGAAGTACGCGAAGTAGGGCCGCGCCATCTCCACCGCGTCCCAGAAGCCTTCATGAAAGAGCTTCTTCAGCGGCGTGTTCATGATCAGGTTGAAGGTCCAGAGGGGAACGACCGGCCGCTCTTTGATCGAGGCGTACTGATACGCATCGCGCAAAAGCTCGCGGATATTGATCTCGTGGCCGAGGCCGGCGCTGAGCATGAATGTGCGACCAACGCTGCCTTCCCGCTGCATCAAGGCGACGAGACCGTCCGCCACGAAGTCCACGGGGACGACGTCGAGGTGCGCGCGCTGATTGCACGCGAAGAACGGCAGGAGGTTCTTCGACAGGAGGAGGAGCGGCCAATAAAGCACCTTGAAGTGCGGCGTGTGCCCATGATTCGAGTCGCCCACCACGATCGACGGGCGATAGATCGCGATCGGCAGAAAGGACTTGTATTCGCGCACGAGGAGCTCGGCCTCGTACTTGCTCTGCTCATAGTTGTTGGCGAACTCTTGGCCGCGGTCGAGGTCGTCCTCGGTGACGACGCCGGCGGTCGTGCCCGCGACGTAGGCCGTCGACACGTAGTCGAAGCGCTTCAATGTCCCCGCTTTGCGCAGACGTACCGCCAGGTCCAAGGCGTGACGCGTGCCCTCGACGTTCGTGAGCCGCGACTCGTCCAAAGGCGCACCGAAGTCCGTCGACGCCCCGATGTGCAGGATCTGATGCAGGTCGAGCTTCAGCCGTGCCACGTCGTTCTCGCAGATGCCGAGCCCGGGCTTCTCGATGTTGCCCTCGATCGCGATCACGCGCGAGCGCACCTCCTCCAGACGGCCGGCGGGGAACATGCGCGTCAAAATCTTGTCGACGCGCTCCGCCGCCGTCGCGCGATCGTTGCCGCGGACGAGCAGATAGATGCGCCGATAGCTCGGCACGTCGAGGAGGCGCGCCAGCACCGCTTTACCGATGAATCCCGTGCCGCCGGTCAGCAGCACGTTGCCCGAGACGCCCATGTCCTTACTCCTTGCCGACGACGAGCGCGACGCTCTCGCCCGAGAATCCGGTCTTCACGATCAGCGCGTGGGGTTTGCTCGCGTCGATCTTTCCATTCCACTGATGCGCCACGTTCGGCGCCATCTGGATCGCTGCCGGCAGCGTCGGCCGCTCCAGGAGGGCCGAGGCCGAGGCCAGCTCGAGCATCCCGCCGGCTTCCATCAGGTTGCCGAAGGCCCGGGAGAAAGCGCCAAGGGCGGGACGCGCCCGCGCCTTGGCGAAAACCCGGGAGAGCACCAAAAGCTCGGCAACGTCGACGTCTCGGACGCCATGCTGCGAGGCGAGCACCAAACCGATGTCATCGAGGCCGAGACCGGCCTCAGAGAGGGCGCGCATGATCGCGCTCTCCATGCCGCGGCCGTGAGGGTCGCGCTGCCAGGGGCCGAGCCCGTCCGAGCCCTGCGCCGAGCCCATGATGCGTCCCAACGCCTTCGCGCCGCGCGCGTCCGCGCCTTCGCGCCGCTCCAAGCCCAGAAACACGGCGCCGCTCGCGACTCGCGTTCCGAGACCGGCGTTTTCCTGCACCGCACGCGTCACTTGGTCCTCGGACGGCATCGCGAAGCCACCCGCGACCGCGAGGTCGAGCTGATCGCGCGCGACGCGTCTTGCCGCCGTCGCCACCGCGATCAGTCCGGACGTCGAGGCGCTCGTATAGTTGTTGTTCGGCCCGCGCGCGTCGAGGATCATCGCGCCGTAGCAGAGCACGTTGTTCGGCAGGCCGATCAACAAGGCCGTCGGCTTCGACTCCATGCAGGTCGCGCCGAAGACTCGCTGCGAGCACTTGCCGTTGCCGTCGCGCGCCGCTTCCATGGCCGGCACATAGAACTCGTTCGAAGCCGCTGGCGACGACGGCGCGCCGACGAACATGCCGATGCGCTCAGGCGAGACTTTCACGGTCTCCCAGCCCAAGTTCTTCTTCAGCTCTTCGATCCCGACCAAACCCAGGGCGTCCGGAGTCGAGACCGCCTTCAACATCCGCTTGTCCGAGAGGTAAGGCGCCGGCCTGAAAGCCGCGAGCGAAAGCTCGTCCGCGCCGCTCACGGGCGTACCGTCGAAGACTTTCGCCCATTGCGCCGCTCGGCCCACGCCAGCCGCCGTCACGGCGCCGACACCGGTGATCACGACGTCGAGCGCATTCGGAGTGTTCGTGCTCATGCCATTCTCCCCGCCACGAGGGCCGTGTTGGAGCCGCCGAAGCCGACCGAGTTGGAAAGGGCGCAACGGAGCTCGTGCTTCGTCGCCACTTTCGGCGTCAAGGTCACCCGCACTTCGGGATCCTGATTCTCCACGTTCAAGGTCGGCGGGAGCAGCTGGTGCTCGAGCGCCATCAAGCACACCGCGAGCTCGATCGCACCGGCGGCCGAGATCATGTGGCCCGTCATACTCTTGGTCGAGCTGACGAACGGCATCTTCTTCGCACCCGCCCACACGCGTTCGACTGCGAGCGCCTCGATGCGATCGTTCAGTCCCGTCGAGGTGCCGTGCGCGTTGACGTAGCCCACGTCCTCCAAGGCGACGTCGCCGTCGCGGAGCGCCATCTGCATGGCCTCGATCGGGCCCACGCCATCTGGGTGCAAGTCTGTGATGCGATAAGCACTTTCGGTGATGCCGTAGCCGCGAATCTCCGCCAGGGGCTTAGCCCCGCGCCGGAGCGCGTGCTCCAGCTCCTCGAAGATCAACATGCAGGCGCCCTCGCCTAGGACGAAGCCGTCGCGATCGCGATCGAAGGGCCGCGAGGCCGTCTTCGGATCGTCGTTCCGTTTCGATAGAGCCCCGAGCAGATTGAAGCCTGCGACATAGTACGGGTTCACCATCGAGTCCGCGCCGCCCGTGACGACGACGTCGGCTTGGCCGTAGCGCACCATGTCGAACGCTTCGCCGAGCGACTGGCCCGACGACGCGCACGCCGTGTGCACCGTCGTCTTGCCGCCGCGTGCCCGAGCCATTCTTCCGATCATGCTCGTGAGCATCTCGGGGTAGTACTTCGCGTGCCGCGTCAGCGTCGCAGCGTCAAATTCCTTCGGGATATAATGCTTCTCGTACCAAGAGAAGTCGGGGCTGCCCATGCCGTTGCCGACGACGACCGCGACGCGCTCCGGGTCGACGCGTGACTGCGGCAAGCTCGCCTGCAGGAGCGCCTCGTGCGCCGCATGCACGCCGTACTCGCCCGCGTCGTTCAGGAAATGGCGGTCGGCGTCGGCGACGAGCCCGCGCGGTAGGCTGAAATTACGCACTTCGTACGCGATTTTCGTGGGAAAGCCGCTGGCGTCGAATTTACGGATGGGTCCGGCGACCGAGCGGCCGGAGATCATGCCCTGCCAAGTGTCGGCCATGGTCACGCCGAGCGGCGTCACGGCGCCGATGCCGGTGACGACGACGCGCCGGCGTGAAGACGAGGTCTTCGCGATCATTTTGGGTCCTCGCTTTGGGCGCGCGTTAGCGCGCGAGCTCGTAACTGTAAGCACCGCGTAGGAGGCGCTTGCCCTCTTTCGCCAACTCGGCGACCGTCTCGATGCGCTCGATGCGATCGCCTTCGGACATGCGCCGCGCGACTTTCACTTTGACCGTGAGGGTCTCGCCGGGCTTCACGAAGCTCCTGATCTTGATGCCGTCGATCTCCTTCGCCCGCAGGATCTCGCCCGCGTTCGGCGCCAGGAGCTTGGTGGCGACGGCGCCGATCGCCTCGTTCAGCATCACAATCGGGGTCACTGGGAACCGCGGAAAATGGTCTTTGTAGAAGGGGAGGCCTTCGGCGAAATGCACCGCCGCCTCGATCTCTCCCGCATCTTTCTTCAAGACCTCGAGCACCAGGCCGGCGAAAGGAAACGCCGGTCCGGCGGTGTCTTCGAGCGTCAAGCCGCCGCTCGTCAGGGCTTGAAAGCGCTGGCGGGTCACGGCCGGGTCCTCGAGCTCGGCCAAGGGCATGAAGTAGCCGTTGCAGCCGCGGATCGACTGCACGATCTCGCCCGCGACCATCGCCTCGCCGTCGAAGACGAAGGTTTCGGCGTCCATGGTCGTGATGCGCCCGCACAGCGCCACCTCGGTGCCGACCGGCACCTCGCGCTCGACCCGGATCGAGTCGGCGAACAAGAAAACCGGGCGCGCCGTGAAGTCGTTGCGCTGCAAGCAGAGCCACGAGGCCAGCTGCCCGATCGCCTCCGAGATCGCGCCGGGCGCGACGACGGCTTCGCCCCCGTCACGCGGGTAGCGCAGCGGAGCATCGGCCGCGAAACGGACGGCGCCGTGGATGGCGTCGCCGCCGCTTCGCTCGATTC
>JANOTL010000068.1:0-35012 GCA_031416315.1 Pseudomonadota bacterium
CTGGGGGCTCGGCGAGTTGAAGCGCGACGCGGCCGTCACCTCCTGGCTGGCCGACTGGGAGACGCGCGCCCGCGTCGAGCCTTGGCTGCTCTACAATTTCAGCTTGGCGCTCAGGCGCATGGGGCGGCGGGAAGAGGCGGCGCGGGTGAATCTGGCGGGAGCGCTCCACCCGGAAACAGATCACGCGAGCGTCAGTCATTTGCTCTGGACGGCCCTGGAGAAAGGCACGCGCGGCGCAACGGACGAGGCGCGGGTGATGCTCGCGCAGGTCGAGACGAAGCCCGCCGACATGGACGAGCACGACCGCTTGGTCTTCGAGATGGCGACTGCGGCGCTGGCCTACGGCAGCGGCGGCGCGCGCGGGTATTGGCGCGCGACGCGGGCCCTGCGAAAACTGCGGGGGTGGAAGCGCGGGTTCGCGAAGCTCAGCTTTTACGACCAGGAATTCCGCGCTGCGGTGCGTCGGCTCGGAGTGCGGAGCGGACGGCTGTGCGACTATGACTCGCGGCTCGAGGGTTACCGGCTCGGGTTGGGAGTGCTTTGGGTGGTGGCGCTCGTCCAGCTCGTGAGCTTTTTGAGCGGCTGAAGAAGGAAGCTGGCTCCGGGTCCTAATCTGCTCCACTCAAGGACTGCGAACGTTGACCATTCCGTCGGAAAAACTGAGGTCCGAGCCCGGCTTGTCGACACCCAGCTGACCGTAGGTGTTCGCGCCGTAGCAATCGATGCGTCCGTCACGGCGCAAGGCGCAGGCGTGCTCGTCGCCGACAGCGACGCCGACGTAGTCGTCTCTTTGGCTGACTTGGCGCGCTTTCGCTTTCGTCGCGTCGGGGCCGCCATAGGTCGGAACGAGCTCGCCCCAGCAAAAAAGCGCACCGCTGCGGAGCTCACAGTCGAGATCTTTGTCTGCGGCCTTAGTGGCGATGCCGAAGGTCGCGGCCGTGCCGCCTTCCTTGACGCCGGTGCCGACCGTCTTCACGGCGGACCAGTCGGCCGCTTCGTCGACCTGCTGCGGCGTGGCGTCGTCGACCTTGCGCTCGGGACCGAGATCGGCCAGGCCCCAACACCAAAGGGTGCGATCGTCGCGGACGGCGCAGGTGGCGCCGGTGCTGACGGCGACGGAACGGTAGCTGCCTGAGACTTTCACGAAGGTGCCGACGCTTTCGCCCTCGTTCCCGAGCTGGCCGCGGTTATTGCGGCCGACGCAGAAGAGGGCGCCGTCGCGCTTCAAGGCGCAAGTGTGGCCGGCGCCGGGAGCGACGTCTTGCACCTCGTCGAGCGGGCCGACCTGCATCGGGTGCAATACGCGCAAGCTGCCGCCGAGGCCGAGGGATTGATGCGAGTTGTTGCCCCAGCACCAAAGGGTGCCGTCGATGCGGACGGCGCAAGTGCCGCTAGGGCTGGCACGGACGGCCGTGAACGGCAGGGCCGGTGCCTCGTCGACCGCCGCTTCGTCCTTCACGACGCCGACGCGCCGGGAGACGCAGGAGCTGGCGGTGATCATGATGACGGCCAGGACGATGATTTTCGGGATGAGGCGCATGGGAATTCCGCGTAGAGATCAGCTTGGAGAAGGGAACCGAGACCTTACTGGCGCTGGATTTTAACCGAGCGCGCGTCGAGCAGAGCTCCGTCCGCGGCGTAAGCCAGCAAGGTGACGACGCCGCCGTCCTGCGCCGCGAAAACGCTCGAGGAGCGGAAGAGCGTGCGGCCGTCTTTCGCCGCGCCGCCGCCGAAAGCGACGTCGGCCTTGTTCGAGACGGTGCACGTGGCTTTGTCGCCCAGGCAGATTGCGACGCGGATGACATTCGCGCCGGCGCTGATCATGGCGTCGTAGCCGTCACCGCCCTTGTCGGCGCCGAGACCGAGGTAGAGACCGGAGGCATCGCCGGCGCTGGAGAAAAGGGCGTCGTCGAGGACGGAGGCTTCGGGCTCGGCGCGGTACTGCGGCGTGTGGCCGAACGCTTGCACGGTCTCGCTCTGCGTCTTCTCGACGAACTGGCGGATCGTCGCGCTCGGCGTCCCTTGCTTCATCTCGGCGAGCACGTTGCGCATGGTGTAAGTGAAGCCGCCGCCCATGCTCGAGCCGAGGTCGGCCGAAGTCTCGGACTTGCGGGATGCGGAGACGACGAGGAGTTGGTCGTAAAGCTTCGCCGAGGCGTAGCTCTTCGTGCCTTTTTTCGGCGAGAAAGCGTCGAGCATCGCGTTGGCCTGCGCCGAGGCTTGCGCTTCCGGGCTCGCGGAGGTGAGGCCGATGTTCGTCACTTGCTGCGTACCGTCGACCAAGTTGCCGCTGAAGCATGAGTCAGACATGACGATGAGACGCTTGATCGGGGTCGAGCGCGCCGCTTTCATGGCGCGGCCCACGTCGTTCCACGGGAGGAGGTTCTGGTCGACCGTGAACATCTTGCCGCCGTCCTCGGCGCCGTGGCCGGAGTAATACCAAAAGAGGGTGCCGCTCGCGCCGACGTCGGCCGCGGCCTTGGCGGATTCCGACAGCAGGGCGGCGGAGGTGGCTTCGGGAATCACGCGCACCTCGAAGCCGAAGTCAAAGGCAGGGCTCTGGAACAGCGTCTTCAGCTCGTCGAGGTCGGTCGCGACGCCTTCGAGGCCGTTGGACGCGCCGAACATCAAGACGATGTTCTTGCCGGCGCGGTCGGCCGCGAGATCCTTCGTCGACGAGCCGCCTTCACGGACGCGGTCGCAACCAGTCGCAACGAGCATCGTGGCAAGGGTGCCGATCTTGAGCTTCGAGAGCATGCGCACTCCATCGTTCCGTTCTCTAGTGAGGACGACGTTTCACGTTCCGTGCCACGGCAACTGCGCCGAATATGCCAGTCTTTTCAGCGGGACAGACGCGCGGGTGGCAAGATCTTCGACACCTTCTGCTATAACGGGCGAGCATGGTTCCGTACCGGAAATCCTTGATCGCGGCGGGCCCGACCGGCGAGGTGGCGCTGTCCAGCTGGTCCGCGGGCGTCTGGTGCGCGCCGCACGACCACGGCGTCGCGGGAACGCTCGTCTTGATCCTCGAGGGGAGCTTCATCGAGCGTCGCTATGCGTTTCGGGACGGCGCCCTTTGGGAGACGGGGGACCGGCCGCTGGCGCCGGGGCAAACGACGCGCCTCGCCAGCGGCGAGGTGCACGCGATGCTTGCGACCGAAAGCGGCCGAACGCTCCACCTCTACGCCCCCTACCCCGGTCCGATGCGAGTCTACGACGCCGCCGGAAAACGCACGCTGACCCTGGCCGAGACGGCGGGCGCCTGGCTGCCGGCCGATCCCGAGCAGGTGCTCGCGGTCGCTCCCTGGAATATGGGATGATCGTCGGATGAGAGTCATCTGGATCGGCTACACGACGCTTTACCGAGAGGGCGGCCCGAAATTCGCGCGCGCCGCGGAGACGATGCGTCGCGCCAAAGAGGCGGAGGTCGCGACGCAGCACCCGAGGCCGGAAGTGCGCTGCGAGAAGATCGAGTCGAAGCTCGAGTTCGTGCAGGCGATGGAGCGCATCAAAGCGGAAGGCCACGAGCTCGCCGAGCTGCATTTCATCGGCCACAGCGGCATGTACGGGCCGATGTTCCGCACCACCGCGATGCCGGAGCAGTTCAGCCCCTACGAGTGGCGAAACCTGGAGCTGCCGTTCGCGAAGGACGGCGAGGCCTTTTTCCATGCGTGCCGCACGGCGCGTTGGTTCGCGCCTTTTTTCGCGCGCACTTTTAAGGTGCCCACGCGCGGCTTCCACTGGTACACGACGGTCTCTCTCGACCCCGCTCAGTTCAAATGGGAGGGCCCGGGCGCGCCGCCCGACGCGCCGCTCTACATCATCGGCTGCAAGGGGAGGAAGTCGCACGGGGTGGCGGGCTCGGTGATGAAATACGCCGGGGTGGCGCCGGCCGAGGCGTTGAAACGCTTCCTGCCGGAGGATCCGCGCGGCGATCCGACATACGACGCGATCGCGCCGCTTTATGCCGAGGTCTTCGAGGACATCGGCGTGCGCGAGGTCGAATGGGGCTGGCTCTCCCGGCATTTCGACGCGGTGCCGGGAAAGCCACGCGTCTTGGACATCGGCTGCGGCAACGGCGCGCTTTTGCGTAAGCTCGCCGGCCGCATCACGGCCGGGACCGGCATCGACCTCTCGCCGGTGATGATCGATCTGGCAGCGAAGCGGGCGCAGGCCGAGCATCCGCATCTCCGGTTTCAGGCGGTTCGGGAGCCGAAGCTACCGTTTCCCGACGCCAGCTTCGACGTCGTCACGTCGCTCCTGTCCTTCCGCTACCTCGACTGGGACCCGATCATGAACGAAATCCGGCGCGTGCTCGCGCCCGGCGGTCGCATCATGGTCGTCGACATGGTGACGGCGCCCGTGCGCCTGCAGGAGATGCCGCAGTTGGCCGTTTCGAAGGTGCGCACGGTGATCGGCACGATGAAGCACAAGAGCTTTCATCGCGCCCTGCAGAAGCTGGTGTCCGATCCGCGATGGCAGACGATGCTGCAGTACAATCCGATCCGCGCCGAGCACGAGCTGAAGTGGTACCTGGAGAGCCGTTTCCCCGGACGAGCCGTCGAGCGGCTCGACATCGGCGTGCACGCACGCGTCTTGGCCTTCGACTCGGGGCCCCTCGAGCCGGGGACCGTGCCGCCGCAGAGTTATCCGTGAGGCTCGGGATCCTCGACTGGGGGATCGGGGGCGTCGGGTTTTACGCCTTGGCGCGGGCGCGATTGCCTAAACTTTCGGTCGTTTATTGGTCGGACGCCGGGACGGTTCCTTACGGCAAGCAGCCGCCGGACGACCTGGCACGGCGCATCGTGGCGGTCGCCCGCTGGATGAAGCGCGAAGCCGGGGTCACCCATTTGGCGATCGCGTGCAATGCGGCAAGCTCGGTCTTGCCCACGATCGCGCTGGACGACGAGACGCTCCCGGAGATCACCGGAGTCATCGAGCACGGCGTGCGCGCCGCACTGCAGCGCACCGCGCCCGGTCAGGTCGTCGGCGTCGTCGGCGGGCGGCGCACGATCCTCTCCGGCGCGTATCGACGCGGGCTGCACGGGCGCACAGTGCTGCAAAGAGTGGCGCAGCCGATTTCCGCGCGGGTCGAGGCGGGCGATCTGAGCTCGGAGGGTCTCTTCCGCGAGCTGGACGGAATCATGGCGCCTTTGCGCGGCGTCGATCTGCTCGTCTTGGCTTGCACGCATTATCCGGCGCTCCGGGCGGCGTTCGCGGAGCGAGCTCCAGCGGCCGCAATCGTTGATCCGGCGGCGGAGCTTCTGGCTTGGGCATTAGAAGCTTGGCAGCTGGAGTCGGCGCCGGCCCGCGGCGAGCCGGACCGCGTGCTTACAACGGGAAACGTCCTATCGACGACGCGCGGGGCCTACCTGGCCTTCGCGATGGAGCTCGCCCCGGTATCGATAAGCTTCTGATTTTCCCGGTCGAAACAAAATGGTTCAAGGACTTGCCGGAAAGTGCCGCAAGAGAATCCATGAGTCGACCCCTACCCATCGCGATCCTGCTCCTCGCGCAAGCTTGCACGGTCACGCCGACCGATCGAGCGCGGGTGACGGACGTGCCGAAGCCCGCGGCGACCGAGGCGCCTACGGCGCAGACCGAAGGACCGGAGCGCGGGGCGAAGACGAGCGTGCATTACATGGGCTCGTCGGCGCTCAGCGGCGGCGGGAGCAACGGCGGCAATGGCGCGGCGATCAGCGCGGCGGTCGCGGCCACCTTGATCATGGTCGATGCGGTGCTGAGCACTCTCGGCCGCGGCGACGCCGAACAAGGGCGGAAGCAGACGCCTGGGACGCCGGCGCCGGCAAAGTAGCGGGGCGCCTCAGACGTACGTGAGCCAGCCCGAATAGCCTTCCGCGGCGCCGCGGGTGCACTTCTCGTACATCTCGGCGAACCGGCGCGTGATCACGCCCGGTTTGCCCCCGGCGAGCGCGTAGCCGTCGATCTCGGCGATCGGCGTGACCTCGGCCGCGGTGCCGGTGAAGAAAACCTCGTCGGCGACGTAGAGCTCGTTGCGCGTGATGGGGCGCTCGACGATCGGCAGCTGAAGGCGTTTCGCCATATCGAAAATGCAATCTCGGGTGATGCCTGGGAGGACGGCGCCCAAAGGCGGCGTGGCGATCTGGCCGTTGCGGACGACGAAGATGTTCTCGCCGGAGCCCTCGGCGACAAAGCCCTGCTGGTCGAGGAGGATCGCCTCGTCCTTGCCGTTCAAGGTCGCCTCGCGACGCGCCATGATCGAGTTCAGATAGTTGCCCGAGAGCTTGGCCCAAGGAAGAGAGCTCGCCGGGTCGGGACGGCGGAAGCTGGCGATGTGGACCTTGATGCCTTTGCTCAAGGAATCGGCGCCGAGATACTTGCCCCACTTCCAGGTGGCGATGGCGACGCTCATCGCCGGATCCGGCGGCAACTTCAGGCCGCGCGTCTCGTTCCCGATGTAGGCGATCGGACGCACGTAGCATTCGTCGAAGTCGTTGCCTTTGATCACCGCGGCGGTGGCTTTGATCAGGTCCTCGGCGCTGAAACGGATGCGACCGCCGAAGACGGCGGCCGAGCGGAGGAAACGGTCGTAATGCTCGCGGGCCCGAAAAATCGCGGTGCGACCGTCATGGGTCTTGTAGGCGCGGATGCCCTCGAACGCGGCCGAGCCGTAGTGCAGGCTATGCGACAGCACGTGCACGCTGGCATTTTCGAAGGGCACGAGCTCGCCGTCCATCCAGATGACTTTGCTGTCGGCCATCGCGAGTCTCCCCGACTAGGTTTGGGCCTGTCGGGGAGACTCTAGCCAAAGGGTCGAGCGGGCGCCATTACTTCCGGAATTCGGCCGGATCGATCTGATGGCGCGAGCACAATCGGTAGAGATCCGTGCGGAATTTGCCCGCCAAACGGGCCGCTTCCGAAACGTTGCCCTGTGCGGCCTCCAGCAGCTCGATCAGGTAACGGCGCTCGAAGCGCGCCTTCTCGCTGGCGAAGCTGGCGGCGCCGAGGCGCACCGCGCGCGGCTCCGCCGGGAAGAAGTCGGCCGCGCCGAGCTGACCGTCAGGGCTGAGCACGACGGCGCGCTCGACCCGGTTCTGCAATTCGCGGACGTTCCCCGGCCAGTCGTAGCGCGTCAACCGGTCGATCGTGCCGCCGTCGTCCAACGCGAGATCGCGATGGTAGCGCTCCGCCATCTTGGTCACGAACGACTTGACGAGGAGCGGGATGTCCTCGCGCCGCTCGCGCAAAGGCGGCACGCGGATCTCCACGACGGAGACGCGGAAATAAAGGTCGGCGCGGAAATTCTTGCGCTCCACTTCGGCCAGGAGGTCCCGGTTGGTGGCCGTGATGATGCGCGCGTCCACCTTGACCGCCTCGCTGGCGCCGAGCGGCACGACGACGCGCTCCTGCAGAACGCGCAGGATCTTGCCTTGGAGGCCGATCGGAAGCTCGCCGAGCTCGTCGAGGAAGACGGTGCCGTCGCCGGCCAGCGCGAAGAGTCCCTTGCGGTCGGCCTTGGCGTCGGTGAAGGCGCCGCGCACGTGGCCGAAAAGCTGCGACTCGAGCAGGTGCTCTGGGATCGCCGCGCAGTTGATCGCCTCGAAACGCCGCCCACGCCGCGGCGAGAGCTCATGGAGCGCGCGGGCGACGAGCTCCTTGCCGACGCCGGACTCGCCGGTGATCATGACCGTCGTGTCGACGTCTTTCAAACGGTCGATCTGCTCTGCCAATGAGAGCATCGCGGCGCTCGTCCCGATGAGGCCGGTACCTGCGAGATCAGGACGGGCCGTAGCGCCTTCAAAAGCCTTGTAAGGCAACATGTGCATGACGATTCCCCCAGTAAGTGCCGTATCGCTGCGCCTCTTTGCACAAGGCTTGCCAAGGCCCCGACAAAACTTTATTTGTGTTTTTAACGGGTTATCGGGTGATCGAATTGAGCTAGGCCGCAGGACTGGAGTTTAACTGCTACAGGGTCGTAGCGGTCCGACCCCGCCTCAGGGCAAAGACTAAGCTCAACGTCACGCCGACCAGCGCCGCGAGTGCCATGCCCTTGATCTCGACGCCGCCGAGATGCACGGCGGCGCCGCTCAGGCCCAGCGCGAAAACGGTCGCGGTGAGCGTCAGATTGCGCGGGTCGCCGTAGTCGACCTTGCGCTCGACGGCCAAGCGAACGCCCGCGACGGCGATGACGCCGAAGAGGACAAGGCAGACGCCGCCCATCACCGCGACCGGGATGCTTTGGATGAGCGCCGCGAGCTTGCCGCAAAACGCGACGAGGATCGCCAACACCGCGGCACCGCCGATCACCCAGACGCTGTAGACGCGGGTCATCGCCATGACGCCGATGTTCTCGCCGTAAGTGGTGTTCGGCGTGGCGCCGACGGCGCCGCTCAGCACGTTGCTCAGGCCGTCGGCGAAGAGGGAGCGGCCCAGGCCCGGATCCTTCACGAGATCCTTGCCGACGATCTCGCCGGTCACGACGAGGTGACCGACGTGCTCTGCGAGGACGACGAGCGCCGCAGGCGCGATCATCAAAATGGCGGTGAGGTCGAAGATCGGCGCCGAGAACGCGGGAAGGCGCAGCCACGGGGCTTCGATGACCTTAGAGAGATCGACGAGGCCCTGCGCGGCCGCGAGGCCGTAGCCGCAGAAGACGCCGCAGACGATCGGGATGGCGGCGAAAAAGCCGCGGAAAAAGGCGGCGCCGAGCACCGTGGCGGCGAGCGTGCCGAGGGAGGTGACGAGAATCGCGCGGTGAAGAGCGGGATCCGGCGTTCCGGTGAGCCCCGCCATGCCCGCGGCGACGGGCAGGAGCTCCAGACCGATGATCGCGACGACGGGCGCCATCGCGGCCGGCGGCAAGGCGATCTCGAGCCAGCGCGTGCCGAAGACGCGCACGACCGCGGCGACGAGCAGGAAGAAGAGCCCAAAGGCGATGAAGCCGCCTTGCGCGGCCGGGAAGTTGGCGATGGCGGCGACGGGCGCGATGAAGGCGAAGCTCGAGCCGAGGTAGGCGGGAATTTTGCCGCGGCAGAGCGCGAGGTAAAGAAGCGTGCCGATGCCGTTCATCAAGAGCGCCGTCGACGGGTCGACTTTCAGCAGGAATGGGACGAGGACCGTGGCGCCGAACATCGCGAGCAGGTGCTGCAGGCTGAGCGGAAGGCCGCGGGCGAGGGAGGGACGCTCGTGGACGTCGAGAATCGGGCGCATGCTGAGTTTTCCAGAGGCTAGAGGAAGGTTGCTGGCGGAACGGCTAGACGTAAGACCCGAGGTCGAGCTCGGTGAGCGAGGTGAGACGCGCGTCGGCCTCGGAGAAATCCAGGAATTTCGTCACGGCGTTCGGCACGGCGACGACGCGCATCCCGGCCGCCTTCGCGGCGCGGACGCCATTGAGCGAGTCCTCGCAGACGAGACAGTGCGCGGCCAGGACGCCCAAGCCCGCGGCGGCGGCGAGATAGACGTCGGGATAGGGCTTGGCGCGCGGAACGTCCTCGCGGCCGCGGATCAGATCGAAGCGCGAGAGGAGGCCCACACGCTCGAGATGGGAAGTGACCCAGGCGCGCGACGAGCTGGAGGCGACGGCGAGCTTCAGATTCCGGCGGCGCGCCGCGTCTAGGAGCGGGACGACGCCGGGGAGCGGCGGCTTCGCGTCGCAGATCACTTTTTTGCGGGCGTCCTTGTCCGCGAAGAGGGCGAGGCGATCGAGCGTCGCGGCGCGGGCGGCGTCGCGGGGCGAGAGCAGCTCGTCGAGATGGGTGACCGGATCGAACGGCGAGTCGGCGGCGCCGACGCAGGCGACCCAGCGCTCGAGGCGGAGCTCGACGCCGTGCTCGCGGTAGATTGCGGACCAAGCTTCGAAGGCGGGGCCTTCGGTGTCGACGATCAAACCGTCGAAATCGAGGATCAGGGCCGAAAGCATGGGCGGGGTCTCCAAAGCCTTCGGAGAGTACCCTGGATCTCCGGGAAGCGCGAGGGAAGGCGGGCACTTGGCGGAAGGGGAAAAGTCTCAAGTTCGTCTTTTCGAGTCCGATAGATAGGCGGACCGCAAACGCATGGGGTCAGGCTCGGTGGCCAACGGCATCAAATTTCGCAGCACGATCGGGACGGACTTCGACCCGATGCAGCCTTCGCGCTCGCATTTCGACTTCGTCAAACCGGACGAGATGCGCTTCCTGAAGAACGCCGACGAGGTGCGCGCTTCCCTGCCGATCGAGTCGATGGTCCTATCATGGTTCGACCGCTTCCCCATGCAGCCCGCACTCCCGACGCATCATCGCATGATGGAAGCGGACCACCCGTATTACGACGACCACTCGCTCTTCGTCTGCAACATGCTGCAAACGGCGGCGGAATACCACCGAATGAACCGGGACAAGGCTCGTGTCGAAGACATCGACGAGCGCTTCTTCGCGCGCTGGCTCACCGAGTTCAACACGATGCAGGACCACGGCAAGCGCATGGTCGCGGCCGAGTCGATGCGGATCCTGGCGGCGATCAACGTGTCGACCGCGAGGGCCATGAACGAGCGCGCCGTAGCGTTTCAAGCGCGCATCGAGCGCGCCGAGGTCCTGGAGGAAGTGCGGCGGCACGTGCACGAGGCGCACGCCGAATCGGCGCAGAAAGAGCGCGAATTCCGCCACCAGCAGTCGCTGGGAGTGGCGCAAGGGATGAATCAGAACCGGCCTCGGGGGAAGAAGTGATGCAGGGCGTGAACGAGATCCGGATGTTCCTCAAGGGCTTCACCCGCAGCCAGCCGATGCCGACCGAGGCGCGCGAGCGCTTGGCCGGCATCATCTCGTGGCGCCGGGTGACGCGGGCCGACGAGCCGGCGATGTTCGGCGTCGACGCGGCGGCCGGCTGCGAGGTGTGCTGGCAAATTCGCGCGCCCGAGGGCCAAGAGAAGGCGGCGCTGGAAGTGCGCGGCTTGATCGAGAGAAGCTACGCCGGGACCGGCATCGTGATCGTCGAGGTCGGAACGGGGCGACTGGAGCGGCGCAGTGGCAGCCCGGCGGGCGCCTCCGAGAAACCGGCCGCGGACGCGGTGAAGGCGACGCCAGCCGTCGGCAGCGCGGCGGGAGTCGAGCCGGAGGCACTAGTGCCGCAACCTGTCCCGGAAGGCGCGGAAGCGGCCCCGTCCTTGTCGATCGTGCCGCCGATCGTCGTCTCTGCGCCGGAAAGACCGAAAGCGGCCGAGCCCGTGAACTCAGTGGCGGTGATTCCGCCGCCGCCGGGCGCCTTCGGGACGCCGATTCCGACGGCGGTGCCGGGACCTGCGAATATCGCCGTGCCGCCGCCGCCGCCGCCGCGCCTCAGCGTCGTGCCGACGTCCGCCGTGGCAAAAGAAATCGTCGCCGCGAAGCAAGCGGCGTATCAACAACGGCTCGACGAAGCCTTCCGCACGCTCCTAGTGCATTGCGATCATCCGGAGTTCGACGCGGAGGCGCAACGCCTCCTGGGCTGCTGCTATCACTATCGCGAGACCCCGGATTTCGAGAACGCGGTGCTTTGGTTCCGTAAGGCGGCCGAAAGTGGCGACGCGGCCGCGATGTTCAACCTCGCGCGGTTGGCCGAGACGGGCCGCGGCATGAAGCAGGACTACGTCGAAGCGCTTCGCTGGTACGAAGAGGCCGTGGCGAAGGGCGACTCCGACGCAGCCTATAACCTCGCATTCGCGTTCTTGCAGGGCACGTTCGCGCCTGCGAACAAGCTCAGGGCGATCGAGCTGTTCACCAAAGCCGCAATGGCGGGACACGCCTCGGCGCAGTTCAATCTCGGCCTGATGTTCTACAACGGCGACGCGGTCGAGACGGACTACGAAAAGGCGTCGCTATGGTTGAATCGGGCCGCGGCGCAGGGTCATGCGAAAGCCAAGATCGCGTTGCAGCAGTTGGGGCGGCAAGGGACGTGAACCGAAATCGGACCATTACTCGTCGTCGCCGATGATCGCCCACGGCGCTACCGACCAGAGCAGGCGATCCGACGCCTAAGCGCATCAATTGACCGAAAGGAGCAACGGACCTTCGGCCGGCAAGAGCGGCCGCGGGTCGACCGCCTTGTTGGCGGTGTTGTGAAACTCCAGATGCAGATGCGGGCCCTTGGCGTTGCCGCTGGTGCCGATCTTGCCGATGGTGGCGTGACGCAGGACGCGGTCGCCTTGGCTGACCTCGACGGAGCTGAGGTGAGCGTAGAGCGAGCGCCACTTGCCGTGGCGGATGATGACGGTGCGGCCGTAGCCGCGCTTCGAGCCGACGAACTCGACGACGCCGGGGCCGGCGGCGCCGATGGCCTGGCCGTAAGGCGCGCGGATGTCGATCCCTTCGTGCGCACGGCGGCCGCGGCGCCCGAAGGAGGACGAGATCTGGCCCGCGACCGGCCAGGCGAAAAACGTGGCGGCGGCGCCGTCGTTGCCGTTGAAGAAGAGGCCCTTCTTCTTGCCGCCGCCGCGATTGGCCGGCGCTTTGGCGGAAGCCTTGCCGTCGTCGGTCGGGATGTCGTCCTCGGTGAAGGTGACGTCGTCCGCGGGGGAGAGCTTGCCGACGGGCGGCCGCTTAGCGACACGCGGCGCTTTCACGCTGGCCGCCTCCGCGCCGGCGACGAGACCGCCGGGGCCCGGCGCGATTCTGAGGATGGTGCCGGGCCGAGTGCCTTCGCCCGGCGCGAGATCGTTCAAGCTCGCGATCTTTTCCCAGGTGGTGTCGTATTTTTGCGCGATGGCGGCGAGGGTGTCGCCCTTTTCGATACGGATGAGATAGATCGGCGCGCCGCCGCCCGTGGTGGCGCAAGCGGAGACTAGAGTCCAGCACGCAAGCGCGGCGAACAAGAGGACGTGCTTCATGCGCTGGGCTCCTTCAAAGCTTGATCGAGTCGACTTTCCGAGGGACGCAGCCGGGCGTTGGCCTCGTGGTTCACGTGGTCGGGCTCAAGTACCGAGACGGTGACGTAGCCTTCCGCGAGGAGATTACAGTCGGAGCCGGGAAGGTCGTCGAAGGCTTCCCCACCGCCGCCGACCCAGTAATAAGGGCGTCCGCGCGGATCGGTGCCTTTGACGATCTGCTGGTCGTAGATGCGACGGCCGAGCGAGGCGACGCGCACGCCCCGCATCTGCGCGAGCGGTAGATCGGGGATGTTGACGTTGATCACGGTCTGGAATCCTGGCGTGCGCAGCACGAGCTCGTGGTCGAGCAGGGTGCGGACGACCTTCACGCAGTCGAGATAGGCGGCGAGGTCGAAGGCGTTGCGGCGGGCGAAGGAAAAGGCGACCGCGGGCAGGCCGTGGATCGCGCCCTCCATCGCGGCGGCGACGGTGCCGGAGTAGAGCGTGTCCTGGCCGATGTTGCTGCCGCGGTTGATGCCGGACAGAACCCAGTCCGGCTTTCGGTCGACGAGCTCGTTGACGGCGAAAAGCACGCAGTCGGTCGGCGTGCCCTCGAGGGCATAGACGTTCGACTCGAGCCGTTCGCAACGCAGGGGCGTAGACAAGGTCAGGGCTTGGCCGGCTCCGGAGCGCTCGACGTGCGGCGCGACGACGATGACGTCGGCGACCCCTTCGACCGCGAGCCGCAGCGCGCGCAGGCCGGGCGCGTGCACGCCGTCGTCATTTACCAGCAAAAATAATGGCTTACGGTTCATGCGCCGCCATGAAACGATCGCGGCGGGCAAGGACGCCCGCCGCTAAACTAGATTGGATTTACAGGGGGTTGAATACGAAGGGATAGTTGACGGTGACCGGCGAGCCGCCGCGCGGCTTCGGGAAGCCCCAGCGTTGGATCTTGCCCGTGACGCAGCCGCGCATCTGCGAGTCGGAGATCGAGGAGTCCGTGACCGAGACCGAGGTGACGCGCCCGTTGGTACCGATGATGAAGAGCGTCGACATCTTCCCGGCCGAGTTCGGCGAGCGCTGGAGGAGCTGCTCGTAGCAGTGACGGATCTGGTTCAGGTTGGCGCGGATGACGGCCATGATCTCCTGCGAGGTCAAGCCGCCCGAGACCACCGGGTCGCCCGCGGGCAAGGTCACTTCCGCTTTGCCGTGGCCGCCTTTGCCGCCACCGCCGCCGCCGCCACCGCCGCCAAAGCCGCCGGCGAGGCCGCCGCCGCCCGCGCCGCCGGACCCGCCTTGGCCGCCGAGAAAGCCGCCGGAGCCGGCGCCGAAATTGTTCACGGCGCCGCCGGAGCCGGCGAGGCCGAGCGATTTACCGCCGCCGACGCCGCCCATGCCGTAAGTCTTCGAGGCCGAGCCCATGCCGCCGCCGGCGCCGCCGGCGGAGGATTTGAAGTTGGTCGAGATGCCGCCCGACTGGTTCATGATCTTGCCGACGCCCAGGCCGAGCTTCGACAGGTTCACGCCGGACGCCTTGTTGTTGTTCACGCCCTCGACGCCCTTGAAGTCGGCGGCGCCCTTGCCTTTGATGGGCGCGCCCTTCTGGTTCATGCCGGAGCCCTGCGGGCCCCCGGATTTACCGAGCACGGGGTTGTTCTGCGGGCCGGAGAGCTTGAAGTCGGGAGACTTCGCGCCCGTGGACGGCATGCCGACCGAGAGCTTGGTGAGGGAAGGCGATTTCGGTCCCGCCGATTTGTTCGGATCGGCCGGCGTCGCCGGGCCCGCAGGCTTCGACTCCGAGGCCTTTTGCGGCGTCGGTGTCGGGACTTTCGGCGGCACCTTCGTCTCAGTCAGGACCTTCGTCGGCTGCGGCTTCTCGATCGGCTTCTTCACCGGCTCGGGCTGCTTCGGCTTCTCTTTCTCGACGGGCTTCGCCGGCTTGACGGGCTCTTTCTTCGGCGGCGGCGGCGGCTTTTTCGGCGGCGTCTTCTTCTCCGCGACCTTGATCGGCGGCTTCTCTTTCTTCTTCTCTTCCGGCTTCTTCTTCTCGTCCTTCTTCGGCACTTCGAGGACGATGGGCTTGTCGTCTTCCGCCGAGTCCTTCGCGTGCGCCGGCGTCACGACGTTCACGCCGATGATCAAGGCGGAGTAACAGATGAAGAAGAAGATCGTCATCGCCATGAAGATCGGGTCGCGCGGGCCCGAACGCGGGATGTTGAGGGACGGCGGGCGCACGAACATCAAGAAGTAGCTGACGGCGCCGTATTTCACGTGCGCGATGTCGCGCGACGAGAGCGACGCGGAGCCGGCGTCCTTCATCTTCTCGACTTTGCCGCCGCGGCGAAGCCGCGCCTGCATGCCGTCGATCAGCTTCAGCTTGAAGCCGTCGCTGCCGATCGTGGCCAAGGTCATCTTGTCGAAGTGCGCCTTGCCGGCCGCGATCAAATGGGCCTTCGTCGGGTCACCGATGGTGACCGACTCGAAGCCCTTATGCGTCGGGTGGAAGAGCTCGACCTCGAGGACGGTGTCGCCCCAATACGCGACGCATTCCAGCACGTCGCCTTGCGGCTTCGCGTGACGCGGCGAGAAGAGCATGTCCTTGCGCTCGGCGACGCCGCCGGCCGCTTTGTTCGCTTCGGCTTGCTGGTGCGCCTCGGCGGGCGAAGCGCCCGCGCGGCGCGCGGCCATCTCGTCCGGCGGCACGCGCACGGTGGCGCCGGGGCCGGCGCCGACGGCCTGCGGAATGCCGGGCATCGCCATCGGCGTGGCCGCCGACGCGCCGGAAAGCTGCACGTCGACGACGACCGAGCCGACCGTGATGCGGTCGCCTTCCTTGATCCGTTCTTCGACGTCGAGCAACCGGCCGTTGATCTTCACGCCGGTGGCGGAGCCAAGGTCGGTGATGACGTAGCCGCCCGTCGGGTCTTCCTCGATCAGCGCATGGATCGGGTCGACACCCGGCGCACGCAAAACAATCTGATTCGACAGCAAAGCGCCGATCTTGAAGGTCTGTTGGTCGATCGGGACGACCCGCTCGACCTGGCCTGGGATAGTGAAGCGTAACTCGAGAGCCATGGGAATCCTTCTCGCTCGGTCCGTCCTTGGTACGGGCGATCACACACGTCATGAACCGGAAATCGCGGGGATGCTTAGGACTATTATGCCGATCCGCCGCCGCTACCGCTACCGCCGCCGCTGCCCTTCTTACCGCCGCCCTTCTCCTGCTGCTCCTGCTTGGCCTTCGCCTGGTCGAGCTCGATCTCGGTCAGCTGGTTCACGATCCGCTCGTCCCAGCTCGACTCACCGCCCTTGGCGCCCTGCGCGCGCTTCATGTATTCTTTCGCCTTGGCGTAATTCTTCTTGTTTTGCGCTTCGACCAAGCCGCAGTTGAAGAGCGCCGCCTTATGGCTCTTCTCCTTGCCCAAGACCGCATCGCACAGGCTGTTGGCGCGGTTGGCGTCGCCTTCCATACGCGCGATCGAGATCATCGCGTACTTCACGAACCAGTCGTTCTGGTAGTCGCCGAGGGCGCTTTTGGCCGTGTTGAGGTCGCCGCCTTTCAGCGCCGTGAAGCCCAAATTGTATTTCGCGGGCTTGTAGTTGCCGACCGCCTTCAGGGCCTCCCGGAAGAAGCTGACGGCCTCCGGGACGCGACCGTCGTTCAGGGCGACGACGCCCAGCGCGTTGTAGGCGCCGGCCTTCACCTTGGCGTTCTTCGACTCGGTGAGCGTCTGCAGGTAGAACTCGGCCAGAAAGAAGTTCTTGGCTTGGATGGCGGCGAGCGCGATGTCGAGCTTCACCACGTCGTCGACGGCTTTCCCCGGCTGCTTCTGCATCTCGAGGTCGGCGAGCTTCCTCGCCGAGCCCATGACGGCCGAGACGCCCTTTTTCGACAGGCGGTCGGCCGAGATCTTGCCCTCGAGGTTCTTCTTGTCCTTGCCGCCGCCGAAGCTGTCGGCTTTGTCGCCGTTGATCGAGAGCGAGGTGAGGGAGTTGTTGGAGAGCGATTGCGCCAGGGTCACGCGGTTGGCCGAGGCCTCGCCACCGCCGCCGCCGCTGTCTTTGGCGCCTTCGCCGCCGCCGCCCGAGGCCTTGACGCCGTCGTCACCCTCTTTTTCGTCGCCGGAGCAACCGAAGGCGAAGAGCGCGAGGGACGCGGTGAGGCTCGCCGCCAAGAGGCGCGCCACCTTTCTTTCGAGTAGGTCCAGGATCATCTTCACCCTCAGTCCCCGCCGCCGCCGCCGACCGCCGCCGCGATGTTCTGCGGCACTTCCCCACCGAGGAAGTCCGCTTTCACGATGAGATCGTCGAAATTGACGTTTTTGCCGTTCATGCGCGCTTGGCCGGACAAGGATTTCGCCGCCCACTCGTTGTAGACCAGGAACTTCTCCACGGCCGCGAGCGCTTGCCCATAGAACTTGATCGCTTCCTGCTTCGCGCCGTTGGCGTCACCGGACAGCTGCTTGATGACGTCGGCGCGCGGCGCGCCCTTGATGTCGGGCGGGTTCGAGAGGTCGTTGTAAAGGAGCTCGCGAGCGTAGCCCATGTGGTACAGCGCCGCGACGCCCCAATAAGCGTCCTTCGTGGCGAGAACCTGCTCGTAGGCTTGCGACACCTTCACCATCACCGCGATCTTCTGCTGGATCGAGCCGGCCAAGGCGTCGACGGTGCCGCCTTTCAGGCGCATGACCTCGAGCTTCTTGATCTCGCCCGCCACCTGCTTGAAGACCAGGTTGCCGACGGCGCGGAGCGCCTCACCGGAGACGTTGCCGCCGCCTTTTTGGAAGGTCTGCAGGATCTGGCCGGCCGCGGCGCCGTTGCCCTTTTGGTAGAGCATGTTGTACGCGACGATCCGCTCTTCCGCGGAGAGGTTGAACTTCGACTCGTAGAGGCGCACGAGGCTTTGGAGCTTGCCCTCGTCGCCGGAAGAGAAGGCGGCGCGCATCATGCGGGCGAAGATGATCTTGCCGCCGGCTGCGTCCGCCGCGGCGAAGGAAAGGCAAGTGTTGACGGCGCTGGCGGAGTTGAGCGCGGCTTGGATCTCGCAAGCGTGGGCGAGGGAGCCGATGGCCTCCTTTTCCTTCGGGTATTTGCGGGCGAAGTCGCCGAAGAACTTGGCGGCGTCCTCGAGCTCGAGGCGGTTCTCCTTCAGCTTGGCGACCTCGAGGAGCGCGACCTTCGCGGCCTCGGAGGTGCCGAACTGGTTGATCACGATGGTGTAGGACTTGATGCCCTCGGTGATCTTGCCGCACTTGATGTAGTCGACGCCGGCGTTGTTGATGAGGGCGACCGACTCGGTGCTCTTCGGGTTTTTCTTGTAGAGCTCTTCATACTTTGCCGCGCGTTTACAGGCGTCCTTCTCCGATTGCGCGACCTCGACCTGCGTCCCGAACTCGAGGGCCTTCAGCTTCTCGCCGATCTTGCCCTTGGTGTAAGCCGGGATCTTGCGCAGCTCGGCTACGGCTTTCGCGAGGGCCTTCTTGTCCTTGCCGTAGAGCGGGATCAGCTGCTCGACCGCGGTCTCGCCTTCTTTCCCGCCCGGGTACTTCTTGGCGAGGAGCCAGAGGTACTTCATCGCCATCTTCTTGTCTTGGCTGCGGTAGTAGACCTCGGTGATGCCCAGGTCACAGAGCTTGATGTCCTTCTTCTCTTGCGGATACCACTTGGCGTAGTAGCCGCAGGCTTTGACGAAGTTCTTGGCGTTGTCGCTGATCAGGATCGCGCCCTTGTCGAAGTCGGGCTTCTTCTTCAGCAAGACCTTCAGCTCGGGGTCGAACTGCGTCGCGTAGGCGTCGAGCATGTAGCGGGCCGCGTCCTTGTGGATCGGTTTCCCCTTGCCCGTCTTCGGATCGTAAATCAGCGCCTTCTCTTTGCCGAGGAGACAGATCTCGAGGTAGAGCTTGCCGCACTGGTTGAACTGCTTTTGGAAGTAGTAGATGTCGGCCATCAGCCACTTCACTTCGGCCACTTCCTTCGACTTGCCGTAGTTCTTCAGGAAGAGCTCGTAGCCCTTGACCGCCTGCGCGTAGGTCGCCTTGTTGTCGTCTTTCTGGCCGTTCTTGTGCGTGAGCTTGGCGTAATAAAGGATCTGGTCCTTGATCATCTGCTGCGCGGCCAGGTAGGCCTCTTTGTTGTCCTTGTTGGCCTCCGCCCAGCGGCTGCCGGGGCCGAAGAGCTTCGGCATGCGCGCGAGCTCGACCCAGACGACGGAGAGGCGCGAGAGCTCGAAGTTGAGGCTTACGATCTCTTTCTGCGTGTTCGGCGTCTCTTCGTTGGTCGGCGCCTCGGCCTGGAAGCGCTTCAGGACTTTGATGGCGTCGTTGAAGGCGCCTTGATCGGCCAAGGTCTGCGACAGGAGGATCAAGAACTTGGCGATGAACTTCTGGCCGCCGTTCGCCTTGTAGTAGGCGATGGCGGGCTCGACCTGCCTGAGCTCGGCGAAGCCGTAGACCATGTCGCGAAGCGCTTCGTCTTTGAGGGCGGAGCCCTTCTTGCCGATTTTTCCGGCCTCGGAGACGGTCTGCTTCCAGTACGCGACCGAGGTCTGGTATTGGCCCAGGTTGTAGAAGCACCACGCCAGCTTGAACAAGGACCACGAGTACGACTTCGCTTGCTTGAAGCGGAGCGCGTTCTTGTAGTTGTTCATCGCGTTGCGGAAGTCGGTCTTGTCGAAGTAGAAGTCGCCCAACGCGAAGTAGGCGTCACCGGCCTTCTGCGAGTTCGGGAACTTTTGGATCATCTGCGAGAAGACGCGGGCCGCCTCTTTTTCCTGCTTCAGGAAGTTGTAGGCCAAGCCCATGTTGAACATGGTGTTGTCGGCGTTCTTCGCGCGCGGATACTCGTCGAGGAGGGTCTGCGCATCGCCGGCCAAGGTCTTCCAGGTGCCCTTCGACTTCGAGTCGTCGAGCTTCGGCTCCTGGCCCTTCCTGCCGCCGCGGTCCCAGGCTTCCCACTTCTTGTCGTAGGTGCGCATCTCGACGTTGGCGTTGTAGACGGCGGCCTCGAGCCGGAGGTTGAGCAGGCGCTCGCGCATGTCGAGGCGCGAGGTCGACTTCTTCGGCAGGCGGGCGGCGTTCTTCGAGAGGACGCCGATAGCCTTCTCGATCTCGGAGAGAAGCTTGCCTTCCGTGGCGACGATGAAGGCTTCGCCGCGCGAGGTCCGGTTGGTCGCCACCTCTTTCTGCGACTTCACGCGCTTCTTCTGCTCGACGTCGAGCGTCTCCTTGCCGGTCTTCTTCGTCGTGTCGGCGGCGAACGCCCGGAAAGAGCCCCACAGGAGCGCGACGCACAACAGGATATGTTTATAGCGGGCGTTCATCATTTGCCTTTTTTCCCGCCGGCTTTGCAGAGCGACTCGATGTTGTAGACGTAGCCGCCGAGCTCGTCCTCCCAGTACTCGCCCTCGAAGGGCCAGTATTCGAGGTCCTGTCCGACGTTCAGCGGCTGCAGTCCGCCGATGAAGTTGGCCTTCTTGTCGGCGTTGCCGACCTTCAGCTTGTCGCGGATGGCGTCGACTCGGCCCAAGGCGATCTCGGAGTTGATCAAGATCGTCTGGTCCGAGAGCTCCTTCAGGTACGCGTAATAGCCCGAGGTCTTTTCGTAGAGGCGCCGGCCGGCGTCTTTCACGGCGGCGGTCTTTTTGTTGCGGAGGAAGCTCGCCAGCTCCTCGGAAAGGCCGCCGCCGCTCCAACGGCCCTGGTAGCGCGAGAGGCGACCGAGCTCGTTGTCGGAGAAGCGGATGGTCGAGCCGGCCTCCTTGTAGACGTCGGTCCGGGAGAGCGAGTCGAGGATCGCCCAGGAGCGCTTGTAGTCGTTCAAGTTGCCGGTCCGATAGTCGTAGACGAGCTTGAAGAAGCCCTTGGAGTTCGAGGAATAGTTGTCGAGCATCTTCTTCAGGTCCTCGAACACGCCCTTGTAGCGTCCCTTGAACTTGCCGAGGGAGGCCTTTACCTGCTTATAGCGGCAGAGGCGCAGGAAGGTGATCGCCTGGAGGATGTAGCTCTCCGGGAAAAAGCGGTTCTCGAAGAAGGGGGAGTGCAGGGTGTGGATCGTGCCTAGTGTATTATTGTGCTTCTGCATCATGAAGAAGGTCCAGGCCGCCTCGAAGAGCGCCTGCAGCCAGTTGTCGGATTCCCGCGGAATCTGCGCGTAATATTCGATGGCGGAGCGGTAACGCTTCACCTCGTAGTTGACGCGGGCGATGTTAAGGTTCGCCTGCTCCTTGATCCACTCGCCGGACTCGCTGGAGCCGCCGCCGGAGCGCACGCGCTCGAAGTAGTTGATGGCCTTCGAGTGGGAGCCGCGCAGGTTGGCGATGACGCCCAGGTGGAAGGCGGCTTTCAGGCCGTAGGCGCCGCCGTTCGGCACCTTGTTGAAGTAGCTCGCCGCCTGCTCGAACTTGCGGCGGTTGAAGGCCTCGATGCCCAGATAGTAAAAGTAGAAGCCGCGCGCCGAGCCCGGGACTGCGCTCGGGTCGATCCGCGTCTTGAAGAGCTGGACGACGTGCGACTGGCCGAGGCTGATCGTGGTGTTGATCTTCCCCAGCTCCTCCATCGCTTGGCGAAAGAAGGGGTTTCTGCCCTTAGGCCCCTTGCGGACGATCACCGAGTAGTACTTCGAGGCCGAGTAGTAGAAGCCCAAGCGCTGCAGAGACTGCGCTAAGCCCCACTCGGCCTTCTCTTTCTCGCCCGGTCCTTGCGGCGAGCTGTAGGCCTGGAAATACGCTGCCGACGCCGAGATGTAATCCCGGCGGGCAAAAAAGGCCGAGGCCGCCCGATAGTTGGCGAACGCGGGCTCGGCTGCGATCCCGAAGGCGATCGTCAGAACGAGGATGAGCTTCAGCTTTTTCAGCACCGTTTCCGCCCTCTCGCCTTCAGAAGAACGTCGACGCGCCAAGCTGCAACGTCACGTTGTGATGCAGCTCGGTTCCGATCGGCGTTTCCGGGGTACACGTCCCGTCGCCTTTCTCGTAGGAGAAGATGTAGTCGCGCACATCCCAGCGCAGACCCGAGGTCGTGCTGATGAAGTACTTTTGGCCGAAGCCGATGATGCCCGTCGGGTAGCTCTTGGTCTGCGCAGCAGGCTTCGGCGGCAGCTCGTCGACCTTGTCCGCCGGCGGCTCGATGCACTGTTCGTACGTGTACTCGATTCCCGTCATTCCGCCCTGAATGCTGATGAAGGAGTCGAAGTACACGACGCGTCCGGAGGAGAGCTGCGTCTTTCCGTAAATCGGCGTCCACAAGAGTCCGCCCTGGGCAATGTATTGCGTGCGCAGGATCTGCGTCTTGATGTCGAACTCGTCGTCGAGGATCCGCTTGTCCTCCTTGTCGATCGAGAAGCCGTAAGAGCCGCCGACCTCAAGCGCGAACATCTCGCTGAAGTGATAGTCGAGGAGGCCCGTCAGCATGAGCGTGTAGATGAAGGACTGGTTCATGATCAGGGTGCCTTCGGCGCCGATCTCGACCCGCCCGCGCTTCTGCATGTACTTCGGGCGGATGACGCGGATCTCGTAGTTCGAGAACTGCGCGTACGCCGGCGAGTCGGCCAGGGCCGAGATCCCGAGCGCTCCCAGAAGTAGAAGGCCGACCCTGTTCATGAGTCCCCTTTGGCGACCATCAGCTTAAAGTTCACGAACTCTGCCTGTTGCGCCGAGAGCATGATGCGCTTCATCAGCTTGAACCGATGATTCGCGTCCATCTCCATGGTGATCGTGCCCGCCTTCACTTTGTCGAGGTCGGTCTGGACGCGGCGCATCGCGCGCTTGTTCGCCTCCATCAACTTCTCGAGCTCCTTGAAGACGGGGAAGATCGCGCCTTGCGCCTGGTCCTTCAGCGGGACGTCGCCGTTCTCGATCACGGTCACGGGCTTGCCGTTGATCTTCAGCTCTTTTTTGGTCACGACGATCGCGGGCTCTTCGTCGAGCGCTTGGATGGTGATCGACTCGGGGAGCTCCATGCCGGCGTTGGCGGCGTAGGTCACCGGGTCGGTGGAGAAGCTCATGAGCAGGAACGTGATCAAGATGCTGAAGATATCCAGCATCGGCATCATGTTTAACTCTACGTCGTCTGATCCACTACTTACGCTAGCCACGGGGCCTCCTCAGATCAAAGAATCACGCTCGCCATCACGACCTTCTTGAACAGGAACTCGCGCGCCTCGGCGATCTGGCCGGGAGAGGCGCCCGCCTTCACGGGGAACTGTTGGTCCGTGTTGAGCCGGAGCTTCACCGCGTCCAGTGTCTTCGTGATGTTCTTGAGGATGACGTCGTCCTCGGTGAAGAGCTGCACGCTGTTCGCGGTCGGGTCCATCTTTTTGACCTCGACCATGAACTTGTGCAGATCCTTGTCCCAGGTCTTGACGTTCGTCATGAACTTCTTCTTGTTCTCGTTGATCGGCGGCATGGTGAACGCCGCCGTCACCTCGACCCAATCCTTCTCCATGTCGACTTTGACGTCGAGCGAGCGCTCCGTATCCTTCTTCTCCGGCGGGGCCGTGGTGAGGAACGGGATCTGCACCTCGATGATGCCCAAAGCCGTGAAGACGGCCGTCATCAGCAAGAACGTCGTCAACATCGAGAAAACGTCGATGAAGGGGATGATGTTCAAGGCGATGTCGGAGTACTTGATCTCTAGCTTCTTCTTTTTTTTCTTGCCGCTCATAAACTCACTCGTCGCCCGAGGCGTGGGTGAAGGTGCCGGTTCCGCCGCCCTTGAGCTTCATCTTCCGGGTGTAGAGAAGGTCGACGAGGCGCGCGACGTTCTTGTTGATGTCGGCGGAGACCGCCTGCTGCTTCAGGGAGAGGAGGCCGAACGCGAAGAGACACATCAGAGCGGTTCCGAGACCGTAAGAGGTCGCGGTCAAGGCTTCGGCGATACCGGCGGCGAGGGCCGTCTGCTTCGCGGCGCCGGAGAGCTTCGCGGCGGCGGCGAAGGAGCTCATCAGGCCGAAGATCGTGCCGAGGAGGCCGAGCAGCGTCGCCACGTTAGCGGTCGTGCCGACGAAAGGAAGAATCCGCGTCAGCTTCGGCAGGGCGGTTAAGGTCGCGGTATCGAGCGCGTGGCCGATCTCCTCGGAGGAGTCGTTGGCGCGCTTCAGGCCCTCGGAGATCACGTACGGCACGAGCTTCGGGCGGGCCTTTTTACATAAGCGTATGGCGTTCTCTATCGAGTTGTTCATGACCATCTTCTGAATGGCCGCCATGAATCCCGAGCTGTTCGCAAGGTCATACTGGAGCCAGTACCGATAGGCCCGCTCCGTGATGATCGCGATGGACACGAAAAGGGTCAGCGTGATCGCCGCCATGATCTCGTGGCCGCCTTCCTCGAACTTGTGCGCAATGAAATCCAGCATCCTAAATCCTCCGTTCCTCTCTGTGCGCGGCTTTCGCGGTGGGTCCCGCCGCTATGCCGCTCCACTAGTGCCGTCCGCCGCTGTCACCCGATCAGCGACGTAGAAGGCTAATGTATGGGTTTTACTAAAATTTTAGGGACCCTCACCCCATGCTGTCAACGGGGGGGGGTCATTTTGGTAAATGCGCCCCCTCCTTCCCGGCCGTCCTCACGTCGGCTAGACTGGAAGAGCAATGGCATAATTCGAAGATTTTTTTCTGCGGCGTAGGAAGCGCTGTCGATGGGCAAGCAAGTCCTATACGTCGACATACCCGGGAGGAAGCCTCTCCCGGAGGCGTCCGTATTGCGCGTCGCGGGCACGAGCGCCGAGATCATCGGCGTCACCGATCCGCAGTCCGCGATGGCGGTGGTCCGGACGACGCCTGGGATCGACATCCTGGTCTGCAACAGCCCGGAGCCGGAGATCTTCAGCCTCGCCCGAGAGCTACAGCCCAAGATGCGCACGGTGCTGGTCACCGAGAGCACGATGGAGCAGTACTCGAAGCAGCTCCTCGGTAAAGAGGACACGCTCATCGACCACGTCGTCGCCAACCGGGTGCCGGCGCACTGGACGATCAACGAGCTGCGCGTCACCGTGCAGAAGATCTTGCGCGCCGACATCTTCGGGATCAACAAGTACCTGGCCCCGGCGACGCCGATCCAGGAGCTGACGGTGAAGGGCTCGAACGACCGCGAGACCTTCAACACCATGGTGATGAATTTCGCCGAGGAAAACCGGCTCGGACAGTACATGGCGAAGCTCGTTTTCGGGATCACCGAAGAGCTTTTGATGAACGCGATCTACGACGCGCCGGTCGCGGGCGGGCATCACCATTATGGCGAGCTGCCGCGCACGACCTCCGTGGAGCTCCGGCCCGACGAGTACTCGAAGCTCAATTTCGGCTGCGATGGCTCCGTCTTCGGCATCTCGGTCGCGGATCCGTTCGGGGCGCTCACGCGCCAGAAGCTCTTCCAGTACCTGAAAAAGGTGCTGCGCCGCTCAGATTCGACGAATTTGATCGACACGAAGAAGGGGGGCGCCGGCCTCGGCCTCTTCAAGATCCTTTACAGCAGCCATTCGCTGATCTGTAATGTGGAGCCGCAGAAGTGCACCGAGGTCATGGCGTTGATCGATATTCAGCACCAGGTGCGAGATTTTTCGAAGATGGCGCGGTCGGTGCACTACTTCGAAACTTGACGACGGGCTCGCCTTCGCTGAACGGCCGGCCGGGCCTCATTTAGCCTCGTTCAAGCCCCAGTCGTAGTCGAGATAATCGACGTCCGGCTCCTTCGCCGCATACGCCTTTTTCGCGGCTTCCGGGCCGTACTTCGTGACGACGGCCTTCACGCCGCCGCCCCAGTCCTCGAAATCCTTCTTGTACCAGTCGAAGAGCTTCGACAGCTCGAGCTCGCCCTTCGCCGCGTCGTACTTGTTCCGGCTCGGATCGGCGAGCCAGTTCTGCATCTGCTCGTCGAGCTGGAGGTCGAGCCGGGCGCCGACGAAAGCCTCGCGGCGCAAAGGTGGGCAGGAGATCGAGGCGCAATTCACCGCGGCATGAATGCGGAAGTCTTTGAACTGCGGGCGGAGCCATTCGTGCTCGATCGGGTCGAGCGCCTTCAAGGCGCCGCCGAAGAGCGAGAAGAACTCGACCGACCAGGGCTTGGTCAGGATGCCGCCGATCTTCTTGATGGAGGCGACTGGGTAATGGTCGACGATCAGCTTCACGGTTAGGGCGTTGTAGGCGTTGATGAGAAACGCCATCTTGTCGCCTTTGGACCAGCCCTCCCACTCGGCCTTCGGCACCGCCTGGAGGGCCGCGAGGTAGGTGTTTAGGGGATGCGCCTTGTCGGCCGCGTCCGCCTTCAGGTCCTTGTAGCGGACCATCCCTTTGTCGGTCTGGTACTTCTTCAGCACGCCGTCCCAGCCGGCGTGCGTCTGGTCGAAACCGAATGCCGGCGCGGCCAGCGCCAGCGCGAAGATCACGCTCAAGAGTCTCGTCATCATCCCCTACCCCCGCGGCTCAAAGTTTCGCCGTGCCACTATACACGTAGTTCATCTCGAGCGTCGTCGCCGCCTTGAGAAGCGCGCCCTTCTTGGCCGACGTGGGGCCGCGGTAGAGGCCGGCAAACTTGGTCGGCACCGTGACCGCCTTGTCGAGGTAGTTCATCTGAAAGTGAAGGTGCGGCCCGGTCGAGACGCCCGAGTTGCCGACCTGGGCAATCGATTGGCCTTTTTTTACGGCGTCGCCGGCCTTCACCTTGATCGAGCCGTTCTTCACGTGCACGTACCAGCTTTCCACCGTCGCGTGCTTGATCCGAACATAATTGGCCTTCGCGGTCATCGAGACGGCGGCACCCGGGGCGTTGTCAGCGTTGCCGTTCACGACCTCGAGCACCGTGCCGCCTTCGACCGCGACGATCTCGGCGCCGGCGTTGCTGGCGCCGTTGCAGCCGACCAGATCCCAGCTGTAATGATGCTCGAGGCCGTAATGGAAGGACTTCCCGCCCGCGGCTTGGCCGACGCAGAAAGGCGCCTTCAGCGGCGGGTAGAACTTCGTCGCGTTCTTGTAGGGGCTCGCGACAAAATAACGGCTGACGGCACGGGTCGAGTACTCCACGACCTTGTCCTGGAGCGGGGACGACATTTGCTTGTCGTAAGCCAGAGCCTCGACCTTGGCGCGGTAAGCTGCGGCGATGGCCACGTCGGCGTCATGCGTCTTTGCCTTCGAGCTTGCGGTGCGGAACTGCGCCTCCGCCTCGGGGAGCTTGTCCGCTTTCAGCAGCGCGATCCCGTCGGTCAGCGCCTTCTCGGCCGGATCGCTGGAGTTCGCCTGGGTGCCGACGAGGAGTCCCCTGAACTCAGGGTCGTTCGGGAAAGCCTTGAGGCCCAGCTCGCCATAAAGCTGCGCCGTCGCCAGGTCACCCGCGGCTTTCAAGGCCTTCACGCCCTCCGTGACGCCGACGCGGAAATTGTCCTTATAGCCGGCTTCGGTCGCCTTCGCCGGGCTCAGGCCGTACATTTTGTTGAACGCCTCGTAGGCTTCCTTGTGCTTGCCGTTGATGCGCAGCGCGTTGCCGTAAACGCTGAGGTAGCTCGCGTCCTTCGGCGCGACTTCCGAGGCCTTTTTGTAGTGCGGGAGCGCCTCGGCATACTTCTTCTGGCGGAAGACGAAATCGTTGCCGACGTCGGCCAGACCCGCGGCGTAGTTGCCTTTCGCCGACTCGTCGGCGGGCGCCACGCTCACCGCTTTCTCGAGGAAGGTCACAGCTTCCAAAGGCCGGCTCAGGTTGCGCAGCGTGAAGCCCATGAAGATGTTGAGGGCGGCGTCGTTCGGGTGCTCGCCGAGCCCCTTCTTCAAATGAGTCTCGGCTTCCGCCCATTTCTTCGCGGCCTCGAGCTTCTTGTATTCGACGCGGTAGGTCGTCGCGTCGACGGCGAATGCGGAAAAGGACACGAACGCCGTAAGCAACGCCACGAGAGTCGAGCGCATCGAGAAAACCTCCGAAAAATTCGTCAGTCGAGCTTACCGAGCTTTCGCCCGAGCGGGAAGAGGCTCAAGCTCAGCTATACCCCAAGCGGAAAATCCGCTAACGTCTCCTGATCACAAAGGAGTTTCGGATGAAGAAGATCAAGGTCCAGCGTCCCGTCGTCGAGATGGATGGCGATGAGATGACGCGCATCATTTGGGCGAAGATCAAAGAGAAGCTGATCCACCCCTACCTCGAGATCGACCTCAAATACTTCGACCTCGGGATGGAGCACAGAGACAAGACCGACGACAAGGTCACGGTCGAGGCGGCCGAGGCGATCAAAAAATACGACGTCGGCATCAAGTGCGCGACGATCACCCCCGACGAGCAGCGCGTCGAGGAGTTCAAGCTGAAGAAGATGTGGAAGAGCCCGAACGGCACCATCCGCAACATCCTCGGCGGCACCGTCTTTCGCGAGCCGATCATCTGCAAGAACGTTCCGCGTCTCGTCAAGAACTGGACGAAGCCGATCGTCGTCGGCCGCCACGCGCACGCCGACCAATACAAAGCGACCGACGTGCGCATCACCGGCCCGGGCAAGCTCAAGATGGTGTTCGAGCCGAAAGGCGGCGGCGCGCCCACGACCTGGGACGTCAACGACTTCGCCGGCCCCGGCATCGGCATGGGCATGTACAACACGATCGAGTCGATCGAAGGCTTCGCGAAGAGCTGCTTCGAGTACGGCTTGAACCGCGGCTACCCCGTCTATCTCTCGACGAAGAACACGATTCTCAAGGTCTACGACGGCACCTTCAAGGACATTTTCCAGGCGATCTACGAGAAGGAATATAAGGCAAAATACGAGGCCAAAGGCCTCTCCTACGAGCATCGCCTGATCGACGACATGGTCGCGCAGGTTTTGAAGTGGGAAGGCGGCATCGTCTGGGCCTGCAAGAACTACGACGGCGACGTCCAGTCCGACACCGTGGCCCAAGGCTTCGGCTCGCTCGGCATGATGACCTCCGTCCTCCTCTGTCCGAACGGCCGCACGGTGGAGACGGAGGCTGCGCACGGCACGGTCACCCGTCACTACCGCGACCATCAAAAGGGCAAGGAGACGTCGACCAACCCGATCGCGTCCATCTACGCTTGGACCAGCGGCCTCGCGCATCGCGGCAAGCTCGACGAGACCCCCGACGTGATCAAGTTCGCGCGCTCGCTCGAGCAGGTCTGCGTCGTGACGATCGAAGGCGGCAAGATGACGAAGGACCTCGCGGTCTGCATCCACGGCAACAACCTTCCGGCCGGCTCCTACCTCAACACCAACGCGTTCCTCGACGAGTTGGCGAAGAACTTGGAGAAGAAACTCGGATGAAACACCTCGCGCTCGCCTCGCTTCTCACCCTGCTCACGGTCGTGGCCTGCACGGGCGACGAGGAAAAGCCGCAGGAGCCGATTGCTCCGACGGCGGATACCAGCGCTTACCCGGAAGATCCGGCGCTGGCTTCGCCGGAGGATCCTCCCGGCATCGGTAGCAACGCGGAAGGCGCGGCGGGCGGCGACACGTCCGTCAATGCCGAGCCCGGCATCGAGGAGCCCGTGGACAACGACGCGGGCGCGCTCACCGAAGATCCCTTCGGCTCGCCGAAGAACGTGCCGAAGATGAACGACAAGTCGGACGACTCGCTGAAGGACGTGCCCGAGACCCCGCCGGAGGAGCTGGACATCCCGGTCGGCGAAGGCATGGAGGGCGCCTCCCAGCAGGGCCAGGGGCCAGCGGTCAGGCCGACCGGCAAGGTGACGCCGAAGGCGCCGTTCAAAGGCAAAACGGTCAAAAAAAAGTCGGGAAAGTCCAAAGCGGCGGCGGCTAGTCAGCCGCCCGCCGGCAAGGCAACCCGCTACGTGAAGCCGATCATGCTGAACGTCCGCGCCAAGCCCGACGGCAAAGCGAAAGTCGTGCGCCGCCTCCTCGGGGGCGCGAAGATTTTCGTCGAGGCGCAGGGCGAATGGTCGAAGCTGAAAGACGACCAGTGGGTGCGGACGAGCCAGCTCAGCGAAGCGCCGACGAAAAAAGTCAGCGCCGGCGAGGCCGCCAAGGCCTGGAAGGGGCAGGACAAGTGGACGCCGCCCAAGGGGAAGAAACCTTAGTTTCGGTACCTTAACCACTTTCGCTCAATTGCGTGGCGCAGCTTTCCGAAACGGAAGCATGCGCCACTTTGCTTTTATCCCCATCGTCTTCATGCTCACGGCCTGCGGCTCGACCAGCCTCAGCGGCACGTCTGGTAAGAACGGCGCGGGCGAAAAAAAGGACGCGCCGCCCGAAGGCGGCAGCGACGACGAGCAGATCGTCGACGCTAAACCCTCGGCGCCGGTCTCCGGGGCCTTCTTGGTGTTTTGCGGTGAGGCTCCGGACGCGGATGGCGCGACGGCGCCGGCAGCCGGCTCGGTCTGGTACGGATGCGGCGTCTTCGACGCGGCCAAGGCCAAGCTGGACCGCAAGATCGAGACCGTGAGCCTGACGTTCACCGACGGCGTTGCTCATGACGCCGCGTTCGTTCCTGCGGCGCCAACGAGCCGCTACTCGACTTTGACCGCCGTGGTGAAGACGCGGATCCAGCTTTTGAGCGCGGTCAGCGTCAAAGTCGCCGGCGAGCTGGCCGCGACGTCTGCGACCTTGGAGCCGGCGGTCTTGGTCGACGATCCCGTGAAGGAGTTGGAAGTTCCCTGCCCCGTAAGTAGCGTCCGCAATCTGGATACGCGGAAATGCGAAGACCTCATCCCGATCGAAGACTTCATCCCGATCTATGTTTGGAACCGGATAGAGGCGACCGGAGTGCCGCCCGGCGAGATCCTCTTTTTCAAGCCCGAAGGTACCGAGGAAATCCGTTTCAAAAGGGTGGACGATCCGGTCTTTTACGCGCTCGCTCCGACGAAATGCGCAGTTGGAACGCGCGTCCAAGCGTCAGACCAAGTGGACTGCGCGTTGCGCGACGACGGAACCCTGGCGGACGGTACCGTGCCGATCTTCGACATCTTGAAGGAGCATGACGAAAAACCGACCATTCGCGCCCATACTTCGGGCCCTGACGCCGTGTTTCTCGAAAACGAACCCGCTGAAGTGAGCTGGAGAGTCCATGCACAACGTCTTCGCCTCGTCCGGTCGATAGGTGCCGGCGAAGGCAAATGGATCCAGATCCACCCTTGGCACAAGGGGACGATCTTCACATTGGGTACTTCCGAAGCACCATTTTATCCCGACAGCGCGGTTGGCTTCAAAATGGGTCGCCCGCTCGGCTACGCCTTCATGCCCGCGCGATAGTTAGTTTCTGGCGCGGAACGCGCCAGAAACTATCCTGAGGGCGAAGCCCGAAGGATCTCGCCCGATTGCACCTCCGCTCGCGCCTTTCGGTCCGCCGTGGCGTTTGCTCTATGCTGCTTTCGTTGAGGTATCGCTCTGCTTCTTGATCATCTGTCGCAGGTTGAAGCCAAAGATAGAGCCGTAGCCCGCGGCGAGCGTTGCCGCATCGCTTTTCATTCTGCTGCGTCCGAGTTGTCCCCCGTGTTTGGCGCGACCGATCAGCGGTTCGATTCCTGCCCGCCGATTTCGGAGGCGCTCTTGGACCTCCGGACTCGGCAAGCCTCGCCGATTCTTGCTGTTGCCCGGCCGCTGTAGCCCGCTCACGATTCTGCGCGATGCGAGCGCACACTGATTCTTCGCGCTCCAATAACCCTTGTCGGCGCTTGCCGAAGTGAGCGAGCCATCGCCGAAGATGGTCGCGTGCTCGGCGAGCATCGACACGAACGAATGCTTGTCCTCCATCCGAAGTGAGTTTGACGCCAGGATGAAGAGAAAGTTTCCCTTGATGCGACCGAGTTGGAAGACCCTTCCGAACTCGTTCTCTTTGCCGACCTTGCCCTTCCTGATGCAGGCGACGTCCCGAGCATGAAAGGCAAGCGCCTTGCCGGCCTTGATCGTATGCGTACGAGTGAAGTGTCCGACGTCGAGTAGGTAACGCCAAGCTTGGGCTCTGATCTGATCGGCAGCGTGTCGGATGTTCCATGGCAGTCGCCGAAGGCGGCGCTCGTCGAGAGCGTTGCAAACCGCAACGATGGGACGCATCTGCTGCTTGACGAGCCGATGGAGGTCATTGAATGCCGAACGACGTTTCTCGATGTCGGCGTTCTTCGGCATGAAAAAGTAGGCCCGGGCCTTGGCTTTCACGGTCTTCATGTCGACGGCGAAGTCCGTTGGCAGCAGGCCCCGAGTCTTCGCCTTCAAGAAGTCGACGACCTTGCGCCCAAGGCCGCTGAGCTTGGTCATGAGGCTTGCATCGGACGGATACGCGATGTTCGCCTCCTGCACGGTCGAATCGATATCGACGTCGCTTGGATCGGCGAAGCCCAGCGCCACGGCTACTTTGGCTGTCTCGTTGGCAAGCAGGCGCTGCGTCTCGGGTGAAAGGCGACTGCGAAACTCTTCGATCTTCGTATGATCGGGCGACCGCCAGCCGGTCACAGTCCCAAAGCCAGAGAACAACTGGTAGGCAGCGTTGTCTTTTAGGCCGTATTCGACCTGCCGATCGGTCAAGTCGTAGAGCTTCTGAAGGATGTAGGCGGCGAGGTGGACTCGCACGAGGAGTCTTCTCCCCGTCCACCAACATCCTTTCGCCGTCGTCCGCTTTAGGTCCGGCAGGACCACAGCGATCAGGAATGCCCAGGGCAGGGCATTGGCGAGCTTGATCAGTGGGTGATCCTTGGTGACCGCGATCGTGATGGCGGCTGGCCCAACGGCGGTGTCGCCGCCAGAGACGTCGAGGCTCATCGTTGTGGCGCCTTCGTTGCAAGTCGTTGGTCCTTGGGTTGATGGCGCGATTCTACCATCATGTCATTGGACGTCAGCCACTGGCATTGCGAAATTGGACTTCGGCGCAAAGATCCGAGGAGCATCGCAATGGCATACGGTTACGTATCCATGTTGACGAACGACCGGATAAACGTGCTTTACGTCGGCTCGACGAACGATTTATGCAAGCGCTTGGTGCACCATAAGCGCCGCCTGATCCCGGGATTCACGAAAAGGTGTAGCGTCCATCGGCTGGTATACTTCGAACGACTTGCGGATATGGATGCTGCGCGGCGCCGCGAGCGTCAGCTCAAGGGGCTTAGCCGCGCCAAGAAAGACGCGATCGTCGACCTTGGTAATCATGAGCGTCGTGATTTGTCTGCGGAGGTCGGCGCTGTAATCGACGAGATCCTTCGGGCTTCGCCCTCAGGATAGTTTCTGGCGCGTTCCGCGCCAGAAACTAGTTATCTCAGAACGCTAACGGCGCGCCTCAGCCGGCGACAGCCTGGTCGACGAAGCCCTTCAACTTCTCCAGCCCCTTGAAGCCCGCCAAGCTCGCCGCCATCTTCTTGTCCTTGAACACGAAGAACGCCGGCAAGACCTCGGTCTCGGCGATCTCCATCATCTCCGGATGATCGTCGGTGCTGATCTGGCCGAAGACGAGGCCGTGCGCGTTGGCGGCCTCGATCCGCTCCAAGGCTGGGATCGAGAGCTTGCAGGCGCCACAGCCCTTCTTCCAAAGCTTCAAGAACACGCGATGACCCGCTTCGATCTCGCGCTCGAGGTCGGCGGGCGTCCAGGCTTGCATCAGGTCGCCTCCAATCCGGTCGAAAAAGCTTCGCGCCATGCTCCTCGAAAAGCCGCACTCCGTCCACCATCGACCCGCTAAACCCCCGCCGCAGTTACCAGTTCCTGCGCCGTATCGACCGGGTGGAACGCTTATTTTGCTGGACTTGCCAGGCTGTGCGAGTACAATCCCGGCGCTTCGGACCCTCGTCAAAATGCAATCCTCCCCAGCCCCCCGCTAGGAGTCGTCATGTCCCATAAGGCAGTGAAGAGCCTCGTCCGCGCGCTCGTCGCGGTCACCGTGCTCGCAACCCTCGGTGAAGCCGCCCTCGCGGCCGACAAGATCGTCGTCCTCTCCCCGCATCGCAAGTCGATCCAGGACGAGTTCGTGCCGGCCTTCAAGGAGCACTACAAGGCGACGTACAAGACCGACGTCGAAGTGGATTGGATCGACCAGGGCGGCACCTCGGACGACATCCGCTTCCTGCGCGCCAAGTTCGAGAAGAATCCGGCCACGTCCGGCGTCGACCTCTTCTGGGGCGGCGGCACCTCGACCTTCCTCGAGCTGAACCGCGACAAGCTGCTCGACACCTACACGCTCCCCGACGAGCTTGCGAAGGACATCCCGGAGACGGCCGCCGGCGCCGCGATGTACGACGCGACCAAGACCTGGTACGCCTCGGCCATGTCGTCTTTCGGCATCTTCTATAACAAGAAGATCCTGAAGATGGATAAGCTCCCGGAGCCCGCGACCTGGGAAGACCTCGGCAAACCCGAGTACAAGAACCAGATCTCCCTCACCGACCCGCGTAAATCCGGCTCGGCCAACACGATGAACACCATCGTCCTGCAGTCCATGGGCTGGGACAAAGGCTGGGAGCTCCTGACCAAGATCGCCGGCAACACCCGCGTCTTCACGCAGTCTTCGTCCGACCCGATCAAGGCCGTCGTCTCCGGCGACGCCGCCACCGCGATGGCGATCGACTTCTACGCGACCCCGAAGATCGACGAGCTCGGCAAGGACAACCTCGGCTTCGTGCTCCCCGCGGGCAAGACGGTCGTCGACCCCGATCCGATCGCTCTCGTCCGAGGCGCGCCCTCGAAGCAGGTCGCCGAGCGCTTCATCGCTTTCGTTCTGTCGGCGCCGGCGCAGAAGCTCCTCATCCTCGCCAAGGGCACGCCGGGCGGCCCGAAGCTCTCGACCCTCGGCCGCATGGCCGTAAACAAGACCGCTTACACCGAGACCGAAGGCAAGCGCGTCGGCGACGTCAACCCGTTTACGATCAACAACGCCTTCAAGGTCGACAACGAGAAGGCCGGCAAGATGCAGCGCGTCTTCAACGACCTCGTCGGCGCCATCCACGTCGACACGCACAACGACCTGAAAGCCGCCTGGGAAGGCATCGTCAAGCGCGGCTCGAAGTCCGACGACATCGCCTTTTTTTCGAAGTCGCCGGTGACCGAGGCCGAGGCCCTGGCGCTCGCCGACAAGTGGGGCGACGACGTCCTCCGCAACAAGACGATCAACGAGTGGGTCGAGTTCGCGAAAGCCAAGTACAAGAAACTCGCCGAAGCGAAGAGCTGAAAGAGCAGATCCTTGCAAGTTCGCTTTGAGAAGATCGTCAAGCGCTACGGCGAAACCTACGCCATTCGCGATCTCACCCTAGAGATCGCGAACGGCGCGCTCCACTTCCTGCTCGGCCCCTCGGGCTGCGGCAAGACGACG
>JANOTL010000069.1:0-10587 GCA_031416315.1 Pseudomonadota bacterium
CCGGGCCAAGGCAATCCGGGCCAAGGCAATCCGGGCCAAGGCAATCCGGGCCAAGGCAATCCGGGCCAAGGCAATCCGGGCCAAGGCAATCCGGGCCAAGGCAATCCGGGCCAAGGTCGCGGCTAATCCAAAGGAACGAGCCCTGAGGACCTCACGGTTCTCAGGGCTCGTTTTTTAGTGCGAGGTCTTGAAATAGGTGCGCGGCATCACTTCGTCGAAGCTGACCTTCGGCAAGACCTCGTTGTTCGTGCCGACTTTCCACTCGACGTTGATCGGCACCAAATTCGGGGCCGCCGAAGTCTCCTTGCCGTTCCCTTGACGAAGGATCGAGCCCACGAGCTTCAGCTTCTCGGCCGAGGCGGAGGAGAGACGCAGCGGGATGCGAACTTCGCCGAGCGTCGACGAGAGCTCGGTCAAGCCGTCGAACTTCGTCGTATCGAGGCGGAAGTCCGCCCAGAGGTCGACGTTGCGCAGCGGGTAAAGACCGCCGACGCTGCCCGAGCCCGTGACCAAGGTCGACCCGTTGAGGCCGACGTCGAGGGAAGAGATGCGCACGCTCTGCGCGCTCTGCACGTTGACCGCGGCCGAGGCCGTCAGATGCGGCCAGGTCTTGCCGGTCTTCAGGTTGGCCAGCTCGTTTGCGCGCAATGACATTTGGAAGGGCGCGCGCACTGAGGGAAGCGGGATCGTGAACGAGCCGTCGACGTCCACCTTGACCGTCTGCGCCTCGTAAGTCGTGCCGTTGTCGAGCGTGAGCGCGGCCTTCGCCGTGTCCGCCGTGATCTGCACCTTATGGCCGATGGCGCCGTCGGAGTGCGAGAATTTGCCGCTGAGGTTGTCGAAGTGCACGTTGCGCACGCCTTCGAGGTAGCCGTAATCGATGCCGGCCAGGTCGAAGCGGCCGCTGCCGATGACCTCGCCTTGATACGGGAAATTGAAGGGCAGGAAGGCCCAGCTGCGCAGGTCGATCGGATTCATCAGGCGGGGAAAGCGCAGCTCGCCGCTGACGCTCGCCGACTTGGTGCGGACCAGGAAGTCCAGGCCGACCGTTTGCGCCAGCATGGCGAAGAGCGGGCCGTTGGCGCGGTAGCCGACGACGAGCTCGGAGCCCCGCGTCTTCACCGTCGCGTCGGCGCGGGTCGGAGCGAGGAGGCCGCGCTTGTCGAAGAAGTCGACCGCGACGTCGACGGAGCCGCCGTTGTCCTGGTGGTAAGCGAAGGCCGACTCGAGGCGCAGCTTCAGGTCACGAATGGCTGCGCCGTCCATCGTCGGCGCTTCGACGGCCGCGACCGTGCTTTTGCCCCAAAGCTCGGTACGGCCGGTCTCGGGAACGAGCCGATAGGTCGTGTCGAGGGTGACGCCGCGCATCGTGACGTCGGAGTCTTTCGAGCTCACGTCCGGCATGACGCGGACCATGCCGATGGTGCCGCGAGCGGTGACGTCGAACGCCGTCGTCGTCTTGAAGTACCGATCGAGAAGTTGATCCGGATTCGCGGCCTCGAGCCAGCCCGCGAGCTCCATCGGGCGGTCGACGAGGAAGCGGAAGGGAACCTCCGCCGCTACGTCGCTGATCAAGGTGTTCAAGTGGCGCGCCTCGGCGATGTCGACCTTGGCGACGCCTTCGGCCGCGAGGCCGCCCTTGCCGTCGGACTTGAGGCGTACCGAGCCGTCGACCGTGCCTTTGACGTTGGTGGCGCCGAAGTCGAAAGGCATGAGCGTCTGGCGGAAGTCGCCGCTGAGCTCGACCGACATCGGGGTGCGCGAGCCGTCAATCTTGCCGACCACCGCCACCAGCGTCTGGTCGCCGCCGACGGCGACCTTGAGCTTGCGGACGTCGACGATGCCGCCGCCGCGGAGGCCGACGTCGGACTCGAAGTCGACCATGCGCGCCCAAGTAACGCCGTTCGGAGATCTCACCTCGGCGCCGAGGAAGCGGGTGTTGACGTCGAGGCCGCCGCCCTTCATCGCGACGTCGATCGAGACGTTGGCGTCGCGGACAACGTATGTGTTCGCATCGCCGTGCTTGTAGGTCATGGCCTGCGTCGAGAACTTGGCGGCAAAAGCGTCGCCGGCGGCGCTCGGGACGGCCAAGCCCTTGAGCACGGTTTGGAACTGCGCGTTTGCGACCTGGACGCGGTCGAAACGCACCTTGCCGTCACCCTTGAGGACGGCGTCCAAGCCGAGTTGCAGCGGCAGCGCCTGCGCGCCGAGGAGCTGCTGGTTGCCCGGAGTCGCGGTGAACTTGCTGTCGGCCGTCAGGCGCAGGTCGCCCGAACGCGGCAGGTTGGCACGGATCCAGCCTTCGAGGCCGAGCTCCGCCGCGCCGCCCTGAAGCGCCGCGGTCAGGCGCGAGGTCGGGGTTCCACGCAGCTCGACGTTGGCATTGAAACCGTTGACGTCGATGTCGGCGTCGCCTTCGAGGTCGACGTGCGCGATGCGAATGGCGTCCCGCGTCGTCGCTCCGACCTTCTGGACCATCTTGAAGTCGGCGTCTTCGAGCGAGACCGAGCGCAGCCGCGCGCCGAGGAGGAGGCCGAGATCGCGCGGGCCGACCCCGACCGTGACCGGACGCCAGGTTGGACGCAGGTCGGCGCCGACGGTCATCTCACAATGCGGACGAGTGACGCGCAGGCGCTTCACGTCGGCGAACTTGAGGTCGCGGCCGAGCTCGCCCGAGACCTTCTCGATCTTGCAATTGAGCGCGCCGGCGTCGCCGGTGGAGGTCACGCGCACGTCTTCGAAAGCGAAGCCCAATCCGCCGCCCGAGGTCACTTTTCCGTAGGTGATCTCGAGGCCGGTGAGGCGCTTGACGCGGTCCCCGAAGTCCTTGCGGAAGTCTTCGGAGCCGAGGTACTCGCCCGTCAGATTCGGGACACGTATGTGCCAGAACACGGCGCCGAGGCCGACGGCCGTGCACAGAGCCAAAGCTCCGAAAAATAGACGATCGAGCTCGCTCGCATCCTTGTCGCGCTTCTTCATGCGTCAAGTCTCCAACGCAGAGGTCCCAAATTCTGATGGCACGGGGCAATCGGCGCGGTGAGGCGTGAACTGAGCAAGTATTTCCCGGGCAGAAAAGGCGCCGGAAAAAACCCCGGGCCAGGCGTCCCCTTAAGCCCGTTTTTGCTGGTTTTTCCAAGGCCCCATCCAGCCATTCCGCCGGACGTTACTCGGGGCGTCGGATGTGATACGTCCTCGATTTCGAGACCGGCATGTTTTGCGCGAAAGCCCCCCCCGGAAAAGCCCTCCGAATCTCACGAAACCTTTGAGGAGTGACCTATGTACGGGATGAAGCTCGTCTCCATGGCCCTGGCTGCGGCGGGGCTTGCCGCCTGCGGCGCCCGTCCTGCCGCGACCGACCGCCGCATCGAGGCGACCGGGGCCCCCGTCGTCGTCTCCGTGGCGGCCGAGAAGAGCGGCGCGCTGGACCGGGCCCTCGCCGGGCCCGATGCCGAGACCCTCGGCCGCGCCGACGCCAGCGCGCGCGACAAAGGCACGACGGAAGCGACCAAAGCGGTCCGCGCGCACGTGACCTTGAGCAAAAGGGCGATTTTTGATCGTGAGTTTCTTTGGGGCGTCGACCTCCAGCACAGCTCCGGCAGCGACGCCGAGTACGAGCTGATCAACCAGGCCATCTCGCTCGGCCACGTGCCGGCGCACTTCCGTCGGCTCGGGGACACCCTTCAGCTCCTTGCCGATCAGAGCCGCCTTTTCGAGTCGGACATCAACCATCCCGAGCTCCTGCTCGCACAGTACGAGATCGTCGCGGAGCACGACGACAGCCTCGAGGTCGTCGTCGATCGCGCCGGCACGGTGGTCAACGAGCTCTACAACGGACGCGGCAGCCCGGCGCCGAAGGAGACTTGGCTTCGCTCGCTGACTTGGGTCGAGGACGGGAGCTACCTGCTCCAGGAAACTGGCCTCCTGCTGCAAGACGGCACCGTCGAGACCTTCATCGAGAGCGTCTTCCCGCGCTCCGCTCTGGTGCGCGCGGACTTCCCGCAGCTCCTGAACGACGCGAGCCTCGAGCCTTTGGCCGAGCGCTTCCGCTTCCTTTCGAACGAGTCGGTTTATCTGCCTTACGACGCCGGCGACCACATCGCGCGCCGGAAAACGCAGGTCGCGACGCGCTACGACATCGCCAACGGCAAAACGATCGACTTCTACGTCACGCGCAACATCCCAGACAAGTTCCTACCGGCCATGAAAAGCGGTATCGAAGGGTGGAACCGCTACTTCGAGGCGGAGCACGGCCGCGCCGTCATGCGCTTTGTCGGCCGTCTGCCGCAGGGCGTCGCCCTGGGCGACCCGCGCTACAACGTCGTCGAGTGGGACTCCGTCGAGGACGCCGGTGCCGCCTATGAATCACAGGCGGCAGACCCGATCAGCGGCGTGCAGAGCCACAGCCTCATCTACATGCCTTACGCCTGGTACAACATCGGCGCCGCACTTTGGCATCGCCGCGTCGATGGGCTGAACGGCGTCGAGGCGGAGCGCGCCGCGCGCACGCGTCTCGAGCCGAAAGGCGCCGCGCTGCTCGGCCGCGGCCGTCGCGCCCTCAGCTGCGTCCGTACCGTCAACGACCTTGCGGCCAATGCCGACCAGGTCGCGGACGAGATCTTGGGCCAAGACGACGCCACGTCGATGTCGGCCGACGAGTTCGGCATGCGAATCCTGGTCGCCACGCTCTTTCACGAAGTCGGGCATTCGCTCGGCTTGGCGCACAACTTCAAGGCGTCCCTGGCCTTCGACGGCACCAAGCCGGTGAGCGCCGAGAATCCAACGACTTGGTCCTCGATGGACTACAACTATTATCAGCACGAGCTCGACCTCTTCGAGGAAGTCGGCGGCACCGAAGGGCCGAAGCTCGAGTACGATCGTCAGATCATCAGCGCGCTCTACGGCGACATGAGCGCCGTCAGCGCCGCCGACAAAGTCATTCCGGCGTGCAACGACGACGAGGCCGACGCTACGGCGGGCGGCGTCGATCCCTTGTGCCAACGCTATGACTCTGAAGCGAATCCGTCGCACGGCGTGACCCACGCGTGGGGCAACTTCGCCAACGCGACCGGGGCCGGCGGCTTCGAGCGCAAGACCTTGGCCGAAGCCCTCATCGGCCTCGAAGAGAAGCTCGGCGCCAAGCTCTCCGACCCGGCCACCGGCGCGGATCGGGCAGCGCTCGAAGAGGCCTCTGCGCAGCTCGGCGCAAAAGTGGGCGATCTCGTCCGCTTCTACGCCTCGAGCGGCGCGCAGTCCGTGCGCGGCAACTTGATCAGCAACGACAAGGCGATCCGCGTTTGGAGCCCGATCGATCCGGCATCCTTGATCCAGCTCGACGAGAGCTCAGCGCGGCGCGCCTCGTTCGCGGTCCTTTCTACGGCGGTCGCAGTCGAAACTTTGCCGGAGGCCCCGCGCGCCGCGGCGGCGGCGCTAGCGGATAAAGTCGCCGCAGCCGTGAAGGCGAACCCGAATGCGGGCGAAACCGAGGCGGCGCGCCAAGCGACGGGCGACGCCGCGAAAGCCGCCTTCTCGGCGCGCTTCGAAGCGCTCACCGAAGCGGCCCTCGCGCGTCTGCGCACAGGCGCGGCGTCTTTGATCGGCTCCTCCGAGGAAAGCCCGTTCGCGTTACGCTGGGCGGCCGACCGCTCGGGCGACGTCACCGGCTTCGAGGACTGGAGCGCCGCAGCGCTGGCGCAGCGGACCCTCGCGGGCTTGGCCCAGGCCGACGGCCGCGGCGCCGAACGCGCCGCCGCGGCCGCGACTCTGGCCTCGTTCCGGGGCCTCGAGGGCGACGCCGGGAAAGCCGTGGACGACACCGAGGCCGCCGTGCGCGCGCTGGTGACGGCCGCGCGGCAGACGGGCGACCAGGAGTTGGTGGCCGAGGGCCGGGCCTTGTTGAAAGCCTTGGCCGGCGGCTGAGGCGGGTTGGAGGCTGTGGCGGATTCTGTTACGCTTTTTGGGAGAATTCCGAAAAGAGGTCCGAATCATGAGCCAGCGCCTCGCCATGGCCGCTCTCAGCCTTGCCGCCGTGTCCGTGTCGTGCCGGTCGACCGACAAGCGGACGTCCGCCGGGCTCAAAGACGCCGAGGGCGCGGCGATGGCTGCGGATCCGTTCGCCTTGGACACGGAGCTTGGCGAAACCGCCTGGCCGGACGAGCGCGAGCTGACCGAGGAGATCACGGCGGCGATCAAAAAGCAGATCGCCGCTGCCTACCCGGACGGCAAACGCCCGGCGCGACGTGACGCGCACCCGAAGGCGCACGGCTGCGTCAAAGGCGAGTTCAAGGTCAGCGCCAATATCCCGGAGACTCTGGCGCACGGCGCGTTCGTCGCCGGCAAGTCGTACAAGACCTGGATCCGCTTCTCCAACGGCGATGCCGACCCGACGCGGCCCGACAAGGACGGCGACGCCCGCGGCATGGCGATCAAGGTCATCGGCGTTCCGGGCGCCAAGCTTCTGTCCGAAGGGGCCGGGGCCGACACGCAAGACTTCGTCATGATCAACCATCCGGTCTTCTTCGTCGACAATCCGAAGTCCTACCTGGCGGTGATCCAGAAGCTCAACAGCTCGAATCCCCTCGTCAGCCTCACCGCTCCCGCAGCTTTGGGCTTGAAGGGCGCTCTCATCGCGAAGGCGATCACAGGCAAGAAGATCTCGAGCCCATTGTCGACGCGCTACTGGTCGACGGTGCCCTACCGCTTAGGCGTCGAGCCGCCGCGTCAGGCCGTGAAGTACTCTGCCATCCCTTGCTTCGCTCCGACTGAAGGCGTGCCGACGAATCCGGGTCCCGACTATCTGCGCGAGGCGATGGTGAAGCAGCTCGGCGACAAAGACGCATGCTTCGAGTTCCTCGTGCAGCCCCGCACCACGCCTTCGATGAGCATCGAGAACTCGATGGTCGAGTGGAAGGAGGCCGAGGCGCCTTTCCTGAAGGTCGCGACAATCCGGATCCCAAAGCAGACTTTCAACACGGCGGCGCAGCATGAGTTCTGCGAGAATTTGTCGTTCACGCCGTGGCATACGACGGCGGAGCATCGGCCCCTCGGCGCGGTGAATCGGGTGCGACGCGTGGTGTATGAGGAGATCTCGAAGCTGCGGCACGGGATGAACGCGGCGCCGCGGGCGGAGCCGAGCGGCAGCGAGAGCTTCTAGCCCTCCTCAGTCGGCGATCATTGTGCACTGCGTCGCGTCGACCGTGCACGTCACCCCGCCGTTCCCGCTCGCCTGGCGCTCCTTGCGGCATCGGCGCATCGCGTCCGACTGCGCGGCACGTTTCGCGGACTGGGAGGAAAAGCCGACGCCCGCGCCTTGGTAGAGGCCGACGACCGTGCTCGTACGGACGCTGCGAGCCTGCGCCTCGCAGGCGCCGGTGAAGGACTGGCCGAGGTTCGGAACCTCGGTCTCGTTCGCGGGGTCGTTGCGGCCGCCGGGGCATTTCTTCCAAACGATCGAGTACTGCTGACGAACCTCGGCGTCGACGGAATCGACCGTCAGAAGCGCGCCGCCGTCGATGTTGCGCGCGCCCGGGCTCACGTGGGCGGCGAGGCGGGTGCGTAGACGCAGCATGCGCTTGGCGCCGCAAGGCGAGAAGACGAGCGCTTCGGCATCGGCTTCGCTGGTGAGCTGGTAGTCGCGCGTCAGCGGTCCCTTGAACGACTCCTCGGCGAGAAGCGTCGGATTTTGGCTCTTCGCAAAGGCGTAGAGCGAGCGGACGTTGCCCTTGCTCTTGTCGTTGTTGAGCGACGCGTAGCCGCGCACGTCGACGCCGACGACGGCGAAGGACCAGCCCGAGGGCACCTTCATCTTGACGTCGATCTCGCACATCTTGGCCGCTTTCGGGACGGCCTGGCTGGCCTCGACGATGAAGCTGTCGAAGAGCAGAGTAAAGGCCTTGCCGTCGGGCGCGAGGTTCGAGGCGACGCTGCCGGGGCGGCAGCCTTCGCCGCGGAAGGAGAGGTCGTCGATCGACATCTCGGTTCGCGGCGGCTCGTTGGCCAGGACCGGCGTGGCGAGCGTGAGTGCCGAGGCGAAAGCGAGGACGAGACTTTTGCGGCGCGCGGGCATGGGATCCCCCTGTGAGAGAAGCTGGAACCCCGTCAGCACGACTCGTGCCACGAGGGCGCGCCAATTGGGACGCGCTCTTAGCTGCTTTTTACCGCGGCGACCGGTATCGTTTCTCAACCGGAGGCCCCTATGTCCCACAGCATCATCCCGTTCAAGTACGCCGGAAAGACGCATACGCCGCAGCTCGGAAAGCAGGTCTTCGTCGCCGACGGGGCGCGCTTGATCGGCGACCTCGAGGTGGGCGAGTTTTCGAGCCTCTGGTTCAACGTGGTCGTCCGCGCCGACGTACACCACGTGCGCATCGGCAAGCGGACGAACGTCCAGGACAACAGCACGGTGCACGTCACCGAAGGGCGGGCGCCGTGCTTGATCGGGGACGACGTCACGATCGGGCACAATGCGATCGTGCATGCTTGCACCGTGGAGGATCTTTGCCTGATCGGGATGGGGGCGATCGTCCTGGATCAGGCGCTCATCAGGAAAGGGAGCGTGGTCGGGGCGGGTGCGTTGGTGACCATGGGGAAGGAATTTCCGCCGTACTCACTGATCGTCGGATCGCCGGCGAAGGCGGTGCGGGCGTTGACGGAGGCAGAGATTCAGGGCTTGCACGAGTCGGCGGAGCACTACGTAACGACGGCTGGGCTTTACTTGCCCTGACGGCATGCTCCGCGGTCTTCGCGCCTTCGCGGGTTACGTTTTGCGGTTCGCGAGCCAGGCGATGAGGGCTGCGGGATCGTCGCTGATGATGCCGTCGACGCCGCAGGACATCAGCCATTCCCAGTCCTCGGGCTTGTTGGCGGTCCAGGGGATGACCTGGGCGCCCGCTTTGTGGGCCTCGTCGACGATCGCCTTGTCGACCCAGTTCATGTTGGGCGAGAAGATCTCGGCGCCGCTGGCTTTGATCAGGCCAGTGACGTCGGCGTAGGTGCCTTCCACCAGAATCGCGATCTTGATCTTCGGGTCCAGCTTCTTGACCGCGGCGAGCGAGCGATGGTCGAAGGACTGGACGACGGCGCGCTCCGTCATGCCGTGCTCTTTCAGCTTGGCGACGACCATCTTCGCGAAGGTTTGCGGATCGGGCATGACGGTGCCGGCGTATCTCGGCACGATCTTCGTCTCGATGTTGAAGCGGACGGTCTTCGCGAGGGGGAGCTTCGACTCCTTCACCAGCTTGAACACTTCGTCCAGGCTGGGGATCGACGTGCCGGCGATCGGCTTTTGCGTCGGGAAACGCGGATGCTGCACACCGCCGCAGTCGAACTTCTTCAGCTCCGCGAGCGTCAGGGAACGCACCGGAATCTCGGTGGTGACGGGCTTTTTGTCCGGACCGAGGCAAATCTCTTTGCTCACGAGCGGGTCGTGCGTGACGACGAGGACGTCGTCCTTGGTCACGCCGAGGTCGAGCTCGAGGACGTCGGCGCCGGTCTCGAGCGCGTACTCGAACGCCGGCAGCGAATTCTCCGGCTTGATCGAGCGCCCGCCGCGGTGCGCCTGGACCTCGATCTTGGCGTGAGCTATGGCGGCGAACGACAACGCGAGGACGGCGAGCACGAGACGCAGCATCTTTACGACTCCTTTACGTCCGCGAGGAAATCCCGCCGGAGGAGCGGTATCACTAACGCCGCGAGGAGCAGCAAGCAACCCCGGAGAGGATCGGGGCCGATTCCATAAGATCCAGGCCTCAGAACGCCGCGGAGTTGCGCAGCGCGTTGGTCGACAGCCAGGTCTTCACGCGGGCCGCGAGCGCGCCGGCGCCCTTCGCTTTGCCGACGACGTGCAACGGATAATAGTACTCCATCGTGTCGGCGATCAGGTCGGCGTCGCCGCGGTCCAAACCGAAGCGCTTGGCGTTGCGGAGCTCGTGGACGTAGGCCTGGCGCTCGGCTTCTCCGGTGCCGTCGAGTCCGGCGAGGTCCATGACGTAGATCAAGAAGAAGCTCTGGCGGCAGTGGACCTCGAGCTCGTGCGCGAGGGTCGAGGCGAGCAGGCCCCAGCTGGTGAAGGCGGAAGGGCCGATGGTGACCTGAGCCTTCTCCATGAAGGCGCCGCGCGCGGTCAGGCCGCGGTCGCGGAGCTCGCGATCCAATTTCGGATGCTCGGCGTTCGGCGGCACCGGGATGCCGAACATGACGAGGGCGAGGTCGACCGAGTCCTGGGAGATCGCCGGCGCCGTTTGCGGGGCGACGACCTTGATGCGAGCGCTGCGGCGCTCGAACGTCTTACGGGCCTCGACCTCGCCGTGGGCACGGCTCATGGCGATGGAGAGAGGCGCGACGAGGGCGAGGAGGAAGATGAGGGAGCGGCGCCCGGAAAGGGCCGCCATCAGCGGGAGGAAGGGCTTCACGTTTTACCACCAAGACGACGGGGAGCAGGGGAAGGCAGCGAGAGCACTCAACAGCAGCAGGGGGAGCAGCAGGTCGGTCGAAGGTCGAGAGGCGACCTTCCGTGGGGAGCATGAGCAAGCCTCAGGCCAAAGGCGACCGCGCTCAACTAGGCGTGAGCACGACGATCGATGCGCCCGGCGA
>JANOTL010000070.1:0-18319 GCA_031416315.1 Pseudomonadota bacterium
GCCCCCCCCCCCCCCCCCCAGGCTTCACAGGTGGTTTTTCGACTCCCGTCGTCTTGCCCGCCGCATCCGCGAGGTGCTCTCGAATCCAGAGTACGCAAAAAGCGCCGCGGCAGCCGCGAAACGGATCGCCACGGAGGACGGCGTGGGTGTCGCAGTGCGTGCGATCGAGGGATTGCGGGAACAAGCGAAGTTCCCGGCCTGAGCTCCCTCGCGCAAAGAATGGCACGTCTGCGTCGAGCGGAAATTCGTCCGTGGTTTATCCGTTCCGGCAGGGGAAAAGAGATGATCTCGCGGGACGAACGGGGATCTAAAGCGGCTATAAGTTATCAATTCAAAAGAAAAACCCAATCATCTCGGATCCTAGCAACCCATCAAATTCACCCTCCTATCCTCCACCAGACAACCCGCCAACCCAGATCCCGCCAACCCAGATCCTGCAAACCCACAGCCGCGGTAGTTCGTTCGGTCCGTCGTCGCGCGTCAGCGCGACGGCTGGGACCGGCAAGAAGGCATTGGTGCGTTCACTCGCGGTCTATTTTCCCATCACTTCCGAGCTTCCTTGGTGTCGCGGATCAGGCGCCCGGCCCCCGCAAAGTCGCCATCGCCTGTTTAGGCAAATGAGTGGCGACGCCCCTGGGATGTAGCGCAGTTGGTTAGCTGATATTCGGTTTTCAAAGATCGATGGTCGTCCCTCGCATCCGCGTCGAGCCAACAAACTGCTGATGTATTTTGCTGATCCAGTGTTCCACCTATCGCTTTCTTGTTTGGTTGATGTCAAAGATCACGCGACGTGCGTGCCGGACCACCCGGCACGGGACGGTGACCACAAAGAATCGGACTCGTTTCGCCATGCGCGGTTTCCCGTCGGCGAGTAGGTGCGATGCGTAGCGCGTCAGGTTGTGAGCGAACGCCGCGATGATTCCGTAAACTCGATTTGCATTGAGCTTTTGGCAGGGAAAGTGGTGCATGTCGAAGCCGTTTTTCAGCTCCTTGCCCCGCTACCTTCGGGACGGTAGAGCGCCGTCGCGACGTCGACTTTGCGCTTGTCCTTGGTGTGCATGCGGCGGTTTGGATGCCAGTGCCGCACGGTTTCAAGGAGCGGCGCGAGCATCGGCTGGCGCATCGGCGTCACGAATTTCACGTTTGCGCCGAAGCAGGCACTGAAAAAGTCCTTGTTACAGTAGCCGGAGTCGGCGCGCGCAAAGCGGCGCAAGGGGCGCGGCACCTTGCGAAAAGTCTGCGTAATCGCCGCCGTTGCGCCATTCGCGGTGAAGGCGGAGCCGTCGCGAACGTCCATCCAATATTCTGCGGACACATGGCGCGTCTATGTCCGGGCTGCGTAGCCTGCTGAAATTATGTGAAATTTCGAGGTTTCTTTTCGGAAACCAAAATGAAAACTATACCTGATCGGGTATAAACACCGTTGAGCGAACGAATTTTATACCCGATCGGGTATATTCGCTCATTGCTTTCTGGCAAACTATACCTGATCGGGTATAATTTCATTGCATCGACAGCGCCATCGACGTAGACACTATACCTGATCGGGTATAATTTCCGCGAATTCGCTTTCGCCTATACCCGATCGGGACGAACGCTCGGAAATAGGAGAGCGCCGGCTATGGATGAGGTGGCTGAATTCATCCGCGAAAGACGCCTGCGGCTCGGGCTAACGCAAGAAGACCTCGCTGCCCGGGCTGGTGTCGGCCTTCGCTTTGTACGCGACCTCGAGCAGCGCAAAAAAACCCTTCGATGCGACAAAGTGAACCAAATATTAGCGCTCTTCGGACATCGCTTAGGACCGATCGCGATTCGAGGCGAAGACAATGCCAAGTAGATCTGGAAACGTCTACATGCACGGCAAGCTCGCAGGCCGGATCGTGCAATTCGAAGACGAGTTTCAATATACCTACGACGCAGCGTTTATTGCGGACTCAAAAATGCCCGCGATCAGTTTCTCACTGCCCAAAAAGGCTGGAACCTATCGAAGCAAGGTGCTTTTCCCATTCTTCGACGGATTGATTCCAGAAGGATGGTTACTAAACATTGCTGAGGAGAACTGGAAGCTCGCCGCAAGAGATCGGATGGGGCTGCTGCTCAATGTCTGCCGCGACTGTATAGGCGCCGTGCATGTGGAGGCGGACGAACAGTCGTGACAAACTCTTCCAAGTGCCTTGCATGCTACAAGAGTCTCGAAAACTCTCAATTCGATTTCCATCCGACCTGCTCCAAGCGCATTTTCGACGGCAAAGAGCCACCCAAAGTTGAGATAAGCTTGTCGGACGTCAAAGAACTAGCGCGCAAACTCGTAAACACTCGTCAGGCTCTGACCGGAGTCCAGCCAAAACTTTCGGTCGACAAAGACATCAAAAGAGATCGATCGCATCCAGACACCAAAGCCTCGTCCGGACGCCTCACGCTGATGCACGAAGCGCTCGGGCTGTCTGGGAACTATATCCTCAAGCCACCGACGGATCGATTTCAGCACCTCCCGGAAATCGAGGATGCGACGATGCATCTTGCTGAAATCTGTAAGATCCGTGTCGCACTACACGCACTGATTCGATTGAAATCCGGAGAACTGGCGTATCTCACGAAACGATTCGATCGGACCAAGAGCCGGAAATTAGCCATGGAAGACATGGCGCAGATAACCGAAGTCCTCACCGAAAACAAGTACAACAGCTCTATGGAACGGGTTGGCAAAGCAATTCGAAAGCACTCTGACAACCCAGGTTTGGACGTGGTCAACTTTCTTGACGTGGCGCTGTTTTGCCACCTAACCGGGAATGCTGACATGCATCTGAAGAACTTCTCGCTGCTGACTGAAGAGGATGGGTTAACTGGCTTGTCACCGGCATACGACCTGGTTGCTACGAAGCTGGTGATACCGAAAGACCTCGAGGAGGCAGCGCTGCCGATCAATGGCAAGAAGACAAAGCTCGGTTCGAAGGACTTTCTGGTACTGGCGGAAGCACTCGAAATGCCAAAATCTGTGTTCCAGAAGCGATTGCATCACTTTAAGAACAAGATTCCTGAAATGAAAAGTATGCTCGCGATGAGCTTTTTGCCGCCGGATCTCGCGGCCTCTTACGCCGGGTTGATTGATAGCCGGGCAATCAGTCTCGGAATCGGATCCTAGACAGTCGCCTCAGAGGCCTCTGTCGCGCAGGAAGGCGACGATGCGATCGAAGGCTTCGTCAAACTCGGGCGGCGCGACGATGCCGCTGACGGCACTGGTCCACCCGGTCTGCCGACTGTCGCAAGCGACCTTCGCGACGCCTTGAAAACGGGCATTCAATGCCTCGAGCGCGAGAGCGGCGCGGCCGCGGCGACTGCACATCGCCTAGCTGGCTTCTTCAATCCGCAAAGAAATCCGCGGGGTGCGCGGATCATCTGCACGAACGCCGCCGAGGCCCGTGTTTATGAGCTATTCGGCTCCGAGGGAGCCAAGGCATTCGCCGTCGCCGACCGCTCCATGCCGGAGTTTCCGTCGCTCTACCTCGTCAAAGAGCTCATGGCACGCGAGTCGGCGAACGGGCGAAAGACAATCATGTTCCACGAAATGTTACATTGGCTCGGCTATGTCCACGATACCGAGTTCGACTACGCTTACCTTGCGGAGGCCTGTTGCTTCGGGTCGAATTCAGAAGCGTGCGCGATGCTCAACAGCCCGCCCGCCGTTACCGACGAGAGATACCACGAGGCATTCGCGAAGCTCGTGCGTAGCGGGAAGAACTCGCCGATCGTGGCGCTGACGGCAGTGTGGAACGCGGCATTTGCGGCGCCAGGCCGCTCGAATGGCCGCTTGATAATGGTCTCGCTCCTCGAGTCGGACTACCGATGGTCAGCCTGATTTATGCCCGCGTCGCCTTGGCGACTGCGACCGACGGGACCGCCGGCGTGATGCAGGAAAATTTCAATCGGCTCGAGAACGAAGGCGTCTTTCGCAGGATCGACCGGCGTACGCAAGCTCTGGCCCGAGCCTTCGCCGAAGCCTATTTGCTTGCCGTCCAAGACAAATTCGACGAGGCTCGCGCGGTCGTCGCGCGCGAAAAGAGCGAGACATGCGCGGCCGGCATCCTCCCGGACAAGCGTCGAGAGCGGCTCTACTTCATCCAAGTCAGCGTGACGAGCGCCAGAAAAGACCGCCCATTTCGAGAGGCGCTTTTTGGCGCTCTGGCATGTCGCGGCTGAGGGCTCTGGCAACGGTACGCTACTGCGACGTTTACCTCAGTGTGTACCCCATCACTTTCGCCATTCGAATTCAGAGCGGTGCGTGATGCGAAAAAAGCATCCGTGATTCATCCGTGATCGGTCGGGACAAGGTAGGAACTCGCGGGATGCATACGGACTCTGAGATGGACTCAATTTGTTGATTCGATTCAAAATTCAATTTTTCTCGAAGCCTATAGTCGCCGCTCCTCGACCCTCCGGTCCTCCACCAGACTTCCTCTATGGCATAGAAATGGCAGGAAAGTTCAGAGGCGAAAGCGAATCATCCGTGACCGTTTCGCCTTCCCGTGGCGGTCCAATCCGCCAGAGAGCCATGGCTCAAGGCACGCAGGTCAACGTGATGTCTGTGACATCCGCGGCCGCCACCCCAACGTCGTTGGCGAGGGTGCACGTTTGTCCGCTGGGCTGCAAGTGGACGCGGACGTCGTAGCTATAGCCGTCGTTTTCAACGACGCGCGTGTTAAAAGTGAACGGACCGTTGCTCGTAATCGTGATGATCTCCAGGTTGATGTAGTTGCGCAGCTTCACCGTGCCGGTCAGCCCGCTGACCGTTCCGCCGAGCGAGAAGCCCGCGCTACAGGTGACGGTGACGTTCGACACATCGGCCAGGGCCGTGCCGCTGCCGTTTTGAACCGAGCAGGTTTGTCCCGCCGGCGCGGTGGCGGAGACGACGTAGGTTCCGGCGGCGGCGACGGTTGTCGGGAAGGCGAAGGCGCCGTTGTTCGGGACGACCAGGTCATTGGCGCCGTTAAGCTTCAGGGTTACGGGACCCGACGCTCCCGACAGCATCCCGCTGATGGAAAATCCGTCGTTCGCACACGTGACGCCGACGGCGACACTGCCGTCCGAGACCATGCCGGTGGCGTTGGTGAGCGTGCAGGTCTGACCCGCCGGCTGCTGGCTGACGGTCACGGTGTAGCTCGTTCCGTTCGGCAGCTCCGCGCCGAAGGCGATCTCCCCGTTCTGATCGATGGAGAGCTCGTGCTCTCCGTTGATCTTCAGCTTGAGCGTCCCAGTCAAGCCGGCGACGGAGACCGCGATCGCATTGCCAGCGGGTCCGCAGAGGACGGCGACGTCCGCAGCGACGCTCTTGTCGATCGTGCCGCTGCCGTTCGTGACCACGCAGGCGAGGCCGTCCGGCTGCGTTTTGACCTCGACGAGGTAGGCGGCGCCCGCGACGAGCTGGACGGGGAAGATGTAGGCGCCATCCGCGGTCACGACCAGGGGCGCGCCGTCGTTGAGGGTGAGGCCGAGGCTCCCCGCCAGGCCCGCGACCGTGCCGCCGACCGGGAAGGTCTCGGCGGCGCAGCCGACCTCCACGTCGGTGACCGCGGCCGACATCTTGCCCGCGCCTTTCGTGACCGTGCAGATCAGACCGCTCGGTTGCGTGAGCACCGCGACGACGTAGTCGGCGCCGTCGGGAATCCGTGCCGGGAAGACGAAGGCGCCGTCGGCCGCGACCGGGAGGTCGCCGCCGCCGTTGACCTGGAGGACGAGGCCGGTCCCCGTGAGCCCGGTCACCTTACCGCCGAGCGTGAAGCTCGTACTGGAGCAGGTGATGTCGGCATTCGTGACATCGGCGAGGAGCTTCGCGATCGTGCCGGCAGCGGCGACGATGCAAGCCTGGTTCTCAGGGCTCGAGCCGACCTTGACTTGATATCCGGCGCCACCGGGCTGGGCGGCAAAGGCGTACTTCGCCTCGCTCGCCTCGACGGTGACGGTCTGGTCGCCGAGCGCGATCACGACCGGACCGGTGTGGCCGACGACGGCGCCGCCGATGCTCCGGGGCAACGGCGCGGCGGGCGTCGCTTTCGCGGTGTCGGTTTGGCAGAGCTTCGGTCCGTAGCAGTAGGTGTAGATCACGACGTTGTATTCGACGCCGTTGGTGAGCTTCTCGAGGCGAATATTGCGTACGCTCGCGTTCAAGCCGAACGCGCCGGTGGCCGGCGGAACCGGCAAGCTCGCTTCGGCGAATTGCACGTCGAAGCCCACGGCGTATTTGCTCGTCCAAGTCACGTCCAGCGCTCCGTCGGCAGGCTCGACGGTCAAAACCGTCCCTGGCGGTTTGGCTGGCCCGGACAGAGACTCTTCATTGCTGCAAGCGAAGTACGTGAAGGCCGACAGGACGCAGCTCGACAGGAATGCGAGACGAATCGGAAGTTTCCAGGCCATGACAGAGTTGCTCCTGAGTAGGGGGGATGCCTGCGTCTCGGAGAGCCGCGGTAAATCCTTAAGGCTTCGCCTGGCTCGCGGAGCTTGGTCGAAATTGCAAGAGACGGTGCGAACGAAGCTTCGTTCGACACTTCGGCCCAGGCCATAACGCCGCGAGCCAAATCGGGAGCAGGACGTGCTGAGGTCGAGCGGAAATGTGTCCCTCGTTGGCTACGTCGTGCTCAGGTCCATCTACTTTGGATGGATCTGGATCCTGACAACTCCTGGCCAGTTCACCACGAACACGATGGTCGGCGGGGGGGGGGGGCGCTGCTCTTCGCCGGCTCGGCGTTGGCGGTCGTCACCGTGCGCTACGGGTGCCTTTGGCAGATGTCACAAATTTCGAGTGCGACGCCGCCAACCACCTCCCGGTCGTCGAGACCATCGTGATGTAAGGCGACTCCGACCGCGATCCGGCGCCTGTCAGTCGTAAAGCTCTTCGCGAACCTGCGCGTAAAGGCGCTTGGCGAGGTAGACTCGCTGCCGGATGCGCGAAGGCGCGCCCGCGAGGTCGACGTAGGCATCGTTCCATTCTGCGAACTTCGGCCGCATCCGCGCATAGCGCATCCTGATGGAACGCATGTCGATGCCCCCATCCAACGCATAGATGACGCGACCTTGCAGCGTGCCGATGATTTGATGTGAGATCCATGCGTAGCGGTCGAACCTTCGGGCCTCGGTATGCTCGCCGTCGGCGCTCGCGCGGCGTCCCGCTTCGGACGCGTCGTAGGCGATGAGCTCGATCGTGTCGGCGAGACGGGTCGCCGCCCGATATGCGTCGTAACGATCGGCATAGGCCGTAGTCGACACCGCAGCGAAGACTAGTAAAGTTGCCAGGTATTTCATCGAAGGTCCTCCTTGAGTTCGGAGAGCATACACGACAGGAGGTTAGGCGCTCGATCGGGTAAACTATAGGAAGTGATGATCCCTCTCTACACCGCATGCATGGTCGCTTTCGTAGCGACCACAGCCCCGCTTCCCCCCTTCAAAGGTAGCGACGGTCGTGAGCCAGCGCTTTGGATCAGGACAGGCTTCATGAACCGCGACGGCGTCGTCGTGATCGAGCCCAAGTTCGAGGATGGCGAATCCTTTGTGGAGGGACTCGCGGCCGTCAAATTGGCCGGCGGGGGATGGGCATCCTTGAGCCGAACGAGGAAGACCGCGTCGGTGATGGTTTACCGGACGTCGCACCTCCTTCGGCCGCGCCCGACAAGCCGCTCTTCGATCTCGACATGAACGACATTCCCGAGTCGAACATTTCCGCGGTCTACCGTGCGCCCAGCGACACGACGTACATCGAGGTGACCTCGGCGACGCTAGGAGACTTCGAGCTCGAGCTCACCAAAGGCCAGGCGACGGTCGCGTCAGACGCGCGGGCCTATGCCATCGAGCCACTCGGCAAACATTTCGGCGGCGCGCTGCAAGCCGTTTCCGTCTACTTCACGACACCAAAAGGGTCGAGCCTCTATCCTGGGCTTTATGTCATCGACATGAACAAGAAGGCACTAGTCGCCTATACGCGCCCACCTGTGGACTACACGTACTACGACACGTGGAGCGAGCTTGCCACTGAAGCTTCGACCGGAAAGGCTACGCGGCTGGCAAGCTGTCCGTCGTCTCGATCGACGCGGACTGGGCTTTCGTTCATCACGGCACGTTCCCGGTCGCGGGACGCCCGAAGATGATCGCGCTTTCGCACTCCGAGCACGTCGCAGGCAGCTCACATGGCGGGCTTCCCGCGGCCGTCACGCGTCCTGGCTTAGTTGAGAACACCGTTGATGTGCAGCTCGAAAGCGGCGTGTGGATCGGCTGGGATGCCGATGCGGCCGCGTTCGTCGAGCGCTGAGCCGAGAAACTCGCAAGCTCACCGAACTTCTAACGCTGCCGGCACCGTTGCGAAGTGCTGCAAGGTCATTCTAAGAGGGAGTCTAAAAAGGCGCGGGACCGTAAACCTGCGTCCCGCGCCTTTTTAGACACCCTCTAAGGTCCGCGCCTCGAAGGCTTCGGCAACTCGACCTTTTTCGTCGCCGGCTCGCGTCCGAGACTCATCCCGATCGCCTCCGCCGCAATCACGAGCGGGCTCGCCGTAAGATCCAGAGGCCGATGCCCGCCGGTCACCTCGGAGTACGGGACGTCGACGACGGCCTGGCCGCGCAGCACGACGACGCGACCGAAGTTGCGCGCGACGACGAGGTCGACCGCGTGGACGCCGAAGGCCGTCGCGAGGATGCGGTCGTAAGCGCTCGGCGAGCCGCCGCGCTGCACGTGGCCGAGGACCGTGACGCGCGCCTCGACGCCCGTGCGAGCGCTGAGCTCCTCGGCGACATAGGCGCCGCTGCCACCGAGGCGCTTCGCACCGCCGGATACGGTCGCGTAGTTCGGGCGGCCGCCTTTTTCGTGCGCGCCTTCTGCGACGACGACCAAGCTGAAGTGCCGACCGAGCGCCTTGCGCGCCGCGATCTTGGCGAGAATTGGGTCCCAGTCGTACGGAATCTCGGGAATCAGGACGACGTTGGCGCCGCCGGCGAGGCCTGCGTGCAACGCGATGTGGCCTGCGTCGCGCCCCATCACCTCGAGGACCATGATTCGATCGTGCGACTCGGCCGTCGATTGCAGCCGCGAGACCGCCTCGGTCGCGATCTGGACCGCCGTGTCGAAGCCGATCGTCTGGTCGGTGCCGCCGAGGTCGTTGTCGATCGTCTTCGGGATCCCGACAATGCCGATGCCGACGTTCAGGAGGCGCGACGCGATGAGCTGTGTTCCGTCGCCTCCGACGACGATCAGGCCGTCGAGGCCGAGCTCGCGGTAGCCGTCGACGAGGGCTCGGCTCAAATCCTGCGGCGACGGCTTGCCCGCCTCGACGAAGGCGAACGGGTCGCCTTTGTTGGTCGTACCGAGGATGGTGCCGCCCCGAGTCAAGAGGTCGGTCACGTCGCCGAGGTCGAGCTCGCGCGAGCGCAACGGCCTGAACATTAGGCCGTTGAAGCTGTCCTCGATGCCGACCACGCTCGCCCCGTAGGTGCCGCGTGCGTGTTTCACCACAGCTCGGATCGCCGCGTTTAGGCCTGGACAGTCGCCGCCGCCGGTGCAGATGCCGATACGCATGCGCGTCCTCATTCGGGGTTAGGAGGTTCCTCGCGAGTCGTCAGCCTCGTGGCCGTCCGACGACTGTACTCCTCTTCCCGAGCTCCTTGAAGCTCTCGTCGACTCAGCGATGACCCACGCACTGCGTCGCGTCGTTCTCCAGACGCTTGATCTCGCATGCTGCCCACCGGTCGATCGCCTCGACCGTCGGATGCTGGCAGGAGCCGTCGATCTTCGTGTGGCTGATCCACTTCAAGAGGCCATTCGGCTTGCTGTAGTGCCAGAAGCTGCGATAACCGAGCTCTTCGGTCCGCGCCTGCGTGTAATCGTTGTTCCAGTGATAGTAGCCCTGCGGCGCACCTTCCATCGCGAGCAACGATGCGAGATGCGCGGGCTTGTGGTCTTGGACGTGCTTCCAGATGTGGTACGAAAGCTTCATGCAACGGCGCGCTGCGTCGCCGCCGGCGCCAAAGCCCCACTGAATAGCATCAGGATACGGGTGGGGATGCGTGTCCGCGGCGGCATCGTACACATAGGGCCAGTATTCGAAGCCGCCCGAGATCGGCTCCGGCAACGCCAAGACCTCCTCGCCCGGCATCGTCACGTTGTAAAGGTCCAAGACGACGTCCGACACGACCGAAGTGTGCGCACGGTTTTGGACGAAGGTCGATTCCTGGTCCGCGACGGCCGGAGTCGAAACGGCAAGCATGGAAATCAAGAAAAGCTGCAGGCGCATGATGAGTTCCTCCTACGGCGAACGCTATCAAGGTCGCCGCCGCCTGGCCAGTTCCGAAGTTCAGCGTTATGCTTCTCCTTCATCCCTGAAATCCGGAGGTCCGTCTGCTCCGCGTCGCCCTAGCCATCTTCGCCGCATGCGGTTCCGCAGGCGCTCTCGCGCTGAGCTTCGAGCCCGTGTCGATGCCGGCCGACGTTGCGGAGCGCTTCGTCGCTTGTCCGATGACCGCGAAGCCGAAGGTCGCGACGTTTCTCGGTAAGCAACGCAGCTGGCGCACACCTGCCGAGTTCGAGCCGACGAAGCCAGGCTGGGACGAGCGCGTCGGCGACGGCCTCGCCGCGCTCAAGCTCGGCAGCGAGTGGCAGTTCACCGCGATCGACGTCCGCAAGCTCGAGAACGGCGAGCACGCCTACCTCTACCTCAGCAACGGCACCGCGACCACGATCTTGCAGCCCTGGAGCTCCTCGAAATTCATCGCCGCGGCGAGCGCCGTCACCACGATGCGCAAAGCCGGCATCGGCGCCGACAGCTTCATCGGCAGGATGCACTTCGGCGACCTCGTCTCGACCTCGATGCACGGCTTTCGCACCAAGACGACGCCCGCCGGCTCGAACGACGTCGGCACCTGGTTCCAAAACGTCGCGGGCCGCGACAACTCGAACCATCTCGTGCGGCAATGGCTCGGGCGCCGCAACGAAAGCTTCGGCGGCGGTTACGGCAAAGTCCTCCAAGGCGAGCCCTCGGAGTTTCGCGACCAAAAGACGGGAAAAAGAGCGCGCGTCTACAATGGCGAGGTCGGGCGCTCGGAATCCAAGCTTTCGACGCTCTCGATGGCCGAGCTATTGCGCCGGCTCGCGGCCTCCGGCACGAACGACCCGAGCGCTTGGCCCGGTCTCACCGAAGGCGATGCCCGCATCATCCTCTACGGCAGCCCGATGGAGCTGGGCGGTCTCTTAGCCGGCATCGACGGCTATGTGCGCCAAGCGCTCGGCCGCAAGGCGAAGCTCGACGCCAGGACGATGGGCCGATGGCGCATCTTCGGCAAGATGGGCGCCGCCGAGCTGCACGTCGGCGACGAGCAGATCGTCAATGCCTACGTCTGCCTACCCGGCGTCGACGGCGGCCGCGCCTTCTTCTTCTCGCTCGCAAACCGCGGTCGTGTCGGCAAGGAGGGCGACGTCAGGATGCAGCGCGGCGTCGACGCGCTGGTGCGCGCGCTCGTGCCGGCTTACTTCGACTGAGACCCGCAACGATGCGCGACGCCATCAAGACTTTCCACGCCGTCATCGTCGTCGTCCCCTGGGGCGACGACCGCTTCGTCTTCGTCGAGGAGACGAAAGCCGAGTGCAAAGGCCTCTGGTCCCTGCCAGGCGGCATGCTCGAGCCGGGCGAGTCGATCGCCGAGGTCGCGGTGCGCGAGGTTCGCGAAGAAGCCGGGCTCGTCGTCGAGCCCACGGGAATTCTGCGGCTCGAGCACACGCGCTACGTGACGGCCCAGCCGGAGCCCTGCGAAAAGTTCCGCTTCATCGTCGTCGCTCGGCACGTCGCCGGAGCGCTCAAGACGATCGCCGACGCGGAATCCGGCCGCGCCGCGCCCTTCTCCATCGCCGAGGCGAGGGGCTTGGCGCTGCGGCCGGGTTATGAGATGGCGTGGCTCGAGGCGTTGGAGCGAGGCGACGGTTTGCTGCCGATGGCGAATTATTCGTTCGCGATCGCCTAAGGCACCAACTCCACCAAAGTCCCCGCCAGAACCTCGGCCGCGTCGAATCGCATGCTCACGCGCCACGACCTCATTCCATACGGCTCGACCGCCGTCTTGCCGCTACACCCGAGCGTGAACCCGGCCGCCGGCGCCGTCTGGCCGCATTGAAACTGATGCTGACCGAGGGCTTGCACGGCCGCTGCCCGCGTCACGCGCGGCGGCGCTCCATCAGGACTCGCGGAGTCCGCAAGCTGCAATCCAGGCGCAGCCGCCGGCGCCGACGCCTGCACGTGCGCGCGAATGTGAATCCAGGGCGACTGCATGTTGTCGATTCCCGTGTGCGCGTTCATCGACGCGACGGTGCCGCCGCCGTAGTAGCTGAGAAACGGGCTGAGGTCGACCTGGACCTGCGGGACGTTCGTCCCGGCGAATGCGGCGGAGCGCAGCGGCGCGAAGTTGCGTTGATAGTAGTGGCGCCACTGCCCGCCGCCGCTGATCCGAGCGAGAATCTGGCCGCGCTCGTCGTCGCTGACGTCCTGCGGCGCCTCCTGACAGCCGTTGTGATTCACCTGCCATAAGATCGCTTGGACGCCGCAATTGACGCGGCTGATCGGATCGTTCGTCACGACGCCCGCGAGCGGCACGCTGGCCGGCAGGATCAGCGCGGTCTTCATCGCCAGCCAACCTCCGTGCGAGTGACCCACGATGAAGACCGGCCGTTGCGGAAAGTGCTTGTGCTCGCGCACGATCGCCTCGACCATCGGCGCCAAATCTTCGAAGGACGTCGTCTGCGGCGCCGCCGTCCCGAGGTGCTCGACCTGCCGGGCCGTCTGCCAGTAGATCGTCCCCGATTTGTCGTAGCAGCTCCGGAAGAACGTCGGTAGCTCCGGATAATCAATCATCTCGTCGAGGCTGCGACGGATCACGTCGAGATCCATGCCCATCGGCGTCAGCTTGCCGTTCTGATCGACGCACGAGTTGAAGCCGCCCATCGCGACGATCATCGGCCGCACCGGCTGCCCTTCATCGCTCGCCACGAGCTCGGTGAGCCCAGTCTCGGTCCGACAGCCGAAAGCGAAGGCGCCTAGCGCGAACGTGACGAGGCCTGCGGTTTTGAGGCTCAAAGTGCGACCCCTCGGATGGATTTGTGCCTCTAGGCTATCATTGGGTGGTCTTTAGGCGAAGGACGACCGCTGTGCTGCGTTCGAGGCGCTACCGCTCCGCGGCTTAAGCATCGGGGAATTGCGCGCCGCAGTCGCGGCCGAGCTGGCTCGCTGAGCGGCTCGGGCTTTTTTTTGACCTCTCGTGAGCCCATTCGGCAGTCCCTTGCGCGTTGAGTCGTGAAGCCACTTCACCCACTGGGAGCCCAAAGCTCCGTCGCACGAGGAAACGCCGATGAAGACGCTCATGAAACTGCTCGCCGCCTGTATGACCCTGATCGCTCTTTCGACGGGCTGCGGCTCGGTCGAGGACACGCAGAGCGTTTCCTCGGTGAAGGAGTGGCGCAACCAGGATGTCCGCAAAGGCGTGAACATGGCCGCCTACTGCACGCGGAAGTTCGGCACGAGCTTCGTCGCGACCTACCTCGGCAACGGCGAATGGGTCTGCCAGACGAGCCCCCACGACCGCCGTCCGATCAGCGTCATCGAAGCTTGCACGTGGCAGCAGAACACGAGCCGCGTCGTCTTCGATCAGGGCGCCTTGGCCTGGTATTGCCTCGTGAGCGAGCCCGTCTGGGTGCCGGTCCGTACCGGCGTCAACATGGACGCCTACTGCAAGCGCCAGTACGGTCAAGCCTTCGCCTCCGTCGTCATCGGCTCGACCGTCGGCGACTGGGTCTGTCAGACGAGCCCCCACGACCGCCGGCCGATCAGCGTCCGTCAGGCCTGCCTCTGGCAGCAAAACACCGCGATTCATGGCTATACCAACGCCAACGATCCCGGATCCTGGTACTGCGAGAAGTAATCAAGCCGAAGGCGATGCCGAGAGGCGCCTCCCCCGCGGGCGGCGCCTCTCCGCATCTCTGCCGCGCAAGCCCCCGCAAGCGTGACGATATTCGCCAAATTTACGCAGTCCTCAAGCTTTCTTGTCACAAGGTCGAAAGAAGGAGATCTCCCGGCTGACTCGATTGGATTACAGGCAAAATGAACGCCGCACTCACCTTATTCATGGCCCTCGCTCTCTTCCTCACAGGCTGCGACGCGACGCCGATCGAGGCAGACGCCACGCGCAAGTCGAAAGAAAAAGAGACGGGAAAAGCGAAGACCGACGCAACGGCCGGCAATGCGAGCGACAAGGACAAGGATAAATCCAAGGGCAAGGGTGACGCGGCGGCCGAGTGCGGCAACGGCAAAGTCGAGGACAAGGAGCTCTGCGACGACGGCCCCGACGGCAGCGTCCTTTGCACCAAGAAGTGCGCTTGGGCGCAGTGCGAGACGAGCCCCGGCAAGACCTTCAAAGAAGACGAGTACCCGCTCGCCCGTTGCGTCTACAAAAAAAAGGGCGAGCTCGTCGCCGACACCACCTGCAGCACCGCCGGAAAACCCGTGCAGTGCTTCGACTGCCGCGGCCGCCTCACCAGCTGCGGTCGCGTCGCGCCGCCGGCCGACGGCGGCTCGGGTGAGAGCGCCAGCGGCGACGGATCATCCGTCGCGGAAGAGGACGGCTCGACGGACGACGACGCCGCGCCGCCGGTCATGCCGGCTCTAGACTTGAACGATCCGGTCGGCTCGTGCACGAAATTCGCCAGCTACGAGCTCGCCCTGCGCGGCGAGGACGAGTTCAAGGTCTCGCTCAGTCCTTATCGCTTCGGATTCACCGTCGATCAGGCCGCGTTCGGCGCCAATCCCGATGCGGTCGAAAGGTGGTGCGTGCCGCCGTCGCAGGTCAATTGCGCCAAATGGGACGCCGATCCAGGCACGTGGAAAGCGCCGCAAGGCTGCTCCTGCTACGCTGAGGGCAAGGGGCGAAGCTACGAGAACTGCAACGACGTCCAGCTCTTCGCCTGCCCATGGGCGAGCGGCAGCGGCTGCGGCCTCCATTTCTTAGGCGAGGTCGGCGGCATCGCCTGTACGCAGGGCCCGGATCCGCGCGGCGCGCCGCACGTCAACGACTGCCATCACGACGTCGTCGGCACCATGCACGACGCGTGTTGCGCCCGGCATTGGTACGCGGATAAGAGCGCCGTCTTCGAGGGCAAGAACATCTCGGAATGGGAATGCAACGGCTGCAACAGCGGCCATGGCAAACAGAAATGCTCGGCGACGCCGCTCGGCATCCGCACCCCGCGTAACACCGGCCTGCCGTGCGAGCGCGAATGGGCCATTGCGGTCGATCACAACAACGTCCAAGGCGAAAGCCGCTACCAGTGGTTCCAAGCGATCGACACCGAGCAGCGTTTCACCGCCGCCGAGGTCGTCGAGGCCCAAGGCAAGCCGGAGAAGCTGCTCGCGCGCGCCGCACCGGCCGTCGATCACCTCGCGCCGGCGGGCCAGATCGTCCTCAAGATGAAAGATGCCGCCGGCGTCGTCGACGCCGCGCTTGCCGCGCGCTTCTGTAAATCAGGTCAGATCGCGGTCGAGTCGGTGCGCGTCGGCATCCTGTTTCAGTCACGGGATGTCTGGGTGTGTAAGTGAGTCTCGGAAAATCCGGCCTCGATTGTCGCAAGTCTCAGAAACTGCAAGTGATTCATTCTGGCGAGCTTGTCCTCGGGGAAAGCCTTGTTTCTTCCGACAAACGTTAGGAGTCGATCGAGTCTTCCCATGACGGAATGGACCCCGTGAGCCCTTCACATCATCCGAAAATCGTCCTCACGATCCTCTCTCTGACGCTGTCGGCATGCGGCACTGCGACGTTCGCAGGGGGCGGCGGGCGCAAGAGCGGAGAAAAGAAACCGACGGCACCTGTCGCCACGTCGGCGACGCCCGTTGCGCCCGGCGTGCCTCCCGGTCCCGCGACGATTCCGGTCGGTGACGTCGCGACGACGGTGCAGACGGCCGGCTCCGTTTCGGGCGGTTCCACTCCCGGAACTGCCAGGCCGAGCACGGCGCGCGTCGCAAAGATCACGGCGAACGGCGTCGCCGATCGGATCATCGTCGGCCCGAACGATGCCGTCACGATCGCTTGGACCTCGCAAAACACGACTAACTGCCAAGTCGCGCCGCTGACGCTGAGCGGCACGAGCGGGACCTCCCTCCTGCCGGTGCCGGTCACCTCCGCGGTCTATACCTTGAGATGCGCGACCGCGGCCGGCGAGATCGCCAGCTCCGTCGTCGTGCAGCTCGATTTGAGCCCGGGCGTTGGTCCCGACCTCAAGGCCGAAGGCGGCGACGATCCGCTCACCGTCGCCCCGTACGGCTCGGTTACCCTGTCGTGGTCGACCGACGGCGTCGACGACTGCGCTCTCGCTGGTGGCCTCGGCACGCCTACGCCAGGCGGCCAGGTCGAGACCGGCATCACCGCGCCGGTGACCTACACGCTCGTATGCACGATCGCCGGAGCCCCCGGCTATGACGCCATCACGGTCAACGTCGACTACGACGCGCCGCCCGTCGAGCCCCCGACGCCGGATCCGTCGGTCGCCATTCCCGACCCGGTGACGCCGACTCCCGACCCAGTGCCACCGCCGGTCACCTATCGTACCGTCAAGACCTCGTGGGTCTCGGACGTCGGTCACCTCAATCTGACGGACTCTCTTCTGGGCATGACCGCCACCGAGGTGATCACCGAGGTCACGGTCAGCGCCGACGCCGGCGACCCCACGAATTTCTGTTTCCACTCGAGTTGCACCGGCATCTATAATCCGCTTTGCGCGGTCATGATCCTGGACAATTCTCCGAATCCGGTGATCGTCGACGGAGGTCGTCGCGTTTTCCGCATCTTCGACTCGCCATACGCCGACAACAGCGGCACCTGTTACTTCAAAGTGAAGCTCCGCTCGCACTGAGATGGTACGTGACTTGCTACAAGCCAGCCCACGACGACTCGCGTCGCGTGGAGCTCCGGCTTGAGAAGTTCAACTCAAACCTATTCGCGCCTTAGCATCAGAGGTCCCTGGCTCGGTCGCGTCGTGACGGTGGTCCTAGTCGGTGTCGCCCTGTATCTTTTGCGGCGCCTCATTCTGTCTTTGGACCTCATGGCCGTGAGAGAGTCGCTTCTGAGTCTCACTTCGGCGCGCATCGCCTTGGCCGGCGCCTTCGTCCTCGTGAACTACCTCTCCATCGCCGTCCTCGACGGTGTGGGTTTGCGCGCCGCGCGGATCGAGCTGCCGAAGCGGCGGATCATCCTCGGCGCCTTCATCTCCTTCGCCCTCAATTTGAGCCTCGGTCAACTCGTCGGCTCCTTAGCTGCGCGCGAGCGTCTCTTCGGGCGGTGGGGCATCGGCGCGGCCGCGGCCACGCGTGTCGCGCTCCTGACGACTTGGCACTCGGTGATCGGCTATCTCCTCGTCACCGGCGTCGTGCTGCTGCTCGCCCCGCTTCCCGCGCCCGCGCTGGCGAGCTTGGCGCCAGTTTGGTGGCGGGGCGGTGGCGCGCTGTTTCTCGGGGTCGTCTGCGCCTACGGGCTCATGTGCGCGGGGCGAATCGAGCCTTGGCGAAGGCGCGGCCGCTCGATCGATCCCGTCTCGCCGCGCGCCGCGGCGCTCGCCGTCGGCGCCGCTGGCTTGCAGTGGACCACGGCAGCGGCGGTGGTCTTCTCGGTCGCGCCGGAGACGATGCGCGCCGATTATCCAACCTTGTTGGCGGTCCACCTGGGGGCCGCGCTACTCGGCGTCTTGGCGCACATATGACGTCAGCTTCGGCGCCCGCGAGCCCCGCAGCCTCCTGCACGCGCTCGTCGATGTGGGCGACGGCGCGCAGGCCGCGGTGTTCTGCGTGCACTTCGGCCTCCTACGCCGAGAACGCCGGCACCAGACCCGTCTCCTTCAAGAGCTCATCGCGGCGCACGTGCCGCCCGAGACCGCGCTCTTCGTCGCCGGCGACTTCAACGACTGGCGGCACGAGCTCGGCGAAGTCCTGCGCGGGGAGCTCGGCCTCGAAGACGCGAGCGTCGCGCTGACCGGCACGACGGGCAAGAGCTATCCGGCTTATTGGCCCTGGCTCTCGCTCGATCGCATCTATTTTCGCAACGCCACCCCGGTGGGCGTCACCATCGTGCGGCTCCGGAAGGGCTTGCGGCTTTCAGAGGGAGTCTAAAAAGGCGCGGGACGCAGGTTTACGGTCCCGCGATCCGCAACCGCTGACCGCTTGCGGCATTCCGCGGTCCGTGCTCCGCCGACCGCTTTCTGCCTGCCGCTGACGGCATGCTGCTAGCCGCATGTCCGTGCTCCGCGCTGCCGGCCCAACCATTTT
>JANOTL010000071.1:0-12490 GCA_031416315.1 Pseudomonadota bacterium
GTCGGCGCGGCTGCCGGCGTCGGCGCGGCTGCCGGTGTCGGCGCGGACGCGGGACGCGGCGCGGCGGCGGCAGGTGCCGAAGAGCTCGGGCCGTTGCTGCCGGCCGGTGCTGAAGCGCTGCTCGGAGCAGCGCCGGCATTCGGAGCAGGGGCGTTGCTCGGAGCGACGCCTGCCGTCGCGGGACGCGGCGCGGCGGCGGCGGCGGCGGGAGCGCCCGGAGCCGCGCCGGCCGTCGCCGGTTTCGGCGCCGAGGCCGGGCGCGGAGCCGCGGGCTTCGCCGCTGGGGCCGGCTTCGTCGCGTCCAATTTGTTCAGCGGCTCGAGGATCGCGATCGTGATCGGCCCCGGGACGCTGTTCACCTTGCACTCGACTTCCGAGGCGACGCGGGCGATCAGGGCTTTTGCCCGCTCGGGCGACTCGCGCTCGCGGCCTTTGAGGCGCACGGTGAGCTTCACCTTGTCGCCGCGCTCGAGGAAGCGCTTCGCGGCGCTGATCTTCGTGCCCAGGTCGTGGGAGGAGATGTTCACCTTGAGCTGGATCTCTTTGAGCTCCGACGTCGCGGCGTGCTTTTTGACGGCCTTCTTCCGCTCGTACTCGAGCTTCTTGAAGTCCTGGATCCGCACGACCGGTGGATCCGATTGATCGCTGACGATCACCAGATCGAGACCCGCTTCGTCAGCGGCTCGGAGTGCGACATCAGTCGACACGACTTCGTTGGTGCCTTCGCCGACGAGGCGAACGCGGGGAACGGAGCGCGCCATGGCGCGAGTCAGGATATCCAAATGAACCAGTCTCCTTAGTAATGCCCGTCCTTATTAACCTAAAAAACTCGACAAATATAGCCAGAAGCCGCGGGGCGTCGCGGGACGCACCATACTAACTAGTCTCTGGCGCGAAACGCGCCAGAGACTATCCTGAGGAGCAAAGCGACGAAGGATCTCGGCGATAACCAACTGATTCGATCGACGCGGTGAGATCCTTCGCTGCGCTCAGGATAGTCTCTGGCGCGTTTCGCGCCAGAGACTAGTTACGTAAGAAATCGGCGATCACGAAGGGTGCCATCAGGACGATCAAGGGCCCTTCGAAGCCCTCGATGCCGGCGAAGTCGAAGTAGAAGCGCTCGTGATGCAGGAGCCGCGGCCGAGGGCCGTCGAGGGTGAAGAGCAGCTCGTGCTGAGCGTAATGATCGTTCGCCACGGGACCGGCCACGAAGGTCGCGTAAGCACGTCGTGCGCCCGTGGTCATGGTGAACGTCGCGATCATGCGCTGCGGCAAGGTTTGGCTCGATTCGAGGTAGGGCGGCTCTCCGCGATCGAAGAGGGGCGAAGCGCGCAGCTCCTTTTCGATCGCCGCCTGCAAGATCGGATCGACCGCGGGCAGAGCCTCCGGCAAGCCGAGTTCGCCGAGGCCGCGTAAAACGACCGGCGCGAAGCGCTCGCGGGTGAGCGATTCAACGGAAAGCACGCGCCCCAGGTCATCGGGCAGGGACGGAGGGACGACTGCGTAGCCCCAGTACCACTTCGATAGGGCGAAACTAGTGCCGCAAGTGACGGTTAGAAAGGCAGACAGGGAGAGGATGAGGAGCGTCGAGAAGCGCATGAGGAGAACCTCCTGCGTCGATCATGGCGCGACTTCGTGACGGGACGATGACCAAACCCCTCCCTCTGCGAGGGTTTCTTTGGTCAAACTCGGCGCGGCGGCAACGTCGCCGCGGCCGAAGACAAGGGCTGGTCCGCCTCCGACTTCGTAGCCTCTGCCTTCGCTGCCTCCGCCTTAGCACTTTCTGCCTTAGCCGCCCCCGGCACTTTCCGCGGCATCTTCGTCACCAGCACCTTGTCGACGCGGCGTCGATCCATGTCCATGACCTCGAAGCGGTAGCCGCGGAAACGGAACGAGTCGGCCGCCGCCGGGATGCGTCCGAGGCGCGTGATCACGAGCCCGCCGACGGTCGTGTAGTCGCCCGCGTGCTTCTTCGGCAAGGACCTGATCCGCAGGGTCTCCATCAGCTCGGTGATCGGCGTCTTCCCGTCCACGAGCCAGGAGCCGTCCTCACGCTGCACGATCGAAGGATCCTCGTGCTCGTCGCCGCTCGACGGCAGGTCGCCGACGACCGCCTTCAAGACGTCGGTGACCGTGATCACGCCCTCGATCCCGCCGTGCTCGTCGACGACGAAGCCCATGTGCGTCTTGCTGGTCTTGAACTTCTCGAGGACCTTGAGGACGGGCACCGTCTCCGGCACGAAGAGCGGGGGCGACAGGACGCCGCGCAGGTCGAAGCCGCGGCCCTCGCGCTCGGTCGCCATGAGCTTCTTGATCGAGACGACGCCGATGATGTTCGTCGCGTCGCCCTCGATGACGGGAAAATAGGTGTGACCGCTCTCGACCACCTTCAGCCACGAGGCGGCCGCATCGTCCTCGATGTCGAGCACGACCATCTCGTGGCGCGGCGTCATCAGATCGTAGGCGGTGAGGTCCCCGAGGCTCAGGATCCCCTTCATCATGTCTTGCTCGGACTCTTTCACGACGCCGGCTTCGGTGGCGTTGTCGATCATCACCTTCAATTCTTCTTCCGTGATGCTCGAGGGCGGCGCGCCGGAGGCGCGGAAGAGCTTCAGCAGGAGCTTCGAGGACCACGCCAAGAGGAGCACGGCGGGGTAGGTGAGCTTGGTCAGGATCTGCATGGGCCGCGCCATCGCGCAGGCGATCGACTCGGGGTGGCGCAGCCCGATCTGCTTCGGCACGAGCTCGCCGACGACGAGCGCGGCGAACGTGATCAGCAACACGACGATGGTGACGGAGACCGGCTCCGCGTACTTCGCGATGAGCGGCAAGTCTTGCAACACGACGGCCAAAGACTTGGCGATCGTGGCGCCCCCGTACGCGCCGGCGACGACGCCGACGAGGGAGATGCCGATCTGCACGGTCGAAAGGAAATGGGAGGGGTCGTTGGTGATCTTGAGCGCGGTCCTCGCGCCCGTGCGGTTCTCGTCCGCGAGCTGCTGGAGCCGGGTCTTGCGCGAGGAAACGACCGCGATCTCGGTCATCGCGAGCAGGCCGTTGACGGCGAGCAAGACGAAGACGACGACGATTTCGAAGCTGGGGCCCATGTGTTCCGAGAATAGCAAAGTCCCCGTTCTTTCTGTAGGAAAATGCGCCTCGAGAGATGTCCCTTTGCGCCCTTTGCGCCCTTTGCGCCCTTTGCGCCCTTTGCGCCTTCGCGCCTTCGCGTTCCACTCCCCCTTCTTGAAGAAGAATGAGCAGTGACGCGAAGGACGCGAAGGCGCAAAGGGCGCGGAGGGAGTCATGGTTTGCGGCGCCAGGCAGAAGGCGCTACCATCGCCACCAAGGAGCCCACCATGCCGTTTTTCCTACCCCTTTTTGCGACCATGATCGCAACCGCTCACGCCGCGGTCGACGCCGCCAAATTCCGTGACGACCTCGTCGCCGGCGACCGCCTCGTGCGCCGCTCGCAACAAGTCACGCTAGCCGGTCCGAAGAGCGCCGCGAAAGCCGCCGTGCCGTCCGCGAAGGACGAGGTCGTCTACGACTTCTTCCGCGACGGCGGCGACCGCCTCACTCGCGTCGCCTGCGAGGCGAAGGAAGGCGGAGCGCTCGACTGCGACTTCAGCGACTACTCGCTGCACGCTTTGACCGACGCCAACGTCGAGAGCCTGTCGCTCCTCGGCGGCGAGACCCTCAAGGGTTTCTTCGCGCTAAAGAAGGCTACCGACGCGACGCTGGCGACCGATTTCGAGGTCTTCTGCCACGTCTTCGCCCTGCCACGACTGCTCCCGCTTCCCGACGGCGCGCCCTTCGCCAATCAGGGCTTCGACGCCAATTTCAAGAAAGCGCTCGAAGGCCGCTGCAAAACCCCGGATTTGAAAGCGGCGAAAGCCTTCCTCGCCGAGGCCGGTCCGCTCGTCCAGCGCACTTGTCAGCTCGAGAGCGAGGGCGGCCGCCGCCAGATCCTGCGCGCCGACGGCGACCGCAAATGGCGCGGGGCGCCTGGCGAATGCGACGCCGTCCGCTACGAGCTCGTCTACGACGCCGCGAAAAAGAGCGGCTCCCTCACCCGCACGCCCGTGCCGATCTCCGGCGGCGACAAGTGCGAGGACGTCTTCGGGGATCCGCTCGCCGGTGACGAGGCGGCGGAGGCCGGCGGCGACAAGGCGAGGAGCGCCGCGACGCTGGTGACCGGCACGTTCGACCTGGGCGCTTGCGACACCGTGCGGTGGAGCGAGTCCTTCCCGTTCCTGACGATCAACTTGGTCGAGGCGACGAAGAAACCGGCGGAGCCCGACCCACGCTACGAGCAAGGCGTCCTGGCGCTCTTCGAGGGCGAGACGGCGGAGGCTTCGAAGCAGCTCTCGACCCTGACCGACGCCGACCCGAAGAACGGCATGGCGCGCTTGGCTCTCGGCGTCGCGCTCGAGCGCGAGCAAAAGCTCGACCTCGCCGCGAAGGAGTTCGAGGCGGCCTCCGGCCTCCTGAAGGGCAAGAAGATCGGCCATTCCGCCGACGGCCGCGTCGTCGCCTTCGTCCATTACGGCGCCATGCGCTTCGAGAGCGGCAAGGCCTCTGAGGCGCTGCCGCAGTTCGACAAGGCCATCGCGATCGAGCCGACGAGCTTCAACGCGCACTTTTGGAAGGCGGCCGCCTTGGCGGAGCTGAAGCGCGATAAGGAAGCGGCGCAAAGCTTTACCCGCGCGCTCGCCTTGCGCCAATCCTTCGAGCGCGTCACCGAGTTCGTCTTCGGCGAGTTCGGCGACACCGAGAGCATGCTCGCCGACTTCGTCACGCCGGCTCCCGATGTGATGCTGAACGCCGCCGCCTGGCGTCTCGCCACGTCGAAGGACGAGGGCGTGCGCGATCCGACCAAGGCGATCGACCTGGCGAAACAGGCGCTCGACATGGCCGATCAAAGGAGCGGCCGCTACCTCGACACGCTCGCTTCTGCCTACGCAGCCGCCGGCAAGTTCCCCGAGGCGGTCGACTACGAGACGCGCGCGATCGAGGAGCTGGGTGCCGAGGGCGCCGAGGCCGAGGAGAAGAAAGCCATGGAAGGCCGGCTGGCGCTTTACAAGGCGGGCAAGAGTTACCAGGAGTAGCATCCCGCGCCCGCGGTTTACTTCGCGCCGCGTCCAAGCCGCGCGCGCACGAAGTCACGCGCCACGACCAGATCATTGCGGGTGATCAGCCCGGTCAAAAACCCGTAGGCGACGGCGATCGGCACATACGCGCCGATGCGCGGGATCACCGTCAAGGTCATGATCTCGTCGTAACCCCAGAGAATGGCGGCAAACGCGACGACGTTGGCGATCACGAGGCGCAGCATGCGCCCGTCCATCAAATTCAGGTCCTTTCGCGTGACGAACATCAAGGCGACCACGGCCGCGGCCTGCGTGATCAAGCTCGCGAACGAGGTGCCGACGCCGGCGCCGCCGACGCCCCAGCGCGCTGTACCCCATGGGATCATCCAGACGTTGAGGAGCGCGTTGCCGCCGACGCAGGCGGCCTGCACCGCGGCCTGGGCCTTCCCCGTCGTGCACACGGTGAGGTGCACGGCGATCAGGACCGCGACGTAGGTGATCGGCACGAGCGGCGCGAGATAGGCGACGACGCGCGCCGCCGGCTCGAAATCCGCGCCATAGAGGATGTGGGTGCCGATGTCGGCGAACACCATCAAGGTCGTGGCCAGGAAGAAGGAGATCATCATCACCGCGCGGATCGCGTCGCGCACGAGCGGCAGATACTTGTCGCGCGCCTTCGCGTACGTCTCCGCCATGAGCGGCATGAGTGAGTTCGCGAGCACCGGCAAGAGCAGCAGGAAGACGCCCTTCAAGCGCGTCGCGGCGCCGTAGTAGCCGACCTCGGCGTTCCCCGCCATCGTCTTCAGCATCGCCGCGTCGATGTTCGCGTAGAGCTCCTGGAAGAGCGTCACGGCGAGAAATGGAAAGCTCGTCAGGAGCACGTGCTTCAAGAGCGCGAGGTCGATCTTGAAGATGATCATCTTGCGCTTCACCAGCTGCCGGAAGAGCCAGAGCGCGCCCGCCCCCTCCGCGATGAAGGCGATCCACACGATGAATCCGAGGCGCGGGGCGATCCAAAGTACCAAAAGCATCGACACGGTGAAGAAGACCTTCACCGCCAGCTCGACGTTCGCCGCGATCTTGTAGTCGTGCAGCGACAGGAAGACCTGCTTCATGATCATACGATGCAGGATGGAGAACGCGGCCGAGCCACCCATCACCATCACGAGGTACGTCGTGTAGCCGTCGTAGCCGAAAAGGCGCAGGCTCCCGAACAGGACGAGCGCGATCACGCCGGCTAGCGCCAAGAGGAAGACGATCAGCGTCCACATCACCTCGCCGGTATGCTCGGGGCGCGCGGGGAGGGTCTTCCGGATGTAGGCGTCGATGCCGCAACCTAGGAACGCGAAATAGAGAACCGGGAACGCCTCGGCGAAATAGAAGAGTCCGAGGCTATCGACGCCGAGCGTGCGCGGCATCACCACGCGCACCGCCAGGCCCAGCACCATCGTGATGATCTGGACCTGCGCCAGCTTCGACGCGCTTTTCAGCGCGACGCGCTTCAGATCGGTGTGCTCGCCCATCAGTCCACTATAGGAGCCGAAAGAAAGCTCGTAAAGTCGCCATCTTCCAGTTGACTCCAGGTGCCTTGCGCTTTGGCGTCGCGCTTTTGCACGTCGCGCTCGCGGACGCCGCTCGCTGCGCATTGGAGCGTCTTGGCGTGGCCTTTATAGGTCCGGGGCCGGCCGAGAACGCGCGCTCCGGTCGGCGGCGGCGGCGCCACGTCCGCGAGCACCAGAAAGCTGACCGGCAGACTGCGCAGATCGACCCCGAGCTCCTTGCGAAACCGTGCCCACAACGCGCTCTGCGACACTTCGGCCGGCGGCCGCGCGAAGTTGTGGCACCAATGGCGGGCGTTCTCGGGCGCCCCGAGACCGCAGGGACCGGAGTGTCCGCAGGGGGCCACGACCTGACGCGTGCCTCTTAAGCTCTCGCGCGCCTGATTCAGCGTGCGGCTCGCGGTCGAGGTGCCCGGCTCGACCCAGATCGTGAGCTCGGCGGTCGCCGCGAGGCGCACGAGCTGCGCCAAAGCCGCCGCGTCGAGCTCGGTGACGACGTGGCTCGCGAGGAGGATCGACCGCGGTGGCAGCGCGGCCACCTTCGGATCCCAGCGCCCGACGGCGGTCCCCGGGGCCTCGGCCTTGATCCGCTGCTCGGCGAACTGCAGCGCGCGCTCGCTACGGTCGGCGATCTGCACCGAGAACCCTGGAAACGCCGCGAGAAAAGCCCGCGTCGCGATCCCGGTGCCCGTGCCGAAGTCGAAGACGGTCGCGCCCGGCGGCGGCACCAGGGCGCGTGCCTGGAGCTCGGTCAGGACCGCGTCCCACTTCCAGCGGATGCGCTCGGCAAAGGTCGCGTCGTACGCCGCCAGGTGCCGCTCGCTCGCCCAGTAGTCGGGGAGGGCGCTCGACGGCGCCTCACCCGCCTCCAAGAAACCAGCGCGCATCGCGCGCAAGAGCGCCCAGTCGACCTCGGAGCCGTCCGTCATTTTCCGTCGATGCTGCACAAAGTCGCGAGCCAATAGTCGCAGCCGGGGTCGCTCAGCGCCGAGGACGCGCTTTGCACCACCTTGGCGTCTTCGCCGTCGCAGGCCGCGGCCGAGCCGTTCTTGTTGCAGAACCTTTCGCGCACGCAACGACGGAGCTTTTGGTCGCCGCCGAAGAAGGCTTTGTCGTAGACGAAGGCCAGGGCGTCGATGCTCTTCTCGCCGCACGCGAGCGTGTCCTTCACCGAGCCGTCGCAGAGGGCGCCGAAAACCTCTTTCTTGCACTTGCCGCGCGCAGTCTCGCGCAGCGCGTCGGCGACGGTGCGCGTGGCGGCGTCGCAGTGCGAGGGGTCGCCGCTACAGACGTGCGCCGTCAGGCACTTCATCTGGCCAGATGATTTGCCGGCGAGGGCGGCTTTGAGGTCGGCCTGCGCCGCAGCGTCGCATGCGTTAGGGTCGAAGGCGGCCGCCGAGGCGGCCTCGGGCTTCTTTAGGCTCTGCACCCTGCCCGAGCAACCGGCGGTGCAACCGCAGGTCTTTGCCTGGAAGCCTTTGGAGACGCAGAGGTCGACGTACTTCACGTCGTAGGTGTTCTGCTTGCAGCCGCCTTCGGGGACGTCGCACTCGATGCTCTCGCCGTAGACGTCGAACCAGGCGCGCACTTCGAGCGAGGCGAGCTCGGCGTCGCGCTCCGGATTGGCGGTGCGGCATTGCACGGTCAGCGTCAGTAACGCGAGCGCCAAGAGGGCCAGCGAACGCCGCATAGGGTCTCCTACTTCATACGGAAAAAGTTGGTTCTTGGATTATTCCACCAGCGCGGGCGGAAGCCAAGCCGCTCCTTGTAGTATCAGGCCGTTGCGACCGAACTGTCAGCTTTGGCATCCGTGTGCCGACGAGTCCCGCATGTCCCGACTCGAACGCCTCAAGCATCTGCCCATCCTCAGCGTTTTCCTTCGGAAGCGCTATGAGCGTCGCTTTGCCACGGCGCGAGGCATGAACCTCTTCCGCGGCGTGTTCCCCGACTTCAAGGGAGCCTTGGCGAGCGTGCCGCAGACGAAGCCCGTCGGCTACGACATTCCGGAGACCGCCGGGATGTACCAGGAGCGGCTCACGAAGGTCGTGGACTCCGACTACCCGCCGATGTTCTGGCTCCGGGGCATTCTGGCCCCCGGGATGCGCGTCTTCGACTTCGGCGGCCATGTCGGGATCGCCTATCACGCTTACTCGCGCTATTTCCCGTTCCCGGAAGGCCTCACCTGGACCGTCTGCGACGTGCCGAGCGTCACCAAGGCCGGCGAGGCGATGGCTGCCGAGCGCGGGCTCACGGGCCTGCGCTTTGCCAACGACTGGCGCGTCGTGACCGGCGCCGACGTGCTCGTCTCTTTCGGCGCCCTGCAGTACCTCGAGGCTCCGGTGCTCGAGGCGATGCTCGCCACCTGGACCGAAAAGCCCCGGCACATCGTTCTGAACAAGCTCCCCGTCCACGAATCCCGCGCCTTCGTGACCCTGCAGAACATGAGCGCTGCCTTCTGCCCATACCGCATCTTCCGCCGCAAGGATCTGATCGCGGCCGTGGAATCACAGGGCTACGAGCTCGTCGACGCGTGGACGTCCGATGAGTCGGCCTACATTCCTTTTCCCCAAGGCATGTCGATCGCGCGCTACTCTGGCTTCTACTTCCGCCGAAAAGCCGCGAGCTGATCCAAGCTGATCGCCTCTTTGACCAGTTTAACCGCCACTCGGGGCGGAGCCCTTCACTTCCAGCACGTGGCCGGCGGAAAATGCGGCAAACTCCGGCGCGTACATGGACTGCACGGTCGCCGGCCCGACCCGAAACCGCCCGCCCATGTTGGCCCGGACGCGGTACTTGAAGGTGTACTGCCCGGGCGGCAGGCGCTCGAAGAAGAAGTTCGCGCCGCTGTCGCGCGTCTCCTCGTAGACGCCGAGGCCCAAGTCCCAACGCCACCCGGAGGTCTGCCCGTCCGGCTCGAGTCCCGCCGCGCGCGGATCGCGCAGATGCACGTACTCCGCTTCGTGCTTCGAGGTGAGTGAGAGTTGCACCTCCACCTCGTCACCCGGCAGGAGCACGGTCTTCTCGCTGATCGGGGTCAAGCTCGCGTCCTTGCCCCCCTTCGCGTCCCGCTTGAAGTAGGCGCGCGCGACGGTGAAAAAGTCGCCGGTGCCCTCGGTCGGAAGGCGGTCGGTCGTGTAGTGCCAGGTCGCCGAGGCGAACATCAGGCCCTTCGTCTCCTTCGCCACCTCAATTTTCGCCATCTCCTGCGGCTTGATGTCGGAGCCTTCGACGACGAGCTGCGCGCGCCCGACGTAACGGTCCGGCGCGAAAGTGAAGTCCTTGCGCACGGTCCCGATCGCAACCTTTGCCGCTTCTTTCACGCCGAGCGCGCCCGTCTGCTTCAGGTAGTGCACCAGCGAGTAGATGACCTCCGCGGTCGCTCGCGTCGACTTCCAGTGGCTCATTTTCTTGTTTAGGAAGAGCCAAGTCACGAGCCCGTCGAGCTTTGGATGCTTGGGCTCGATCTCCGTCAAGGCGCGTAAGACGAAAGCATGCGTCTCGATCGTGTCGCGGTACCAAAGCCAGCTGCGATCCTCCGGCAGCCAGAACGTGCCGAGGTCCTTCTCCGTCTTCGCCGAGTCCATCACGCTGTCGAGAACCAACTTCGCGTCCGCCGCGCGACCGGCTCGCTTCAGGGTCAGCGCCAAGTATGCCTTCAGGTACGGCGAATGCTCCTTCCAATGCTTGAACGAATGCGCGAGGATCAATTCGCGCTCGGCGGGCTTCAGCGCGTTGCCCGTCCAGGACGGATCAGGATAAGCCGAGGCCACGTAGTTCAGGAACGTCAGCCATTCCCAGCAACAATCCTGTTTGATCTTCGCCGCGTACTCGTTGCGGAACTGCTGACCCAGCCAATTCCACGAGCGCTTGACCACGTCCTTCGGCACGTCGACGCCGAACTCGACCGCCTTGGCGAAACCGTGCATCAAATAGAGCGTGATGTATTCCGACGAGCGCCCGCCCGGGAACCAGGGGAAGCCGCCGTCTTGGTTCTGCGCTTTGACCAGCTTCGCCAAAGCCGCGGTCCGCTGCGCTTTCGCGACCGCGGGGTCCAAGACGCGGATCAGGTCCTCGTCGGCTCGCGCGCCGCCGCGTGCCTCGTTGAGCCAAGGCGTCTCCTCCATCGTCATGACGCGGTTCGGATCGCTCGCGCCCTCGGGGGAGAACGCCTCGAGCTGCGAAGGCCGTTTCGCCGCCATCTCCTTCGCCATCTTGGCGACCGCGGGAAACTCGGCGAACACGCTCGACACGATCCCCGTCGATAGGAAGCGATTGAGCGTCTGCTCCGTGCATTCGTACGGATAGAGCGCGAGGTAGGGCAGTGCCTTCATCACGCCGTAGAAGAGCTGCGCGTCGAGCGTCACGACCAACTTCTCGTCGACGCGCGTGCTATCGTCCGTCTTCGCCAGATCGGGGAACTCGAGGATGCGCGATTCCTTGTCCTTCAAGGTCACGAACTTCGACTGCATGAGGCGCATCCGGCTCGGCAGGACCGGCAGCGGCCGGAGCTCGCCGTCGCCCAGGGCGCCCGCGCGCGCCGTCACCTTGAACGCATAAATTCCGACGGCCTTCGGCGCCGTCAGCGCGAAGACGACGTCGGTGCCGCCGCCTTTGGCCGCCTTGAAGGTGCGTTTCGCCTCCGTAAGCCCGAAGGCGGCGTTGCGGCTCTCGCCACTCTCGGCGTCGGCGATCTCCAACGTGATCTCGCCCGAAAGCTCCGTCTCGCCCGCATTGTTGACCGCCACTTTGAGCTCGGCCGCGTCGCCCTCGCGGAAGAAGCGCGGCATGTAGGGTCGGACCATCAGGTCCTTGACGCTCTTCGTCTCGCGATGCGTCGAGCCGGAGCGCAGGTCCTTGGTCACCGCGTGCACCCAGACGTTCCAGCCGGTGACCGAGTCGGGGACCGTGAACGACAAGGTGGCGCGCCCGTCCTTGCCGGTGAGGAGCTGCGGCATGAAGAACGCGGTCTCGGAGAAATTCTCGCGCAAAGGCATTTCGCCCGCGCCGGGCCGCTCCCCGCCTGGGCCTTCGAAGCCTTCGACGGTCGCGCCGTCCGCCTGCGAGCGCTCTTCCTCGTCCGAGTCCTTGAGCGCACGCGCGGAGTCGGCCGACTGCAGCCCCACTGCCGGCGCCGCCATCGCCGGCGCGGGCGCCGACTTCGCCATGTTTCGGCCCTTTTTTCCCGACGGCGGCGAGCCTTCGGCCAGCATCATGCCGCGGCCGTGCCCGCCCCCGTAACCGCCGAGCCCGCCGACTCCGTAGCCGTCCAACAGCTTCAGCGTATCGCCCCGCAGGCCAGAGTAGCCGGGGACGTGCGCCAGGTGGTCTTCGCCGATGCCGCGGACCGGCGCCTGTCCCAAGCTCGCGCGCGAGGCTCGCGCATGACTCAGATCCGGGTAGATCGACAGCGGCGACGGCGGCGCATGCAGCGCGAACGCGTCGAGGCTCTTGTCGTACATGTAGGCGAGGAGCTCGGCAGCGTCCTTCTCGGGCTCCGAGCTCTTCACCGTGACCTCGAAGGTCTCCTTCGCGCCCGGGGTCAGCTTGTCGCGGAAGCTCGTGAGCTCGACCGCGAGCTCTTTGTTCGTCCACGGGACGCCGATGCGTTGCGAGGCCGTCACCCACTGGTGGTCGATCACAGCGCTGAGACTCAAAGTGAAGCCGCCGCGGTCCTTCTCCGTCACCGGGAAGGCCAGGAGACTCTCCTCGCAGCCCTTGAGAAACCGGCGCTCGACGAGCGTGCCGTCGCGAAAACGGTCGAGGATCATAGTCTGCTTGGCAATGCCGGAGCATGCGACCAAGCGTGCGATGCCGCCCGGCTCGACCGACGTTCTTTCCGCG
>JANOTL010000072.1:0-29846 GCA_031416315.1 Pseudomonadota bacterium
GCGGCGAACTGGTTCCCCGTTCGCGAAAAAGGATTCGTTTCCGCGCTGCTACTGGTGTCGCTGCCGCCGCTGTCGTCGGAGTTGCGCCCCCCCATCATCGACGAGTAGCGCTCGTTCGAGGCCTTGGCGCGCGATTTCCCAGGATTGAGCGTGATTCCGCTGCAGACCGAGGTGACGCGGCTCACCCGCCTGCCCGACGCGGTGCGCACCGGACCCTGCACTCTGTTCTTCATTCCCGGCGCCGTGTTCAGCAGCATGCCGCCGCGTCAGGCGATCCGGCTATGTCAGCATCTTGCGACCTTGGCGGAGCGGCCGTATTTTCTCGTCGGTGCCGGCTTGAAGAAAGACGTGGCGACGCTCGAGGCTGCCTACGACGATCCGGGGGGCTACGTTGCCGCGTTCAACCTGAACGTCCTAGCGCGCGCGAACCGCGAGATCGAGGCCGATTTCGACCTGACGCGCTACAAGCATCGCGCGCATTGGAACGAGGACGAAGGCTGCATCGAGCTGTCGCTGGAAAGCGTCGGAGCGCAAACCGTTCACTTCGCGTCGGATCAAGTTCGGTTCGCGGCGCGCGAGCCGGTGCTGGTCGATCGCATCTACAAGCTCACGCCGAACGAGCTTTCGGGATATGCCAGGCAGGGCGGCTTTCTGCCCTTGTGCTGCTGGGTCGACGACGGCGGAAACTACAGTTTGCAGCTCTTCGCGCGTTCGGCCTTGTTCCCCATAAGCTCGCTGGACGGCTCGCTTCCTTCTTAGTTTTTGTCAGGCGGTCCAAAGCCGCCCGCAGCGAAGCACCTAAGTCCGCGTATCCGGGCCGCCGAAACGGTCTGGGCATGAGACCAAGACGCTGAGCTACCGAGGCGGCATCGATGTACAAGAAGGTGTTTCAGAATTACGTGATCGTCGGCATCGTCGCCGGCGTCCCTGCACTCGTGACCATCTTCGGGCCTTCGCTCGGGATGCCGAACCTTTTCGTGCCGGTCCTCGCGATCGTCATGTGGGGCCTCGCGGTGCTCGCAGCGGCCGCCTCGGGCGGGAGCGCGGACGACTTCTCGGCGCTGGAGCGCAAGGAACTCGACCGCCTTCGCAGCCACGTCTCGACGCTCGCCATGGCCCCGCAGGTCGCGGTGACGCCGCCGGTCGTCGTGACGCCGCATCTCGTCGTGGCGCCGACGCCGGTCGCAGAGACTCCGGTCGTCACCGCGCCGGCACCGGTCGGTCGCAACGCCGCGCTCGAAAGCGAAGTCCAGCAGCTGATGACGCGTCTGGTCGCCGCGCAGCGCGAGCAGGATCGGATGCGGGACGCGCTCTCCGCCGAGAAACGCTCGCGCGCCGACGCGATGGAAGAAGCCGTTCGTCTCCGACTCGGCGCCAACGGTGACCGTCGTGACGCGAACGCCGGCTTGTCCAATACCTTGACCCAGCAATTGCGCGCGATGGAGAGCCAGATCGGCGAGCGCGACGAGTACCTCGTCGCTCAACACAACTTGATGCGCCGCATCGGCGACCTCGTCCCGCGCATCGAGCGCCAGTTGAACACGGTGATCGAGCATACCGAGACGAGCGCGATCGAGATTGGCGACAAGGTCAAATACATCTACGACAAAGCCCAGGAGCACCTGGTCGAGTCGAACGAGATCTCGAAGCAGTTCTCGGGCAAGTCGATCACCGACGACAACGGCAACGAGCGGGCCTCCCTTTCAGGCGTTCTGGCCCGCGCCCTCCTTCTTTTGAAGGAGATGACGGAGATGCTCGAGGAGAATAGCCGCCTCAACGTCGAGTACTCGAAGTCGATCGAGGCCATCCTCGAGAATACGGCGACGATCAACAAGATCACCGAGGACATCCAGTACATTTCCGATCAAACCAACCTCCTCGCCTTGAACGCCGCCATTGAAGCCGCGCGCGCCGGCGAGCACGGCCGGGGCTTCAGCGTCGTCGCCGAAGAGGTGCGAAAGTTGTCCGATCGCACCAACCAGGCGTCGAGCGACATCACACAGATCGTCGGCAAGGTGAACGACTCCGTGGCCGAGATCAGCCAGTCCTTGACCGAGAACCTGCAGAAGACCAAGTCGAAGAAGGAGTCCGTTGACTCCGCCGTCGGCAGCCTGGTCGGCTCCGCGAAGGAATCGACGGCGGTCTTCTCGAAGCTCGTCGAGAGCGCGGTCCTGTCCTCGGAGAGCGTGGCCCACAACATCGATCAGATCATCATGAGCCTGCAGTTCCAGGACGTGACGCGGAAAGAGATCGAGGGCGCCCTCGCGCCCTTGAAGCAGATCGGGGCGTTCGCCGAGGACATGGTCGTGAAGGCCGAAGGCGTCGCATCGCGGGGCGGTGGCGGCCTCGGCGGCGGTGGCGGTGGTGGCTCGCCGCGTCCCGCGCCGCGGTCGGCGCCGCGTTCGGCGCCGGCGGTCGAGTTTCAGTCGGATCCCGCGCCGGGGTCGGCGGCGACCGTGACCAAGATCTCCGAGGCGAAGCCCGCACCCGCGGCGAAGGCCGAGGAAAAAGGTGAGGAAGAGGCGGCGAATGCCGCAGCCGGAGACGTTCTGTTCTTCTGAGATTCCGGGACGATCGGCGCGACGACTACGGGCCCGCAATCGTCAGCGTCGTATCCCCGGCATCACTCATCATATAGCGGCTATGCGGCAAGCCTTGGATATGGATCTTGCTCAAGAGCGTCGCGCGCGAATCGAGCATGCCGGCGTCCGCCTTCAGCAAGGTAGGAAATGTGATGAAGCCGGAGACGTCGAAAGCGAACGTATATGAGCGGCCGACCGTCTTAAGCTCGGCTTCCGTCACCGGCATCACGCCGCCGCCTGTCGGGGGCGTCAGCGAGGCGCTCAACATGGGAATCGTCTGATTGCCCTTGTCGGTGCCGAACGGATTGACCCAGGAGACCACTTTGGCATCCATGGTGAGCGCGTCGGCGGGGCGCGTCGCCTGGAGGGCTCCGGCGGCGTCGACCCATTTGAATGTTCCAGCGTCCGCATAGAGCAGATCCCCGCGCTTAGCGCCGGTGACCGCGCCGTCCGCGAGGACGAAGCGCACGTTGTGGCTTCCGACGGCGTCGCCGCGAGCGCCGCTGGCCGCCTCGACGACGAAGCTCGCGTCGAGGTAACCGAACAGGTAAACGGCATCGGAGATGTAGGTGTTTTCGGAGGCGAGATCACCTTCGCCGACGCAGCAAATCAGCTCCCCCGTCTGCGTGCCGGGCGCCGCGAAGTCGAAAGGCGACGATGGCGAGGCTCCCGTCGTCCCGGACCACGACTCCTGACCGAAGTAGGCCATCATCCCGTTGCCGGCGGACTGGATCATGATCCCGGCGCCGTAGTAGATGCCGGACACCGTCGACGGCGTGATGCACAGGCTGTCGACGCACATCGGCGGCAAAAGCGTCGTCATCCCGAGGCCGCTGCCGCCCGTCGACTTCAGTTGGACCTTGGCCGCGCTCCTGAAGCTGTAGGATTGGGAATCGCCTCCTTCCTTGCCGTCTTTGCCCTTGTCGCCGCAGCCGGCCAGAAAAGTCAGCATGGCGCACGCGAGGAGTGCATTTCGCATCAAAGCGTTCCTTAGGCTGAAAGGTGCGGTCTCATCATATCAACTTTTGGCGCGATGCGTGGTAGGTGGCGGAGGATGCAGCGCACAATGTGGATAGGCCGCAATGTCGAACGCCCCCGACAAAGCTCGTAGGCTATGCGGGGGACCCGGGCGTCTCGGTGGGAGGGAACGGGTGCGGCGATGCCGCACCCGTTCGGGGGAAACCGCTCTCTCGCTCACACTGTCCGGTGCTTACATCTCAATTTGACGATCGCCTGCTTCCAAGCCGGGCGCCCGGCAACGCTGCCAGCGGATGCCGTAGACGTGCTTCAGCTGGCCGTCGATCGAGTCGAGGGTGATCATGCCTTGCGCGTTGCGGGAAGTGCCGCCTTCGACGCGGACCTGGGCGTTGATGTTGAGGGCGCGTTGCGCGCCGCACGGGGACCAGACGACGGCGCTGAGGCCGAGGGTGTCGCGGATCTGGTAGTCGCCGCTGCGCGGGCCGGTCATGACGGTCGAAAGCGGGGCTTGGCGGCTTTGGCCCTGGAAGTAGTAGGTCGACTTTTGCGTGCCGCGGACGCCCGCGTCGAGGGCGACGTAGCCGCGGTAATCGACGGTCATCACCGTGTAAGACCAGCCGGAGGGAAAGTCGACGTCGAGCGCGACCTGGCAGTTTTTCCGGCTCTGGCTGAGCGGGATGCCGGGGCCTTTCTCGGCGAGGAAGGAGTCGAAGATCAGGGTGAAGGCCTGGAGGTCCGGCGCGACGTTCTGCGAGACGGTTCCGGCGGGGCAGCCGGAGCCCGCGTAGGAGATGCTGCGGATTCGGGCGTAGCCCGGCGCGTCGGCGAAGGCGGCGGTACCGGTGAGCGCGGCGGCCGCGACGCTCGCGAGCGTGAACAACTGCTTGGCGAAGTTTTGCATGGGATGTCCTCGTTGAGATCGTTGAGAGCCTCTGCGGAAGGAGAGAGCAGGAGGCGTGCCAACGTTGCGTATGAGGCGTGGAGGTGGTGGGGCGCTAGGTACGCAGGGAGTTTTTGGTAAGGTGACCTAGTGGTGGGCGCGGTACACCTTTGCGTCGGGTTGGTTGCTAAGATGGCCAAAGATGGGCTTTGGGTGTTTTCGCAAAATGCGCCGCAAACTGTTCCGAAGGCGCCCTCAGTCCTTCAGCAGCCGATAAAGCGAAGTCAGCTCCCGCCACAGCGAGACTTCGGAGCGCAAGCGACTGCGAAACAAGCGCGCCAACCGCTGCGGCGGCACCTTGTTCGCGATCAATTTCTTATACAGCGCGGCACCCAGCATCTGCCCGATTTCCCGGCTCACTTGGAAGTCGGTGCGCCGATCGACGATGATCGGGCCGCGGGTGAGAAAATTCGCCGGCGGGTGCGTGTCGGCCATGCGCTGCTCGAACCAGCGGTCGAAGCTGAGGACGGCGGCCGCGACCTGGCGGCGCTCGAGCGAGGCTCCGGTGACCTTCCGACCCTTGAAACGTCGCAGGAATTGGCGGTGGTGGTGGAGCTCCATGCATTTGCGCCGCGGGTTCAGAATCTTTGAGGCGACCATCCCGACCGCGTACTTGATGATCCTGCGGCCGAAGTCGCTCTCGAGATCCCCGGTCGAGTCGTCGAAGCGGCCGAGCAGCGTGTGGAGGTACTGGCCGGAGGCCTCGGCGAGGTTGTTCATCGAGATGTTGGTGAGCAGCACCGTCTTCGAGCGCGGCAGGAAGTGAACGCCGTCGGCGGCCGCGCGGTTGACGATGCGGCGCGCCTCGACCGACGGCAAACCGGCAAGCCCGCCGGCATCGTCGAAGAATGCGCCTTCCTGCGAGAACAAGATCCGGAAGCTCTCCATGTCGCTCGCGTCCAAGGCGACGCCGAGAAAGAGCGACAGGTTCTTCACGAAGTGCAGGAACTGGTAGTCGACGTCGAACGCGTCCTCGGTATAGAGGTCGGCGTCGCTGTCGACCTCGCCTTCCTGCTCCGCGACGGCGGGGATTCCGGCGCTGCGCATCTCCTCCCACACGGAAAAGGAGTGCCATTTCATCCACGGCGGCGAGTTCATGATGCAGTACATATCGCGCTTGAGCCGCAGGTACTCGGTCGTGTTGTGGCTCGTCTCGCGCTTTAGGTCAAAGTAGTAGCGGTCGACGTTGTTCAAGACGCGCAGAAGAGAGAGCGGCTTTTTGCCAAGGCGCTTCATCTCGCGCGCCAGCGCCTGCGGCAGGTGCTCGTCGGCGAGATGATGCTCCCCGATCAGGCAGACGATCTTGTGCTCCGGGTACTTCTTCGCCGCGGCGACCAGCTTTTGCGCGGCGAAGCGGTCGCGCACCTCGAGCAGATCCTTGCCGCCGTTGTCGCTGTTCACGCCGATCACCGGCAGGCGGCGGGCGCGAGCAAAATCGAGGATCATCTTGAAGTTTTGCCAGGGGAAGCCCCAGTCCGTCGCGTAGTCGATATCCTGCAGAAACTCCGCTTCCGGGATCGCGCCGCGCAAATAGCCGTCGATTTCGTCTTGGTTGATCGCCTTGAACATCTCGAGAGCGATGACGATCTTGTTCGTGCGCAGGCGCTCAGTATACGCGCGCAAGAGGCGCAGGAGCCCGCGCTGCGACTGGCGCAGGGTGTGGAAGTCGCCGAACAGTAGGAACTGCTTGGTGCGCATGTCGTCGAGGAGCTCGGCGAGGGTCGTGCGCTCGTTGTTTTTCGGGAGGCTCGCCTCGAATTTGCGCTGGTAGGCGAGCAGCTGCCGAGATGAGCGGCCGACGAGCGAATGCGCATCGGCGTACGCTTTCTCGTACAGCGACTTCTGAAGCTCACGCAATTTGTGGACGGCGGGCGTAGTCATGGCTAGTCCCATTTTACCGGCGCCGGCCTCTTCAGGCCATGAGTCGGCAAATCTAACCCACCGTAATATCTAGCTATTCAGAATGGCGCGTTTGGTCTTTTCGGCAACTTAGAAGTAGAGGCCCAGGCGCAAGCCTGCGTAAGCTCCCTGTTGGAGCTCCTCGAAGGTGGCTTCCTTGGTCTCCAGCGAGTAGCTACGCACTTTGTAGCCGATGACGAGGTCGACGAGCTTCTCGGTGAGGTCGAGGGCGGCGCTGGCGTCAGCCTCCACCCGGTCGCCGATCTCGGCGCCGTCGTCCAGACGGTCGAAGCCGCGCTGCGGCTTGGTGATGAGCGCATCGGCGCGGACGATGATCCAATCGTTAAGCGGGACGGCGACCGCGAGACCGGCGTTGGGGCCGCTTGCATAGAGGCTGAGCGCTTGCTCGCCCTCTGCCTTCACCTGAACCTCGCTGACGCTCACGCCGATCGACGGATAGAGCCAGCCGAGCCGCAGCGTCGCGCGCACGTCGGTGAATGCAGTGCGCATGGAGGCCTCGTTGAGCGAGAAATCGACGGTGCTCTCGGCATGGGTGAGATTGACGCCGACATAACGGCCCTCGCCGAACCAGCCGCCGACACCCGCAGTCGTCGTGGCCTGCGTCTCCTTGCTATTGGCGGCCTCGCTCTCGAAGGTGGTAAGCCCGCCGTGGCCCTCGACGTAGAGCGTCTGGGCCTGCTGGGTGAGAATGTCCCCGTAGACCTGGCTGCGCGTCTGGGCGGCAGCGCTGGCGGAACCGAAGACGAGCACGGTGGCGATGAGGGCATGGCGCATGTGATTTCCTCCACGGGACCTGTCGGCTTCTGGCGGCGCGACATTAGATAGGCAATTGTTGCCATGTTAATTGGAGCGTCGAGCGGCCCGATCCCTCCTCTAATGAATAAGCTGCCCAAAGACTCGATCTCGCCCTGGACCCTGAAGTTCCGAATTGCGGAGCAGGAGGCGAGATATCAGCAGTTCGACGCATTCGGCGACCTCTCGCTGACGCGCGGCCTGCTCGCGGTCGTCGGAAGTTACTCGGTCCTCAACGCATTGTATTGGGCTCTCACCCTGCAGACATGGACGACGTTTTTGTCGATCCAGATCGGTTTCGGGGTCGGCTTCGCAATCTTGTATGCGGTGAGCCTGCGTCCTGCGGTGATCCGTCTCCGGACCGTCATCACGTCCGTGGCGATGATCGTCTCGATAGGCGGCGTCTGGGCGATGATCGCGGCGGCGGACGCCTCAGTCTTGCGGACGCTGGCGCTCTATTGGAACTTGGTGATGTTGACGAACTCCATCCTGTCGCACCGCTTTCGAGCCAAGACGGCAATCAACCTCCTGGCGCTGGGTATCAGCGTCTACTGGTTCTACACATCGGGCCTCTTCCTGGCCGACGAGATGTCGGCAATGACTAGCCTCTCGTTTTTGACATTTCTCACAACCGTCGCGATCGCTTACGCGATGGAAAGCACGCGGCGTCGCCGCTTTCTCGCGGAACTCGACGCGCAGAGCGAGCGCGACCGCTCGGATGCGCTGCTTTACAATGTCCTACCGAAAGTGATCGCTGAGCGTTTGAAGGCCGGCGCCGTCGGCGACCGGATCGTCGACCACGGCGAGCGCGTGGCCGTGATCTTCGCCGACATCGCGGGCTTCACATCTTACGCCGCGACGCGAACGGCCGACCAAGTGGTCGCCGAGTTGGACGGCTTATTCGCGCGGTTCGACTCCGTGATGACCCAGCACGGGCTGGAGAAAATCAAGACGATCGGCGACGCGTACATGGCGATCGCCGGGCTGCCGCTTCCGCACGCGGACGCGGCCGGCGCGGCGGCGGAGACGGCGCTCGACATGCTGGCGGTCGTGGAGCGTCTCCGCGGGATCGGCGCGGTGCCGTTCAGCTTGCGGATCGGCGTCCACATCGGGCCCGTCGTCGGCGGCATGATCGGGCGCAGCCGCTTCCTGTACGACCTCTGGGGGGACACTGTGAACGTGGCCTCGCGGCTGGAGTCTTCAGGCGAGGCCGGGAAGATCCAGATCTCCGCGGAGATGGCGGAGGCTTTGAACGGGCGGTACCGCGTCGAGAGCCGCGGGAAAGTCGTGCTGCGGGGACGAGGAGAGGTCGAGAGTTACTTCCTGCTCGGTCGCGAGATGAAGGGCGAAGCGGCCTAGGACTACTTCTTCGCCTGCTCTTTCTTCAGATCGCTCGCCACGTCGGCAAACGGCAAAAACTGCCCGCCGATGATGCCGTCCTTCTGGTCGGGCTCGCCCGGCAAGTTGTATTGGCAACGGATGCCGGCCAGGTCTGCGGCCCAGTTGGTCTCGAGAAGCCGGCGCGAGATCGCGACGCAACGGCTCTTCACGTCGGCAAGCGAGACGTCGGCGTTGACCCGTAGGCGGGCGAGGATACCGGCGCCCTCGACGACGAGCATGGTGGAGATGAAGACGGCCTTCTCGTCGCCCTTCGCCTCGATGATCTCCCGAACCTTCTTCTCCCAATCGGCGGGGAGCATCTGTGCGTCGCGCGTCTTGGCGACGTCGTTGCGGACGGGGAGCTCCAGGTAGTTGCCGGCTTCGAGGAGCTTCCAAGCGAGGTCGTATTTGACGTAGGCGGACTCGCGGTGGCCTGCGGTCGCGTGCGCGAGGCCTTCCTTCATCCAGGCCTGGAAGTCCTTGCCGTTGTGCGTCCAAGGTTGGATGACGAAAGAGCCGATGTTCCAGCGGCCTTCGGCCGGCACGATGCCTACGTACAGGCGGCCGAGCTCCGACTGGCCCATGATCGAGAAGTAAGCGGCGAACTGCAGCGGATGCCCGTAGAGCGGGAAGACCTGCGCCTCGCCGCCATCGCAGGCGACGCCGGTCGGCGCGCCGTCGACGGTGTTCAAGGCCCAAAGACGGTAAAGAGAGACGTCGGTGCGCTTGCCGTACACGAGGTCCATGCGGCCGAAGGTCTCCTCCATCTGCGCGAAGGTCGCGTTCAGCTGCGGGTGGAAGAGCGGGTGGAGCGCTTTGGCATCGTCCTTCTTGAGCGCCTCGAGGAGGAGGCGAAGGAAGAAGTCGATCTCCTTCTCCACGTCTGAGCGCACGGTGGCGCAGGCGTGCTTGTCGAGCGTGCCTTCGAAGATCTGCTTGCGCAGCGCCTCCTTCGGCGAGACGGCGGCAGGATCCGCCGGCTTGATGAGGACGTTCTCCTCCTCGGCGGCGAGCGGGGCGCCGGCAACGAAGAAACTGGCGAACGACGCGACGAGGAGCCTACTTCTTAGCGACACAGGATCCGCATCCTTTCTTCTCCTCGAAGGATTCCGGCGTCCAGGTGCCGAACTCTTCGTTGATCCGGCCGAGGGCGTCCTCGAGGTAGTCATATTCGAAGGCGAAAAGCTCTTTCATGAGCTTCTTCTCGAGGCAATAAGCGTTGTAGGTGTAGCGGTCTTCCTCGGGGTCGTAGACCTCGGAGACGCCGGCCTGGCGATCGCGGAAAACGAGCACGGTGTGGCCGTAGTTTTCTTCGTCGAGGAGCTTGGGATTGGCTTGGGAATTCATCATCGCAAGAGCCTACCACATCAAGAGTTACGAGCCAGCAGCAGCCGCGCGAACACCACGAGCGGCTCGGCGCGACACTCCGGAAATGCCAGCTCCGCCAGCGCTTTTTCCGTGACGCGGTCGGCCTCTGCCGCCGCCTCCGCAGGGCTCATCAATGCGAGGTACGTGAGCTTGCCCGAGGCTCGGTCCTTACCCGACGATTTCCCGGTGCCGCGCGCTTCGTCGAGAAGGTCGTCCTTGATTTGAAAGGCGAGGCCGATGCCCTCGCCGAAGCGGCGCAAACGCTCGACCGAGCTCGCGTTGGCGCGCGCCGACAGGGCGCCGAGCGCGGCCGCGGCGCCGAGGAGACGGCCGGTTTTCAGCAAATGGATCGTATCGAGATCGCCGCGCTGCGCGCCGTGGCGCGCCGTCCAGTAGAGGTCGAGCGCCTGACCACGAACCATGCCGCCGCCACCGGCCGCGCGCGCGAGGTCGGCGACCATCGCGGCGCGCGTCTTCGCGTCCGCCCGGTGCTCTTCGGCGGCGAGAAGCGCGAAAGCGTCGGTGAGCAGCGCGTCGCCGGCGAGCAGCGCGGAGGCTTCGCCGAAGCGCTTGTGCGCGGTCGGCTTCCCGCGGCGCAGGTCGTCGTCATCCATGCACGGTAGGTCGTCGTGAACCAGGCTGTATGTGTGGACGAACTCGACCGCTGCCGCTGCCGTCAGCGCATTTTCCGCGGTGCCGCCGAGCGCCTCGGCGGCGAGCATGCTGAGGATCGGGCGCACGCGCTTGCCGCCGTTGGAGAGGACGTAGCGGACGGCCGGGCCGACGCCGGCGTCGCCGTGATAGTCGCGCGCAGCGATTTCGCCGAGATGCGTCTCGAAGCGCTCGAAGTGCGGTGAGAACGGCGTCATAGCAGGTCTCCGCGGATGAGGCGGTCGAGCGTCGCGGGATAAAGCTCGCATTCGGCGGCGAAGACTCGCGCGCCGAGCGAATGCGAGTCGTCGCCCGGGAGGACCGGGACACGCGCCTGCGCGATCACGGCGCCCTCGTCGTAACGCTCGGTGACGTAGTGCACGGAAGCGCCCGTCTCCGCGACGCCGCTCTTCAGCACCGCGGCGTGGACGCGCTCGCCGTACATTCCAGGGCCGCCGAACGCGGGCAGCAATGCGGGGTGGATGTTGACGATGCGGTTCACGTAGGCGGGATCGATCGGCCATGGCTTCAGAAATCCAGCCAAAGCGATCCATTGCACGCCGTGGTCAGACAGAAACGCGGTCAGCCGAGCTTGCAGATCGGGCGCGCGTGAAGAGGAGAAATCATCAATAAACACAGGTATTTGAGCTTTAGCCGCGAGCGCCGCGCCGCGGCAGTCCGGGCGCGAGGCGACGACCGCCGCGACTCGGTAACGCTCGCCGCCGGCTCGCTCGCGCCGCAGGAAGTTCTCCAGCGAGCGGCCGCCGCCGGAGACTGCGACGGCGATGGGCGCCACGATCATGACGGGTTCTCCGTCGCCGAGAACGTGACGGCGCCTTTGTCCTTCAGCCCGTTCCAGAACGCGGCGGCGTCGATCTCCTTGCCGCCGGCCGGCTTCAGGCGCGTGATCAGCACGGGCTCGTCGCCGGTGCCGACGCGCAAGGCGGCGGCGGCCTTGTCGAATTGCACCGCGCCCGGCGCGGTCGCGGCGCGCGACGCGGCCTCGCGGCGCATGGCGGTGACCGCGATGCGGCGGCCGGCGTGGAACGTGTAGGAGCCGGGCCAAGGCTCGAAGGCGCGAAAGCGGCTCACGAGAGTCGCGCCCGGCTTCGTCCAGTCGAGGAGGCCGTCTTCCTTCTTGATCTTCTTGCAGTGGGTGACGCCCGCCTCGTCTTGCGGCGTGCCCTTGAAATCAGGGTCGGCGAGTCTTTCCAGAGCGGGGAAAAGCATGACGCCGCCTAGAGCGAAACCCTTGTCGGTGAGCGTCGCGGTGGTGTCTCCTTCGGCGATGGCCAGCTCTTCCTGCGCGATGAGATGGCCCGCGTCGAGCTTCTGCACCGTGAAGAGGATGGAGACGCCGGTTTCCGTCAGGCCGTCGAGGAGGGCCGCGGGCACGGGGATCGCGCCGCGGTAGCGCGGCAGGAGCGACGGATGCACGTTGATCGTGGCGCGCTTCGGGATGGCGAGGAACTCGTTGGTCAGGATCTGTCCGTACGCCGCCGTGATGGCGACGTCGGGCGCGAGGTCGCGGAAGGCCGCAAGGAAGCCGGCCTCGCCGGCTTTCACGGGCTGAAGCGTCAGAATGCCGCGCGCTTTCGCCCAGGCCGCGACGGGCGGGTCGGTGAGCTCACCCCGGCGGCCGACGGGTTTCGCCGGCTGGCTCACGACGGCGACGAGCTCGTGGCCGTGCTCGGCCGCGTCGGCGTGGAGTCGGGCGAGCGGGGCAATGACGGACGCGGGCGAGCCGAGGAAAATGAGGCGCATCCCGCGGTTCTAGCAAGCCTATTCGCGAGTGTCGAGGTCGGGAGTGGGACCGACGGCGAGAACGCCGTAGCCGCGCCAGCGGCTCAGGAAGTCCTCGAAATCGTCGAGATCTTTCTGCTTCGCGAAGGCGCGGCGCGCGACGCGCAAGGGACGAGGCGTCAAAAATGCGGCGAGCGCCGCGGCCTCGCCCGGGAGGAGGTCCAGATCCCAGACGGCGGCGGGCTCGCCCTCGGGACCCTCCTGCGCCCGGAAGAACACGCGATCGCCGACGATCGTGACGCCTTCGGCGAGCGCGACGAGCGTCTTCGGCGGCGGCATGCCACGGAGATCGTCGACGGCCTCGCGCAGGAGCTCGGCGTATTCCGACAGTGGCACGGGCGCCGTCACCTCGGCGTCGAGCGCCAAGCGGTCGCGTGCGTCGATCGCGGCCTGCAGGTCGGCCGGCGCGCCGTGGATCTCCGCCGCCTCGAAGCGCGCCGGGCGCTGGATCGTGGTCTGCTCGACGAGGTGGCGCAGATCGTCGCGGTTGGCGCTCACGGCGCGCGCCGTAGCACGGAGGAGCTCCTCCTCATGGCCGTAGGCGTCACCCCAGAGAAGCTTCAGCGCGGCGTCGGACCAGCAGTCGTCGCGAGCGCCGTTGGCGGCGTCGAGGTCGTCGGCGAGCCCGTCGAAGCGGGCGAAATACGCGGGAACGTCGAAGCCGGCGGCGCTCAAGGCCCACTGCGCCAGGGCGGACTCGGCGCCGGAGACATATTCGAGCAAGACCTCCCAGAGACGCGAGCCTTGGGCGCCGTGGTCGAACAAACAGAAGTAAGTCGAGCAGACGCTGTTGCGGAAGGCGTGCACGCGGCAGAAGCCGTTGCTCGTGTCGAGCAACGGGCAGAGGACGTGGTCGTCTTTGCCGTAGGCGTCGTCCCGCTCCTGACGCAGGATCGCGAGCCATTTGGCCGGGGAGCGCTCGGTGCCTTCGGGGAGGACGAAGGCTTGCGCGACGAGGTCGCGGACCGCCTTCGTGGCGACCTCACGGCCGCTTTCCAGGGCGAGGCCCAGGAGGAAATTTGGGATGCGCGGATGGTAGGTGCAGCAACGGTAGTCGGCGCGGAAGCCGTCGCTCGCGATTTTCGGGCAGGCGCCGCAGGACGCGCGGCGCTCGCTCGGCAGGCGCAGCGCGAGGAGGTCGTCGGGCAGGAGATAGCGCCAGACTCCGGGGACGAATTGGCCGCCGAGCTGGAGGGGTTCGTGGATGGGATCGCTCATCAGGCGAAGATATGGCGACCGAATCGTCTACGTCTACCTATTCGTAGACGTGTGCTTATCGCTTGTGCGTGATCTCTCACGTGGGGCTTAGCCCGTTTACGGAGACGTGAGCGGCTACGGCTCGAGATCAGGAAGCCGGGACGTCCATCGTTTCGAGCCGCTTTTTCGCGCGACAGAGCGCGTGAAGTTGATGCAGGAGGACCTCGATCTCGATCTCGCTCAAATTCTTGATCAGGATCCCGTGCAGGAACTCGTTGCCGAGCGGACGGCCCCAGCGGATCTCGCCGTGGATGGAGCCGATCTGGATGTGGTGGCCGGTGCGCTGGTTCTCGAACATGAAGGTCGACTGGAAGCCGCGGGCCAAATAGCTCGGCATCAGCAGCGAAAAACCGCTCTTCGAGTAGTTGACGATGCGGCCCACGCCGTATTCCGTGGTGATCTCGATGGTGACGTGGTCGGGCACCTGCCAGCGCTGGTCCATGCGGTTCATGCCGATCGACTTGTTGAAGACGCTCTGCGCCTCCATCAAAAACTTATGTGGGTCGTCGGTCGGGATCAGCTCGTACACCTCGAAGCTCTCGCGGTGGTGCTTGATCTGGATCAGGCGCTTTTTGATCAATTCTTGACGGAAGGCGAGGTTGGTCGCGAGGGCGTAGGTGGTGCCGCTGATCATGACCCGGTAGGGCTCGCAAGAGGCCTCGAGCCTTTGGCTGAAGTTCACGCCATGGCCGATCACGGTGTAGTCGAGGCGCCGGCCGTCCCCGAGGTCGCCCAGGAACACGCCGGCGGTGTTGATGCCAATCCGGAGCGGGAAGACCGGCTTGTCGCCGCCTTGCGACGCAAGTGTGAGCTCGATCGACTCTTGCTGGATCGAGAGGGCGCAGCTGATCGCCTGCTCGGCGTGGTTCATTTTCGCCATCACGTCGCCGCGGCCTTGGCTATAGCCGAAGTAGCACAGAAGTCCGTCGCCCAAGGTGCGGTCGACGAAGCCGTCGAACTCGTGAACCTTGCGGGTGATGCGCCCGATCGCTTCCTTGAGGTCGCCGAACACCTGCTGCGGCGTCTTCGTCTCGGCCACCGTCGAGAAGCCGACGATGTCGATGAACATCAGCGTCAACACCTTCTCCGAGGGCTCGAAGCGGACGAGGGCCGGATTGGCGATGATCTCGGCCAGGCGAGCCTCGGGGACGAGACCGCTGAGCGCCTCGCGCGCGCGGCGAGCGGTCTTCTCGTGGCGACGGCTCTTGTAGAGGTAGGTGCCGCCGCACGTGAGGTTGAAGATCCCGACGACGAAGAGCCAGTCGCTGACGATGCCGAACTTGACGAATAAGCCGAGTCCCACGGCGGCGAGCGCGGCGGAGCCGAAAACGATGAGCGCGCCGAAGCGGATCGCCGAGAGCGACAGGCCGAGGAAGCCCGCGATCAGGGCGACGACGAGGAGCCCGCCGATGCCCGCGTCGACGTAGCGGAAGTAGTTCTTCGTCATCGTGCTGTTCACGACCGACGTCAGGAGGAGGCCGCCGGCGAGCTCCCCGGCCGGCGTGTCCTTGAAGTCGGTGTTGCCGGTGTACATCTGCGGGAGAATGACGACGACGTCGCCCTTCTCGATCACTTGCAAAGACTTCCCCTTGCGCGCGAGCGCGATGAACGCTTTGAGCGAGAAGTTCTTCAGCTTGTCGAAGTCGGCGAGGTTGATGAGCAGGCGATGCTCGCGGTCGAGCGGGATCTTGACGTCGTCGGCGAAGAGGCCGTTCTCGCGCGCCTCGACCTTGTCAGCGACGAGGAGGCCGGAGTAAGCGACGGCGCCGCCGTTGCCCAGATTCAAGACGGGCTCGACGTAGTTGTTGCCCGCGTAAGTGATGTGACCCACCTGGGCAAAGTGCTGGACGAGGCCGGCCTCTGGGCCGTAGTAACGCCGCTCCGGCTTCTCTTTGAGCCAATCGGCGCCGGCGATCCGGACTTTGGACGACCGCAACGGCATGGGCTCGCGGCCTTTGATGTCGTTCGGAGTGTGGAACGATCCGGCAATCACCGGGGCGCCCGATTGCAGCACGTCGCGGAGCATGTCGACCGCGAGCGGCTCCTTCGGGGCGAGGCCGAAGATCTTGTCGATGACGATGTGGGAAGCGCCGGCGTCGGTGATCGCCTTGATCAGGATGGCCCAGTCTTCTCGGGAAAGATCGCTGTCGCGATACCACGAGAAGGTTTGGTCGTCGAAAGAAAGGACCTTGAGGCGCGGGGAGGGGATGGGGGCGCCGCCCACACGCTTGCGGGCGTAGAACTCCAGATACCGCGACGAGTAGTTCTCGATCGAAGACCGAATTGAGGACTGATGCACAAGACAAACCGCGATCCACGCGGCGAGCACGAAAGCGAGCGGGCGGCTCGCTTCCCGCAACCGCTCCAGAAGGGAGGTCGGATCTTTGTGGATTTTTACCTTCTTCATCGCCCACGTCTTCGGCAGGCGCGGCGCGCGAATTGACCGGTGTCGCTGGAAAAACCGGCTAAATCAGACGGATTAGGGAAGGACGGCGGTAGCTTGCGCCTCGAGGCCCTCGATCGCGAGCTTGCCCATCGCGTTGACTCCCAGGCTCGGGACGAGGAAGAGGCGCGTCGGGAACGGCAAGCTCGTCGCGTCCAGATAGGCGCGGCGGAGCGCGGCGTATTCCAGCGTTTCGGCCTCGACGAAAGCGATGAGGTCGCCGCCTTTCGCGGCTGCCGCGTCCTCGCGGAAGCGGCATCGTACCTTCGCGCCGGTCACGCGCTCGAGCGCGCTCTCGATCTCCGCCAGGGCATAGCGCTTGGCGCCATGCTTGAAGATGCGGTCGGTGCGACCGCGGTGCACGACCGAGCGCGGCGCCGGGCCCGGCTCGAAGGCATCGGCCACGCCGACCCAGTAAGCTTCGGGATCGGCATAGGGGGAGGATAGGCGCATCGCGGCGCAGTCGAGCTCGACCGCGTCGAAGAGGGAAAAGCAGTGTGGCGAGTCGACGCCGACGCGGCGCCAGCCGATGCCGCCGGTCTCCGTGCTGCCGAGAACGTCGAAAAGTTGCAGCGGCAGGTCGCGCTCGGCTTTCAGCGCCAAAAACTCGGCTTCCCGCGTGGCATCCCACGGCGCGCCGGAGGAGATCGCGAGCTTCGGCGAGGCGCCCGCGCGCAGCGCTTGCGCCAACATCGGCCACAACGAAGGCACGACGAGCACGAGATCCGCGTCGGCGACGAGCGCGGTCTCCAGGCCGTGATGCACGTCGGCGCCGACCGCGATCGGCAGGAGGAAGGAGTAGAGGAAGCCGTAGATGTGGACCGGCGGCACGAACGAGAGGACGAGCGCGCCCGACTCGAGGCGCGTCAGCTGCTGCAGGAAGGAGACCTCCGCCGCGAGCTGGGACCAGCACTTCTCGATGATCTCTCCTTCGCCGGTCGACCCGGAGGTGGCGAAAGCGATGCGGCTCGGAGCGAAGCGCGAGACGAACGCGTAGGGCGTGTCGGGGAGGCCTAAGAGTGCGGCGCGCGAGAGTGCCGGCGCCGGATGCGCTTGGCGATGATGCGGCTGGCTGCCGAGGATCGGCATCAGGCCGGCGGTGAGCGCGGCGACGGTCGTGAGCAGCGCGTCGAGGGGCTCGTGATCGGTGACGAAGGCGGCGCCGGAGACGAAGGCTTTGGCGGGAATGCGGCGGGCCAGGGACTCCGCCTCGTCGAGGAAGGCAGTGAACGGGAGGCGCGTCTTGCCGACGAAGGCGGCGTCGGGATGACGGCGCATCGCTTCGGCCCAGGCTCTCCACACCGTCAGCGACACTCCAGCTCCTTCGTCTCGATCAGGATGAGCGGCAAGACCTGCTCGGATCCCGGGGAGTCGCCGGCGCGGAAGCGGAGCTCGATGGTCTCCGGGAACACGCAGCCTGCGAAACTCTTCGCGTCTCTCAACCGGTAGACGACGCCATCCGTCGTCAGGCTCTTGCCCGAAGGATCTTCCGGATCGGGGGGGAGCTTGGGGGCATTGTAGAGCGCCACGATGGCATCGAGAACCATTTTCGGCTGAAAAGGCAGCCGCTCTTTCTCGACGAAGTAACGGGCGCGGCTTTCCTCGGGCCCGAAGTTGCGCAGCTCCAAAAGCGGCGTTTGAAATGCAGGATGTAGGAACGTGACGCGGTACTCGCCTCGTTCACGCCGCAGGCTGGCGACAACCGTGCGCCGCTCGCCCTTCCAGTCGACCTGGAGCGACTGCAAGGCCGTGAATTTCGGCGGGAAGACGGTGAAAACCGGACCAAGGCCCAGGGGCTCCTCGGCGCCGCGGCTGAAAAGCGAGCAGGCGCTCGCGAACGGCAGCGTGAGGAGAAGAATCAGGATGCGTCTGAGGCTCATCGATGGGGTTCCTTCCTACTGAACCGGAAGAGCAAGGCATAGAATAGCGCAGACCCGGCGCCCGCGGTGACGACGAAACCGAGGTCGCGGAGGAGCGGGTGCCGCGCGGCGCACAGGACGCCGAAGCTGGCGACCGTCCCGAGGCCGGTCAGGAGGACCTTGCTCATCTCCTCGTCGCGCCAGTCGGACGAGACGGCGATCGCGGTGTAGTCGACGGCGAGCGCGATCACGAGGGCGAAGCCCATGAAATGTACGACGGTGAGTGAGCGGTCGAACGCGGCGCCGAGGGCGCAGGTGGAGGCCGCGAAGACGGCAAGCGGCGAAAAGATGTAGAGCACCGACCAGAAATTGCGCTGCAGCGGGATCAGGTACAGGGCCATCGCGCCGAGGCCGACCAGGAAGAGGAGCCCGAGCTCGCGACCGAGACCAGTGAGGAGCTCGTCATAATGGCGACGCGGGCTGACCGGAACCGCGTCAGGCGCCCTTTCGGCGCTCGGCCGGGCGATGAAGAGGAAAGGGCGGCCGGCGACGGTCGCGTGCCAAGGCAGGGCGCCGGGCGAAGACAGGGCGTCCAGAGCCCGCAGAAAATCCGGCGCGGCCAGCGCGGCCGGCGGCGCCTCGGGCGCGAAGGTGAAGCGAAAGCCCGCGCCTTCGAACGCGGCCGCGAGCTTTTGCATCTGGGGCGCGTAGTCGCGCTCGAGGACGGCCAGGGTCGGCGCTTGCTCCGGCGCCGGCTTATAGACCTTCAGCGGATGAAAGGAGTCGGGAGCGCGCACCTCGAGCCACTTCGCGTAGGGATCCGCCGCGCCGAGCTCGACGGCGCGGACGTCGGTCAGGTCGATCGAAGGCATCAGCGCCTGGAAGTGCGCGACGTCGGCGTCGAGCCGAGGCGTGGGGACCTTGAAGGCGTCGACGCTCGTCTTGATCTCCGGCAGTCCGAAGAGGAGCGCGGCGGCGATCGAGCCGACCCAGAGGCCGACGAGGGAGAGCTTGCCGAAGCGGAGCTTGGGCCAGCGGAGGGTGCGCACCTTCACCGTCGCCAGCGTCTTCTGATTGGCGAAGAGGAAAAGGAGGAAGCCGGCCATGCCGCCGAGCGAGACCAGCGCCATTTGCTGGATGATCGGCGAGCCGCTGGGCAGGAGCACGAGGAAGCCGATGAGCGTCGTGCCGATGGCGGAGCCCAGCCCGATCATCGCGCGCTTGAGGCGGCCGAAGTCCAAGCCTGAGAGGTGGACGAGGTACTCATTGTTGAAGCCGATGAAGGTCGACGTGAAGGCGAGGACGAGCGCGTAGACCTCGGTGCCGGCGAGGCGGACGGCGGCAAGGCCGAAGACATAGGAGACGCCGGAGCCGACGAGGAGGAGGACGAGGAAGACCAGGCGGCGCACGAAGACGGCAAACAAAATCAGATTTAATGGAATCGAGACGAGAAGGCAGAACTCGACGTCGCTTTTGACGGTGAGGTAGTTCTCGTAAGCGAAAAAGTCGCCGCCGACGAAGTGGATGGCCGGTCGCAGGGCCTCCAACTCGGCGTACGCTGCGCCGATCTTCGCGTAAGCGGGGCGCGACGCGCCGGGAGGAAGGACGAAGGTGACGATCCGCGCGGGCCGCGTTTTTGGCGTCAACGGCGCGAGCAGGTTCGCTGCGAGAAAGGGCCCGAAGAGGAACGGATCGCGCTCCATCTCGCGCAGGAGGGCTACGCCTCCGGGGAGGGCCGCGGCGGCGCGAGCGTCGGCGACGCGTGCGTTGATCTCCACGTCGCTCAGGCGTTTCTCCACGAGCGCGGCCGGGAGAAGCGGGACGAGGGCGAGCGGCGAGATCGCGTCCTTCGGCGGGCCGCCGCTTTGCACGTAGCCGATGGCGCCGAGCGCGGTGATCACCGCCTGGCGCGCCGGCTGGTCGAGCTCGGAGGCGTCGACGAAGACGCGGCCTTGGAAGGGGCTCCTCTCTTGGAAGAACTTGAACAGCGCGTGACGGATCGGGTCGGCGTCGCGAAGGGTGGCGACCGGATCCTCTTGGACCTCGAGGCCGCGGCCGAGGGTCAAGGCGAGGAGCGCGCAGACCAAAACGAAGGCCAGGGAAACGAGGGCCGTGCGCTTCATGGCTTCGTCTTGCGCGGGGCCAACTCGAGCTTGGTGAAGGCGAGCTTCGTGATCTCGTTGTCGGCGGTGACCGTGAGGTGGCGGATATTGAGCGCGGCGTCGAACTCGAGCGCGAGCTCCTTGATCATTCCAAGCTGGGACTCCGGCCGCGGCGTGGCGATCAGGCGCTCGCCGACGACCGTGAGGACGAAGTCTCTTTCCAACGCGGGAAAATCGACCGCGGCCAGGGCCTTCAGGAAACTGAGGAGCGCCGTGGTCTTCGGGCCGTCGGGAAGGCTCCCGGCCTCGCCCGCGATGCGCGCGCCGCGCTCGTCGAAGATGACGGTCGAGGCGACGGGCTCTTGGACTTCCCAGCGGACGGTCGCGCCCTTCACCGAGAGGTGCACCTTGCTCACGAGCGGCTTGACGAGATAGGGGCTTTCTTTCGTCTGGACGATGTCGGCCTCGATGCCGTCGTGCGCGGCGTAGCGCTCTTTGACGGCGGCGAGCGTCAGCGCGGCGGCGATGAGAACCGAGAGATTCATGGCGCGGTCGCCATCGCGGAGCGCAGGCGATCTTCGATCGCGGGCGGCAGCGACAGCGCCGTCTCCATGGTTTCCAGCGAGACGTAGGCCTGCTTTGTGTTGCCGGTGGCGTAGATCGTCGCGCCGTCGAGGCTCACGATCTCGTAGTCGATCATGAGCGCGGGGAGCAGGGGCTCGCGGATGCGGGCTTTCAGCAACACTTCGTCGCCATAAAGGAGCGGACGGCGGAACTTCGCGTCGGCACCGATGACCGGCATGCCGAAGCCCAAATCCCGGACCTCCGGGAAATCGAGGCGCAGGGCCCGTGCCATCGCGGTGCGCGCCAGCTCGAAATACTTGAAGTAGTTGCCGTGCCAGACGATGCTCATCGAGTCCACGTCGTGGAAGGCCACGACGTGGCGAACGGAGGCGTCGAGCTCTTTGCGGCTCACGCGGGCGCCCGCGGGGCGAAGAGCATGGCGCCGACGGCGCCGATCTCCCGGTCCAGGGCCCGGTCCTCGACCATGGCTTGAAAGTGCGTGCCGATCTCCTCGAGGAGCCGGGCGGCGGCGGGATTCAGGCGCCCATCGGCGTCGCCTTCGCGGGCGACGTAGAAACCTTGGCGCAAAGCCATCGCGTGGATCGCCAGGCCGTCGCGCGCCATTGCGGTGATGACGCGCAGATCGCGAGCGGCGATCGTGCCCATGCTGACGACGTCCTGGTTGGAGGACTCCGTCGGGCGGGAGAAGACGCTCATCGGCATCGACTGCTTGGCGCATTCCGCGGCGAGCGCCGAGAGCGTGATCTGCATGGCCTTGAAGCCGTGGTGCAGGGTCGACTCCGCGCCGAGGGCGCGCTCCGCGACCAGGTTCTCGGGGAGCCGGCCGTGGTGCCTTCGGTCGAGGAGGAGCGCGAGCTGGCGGTCGGCGAGGTTGACGACGTTGGCGACCGCAGTTTTCAAGGCATCGCAGGCGGCGGCGATGTGGCCGCCGAAAAAGAGGCCGCCGTTTAGGATCTCACCCCCCTCGCCGGCGCGGTCCAGGACGACGGGGTTGTCGTTCACCGAATTGATCTCGGTCTCGATCCAGGTCTTCGTCATCGCCAGCACGTCGTAAAGGACGCCGATCACCTGCGGAGCGCAGCGGACGGAGTAAGCGTCTTGGATCTCGGCGCGCTCGCCGTCCTTCGTCGCGCGGTGGTAGCGCGTCTCGGGGCGGGCGAGGAAGGCCGTGATGCGGCGCGCGGCCTCGAGCTGGCCGGGATGCGGCTTTTGCGCGTTGACGAGGTCGGTGAAGGGCGCGCTGCGCCCTTCGAGCAGCTCGACGAGGAGGCCGGTGAGCTCGCTGGCGCGGTCGGCCAGGGCCTTGGCCTCGCTCCAGGCGAGCGCGGCGAGGCCGGTCATCGCGGAGGTGCCGTTCATGATGGCGAGGGCTTCCCGCTCTTTCAGCTGATATGGCGCGACGCCTTCCGCGGCGAAGGCGGCGGCGGCCGTGGTGATCTTGCCGTGATGATAGACGTCGCGCTCCCCGGCGAGGGCGCCGGCGACGTAGGAAAGCGGCGTGAGATCGCCGCTGGCGCCGACGGAGCCTTGCGCCGGGATCGCGGGGATCACGCGCTTCTCCAAACAAAGCTCGAGACGCTCGAGCAGCTCGATGCTGACGCCGGAGACGCCGCGCGCAAGGCAGTTCAAGCGCACCAGGAGGATCGAGGCGCAAGCCTCCTCCGCGAGGAGCGGGCCGACGCCGCAGCCGTGGTACCGCGAGAGGTTCAGCGAAAGGCGACGGGCGGCGGCGGCGTCGACGTGATTGCGCGACGAGCTGCCGAAGCCTGTGGTGACGCCGTAGATGTCGCCGCCCTTGGCGATGCGCGCCTCGAGGTAATGGCGGTTCTCGCGGATACGCGCGCGAAAGGCGGCGTCCGCAGACAGCTTCGGCGCGGGGCCGAGGCGGTGCGCGTAGGCGGTGATCTCCTCAACGGAGAGCCGGCTCTCGCAATCGATTTTCACGGGCTTCTTCGTCAAGCGCTACCAGAGTTCCCCAGAAAGGGAAGAAGTTGAACCAGTGACGCGGGTCGCGCCGTACGTGCTGCTCGAAACGCGCCGTGAAGCGACGCGCGAGCTCGGCGCTCTTCATTTCGCCCTGACCGTGCCAAATCTCGTCGATATATATCACATAGGGCGATTTCGGGCGAAAGGCGCGCTTCAGGCAGAAAAACGAGTGCACCGGGCAGCCGAACCGCGCCGCGAGCTCGAAGGGGCCGCGCGGGAAGACGGCGGCTTGGTCGAGGAAAGGCAGCGTGATCTGGCTCTCCGGCTCCTCCGCCCGGGCGCCGCGGTCGCCGAGGAAGCAGAGGAGGCCGCCGGCGTCGAGGACCGCCTTCGCCTTCAGGATGAAGTCGAGGCCGCCGTTCGTGTCGATGAGCTCGAAGCGGCCTTTGGAGCGCTCGCGCACCAGGGCTTGGTAGCGCGGCGAGCGGCTGAGATCCATGACGACGCCGATCTTCTGGCCGAATTTTTCGGCGATGGCGGAGCCGCAGAAGGTCCAGTCGCCGAAATGCGCCCCCACCAGGATCGCCGGGCCTTCGGGACGCTTCGGACGGTTGGCGATGGTGACGGCGGAGAGCGCGGGGAAACGGCCGCGGGCCAGCGCCAGGCGGTCGATGAGGGAGGCGCCGAAGAAGAGGAAGTTGCGGTAGGAGCGGAAGAACCGCGGCTCAGGCGACTCGGGTTCCAGGTGCGCGTAGAAGTCGTCGATGGCGGCGCGGGCGTTGCGGCCGAAAAGGCAGAAGACGAGGAGCACGACCGGGGCGAAGAGGTAGCAGACGTAGGGGCCAAAAAGCCGCATGCAAAGGCCGAGAAGCGCGGCGCCGGGCGTCTCGCGGACGCGGGCCGTGCCCTGGGCACGGCGCAAGATCTTCGCTAAGCGCGCCGCCATCCCGTCCTTCGAGGCGCCGGTCAGGATCGAGAGGATGCGCATGATCACGAGGCGCGTGTGCAGCTTCGTGAGGAGGACGTTGTCTTTCCACTGGTCGAAGTGCGTGACGCGCTCTTCGCGCAGCGGGTAAAAGACCGAGACCTGCTCGCTACAGACGGGCGTGCCGCGCCAGATGGCGCGCACCAGCACCTCGATCTCGAAGTCGTAGCGCGAGGTGGTGAAATCGCCGAGCGGCAGGCGCGCGACAGGATAGGCGCGAAAGCCCGACTGCGTGTCGGGAAGGTGCACGCCGGTCTCGACCCAGACCCAGAAGTTGGAGATGGCGCGGCCGAAGAGCGACGCGCCGGGGACGTCGCCCGCGACCTCGCGGCGCATGTCGCGCGCGCCGATGACGATGTGGCCGCGGTGCGTGTCGAGTTTCTTAAGGATCTTCGGCAGGTCCTCGGCGCGGTGCTGGCCGTCGGCGTCCATGACGATGACGTTCTCGAGGCCGTGCTCGCGGGCGTAGGCGAAGCCGGTGTGCAGGGCCTTGCCTTTGCCGGCGTTCTTTGGATGGCGCAAAACCTCGAGCCAGGGGTAACGCGCGAGGATCGCCGCCGTGCCGTCGGTGCAACCGTCGTCGACCACGACCACGCGCGCGAGGCGCGGGACGTGCGGCGCGATCTCGTCGAGGACGCCGCCGATGGCGTCCGCATTGTTATAGGTCGGTAGGAGCAGCATCGTGCTGCGCCGCTCAAGGGGTTCCATACGCGAGCGTTCCCCTTGAATAGAGCTGCGCCTGATCTTCGAACGACCAGCGCGCTTCGGCGCAGTCGACCTCGATGGTTGCGCGGAAGGTCGTCTGCGGCTTCAGGATCGCCGTGAATTTCGTACGCTCGACGCGGGTGAGCGCGACCGTGCGTCCGAGCGCCTCGCTCAGGAGCCGAAGGACCAAGTCGACCTGGCTGATGCCCGGAAGGACGGGATAGCCGTCGAAGTGGCCGTCCAAATGCGGATGCCTTGCCGTCAGATGAACCTCCGCCGCAAGCTTCTGCGGCGTGGTCTCCGGCAACCAGCGGATGATCATGTCGTGGTGTGTGAGCATGGTGTGGGCTTCAGTCGACTCTATCAAGCGGTTGTACGCTTTGGCCAGGTCGCTGGCGAGCCACCTCGTGAACTTGGTCTGCACCTCGTCGCGCAAGGCGCGGGCCGCGGCGGGCGAGGCCTCGCCCTGTGGCACGGGGATCTGCGGCATCAAATGCAGGGCGAAGTGGACCATGCCGAGCTCCGGCCGAAAATGCTCGCGCTTGTTGAAGAGCGGCTTGTCGGCGGTGACCAGCATCGGCGTGATCGGCACGCCGGACTCCAGGGCCAGGCGGAAGACGCCGGCTTGAAAGGGTCGGAGCGCTCCCGACTCGCTGCGCGTGCCCTCCGGAAAGACGACGAAGCGCTCGCCGGCGCGCAGCGCTTCGAGCGCCTTCATGAAGGCGAGCGTGCGCTGCTCCGGATCGTTCACGTCGATCGGGATGAAGCCGCAGGCTTTCACCATATGGCGCACCATCGGAATGCGCGCGTGCGTCGATTTCACGAAAGTGCCGACGTCGCGCACGTAGGCGAGCATGGTGATGATGTCGAACATGGAGATGTGGTTGGAAACGATGAGGCGCGGATCCTCGCTCGGCGCGTGGCGCTCCATCTTCACGTCGAGGAACCGCAGCACGTGGCGCAGATACCAGAGCACCCACGTGAAGGTGTAGCGCACCGCCTCGCGCGCGATGAGGCGCACGCGCAGCGGCTCGGCGTAAAAAATGAGGCGCACGACGGGGAGCGCCAGCATCGAAAGGAGGCAGGCGATGCCGAACAGGCCGAAGCCGACGCCCATTTTCACGCCGTAGATGAGGCGCCCGCGCAGCGTGACGAGGAGGAGGAAGCCGAGCCAAAGGTAGGAAAGGCCGCCGGACCACAAGAGCCACCATTCGAGCGGGCCGGTGAACACGAGCGCGAGCGAGACCAAGGTATTCAGCGCTAGACCGAAGACCCAAATCGGCAGCATGCGGCGCAGGTGGAGCCTTCGCGTGTCGTCGAGCTCGACGAAGCTCGCCGCGTATTGCTCGAGGATGTTCGCGCCGCCGCGCCAGGAGCTCCAGAACGCGGCCAGCGCCGTGGCCGAGAGCAGGAACGGGTAGAGGCGCGGCAAGTTCTCCGGCCTCGTCGCGGCGAGGGCTGCGCCGAGAAGGCCGACGCCGGTCAGGCTCGGGAGGAGGGTCCGCGGCGCGCGCCAGTCGAGGTGCAAGGCGACGGCGAGCGCTGCGAACGCAAGCTGCGCGGCGAGGGGCCAGCCCGCGCGGTGCATCAAGAAGACGCCGAACGGGAAGAGGATCAGGGCTGCCCGAGGGCTAATGTGTAGGCGCGGCTTTGTCATGGTATCGGCGCACGAGCTGGTAGACGTCGTCCAGTGTCCGGATCGCCTGCAGCTCCGAATTCTCCGGCTTGATCTGGAACTCGCGCTGGAAAGAGATCACCAGGTCGATCGCGTCGAGGCTGTCCAGCCCCAAGTCTTCATAGAGGTTGGCCTCGGGCTTGAGCTGGCCTTCGTCGACCTCGAACAGCTTGAGAAAGATCTGGTTCACTTTTCCGTCGATGATGTTGGCGTCCATTACTTCCTCAAGACGAGAGAGGCGTTGATCCCGCCGAAGGCGAAGCTGTTCTTCAGGACGGTGCGCACCGGGCCAGGACGCGGCGCGCCTTTGACGTAGGCGAGCGGAGCGCAGGCTGGGTCGACCGCGTCGAGGTGCAAGGTCGGCACGACGCGGGCGTCGCGGATCATGCCGAGGCAGGCGATGGACTCGACGACGCCGCAGGCACCCATCATGTGGCCGAAGTGCCCCTTCAGCGAGCTCACCGGCGTGTCGCGGCCGACGACGCGCTCGATCGCCTTCGACTCGGCGACGTCGCCGATCGCCGTGGCAGTGCCATGCGCATTCACGTAGTCGACTTCGCTCGCGGCGATGCCCGCGTCGCGGAGCGCGCCGCGCATCACTTTCTCCATGCCGTCGACGGAGGGGTTGGTCATGTGGTTCGAGTCGGTGTTGGTATGAAAGCCGAGCACTTCGGCGTAGATCTTGGCGCCACGCGCGACTGCCGCCGCGTAGTCCTCGAGGACGACGGTGCCGGCCCCCTCGCCGACGACGATGCCGTCGCGGTCGGCGGCGAAGGGCCGCGGCGTCTCCTGCGGGCGATCGTTCCATTTCGTCGAGGTGGCGCGGAGGACGTCGAAGACGCCCGGGATCGCGACGTGCAGCTCCTCGGCGCCGCCGCAGAGGACGCGGTCCAAAGTGCCGTGCTTGATCGCCTCGTAGCCGAAGCCGATCGCCTGGGTGCTCGCCGCGCAGGCGACGCAGCTGGCGATCACCCGCCCCTGCACGTTGAAGGCGACGGCGAGATTGGCCGCGCAGGTGTGGGACATGATCTGGAGGAAGGTCGTCGAGTTCACGCCCTCGGTGTAGGTCTTGGTCGCCATGATGCTGGCGAAATACTGGCCGAGCGCCGAGGTGCCGCCCATCGTCGAGCCGTAGGCGATCCCGGTGCGATCGTCGCGGACGAGCGCGTCGGAGAGGTCGGCATCGCGGATCGCCTTGCCCGTCGCCGTGACGGCGAGCTGAGAGATGCGGCTCATCGAGCGGCGCTGCTGGCGCGGGATGCCGCTGCCGTCGAAGCCTTGCACCGGCGCGGCGACGCGCGTGGCGAGGCCGGTGCCTTCGGCCCATTCCGGCATGGCGACGACGCCGGAGACGCCCGCGTAGAGTCGCGCGAGGAAGCTCTCGAGCTCGTCGCCGAGCGGCGAGACGAGACCGACCCCCGTGATGGCGACACGGCGCGCGCTCACGTGTAGAGGCCTCCGTTCACCCGAAGGACGGCGCCGGTGACGTAGCTGCAGTCGTCACCGGTAAGGAAGCGGATCGTCTTCGCGACCTCCTCGGGGCGGCCGAAGCGACCGGTCGGAATCATGCGGCGCAGCTCTTCCTGGTGCTGCGGCGCGATCTCTCGCGTCATGTCGGTCTCGATGAGGCCGGGGCTGACGACGTTGACCAAGATGCCCTTGGCGGCGAGCTCTTTGGCGAGGGATTTCGACGCGGCGATCAGGGCGCCCTTCGCCGCGGCGTAGTTCGCCTGGCCGCGGTTGCCGGCTTCGCCAGAGATCGAGGCCAGGACGACGATGCGACCCCAGCGGTTCGCGAGCATGTGCGGCAGGCAGAGCTTGTTGATGTGGAAGAATGAGTTGAGCGAGGCGTCGATGACGCTCGACCACTGCTCGTCGTCCATGAAGAAGAACGCCTGGTCGGCGGTCATGCCGGCGTTGTGAACGACGACGTCGAAGCCGCCATTGGCTTCGATCTCGCCGGCGAGCGCCGCGAGGAGCTGCGGCTTGTCGTTCAAGTCGAGCCGCAAGGCCGAGACTTTGTGCCCGGCGTCGCGCAGCTCGCCGCCGACGGCGCGCGCGACGTCCTCGCTCTGGCGGTAGGTGAACACGATCTCCGCACCCGCTTCCCCGTCCCGGGACTGCGCCAGCTCGCGAACCGTCGCGAGACCGATGCCGCGAGTGCCGCCGGTGATCAGGACGCGTCGGATGGGAGGCTCCTTTCTTCATCGGTCACGAACTTCATCACGCAGCGCGCGACGTCTTCGCCGCCCTCGCGGGCGACGGCCTCGTACTGACCTATGGGATAGAATGCGTGGATCAACTGGACGTCGATCTCCAGAATACTGCCGAGAGTCGGCGGTTTTCCAGGCAATAATCGATACTCGTCGATGGCGACCAGGTAGCCCAATTTGAGCCGCTTGCCGTCTCCAGCCCCGTTCTGCAGGCCGAAGATCGCGCCGATCGCCTGCGCCATGATCTCGATGAGCCAGTGATCCGCGAAACGGCCTGCCGCGTCGCAGTAAGCCTTGCCCGGGACGAGCGTGGCGGTGACCGCGCCGTTGCCGGCGAAATCGGTCGAGCGCACCGCGTCGACGAGCAGCATGCCGCGGCGGTGCGGCACCAAGGCGTCGATGGGCGGTAGCGGCGGCGGCGCTGGGCGCGCCGTCTCGTGAGGAGTCGCGACGGGAGTTCGAGGCATTCGCTCACGATGGAAGGTCTAGAAGGCTAAGTCAAGCCCGCGGCGGCTCAGGCAAGCTCATGAAAGGAATGATGAAATGACGCTCTCGCCGGCGACCGAGGCCATGATGCGGTGGAAGGGGCCTTTTTTGGCGAGATCCAAGCGGAGGGGGTGGGCGGCGAGTGGGCTTTCGGCTTCGGTGGAAAGATGTGAGGGACCTTCCGTGAGGGTGCGCAGGGCGGCTGCGTAACGATCCGGATCGCCTGCATATTGTATCGAGACGAGGGTTGCGACGCGGTTCGGGGCGAGGCTCTCGGAGCGCGTGAGGAGCAGGGCTTCGCATTCAGCGGGAAGCTCGGCAGCGGCCGCCGAGACGGCGTGCTCGGCCGCGGAGAGAAGAAGGACGCGGTCGCGCAACCCGGCGGCGAGCTCGTGCGCCGCCCAGTAAAGTAGGAGATCGAAGGAGAGGAAGCCGTTCGCCGTCGTGATGCTGGGATCGCGTCGCCCGCTGGCGATCGAGACGTAGCCGGCGGCGGCGTTGTGGACCGAGTGCTGGAAAAAGACGGGGGACACCGGCAACGTCCGGTTCAAGATCGCGTCGGCAACGTTGAGCGTCGCGTCGACCTCGCCGAAGCGGGTGGCGAAGGCGATCAGAAGGCGTTCTTCGGGCTCGGCTCCGGCGTCGAGCGCGGGGCGGATTTGCGCGAAGCAAGCCATCGTCGCCTTTTGTAGCAAGCTCATGCGCCGCGTCGCGGGCGTGGTCTCCTTGGGAGCGGTGGCATAGGCGTAGGCGGCGACGGTGATCATGGCGGCGCCGCAAAGACGAGGCTGGCGTCGTTGCCGCCGAAGCCGAAGGAGTTGGAGAGCACGTGCTCGAGGCGCATCTCGTGCATCAGCGCGAGCGAGACGGCGGCCTCCAAGGCGCCGGCTCCTCCCAATGTGTGGCCGTGGAGGCGCTTTGTGGACTCAAAGGTGACGCCGCCCTCCGCGAAAATGCGGTCGATCGCCAGCTTCTCAGTGTGGTCGTTCGGGATGGTGCCGGTGCCGTGGGCGTTCAGGTAGTCGACGTCGCGGGGTTCGAGGCCGGCGTCCGCGAGCGCGCGGCGCATCGCGAGCTCCATGCCGCGGCCTTCCGGCTCGGGATGCGTCATGTGGTACGCATCGCTGGCGGCGCCGGCGCCGCCCCGCTACGCGAGCGGTTGGGCGGCGCGCGCGCGCGCCGGGGGGTGGGGGGGG
>JANOTL010000073.1:0-67073 GCA_031416315.1 Pseudomonadota bacterium
GTTGCCGCGTCGCTCTGCATGCGACTTCTTCCGAGCTGCCCCCCATGATGGTGCCGGGAAGCGGCGGCGCAGGTGTCATCGCCGAGATCCCTCGCTCCGCTCGGGATAGACCCTGGCGCGAAAGCGCCAGGGTCTAGCTATCCGTGATCGGGCCCGTGCGATTCCTGATATGATGACGGAATGCGTGATCATCGCCCATATCGAGGTGATCTGGAGGGTCTTCGCGGCGTCGCAGTCGCCTTGGTCGTCTTGTACCATTATGAGTTGCTCGGGTTTGGCGGCGGGTATGTCGCTGTCGATCTCTTCTTCGTCTTATCGGGCTTTTTGATTTCGGGCCTGCTCGTCGAAGAAATGAACCGCTCCGGAACGATCGCGGTAGGGAGATTTTGGGCGCGACGTACGGCTCGTCTGCTGCCGGTCGCCACGCTGGTGATCGTCTGCACGGTCGTGGCGTGCGCCTTCTTGCTGCCGCCGATCCTGAGCCGGGATTTCGCTATGGATGGCATCTACGCGAGCACCTACCTGACCAATCTTCGAATGGCCTTCCGCGCTGTCGACTACTTTGCCACGGATCTTGGCGCGTCGCCGCTTCAGCACTATTGGTCTCTTTCCCTGGAAGAGCAGTTCTACTTTCTCTGGCCGCTGGTATTGCTGCCATTTGCGAGAAAGAAGCGTCTGCTGGCGACGTTGCTCGTCGGTCTGGCGCTCGTGTCTTTCGGTTTTTCCATCTGGTTGACGCGGACGAACCAGCCCTGGGCGTACTTCTCGCTGCCGTCGCGGATGTGGGCGTTTTGCGCCGGAGGCCTCTTGGCGTTGGCGCCGGGCGTGCTCGCCGGTGCTGACCGCCGGCTGGTCGAGGTCCTTGCGGCCAGCGGGCTCGGCGCCGTCTTAGCCAGTGGGCTCATTTACTCTGACGCGACCCCCTACCCCGGCGTAGCGGCCCTCGTGCCGGTCTTCGGAGCAACTTTCCTCATTGCTGCGGGGACGAACCACGCACCGTTCGTCTTGCGTTTCGTCGTCGGCAGCCGCGGCTGCCGTTTCCTCGGCCGCATCTCATACTCACTCTATCTGTGGCATTGGCCGCTACTGGCGGTGCCGACCTTGGTTGCGGATGAGCAGCCAACGATGCCGTATCGTGTCGGGCTCGTCCTGTTGTCCATTGCACTGAGCTACGCGACCTTCAAGCTGGTCGAAGATCCGATCCGTCGCAGCACCCTTTGGCGTCGTGACCCGTGGAGTGCCGCTGGCCTCGGCGTGACGGCGACGCTTGTCGCCGTTTCCGTAAGTGCCGTAATTCTTGGGATGAAATTCCAGAAGGGACTTGATCGTCCGTTGACGCCGACTTTTGCGGATCTGTCCGGGGACCTTCCGAGGATCTACAAAGATGGCTGCCACGTCGGCTTTAACGGCTTTGCGCTGCAAAATTGCGTCTATGGGAATCCCGATGCCGGGCGTTCGATCTTCTTGGTCGGCGACTCTCACGCAGCGCATTGGTTTCCGGCGCTGGAAAACATTGCCCTCGAGAAAGATCGAAAGCTGATCGTGCAGTCTAAGTCGGCCTGCCCCTTCACGACTGCCAAGGTTGCAAGGTCCGAGACGATGCTCGAGTACCATGATTGCGAAGCATGGCGCCGCAACGTCTTGGCCCGGATCCACTTGGAACGACCCGATCTGCTCGTCATTTCCAATAGCCGGAAGGCCGCTCTAGTCGACGCCAAAGGTGCTCTCGTTCCGCCGAAGCTTCGGTTCGAGCTATGGCGCCAAGGGCTGAGCGCCATCATCTCCGAGGGGCTTCCGGCAGCGCGCCGGGTCGTCGTGCTTGGCGACATCCCCAGACCGACGCGCGACATCCCCCGCTGCATCGCTCAGTTTGGCCCCGACGCGCAAGAATGTTCGATACCTACCGGCGTTGCCACCGACCGCGCTTGGAGTTCTGCGGAACGCGCCGTGGTCGAGGGCATGGGTGCGGTTTACGTCGATCCCACGTCGTGGGTCTGTCCAAAACCTACTTGCCTACCGATTCAGAACGGGATTCTACTGTTTCGCGACAGCCACCATCTGACGGCTACGTTCGCGCTCGGTCTCAGTCGCAAAATGCAGTCTGAGCTGTTTTGATCGCGGTGAGCCGTCGGCGCGGGAGTGTACCTCAGCCTGTCGATCCGATCCATGGCCAGCCGATCAAGACGACTCGCGTTTCGATACACTCGCGCAGCCTACCTCAGTTCGCCGAGAACGCGGCGACTCTGCCCGGCGCGTCCTTGGCGGCTTTGCCCAGGACGAAGGCCTTTCCCTCGACGAGGATCTGCGCTGAGACGCCAGCGGCGAGCGCGACCGGCATGCCTTCGTCCGCCGCGTCGACCTTGCCTAGGACCTTCGTGTCGCCGGAGGAGGAGCGCGCCGTGATCGAGTTGTCGGCCTGAAGGAAGAGCTTCGCGTCCGCTTCGACGCCATTCAGCGCCACGAGCTGCGTCGTCGTCCCGACCGCGATCGCTTTCCAGCTTGCTCCGTCGATCGTGGTGTCGCCGCCGCACACCGAGTGCTCGACCGTCAGCGCGATCGCGCGCCCCGCGTCCGCCACGTTTGTCTCGGTCACCAAGCCGGCGAGCGACACGTGCGTACCGCAAAGCTTCGCCGCTGCCGGAAAGCTGGTGGAGGCATGGTCCGCCTCGGTGCCTTCGAGCACCGGGAGGCGCGGCATGTCCGTGGCGCAGGCAACAGCGGCCAAGGTCAGCACGGCATAGAACATCGTCTGGAGTTGCATCGGTTTCCTCTAAAGGCTTCTGGAGGCCAGGGACCGGGGGTCAGGATCAGCGCTGCGGCATGGTCGCGCAGAAGTTCAGGCGCTGAGAAGAAAACTTGCCGTCGCAAAACGAGCGACACGTACCGGTACCTTGCGCACCGCCGTCATAGGGGCCTTCGACTTCGCGGATGGCGCGCGTCACCGGCTCGATCGTTCCCTTGACCATCTGCGAGTTCAGCTCCTCGTCGCCGTCGGAAAGGCTCGAGACCAGGGTCTGCATTGACTTCGTGAACTTCGTGCGTGTCGAGCCGTATAGCGCTGCGAGGCTGTCGTTCGTGCTCCAGCCGTTCTTGCCCGCAAACTCCGCGTCGCTGGGCGCCGACTGGATGCCGTTGGCGTGGCAGGTGATGCAGGAGCGGCCGGTCGCGAGGGTCGAGCCTTGCTTCCAGTTCATCGGATCGATGGCGAACGGGAACTCGGCCTTGCCGCGCTCCTGCGAGCCTTCGCCGTGGATGCCGTAGTAGATGAAGCCGTTCGGCAGCTGGATCCACCATTCCGAGGCCACGGCCGTGCCGCCGTCGTTCGGGCCGGCGTTCAGGGCGCCCGTGCCGCGCTGGTCGTCTTCGGTCGGGGCCGACTGGTAGTTGATGCTGCCGCCGTCGCGGCCGTCAAACTCGTCGGTGGTGTAAGAGTAGAGCAGCTCGAGGCCGTCCTTCTTCACCGTGCGGTAGGCAGTGATGCGCGGGCCGCAGACGATCGCCTCCTTGTGGGTCGACGTGTGCGTGATCGAGCCCAACTTGTAGCTGCGCGTGAACGTGTTGAAGCTGGTCGGCGTCTTGTGCACGTTCGCGTAGGGGCCGCCGTTCGTCGCGTTGAAGACGAAGCGCGGGATGGCGACCGGCTGATCCGGAGCGAAGCGCTCGCAGTCGCCCTCCGGCGCGGGCGAGATCTGGATGTTGGCTTTCGGGGAGCAGTTGGCGACGAAAGCCCAGTTTTTGTCGGCGTCCGCGCCCCAGACCTTCGTCAGGTTCAGCGCGAACACGAGGCCCGCGCCTTCGCTCACGTCTTCCGGCACGTCCATCTCGGGAATCCACGAGAGGTGGTTCCAGGCCTTGCCGGCCGAGACGCGAAGGATGTTCGCGAGCTGCTTGTCGCTCGCTGCGCCGGCGGGAACGTAGACGTATTTGTAGCCTGGGCCTTTGGCCGTCTTGTGCTTCTCGGCGAAGCTCGCCGCCATCGCTTGGTCGTAGCCGGCCGGTGCTGCCTTATAGGGCTCGCCTCGACCGCGGCCTTCGCGGCTGTCGCGATCGGCGTTGATCTTGCCCGTCTGCGTCGTGACGTCCGCCAGGCGGAGGCCGTTGCCGGCGCGCTCTTTGAAGCCTTGAAGCTGCCACTTGCGGAGCAGCGCGACCTTGTCAGCCGGGACCGGGTCGCCGCCGCGGGGCATCCGACCGCTTTCCATCGCGTTGATCATGCGGTCGACTTCGCCGACGCTGTTCAAGCCGTCAGGCGCGTTGTAATGAGCATGACAAGTCGTGCACTTGTAGGCGCTGCCCGCCGCGTTCGACGACAAGAACGGGAGCACATCGCCGTAGAAGGTGACGACCTTCTCGCCGCCGGCCGCGCCGCCGCCGCCGCCGCCGGAGGACGGGGGCGTCGTGCCGTTCGGCGGCGTGCCAGTCGAGGAGGGCGGCGTCGCTCCGGCTTGACCAGAGAACACCACGGTCCGCGCGTCGATGACGGTGCCGGTCGCATCGTACGCGATGAAGCGCAGCGTCAGCCCAGCCTCTAGTAGGGCCGACGCATTCACTTTGTAGAACATCCGATCGCCCGTCGCGTAGGCGAGCGAGGCCGAGTACATGAGTTGGGTGCCCGGCGCGCAAGTCGCGCCGTCGCGCACGTGGCAGACCGCCATCGCTTTGACCGTGTTCGGCGCTGCGAGCAGGAGCTCGAAGTCGTCCTTCGCCAGGTCATAAGGATGCGCTAGCGACAACGTGATGGCGCCAGGATATGCGGTCCCCGTCGCTTCTTCTTTCAGGGAGGCGGTCTGCCCGACTTTCTCGCAAGCGGCGAGACCGAAGGCGAGAGTCGCGAGCAGCGGGAGCGCGAGCTTACTCGGCGCGAACATAGAAGCTCCCTTCCGAAATGTGGTCATAGAGCGGACCGTTCGAGAATTTTTGACTTGGGATGCAGGTCTCCGACTGGCCCGGCGCGATTTCGTCGCCGTGCGGGCAGGGGCTGCCGTTCGTGTGCCACTGATGCACGACGTCGTCGTCGTTCACGATCGTGAATTTCTTGCCGACCTTGAGCACGACTTCGCTCGCGGCGTCGTTCCAGGCGCCTTGGCCCGTGCCTTTCTTGATGTGAAACACGACCTCGTCCGAGGGCGGCGGCGTCACGCCGGTGACCCCCGTCACGCCCGTCACGCCGCTCGAGCCTGTGACGCCCGTAGCTCCTGTCGTGCCCGTCGGCGGCGTCACGCCAGGGCCCGCGCCCGGCAGGGTCGCTGCCGTCGGCACGGTCGCCACCGTCCACTTGCCGAAGGCCGCGGCCTCGTCCGCATGCCCCGACCAGCCGTTCACATATAAGCGGCCTTTTTCGGCGTCGGCGGCCGGAAGTCCCGCGCCGAGCGCTTCGGTGTTCGGAAACACGCTGCCACTGCCGCCAGGCTGCGCCGTTCCCGGCTTGGTCGTCGGCATGGTCGCCGGCAGAGGCTCCTGCGGACCGGCATTGATCGTCTTTTTCTTCACGTCCGTGCAGGCCAAGGCCAGCGCGGGGAGAAGCGCGATGATTACGGTTCTGAAGGCCATCGAATGGACCCCACATTTCGTTCGAGCACTGTGTAGGCGCCCTGAAGCACAGACTGTGCCCAGCGGCAGTCCGAGAGAAACCGCGGACTTGCGAGTCAGCGAGGCTCCCTCGACCGCCTAACTCGTCGACAGCGTCAAGCCGAGCGTGGCCTGGGCGAGCACGGGCGCCGCGAGAAGCAAGGCCGCGGGCGCGCCGATCCCGACCAGCTCGAAGAGCGGCATCGAGTCGATCAGCTTCTCGCTCTCGATGCGTGCCTCCAGCCTTCGTCGCCGGGCGAGATCGCGCAGCAGCGCACGCTTCTCACGTTCCATTGATACGCCGAGACGCACTTCGCGTAGCGTTAGCTCACGCGTCGTGCCGTCCGTAACACCGGCGTAATCCGTGACCCAAGCAGCCACCGCCGCCTCATCCTCGACCCAGGCTCGTGGCACGCGCCGCTGTACGTAGGCGTGAACCACGACGGCGATCGCAAGCGCCGCCATGCCGGCCCAAGGATCCAGGGAACGCATCACCCACGCGTGCGCCATCGAGGCGCCGCCGATGCCCAAGGCCATTCGTCCACGCAAGAGCACCAGCACGCGTCGGATCTCCTGCGCCTCACGGGCGGCGAGCCGCATTTCGCGCGCCAGGGCCCGCACCGCGCCGTCGAACGGCAAGCCGCGCCGTTGTGCCGCCCGCACCGCGGCCACGAGTCGGGGCGCCGCGAGATCCCGCAGCGCGCGCTCGACCTCCTGTGGCTCGGCGCTCCGGGCGCTCGCCGCAAGCTCGTGAATTTGGGACAAGAACTCGTGCATCGCGGCTCTCCTGCCCGCGACTCTCGCCTCGAAATGCCATGTCCGCCAGCGACATCGAGTTTGACCCGGACCCCACCCGCCGCTAAGCTCGCTCGATGAAGTCACTCGTCGAGCAAATGCAATCCTATGCGTCGTACCACCGCGACACGCGCAACAAGATCTCGCACTTCTTCGGCGTGCCGCTCGTCGTCTATTCGCTCTTCATCCCGCTCGGCTGGTTCCGCTGGGTCCACGGACCCGCGCCCATTAGCGCCGCGACGCTGTTCTATGCTGGCGTTTTCATCTATTACTGCCGCCTGGACTACCGTATTGCGCTCCTGCAGATGCCGATCAGCGTAGGCCTCCTCTACCTCGCGGACCAAGCCTCGACGCTCCCCATCAAAGACTCGCTCGCGTTCTTCGCCGCGAGCTTCGTGGGTGGCTGGATCATCCAGCTCTTGGGCCATGTCTTCGAGGGGAAGCGCCCCGCCCTGGCCGACAACATCACGCAGATCTTCAACGCGCCGCTCTTCTTGATGGTGGAGTTTTTGATCTTTCTCGGGTTTCGGAAAGATCTCAAAGCCCAGATCGGCTAGAGCCGCCTACCCGCGCTGCCGGTACAGGCCCATTTCTCCGATCACGTCGGCCAGCCCGTCGTAAGTCGAGCCGAGCTTATGCAATTGCGCGTTGATGTGATTCAACACGTTGTCTGCCGGCATGCTGCCTATGAAGCGCAGGAAGACCGCCTGCATGAGGTTTCGGTAAACCCAATTCGGGTCGCGAAGCTGGGCGACTTCAGCCGCCGGCCGCGGCTTGGCGTTGAACTCGGCGCTGTTGGCGATGCTCATCCACATGTTTTGGTAGCTCTTCGCGCGGAGAATGGCGGTCCAAGCGTCATGGTCGACGGCCGCCGCTTCGCGGCCGAGCAGCGTTCGGTAGGCATGCGCGACCAAAAACTCCGCGACACCCTCGCCTCGCGCGATGCCCGCGATGGCCTTCAAGAACGACAGACGTCCCGCCATGAGCTCGTTCGACGTCAGCTCGATCCAGTCGGCGGTCGCGACCTTCGCGCCTCTGGTCGGATTGTCGATCATCGCCGAGAACTGCTCGAGGTACTCGCGATAGATGTTGCTCGGTTTATCGGCGGAGGCCGCATCCCCCGCGAACGTCGCCCGACCCTTGGCGTTGCCATGGTATTCCAAGACGCTCGCGGCCATATCGGTCCAATGACTCTTCGCACGATAGAAGAAGAAAAACTCGGCCGTCGTCGGCAAGCGTGCGCCGAACGTCGAAAACAGTTGGCTCAAGAGATCCCGATCAGCCCAGCCAGCGGTCAAGATCTGCGCTTGAGCGCTTTCCGGAAGCGTCGAGAACGATGGGTCTTCCGACAAGAGGCTCACGGTCCCCGCGTAACCCACATCGTTCAAGGCGCGTCGGCCCCGCTCGAGATAATCGGCGCTCGGAGTCTTGTTGAAAAATCCCGAGTATTGCTGAGTGAGCAGGTCGTCGGCGAAGGCCGGCTGGCGGACCATCTCCAAACGGAGCTCGTTCCACTTGCCCATGCCGCCCGCGAGCACGGCGGCAGCCTTTGTGTCCGCCGCTGCCGCGACGTCCGCGTCGGTGGCGGCAGGGTTCGTCGCCTTGATCTCGCCGGTGATGGCCCGCGCCAGGCGCGTGCGATCGATCCGCACCAGCGCTGCGGCGTCGACGATCGGGTACTGGGTGAATACGCCTGAGCCATCGATTTGCGGGTGCCGGTCCAGTTTGTAACGCGGCAAGCTGAGGTCGGAGCGGAACGTCACGCGCAGGAAATGCTTCTCGCCGTCTTTGACCAGGTGACCGTACTCACCGGCCATCGTCGTCAGGCCGTTGTCCTTTCGAACGACGTCGAAAGCGCCCTTGACGAACGGGTTTGCGGCCACGGCGAAAGCGATGCGATAGGTGCCCGCGGGCACGTCGTGCGGATATGTCTTGCCGCCGACGGCGGCGACCGCGACGTAAGCGCTCTCGCCGCTCTCGGTCGTGACGTGATCGATCGAATAGATGTCGGCCACGAGGTCGCTGTTGGGGTCGCCCTTGAGGGGGTTCATGACGTCGACGGCACGCGGATCGCTGGAGCCGATCCGCGTCTCGTCGCCCATGTCCGCGAAGACGAGCCGGCGACCGTCGGCCGCGGCGCGCAATCTTGCGCAGCGGGTATTGATTTGGCGGAACTTCGCGATCGCCACGTCGATCTCGACGGCAGTCCAGCAGATGTGTGGCACGTCTTGGAATAGAAAAAGCTTCGGCACCGACGCCGACAGCTCGGTCTGGTTCAGGGTATCGAAGTCATGGCCCTGGACGACAACGTCCGTGCTGGTGAGCTTGTAGCTTTCCGCGTCCTTTTGCTCGAGTCGGCCGAGGCACGTGTGAGCGGAGCCGGCCAATCCCGAGACGGCGCATTCGAATGCGACCCAAATCTGCCCTTGGTAGTCGAGGACGGCAGGATCGTATGCCGACTCGATCGCGGGCAGGCCACTGACCTTTTCAATGGCGATCTGGCTCTTGTACGCAAAGCCGTCGCCGCTCTGGCGAAACAGCCCCAAGGCGAAAGGTCCCGCCCAAACGTTTCCGACTTTGGCGATGTTGACGCGACCGATGTACTCATCGCCCTTCAGCCGGTGGACGGCCACGGCTTCGGGGTGGTCGACGGGCAGCTGCTTCGAGCCGTCGAGGGTGATAAGCGCCGGATGAATCGCGGGCGCTGCGCTGATGGGGCCCGCGGCGTTTGCCGCGGCGGAGTCTTCGTCGGTTGCGCCCGGGGTTTGCGACGCGGCGGCTGCTGCCGCAGCTGCTGCTGCTGCATCTTGCGGCGTCTGAACACCGGCACCCGATCCGTCCGCTCCGGCGACCGGCACGGCTCCGCTCGACGGTGCCGCAGGGCGCGATTTGTCGTCCTCACGCGAGCAGCCGGCCAGACCGGCCAGAAGCGATAGCAGCAAAGCGATCGTGTTGCGCATGGCCTTGTCCCACCGGTTCAGCCGCGGTTCTTCGGCTTCATTATCCTTAGATCGGTTCGGTGGCCTGAGAGCTTAAGCTCAGGGTTGCTTACCGCCTCTAACTCCGTGGCGCTCATTAGCGTGAAGGATCGAGAGGTTAGACGCTCGCCAATCGCCTGGCGGAAATCAGCGGCAAGCGGCGCAGATCCTGGCGATAACCAGCCGGTTTAATCGAGAACTTCCATGCAAATGCTGGACATGCGACCCATCTCAAGTTTTGAGCCACGTCACCGATCAGAAATAACCAATAGTCCCGTCCCATCGGTTTCGAAGGAAGGATTCGTATGCGTCATCTTTGGTTTGTCGCCTTCGCCAGCTTAGTCGGATGTGCCGACGATCAAGGCAACGACTCTAAGAGAAAGTCGACGAAAGACAAAGGCACCGAAACCGGCGGGGCGACAGAGACGGAACCGGCAAATTCGACCGGCACGGGAAGCGGCGGTAGCGGCGGCACTGCCAGCGGCGGCGGGACGAGCGCTCCCGTAACCGTGGACCCCTACTCGAAGGCAAAGCCGAAAAAGACGATCACCGAAGGCGAAGGCGGCGGCGCCGCCTTGTTCTTGGTGCCGGGCGATACGCAGCAAATCGAGCTATCGTTCGATGGCGTGAGCGACGGCAGCGTGACGTTCGAGAGCTCTGACCCATCGGTTTCGACTGTCGATGACAAAGGCAACGTGACCGCCGTCGGCCCTGGCACAACGATCATTCTCGCAAAAGTCGACGCGAACGGCACGAAGTTTACCGTCCGCATCACGATCCGCGTCTCCGACGCGAACGGCGTCGCGCCGTCGAGTGCGGTCCTTGCGGCAGATGCGAGCGTTGCCGGCAAAGACAAGCCGTCGATCGTGTTCACGTGGCCGGACGGCGCGATTTGGGCGGGCCTTTCCGACGGCAAGAGTTTCGCGTTTAAGAATTTCGCCGGAATCCCGGAGTGGGGCCCGGTCTTCCGCGCGGGCTCGCCCGCGCGTACCATGGTCGGCGACTTCAACGGCGACGGCAAACAAGATTACGCGTTCGCGTGGCCCGACGGGAACTGGTGGATCGGCGCGTCCGACGGCAACAAGCTCAACTTCACGCTTTACGCGCAAACCGCGCAATGGGGCGAGATGTTCCGCGCCGGCTCGCTGACGCGCACCTTCGTCGGCGACTGGAACGGTGACGGAAAATCCGACGTAGCGTTCGCGCACGTCGACGGCTCGATTTGGCTCGGCACGTCGAATGGCGTCGCCTTCGCGTTCACCGAAGCCTATCGCAATCCGGCGTGGGCAGCGCAATTTAGCGCCAGCTCGAAAGAGCGCTTTTTCGTCATGGACCTGAACGGCGACAAGAAAGACGACCTCGTCATGGTGTCGAGCGACGGCGCCGTTTGGGGCGGCGTCTCGAACGGCAGCGCGATGGCCTTCTCCGAGTTCTACCGCAATGCCAATTGGGCGACGGTGTTCGCCGACGGCTCCCCGGCTCGCTTCTTCGTCGGTGACTGGAACGGCGATCAGAAGACCGATCTCGCCTTTGCGTGGAACGACGGAGCCTTGTGGTACGGCCTCTCGAACGGCGCTTCGATGTCGTTCGTCAATGCGATCGGCAAGCCCGAATGGGGCGCCATCTTCGCGTCGACGTCGCCTGCGCGGTTCTTCGTGAACGACTTCAACGGCGACGCCAAGTCGGACATCGCCTTCGCTTGGCCGGACGGCAACGTTTGGGTCGGCGTCTCGACCGGCACGACGATCGATTTCCGCATCTTTGCCCAGGAGAAGGCTTGGTCGGGCGTTTTCGACGCGAGCTCCGCAGCGCGCTTCTTTTCGGCCGATTTCAACTCGGATAACAATGCCGACATCGCCTTCTTGTGGCCGGACGGCAACATCTGGGTCGGCGTCTCGAACGGCAGCGCGTTCGACTTCCAGCTCTGGGCGCAGGTCCCAAGCTGGGGTGAGGTATTCCGCGCGGGTTCTGGCGCCAGGATGACCGTCGCTTCGTTCTTGGGCGGCGCCGGCAATGCACGGTCCGTCGACGACGAATACATCGCTCCCACGCCGCCGGTTGCGCCAAAACCTGTTGCCCCGCCCGCGCCGGCCCCTGTCGCCGTGCCAGTTCTTCCCCCGCCGCCGCCGCCCCCGCCGCCGAGCCGTGCGTGGGACCTGACGATTCACGAAGGCTGGAACGCCAAATGGGGCGTTCACATGTTCTCTGCGACTCCGAACGAGGGAGTCGACGTTGGGTTCGCTCCGCAAGCTCCGCGCTTCCGTGCACTGCAGCCGGGGGTCGGTGCGCTCGCTTGTAGCGGGGCGAACGCGGTCGCGATCTCGCGTGCCAGCCACCCTATCGCGGACGCAATCGTTTTCAACTTCGACACCTGGGACGCCGGCCATCGCGTGCTCATCAATGAGCAGGGGTGGACCAACAACGGCAACGCTTTCTCCGTCGCATGCGCACACGAGCCTGGAACGGTCCCGTTACACAAATGGATCGGGCCGAATGCCGATCGCTTCCTGAGCATTGATCCAGGTGCGGCCGCAGGATCCGGCTATCAGTACATCGGCGTCATGGGCTTCGTCATGCCGCCCTGAGGCCGAATGATGGTGCTGCCGCTCGGCCGCTGCGGCCCGGCGGCAGCATTTTGGCGGGACATCCCGCCGTTCGCGCTCAGAGAGCCGCGCACGGACCATAACCGACGGTCGTGCCGTCCAGCTTCGTCCAAGACATGTACGTCGTCGACGGCAGCGTGGCCGTCGCCATAATGACGAGCTTGCCGTGCTCGGTGACGGTGACGAGGTCGTCGCTCTCACTGAAAGTACGCAGCGCCAGCGCGCCGTCTGCGGACTCCGACCCGTAGAACGGCGCCGTAGTCAGCAGACCTTTCGAGATCGTCATCTGCGCAATGGTGCCGTACGGCAGGCTGTCTTGATAGCTGAGGACCAGGCGCTCGTTCGTGCCGGCCTTCGGACAGCTGAACCCTTGGATGGGAGCCGGCGCCGGCCACGGAGCGATGTCCGAAACGGCGCTGCCGCTGCTGCTTTGGCCGCAGGCGACGAGGGACGAAACGAGGGCGCAGGCAGAGACGAGACGGATTGCTTTGCAAAACATGGGGGACTCCTGGAAGGACGTTGGTGTTCTTGGGTCCAACACGCTGTCGGACACGCGCCTTCTACTGCAGCGTGAATGCCAAGACAATCCGAGGGGTTCCGTCGCTCGTCGAATGTAACGCAGGTTACCGCGCGGCGCGAAAATGCGAATCGCTTCTGGAGCGGTACGCAGATGGCCGCGTGGTCAGACGCGCTTGGCGTGACGGGCGCGCGGACCTGGAGAGTGTTAGAATCCTGACACCCGGAGGTAAACATAGTCGCGCGGGTATTCGCGCTCGTCTTTTTGGAACACCGAAACGCGGAATCGATAGAATCGCGGCCTCTGCCGTCAAAGCCCGAATTGACTCATGTGCCGCGCCGTAATCGCCACGAATTCAGGCAAGGACGGATCCGCCGCCGCCGGGATCGTCAGGTGATGCCCGGCGCTCGCGAGGCTCTTCGCCATCCGCGCGCGCCGCGTCTGAATCCAGTTCAGGTCGGCGGCGCCGTCGCTGAGCTGCGCCTGAAACTCCGTGCGGGCCAACGAGCCTTCTGGGTCTTTCAAAGCGACGAGCACCGAGGTGCCGCCGCCGAAGATCATGACGTCGACGGCGGCAATCTCGCTCCACCGATACGTCGTCGTCCCGCGCGCGTGCCTCTCGGTGATCCCGAGCTCGCCCGCCGTGTAACGCGTCCGCCGCAGGACCAAAGGAAAGACCGCGAACAAGACCAAGATCGCCCCGACCGCCGAATGGTAGCCGAACTCGCCGGTCGTTACCGTCAAAGACACCAGATACGCGCCTAGGACGGCAGAGAACCCCCGAGCAAACGCGATCGAAACCTCGAGGACCACCGCCGCCTGCCCCGGCGGCTCGCCGCGCAGCGCCTTCTGCACCAGACGGCTCGTCACCGCCGCCCAAATGCCGACCCCGGCGCAAAACGCGAAGAAAGCGCCGCCCGCCAGGAGCTTCGGCTGCGTCCGCAGGTTCGGCCGCGCCCAGAGCAGGAAGACGAAGAGCGCCACGAAGCCGACCGCGAGCAAGGTCGCGATCACGTCGTCGCCGAGCACCGCATCGACCTTCGCCCGCAGGCCCGTCGGAGAAGGCGCGACCTCTTGCGGCGCATCCGGACCGCGCCTCAGTGAGGCCAAGCTCGTTCGCGCCGCATGCAACGCCGCGGGAATCGCGATCACGCAACCGCCGACCTTGAGCCAAGGCGTCGGCAGGTCAGGCACCACGCCGAGGACCAGGACGATCCCCGCCAGCGCCTGGAGCGCCGCGATCCCGCCCCCGATCAAGCCGAGCGATGCGATCAGGCGCGACCCGGTGCCTTTCGCCTCCCACGGCGGAAACTGCAGCGAGAACAGCCCGAGAAGATAGGGCAACGCGAACACGCCGAACGTAACGTCGCGTCCCATCGCGCCGGGATGGGCGAAGTGGAGCCAGTCGACGTAGGTCAAGACCACCCCGAGGAGCGCCACGAGATGAATGAAATGCGAGGCGATCCCCATCAGGGCAAACCGCTGGCCAGGGCTTTCTCGAGCCGGGCCTCGATGTTCGCGCTTTTCGGGCCGAGCACTGCGAGCGCCGCCTTGTCTTTGCGGAAGGTGGCACGCGCCAGGGCCTTCAAGCTGTCGGGCGTCGCCGCCAGGATGTGGGCGCGATCGTCGGCGAGCCGCACGGTCTTGCCGCTCACCGCCGCCCACGAGAGCTTCTGCACGATGCCGTCCGGATGCGAGGCGAAGAGCTCGAGATCGACCAGCGCGCGCGTCGAGATGCGCTCCATCTCGCCCGTCGTCGGCCCTTCGTCGGCCAGGCGCCGAAGCGCCGCAAACAACTCTTTCAAAAAGTGCTCGAGCTGATCCGTGGCGCAGGACGCGGAGATCTCCAGCGTCCCCATCTCCGTGCTCAAGGCCGTCCACGCGGCGATGTCGTAAACTAGGCCCAGCTCTTCGCGCAGGCGCCGAACCAAACGCGCGCAGAAGCCGTCGGCCAAGAGCCGGGACAGGAGCTCGAGCTCCTGCGCCTCGGGGGACCACTCCCCGCCGACGAGAAAGCTCAAACGGATCTCGTACTCGTTATCCGAATGCTCGATCCACTTCCACTTCGGCCCGACGAACGCCGGCACCACCGGGAACTTCTCGCGCGCTTTCGCCGCATACGCAGAGCGATGCCCCGCGAAAAGCTTCTCGACGCGGTCGAGCATCCCTTCGCCGCTCTCACCGCCGATGACGCAGAGCGCCATGTTCGCCGGCGCATAGTGCTTGTCGCGAAACGCGTTCAGCTTCGCGACCGTCATTTTCCCGATCGTGGCCTTGGTGCCGAGGATGGGGTGCGCCATCGTCGAGCCCGGCCACATCAGGCAGGCCACGTGATAGTCCATGTCGGTCGAGTGCCCGTGGTCGTTCGTCTCGCCGTCGAGCTCGCGCTCGATCACGTTGCGCTCGACCTCGATGTCTTCGAACTTCGGGTTCTCGAGGAAATCGGCGAATAAAGCCAAGGCGGGCTCGGCCACGTGTGAGATCCCCGAGTACCAGTACTCAGTGTGCTCGTGGCCGGTCGCCGCGTTCCACTCGCCGCCTAGGCGCTCGAAGGCCTCCGCCAGCTGCGCGAAGCCGGGGTGCGTCGCCGAGCCTCGGAACATCATGTGCTCGAGGAAGTGCGCCACGCCGAACGATTCGGGCGTCTCCAGGCGGGCGCCGGCACGGATCAGCATCGACAGATAAAAATGGTCGTTCCCGGGCCGCGGCACCGAGATCAAGGTCAGCCCGGTCGGCAGGCGCCTTCGGCAAATCCCCGCTTCGAAGCTCGAAAGCCGGGAGCGACTAAGTCCTGCCGGGTTCGCCATGGGAAAGACGCTCAGGTGAAGCGGAAGAGGAGCTTGTTGGCGAGATTCTCGAGCACGTCGCGCTCGCGAGACTTCGGGAACGCGTAGAGCGCCGCCATCGCCTGCCGCGTGTAGCCCTCGGCCCGCTCGACCGTCGTCTCGGCCGTTCCGTACGACTCGACCCAGCGCGCCACTTCGAGGACTTCGCTGCGCGTGATCGACTCTTTCGCCAGGATCGCGTCGTAGCGCGCACGCTGCGTCGGGTCCAGTTTTCCGTCCAGGAGGATCAAGGGCATCGTGACCTTGCCTTCGAGCAGGTCCGAATGCGTCGCCTTGCCGATGATCTCCGCGGCGCCGGTGTAGTCCAGGGCGTCGTCGATCAACTGGAAGGCCATGCCGACGCTGTGGCCGAAGGTCTCGAGCAAGGTGCAGACCTCCTGCGTCGCGCCGGACAGCAAGCCCGCGGATTTGCAGGCCGCGGCGATCAGGATCGCCGTCTTGCACTCGAGGATGCGGAGGTAGGCCTTCTCGCTCATCCGCGCATTGAACAGGTTTTCGAGCTGCATGAGCTCGCCTTCGCTCATCAGGCGAATCGCCCGCGCGAAGGTCCTCACGATCTCCATGTTGCCCGTGGCGGCCATCATCTCGCTCGCGGTCGAGTAGATGAGGTCGCCGACGAGGACGCTGGTCTCGTCGCCGTAGATGCTGTTGGCCGTCGGCTTGCCGCGGCGCAGCGTGCTGTTGTCCACGACGTCGTCGTGCAAGAGGCTCGCCGTATGGACGTACTCCGACACGGCCGCGATCGCGTGAAAATGCTCGCCGCGATAGGAGAGCAGGTTGCAGCACATGAAGTAGAGCGCCGGCCGGATGCGCTTGCCACCGCCGTCGAAGACGTGGGCCAAGGTGCGCTTCGAGCTGTCGGATTCCGTCGGGATGAAGCCAGCAAGCTTGCCGTTGAGCTCTTTCAACTCGGCCGCGACCGGCGCGAGGGCGTCTTCGATCAAGGCCTTGGCGAGGTCGGTCGAGGCACCCGGGTCACTCCCGGAGGACGTCCTTGGCGAGGTCGAGGACAGCAGGGCTTGGATCTCCGCGGAGGTGCAACCGGTTGGAATCAGGGCCAAAATGTAGATTGCTTCGGCAGGACCAAACTGATACGATGCGGCGCTTTTCAAAAGCCCGTTTTTTGCGCATCTACAGGCGCTTCCAGAGCCCGTAAGACATACCGGGAAGGTGCACAGCATGGCAAGTCGATTGTCCGAAGACGGCCTGAGGGCCGCATACGAGACTGGTCATCAGGCGCTCATCGTCAAGCCGGAGGCCGCGCTCGCGCTGATCGCGCCGACCGAGGTGGATCTCGACGCGCTCTTGAACGCCGAGGATCCGGAGGTGGCCGTCCAGGCCGTTCCGGCGCATCGCCTGCACTCCGCCCTGCGCTCGCGCGGGATCGAGTCGGCAATCGACATTCTGCCCCTGCTGTCGACCGAGCAGGTGACGCGTATGGTCGACTACGAAGCGTGGGACGGCGACGCGCTCGACCCCGTGCACGCCTTCGCCTGGCTCGCGCTCTTCAAAGAGATCGGCCCCGACGAATACGCGACCCGCTTCAAGTCCTTGGAAGAGGAGCTCCAGCTCGCCCTCGTCGGCCCCTTCGTGAAGCTGATCGAGGAAGACGAGTTCGAGAAGCTCGGCACCGGGGATCAGGATGAGTACCGCATGCTCCCTTCCAACGATCTCTACTACAAGGTGCGCTCGGAAGATCCGCGCATCGACGAAGCGATCGAGGGCATCGTCTCCTCCATGCTCGGCGTGGACATCAACTACTGCTACGCGCTCCTCGCCCATGCTGCCGCAATGCCGCCGGCCGAGCAGGAGGCGATGGCGGCCCAGTTCCGTCAGGCCCGTCTGGAAGAGGACGGTTTTGTCACGTACGCCGAATCGCTAACCACGTTCGTGCCGCTCCCGCCGAGCGAGCTCGAGGGAAAGCGCAGAAAGCCGCTCGACGCGCAAGCGCTGGCCACCACTGATCTCGATCACGAGCCCAGCTTCCTGGTCTCGGCCATGCGTCGGGGCCTCGAGCATTGGACGGCGGAAGAGTTCGAGATCGTGACGCAAGGTTTCGCGTTCCTCGCCAACTCGCTGGCGGCGGCAGCGAAGATCGAGCCTGACGACGTCCACGGCATGAAGCGCATTCTTGCGCACGCGCAGTCGATCGCAGGACTTGGGCTCGAGGAGCTCGCCGGCGGCGACCTTAACATCGCGGCGGAAGTTCTTCGGAACGAGCATCCGAAAATTCTCTTCCGCGCCGGCCTGACCGAGCTCAACGTCTTGCAAGGCGAGACGATCGAGCACCTGAAGAGCGCCCGCGTCCCGGGCGCGGATGCCATCGAGCGTCTTTGGCGCCTCGCGCGGCCAGGCGCCGTGCTGGCGCGCCTCGACCACGACGTCTTGCCCGTCCTCGGCTTTGAGCGCACGGAAGTCCTGAAGGGCCTATTCAACCGCTTCCCCGTGCGTCCGGTCGAAACCGTCTTCGGCGACGGCCCGAAGCGCACGGTGTTCTCGCCGATTGCCTCGCGCGCCGGTCTGCACGTTTTCCGAGCCGCCGTCGGCGGTTTGCACGGGCTCCTGCATCTGGCGAAAATCGCAGGGGAAGGAGTCTTGCCCTTGGTCGATCTCGATCGTTTGCTCGCGACGTCCATGGCGCGCAGTCTCATTGGCGAGTCCTTTGATTACGAGCCGCTCACGGAAGACGAGCTCAAACGTTTGCTCGAGTTGGACCAGGAAGCGGCGCAGCAACGCTCGACTGAGCTGTTCACCGGCATCGAGGGAACGCTCGTCGTCGCATTGCCGACTACGGGTCGCGAAGCCCTTGCGGACCTTTCGGATCTGCTCATGCGCCTCCACACCGCGCGGGAACATGATAAGAAGAGCGGTAGGACCGCGGGCGGCGCTCTGCTTGCTCTGGTCGATGCGCAAACGGCCCCAAACGAGGGACTAGCATGATCGACACCAAAGCGTTCATCACCGAGACCGAGTGCAAGGATCTGGCGAGCCTCCTGAACCGCAAGTATGCGGGTTTTCTCGCCGAACGCTATTTCGAGGTGGTCGTCGACCGCAACCCCATCGGCGTCCACGCCAAGGTGACGCTCCGCAATTCCTCGGGCTCCTACTTCTATCCGGTCGAAGGCCGCATCGCCGACGTCGACCACGACATGACGGCGCGCGAGGGTGGCCAGCTCCTGCTCGACTACATGGGATCCTATTTCGACGAGTACTTCCGCGAGGGCGGCGACGTCTACCTCCCGATCGACTGGACCGAGTACGAGATGGACGGCGTGCCGCTCCAGATGAAGGGCCAGATCCACAATCTGGCCATCGAGAAGATGGCCGACGAATTCCTCGCTGGCAAAGGCTTGGACCGCGACGGGCATCCCGCAGCGCAGTCTTTGCACTAGGCCGCGTCTGATCTAGGCCGGGTCCTTCGGAATGTCCGGAGCGCCCGGCTTGATCCCGTCGTGCAGGCTCACCCGGTTGCGGCCGTTTTGCTTCGAGAAGTAGAGCGCCGCGTCGGCGCGTGCCACCGCTTGGTCGCCGGACTCGGCGCCGATCGAGAGCTGTGCCACGCCGCTCGACATCGTCAGCGGAATCTTCGTGCCTTCGAACTCGAACGGGTACGTTTGGATCGATTGACGCAGCTTGTCCGCCGCGACAACCGCGCCGATCGCGTCCGTGCCGGGAAGGATCGCCAAGAACTCTTCGCCGCCGTAGCGCGCTACGACGTCCGTCTTCCGGAACGACTTGCGCAGGATCTCGGCGACGGTGCGGATCACGTAGTCGCCCGCGGGGTGGCCGTGGACGTCATTGATCTTCTTGAAAAAGTCGATGTCGAGCATGACGACCGAGATGACCCTTTGCGCCGCGGTGGCGGGGAAGGTCTCGAGGGTCGCGATCTGCGACGAGAGGTAGTCGATGAAGTAAGCGCGGTTGAAGAGTCCGGTGAGCGCGTCGGTGATCGACTGCGTCGCCTTGTCTTTGTACTTGTCTTGGAGGTTCGTCTCGGCCGTCACGTCGCGGATCAGGACGAAGGAGCCGACGCCGGGGAACGGGTAGACCGAGATGATCAGGTTCAGCTGCCGGCCGGCGGCCGAGCCGCTGACCTCGTCGATCCGCGTCGGCGCGACGTTGGCGAGGAAGTCCTGGATCCCGACGCTCTTGCCTGCGACCGAGAGGGTGATCATCTCGTCGAAGGACTCGGCCTTAAGGATCTGCCGCGCCTTCAGCCCGACGAGCTGCGCGAACATCGCGTTCGACTTCTGCACCTTGCCGGCGGTGTCGACGACGACGAACGCGTCCAGCATCGACTTGCAGAAGTGCTCGTACGGTTTGAAAGCCTCGAGGACCGGCGCGTTGCCGCTCATCGGGAGCTCTTTGATGTTTTCTGCTGCATCGCCCATGGACAGCTCAGCCCGCCGCTTCCAGCCATGCGAAGAACTCGTCCTCGAGCTCTTCCATTTCCATTTGAGTGCCACACTTGTCGCACTTCGGAGTCGGAACCTCTTGAGTCGACGATTGGGGCAGGTTCCTGCCTTCCTCGAAGAGCTCCCATTTTTGATGATCGCAGTTGGTGCACGCGTACGACGCATAAACGGACTTGATGTGCGCCGTGCTCCGGAAGTTCGGGATCATGTTGATCTGCGACACGATCTCCGGGGTGCACTCTTCGAAGATGACCTTGCGGCCGCGCTCGACTTCACGCAGGAAGTTGATCCAGGCGCGGACGCCGCAGCTGTTGACGTACTCGACCTTGCGGAAGTTGAAGATGACGTTCTGGCCGAGCTGCGCGATGAACGGCGCGAGGTGCACTTCCGTGTCCTCGTTGATGGGACCGGAATAGAGCACCTGCTCCCAGTTACCCTTCTTTTCGATGTGCAGCGTGATTCCCATGGATCGCCTTCCAGTGGAGAAACGGGTCCAGGCTGGGATCGGCACATGCGGGGGGGACTTGAGCCGAGGTCTGCGGTTGGATCTCAACTGCCCGACTAGACTTCGAAATTTGAACCCCCACCGGCCGGACCCGAGGGGCCGGTCGATGGGGTTAGGAAGGAGATTCACGTAAGAATCAGGGTCTTAGTGAGCCAAGCCTCTACTATTGCGGCTCACGAAGATCGGCGCGCCTCGGTCCCGCGTCGTCGGATCGAGGAGCTCGGCGATGCGCTCGATTTTCCCCTCGCTGGAGAAGATCTTCGCCAGCTCGCCGTCGGACAAGACTTCCTCTAGCGTCATGTCCATGCCCTCGACGCGCACGCTCCCGCTCACGAAGCGAACGCCGTGGGAGTAGTCGGCATACTCCGCTTCATGCACGGTGCTGAGCGCCTGGATCGGGATGGCGCCCGGCTGGTGCCATCCGTAGATTGCCACGCGTTGCCCTGGGTGCCGCGCGAGACGATTGGTCAAGACGAGGTCTTTCTTGTGACCCGCGACGAGCAGGCCGAAGGCGTCGCGATGCCGGAGCTGGGCTTCGATCACGTCGTTGTGGAGCTGGAAGTACGCGTTGCGCGTCATCTCCGGGCCCGCCGGCAAAGGCTTCGGGCGTACCCGGACGCTGGCCTGGTCGTAAACGGCGTCGACCATCTTCTTCGTCGGCAGCGCGAAGCCGAATTGTTCGGCCAGCTTTGCCGCGGTCGGCAAGCTCATCGGGATGCGAACGTAGTCCTCGTCGCTCCCGATGGCGAGGTAGTCGGGCAATACCCAGACCGTCGCGCTGAGCGCGCCGCGGTTCTTGGTCGCTGCCGACAGCTGCACCGGCACGAGCATCCGCAGATGGCTTGGCACGTTGCCTTTCAGCACCTGGCTCAAGACGGCGGCTTCGCGCTCCGGCCCCTTCATGCTGGCCGTCCGCTCGAGAAAAGTACTTCCTGCGAGCGCGTCCGGCCGGCGCGGCGGAAACCCCGCGAACCGGCGCTCGACCATCGAAGCCTGCGGCTTTGGTGGCCTGAGATCGAGCTGCGAGCTCCTTTTGGCCGGATCGGATTGGCACGACGTGACTGCGGCCGCAAGTCCTGCGGCCAATAGCAATCGTCCCCGAAGCAATCGTTGTTGCATGATCCTTGTCCTCTATGATTCTTCCCCCTCACAGCACCAAATCCAGAGTCGACGAGGCGGGGATCCAGTCTTAAGTGTCGTGATAACGCGAACTGGATCCCCTGGTTGCGCCTAGCCTTAAAGAACCGGCGCGTCCTGGAAGACCGCGTTTTTCATTGAGCCGTGGCGCTCAGCGCGTCGCCGCGACAAGGTCAGCAGGGCTGCCCCCGAGAGAGGGCAGCCCTGTGCGAAGAGAGCCTGGGCAATTTGACTACATGTCGCCCAAATAAGGGTACGAGGTCATGTACTTCAAGAGGCGTTCGCGGTTGTCGGTGACGTCCGCTTCGGAAATGCGGCCTTCGGCGACCGACTTGTTGAACTGGATGTCGTAGCAGCCGACCATCTCGCTCATGTCGTAGTTGCGCGAGACGAGGAGCTCGTCGACCGGGTCGCCCTGGGTGAGCTTGGTGACTTCCCACTCGCCGTCGGCGTTGATGTGGACCTCGGCCTCGTGGATGGCGCCGAACAGGTTGTGCTCGTTGGCGAGGCTTTCCTGGTAGGCGCCGACGAGGAAGAAGCCGACGTAGTAAGCCTCCCCGTTCGGACGGTGCAGGTCGAGGGCCGTCTTCACGTCGGCGCGGTCGATGAAGTGGTCGAGGCAGCCGTCGGAGTCGCAGGTGATGTCGACGATCGTCGCCTTGTGTGACGGCTTCTCGTCGTGGCGCGACAAAGGCATGACCGGGAACAATTGGTCGATCGACCAGGAGTCCGGGATCGATTGGAAGATGGAGAAGTTGGCCAGGTACTTCGACACCATGACCTTTTGCAGATCCTCGAACTCCTCCAGCTGATGACGCTGGAAGGACGAGAAATACAGCGCGCGGCGGCAAACCTTTCGGAACAGGTCCTCCGCGACGGCGCGGTCCTGCATCGTCAGATAGCCGAGGTTGAAGAGCGTGAAGAGCTCTTCCTGGTACTCGATCGAGTCGTGATAGAACTCGACGAAGTTCTTCCGATTGATGTTGTCCAGGATGTATTTGAGCTCTTTGATGCTCTTGTGGGCGTCCTGGCTCGGCGCCGTGTCGGCGTCGATCTCGTACGAGCCCATCGACTCCTCGCCCTGGACCTCGCGGATGTCCGTGACGACGACCGAGTGGTAGGCGGCGATGACGCGGCCGGACTCGGTGACGATCGTCGGATGCGCGACGCCTTCGTTCGTGCAGACCTCGCCAAGGACGTAGATCGCGTCGTTGGCGAATTCCTGCATCGTGTAGTTGGCGCTGGAGGTGAAGGACGTCTTGCTGCCGTCGTAGTCGACGCCGACGCCGCCGCCGATGTTCAAGTACTGCGGCGTATAGCCCATCTTCACGACCTTCGTGTAGACGCGCGCCGCTTCCTTGATGGCGTTCTTGAAGCGCTTGATCTCGGTGATCTGCGAGCCGATGTGGAAGTGCAACATGGCGAGGCGGTCGCGCATGTTGGCGTCTTCGAGCATCTTCAGGCAGTGCAAGACCTCGCTGGTCGTCAGGCCGAACTTCGAGGAGTCGCCCGAGGACTTCTCCCATTTGCCCGCGCCCTTGGAATAGAGGCGCACGCGCAGGCCGATTTCCGGGATCGTCTTGCGTTTCTTCGACAGCTCGATGAAGGTCTCGAGCTCGTCCGGGCCCTCGACGACCACGATGACGCGCTTGCCCATCGCGCAGCCGATGAAGCCGAGGTCGATGAACTCGCGGTCCTTGAAGCCGTTGGCGATGAGGAGCGAGTTGCCCGTGAGCGGGTAGCTCAGGGCGGCGATGAACTCGGTCTTGCTGCCGACCTCGAGCCCGTAGTCGAGGCGCTGGCCGCAGCTGACGATCGCGTCGATGAACTCTCGGCGCTGGTTCACCTTGAAGGGGAACACGCCGACGTGGCGGCCCTTGAACTGGAACTCGCCGATCGCCTGCCGGAAGGCGGAATGCATCCGCTCGAGCTGTCCCTCGATGATCTGCGGGAAGCGCAGGATGATCGGAGTGTGGTAGCCCTGGCCCTTGCATTTGGCGATCAAATCGGGAAGCGAAACGGACAGATGCTCTTCACCCGTCGGATGGCAAACGACATGGCCGGCGTCGTCGATACTGAAGTATCCACCACCCCAATCGTCGATGCCGAACAACTCGCGCGCTTCCTGAATCTGGCGAATGTTCACTTATGCGGACCTCCTTCAAATAGGCTGCGTAAAGTGCGGGCTTTCGGTTGATATTACAAGTAGAATTTCAGTTTCCGTGAGTCTCCGGCGCCGCCTTGATGAAATTTTGTTTCGTGTGACGGTCGGGGTGCAGCAATATCGGCCGCTTACTGTTCGCGGAGGCGCAGCGCAGTGCAGATTTCTTCGGGCTGGGCCAAGGGGATGAGCTTGCTGGTGCCGGCGGGCCTCGCGACGCGCCCGACGAGCGCCAAAGTGCGCGCCGCGATCCTGAACATGATGGCGCCGGTCGTCGACCGCGCGCTCGTGCTCGACGTTTTCGCCGGCAGCGGCGCGCTCGGCATCGAGGCGGTGAGCCGCGGCGCGCGCGGCGCCGTCTTCGTCGAGGCGGCGCCCGCCGCCGCCAAGTGCCTCGAGAAGAATCTCGTCGAGCTGGAGCGCCGGGCGACGGCGCAGGGGCTCGAGCCGCCGCGCCTCGAGGTCGTGGCGCGCGACGCCGAAAAGGCGATGACGCGGGTCGCCCAGCTGGCGGTCGAGCTCGGCCCCTTCGAGCTGATTTGTATGGATCCGCCGTATAGAGACGCGGTTTCCTGGCTGGAAAGGCTCGGACCGCGGCTCGCCACCGTTGCCGGCGTCGAGGCCCGGCTCGTGGTCGAGACGAGCGCCGCAGCGCCGGACGTGGCGCGGCTCGCGGCGATGGGGGCCGAGCTCGGATTCCCGTGGCGCAGGGAGCGTGAGAAGCTTTATGGAGAGACCATGGTGACGGTCTGGGAAAAGAAGGAATGAGGGACTAGCATGCAGCAACGCATCGGGGTCTACACCGGCAGCTTCGATCCCATGACCCTCGGTCACCTCGACGTGATCCGTCGTGCCAGCCACCTCTTCGACCAGGTCGTCGTCGGCGTCGGCGAGGCGCGCAGCAAGGCGCCGCTCTTCACCGTCGCCGAGCGGATGGATCTTCTGCGCTCGGTCCTCGGCGGCGTCAAGAACACGAAAGTCGAGAGCTTCGCCGGGCTCGCGGTCGACTACGCGCAGAAGCTCGGCGCCGTGGCGCTCGTGCGCGGCATCCGCTCGATGGCCGACTACTCCTACGAGGTCCAGATGGCCTTGATGAACCGCGCGATGAACCCCGCGATCGAGACAATTTTCCTCCCGACGAGCCCCGAGTTCAGTCACATCTCCTCCAGCCTGGCGAAGGAGATCGCGCTCCACGGCGGAAAGCTCGAGCTCTTGGTCCCCGACCAAGTCGCGAAGAAATTGGCGGCGAAGATCAAGGCTTGAGTCCAGGGTCAGGGGCCTAGGCGCCGTCACGACTTCAAGTATCGGGAAGCACGTCCGAAATACCTTCCATAAGGATAGGGAGGTTTCGTGCTCGTCGCCGTTCGGCGTCTCGTCAGGTTCGCGCTCGTCGCGCTCGTGCTCTCCGCCACCTTCGGAGTCGGCGCGGGAGAGCTGCGCGCGGCCGGACTGAACGAGCTCGAAAAGGCGATCCCCGAGGGTCTGCCCAAGATCAAGTCGCACTCCCTCACCGAGTTCGCGGTCTACAAGGGCGACACGGTCGAGCTCGAGGTCGAGGCGTCCGGCGTCGACCTCGCCTTTAAGTGGATCCGCGCCAAGAACGTCTTTTGTCGCGAGGCGACCTGCTCGATCGACACCAGCGACTGGGGCCTCGGCTCGCAGAAGGTGACATTCATCATCGTCAGCCCGAAGGGCTCGCTCTACCTGCGCTACACGATCAAGGTCTTGGCGCCGCCGGCCGGCTACAAAGTCGGGCGCGTGAAGCCCGAGATGATCGACGCCGGCGAGAAGATCGAGACCGTCACCGAGATCGACCTCGCCGTGAAGACGCTCAGCGGCCGCGGCTTCAGCTACCACAACAAGAAGCTGCAGGTCGTCGGCCCGACGGCTCGCGCCTTGGACTGGGGCGAGAAGCTGAGGACGCAGGACGAGTCGACGATGCAGATCGCGCGCGACGGCAAAGAGCATCACGTGCTCGGTCCGGCGACCTCGGTCTACCTGGCGAAGTCGGACAGCGGACGGCGCGCAATCGTGCTGTCGCGCGGGCTTTTGCGGAGTCGGCAGCTCGATCGGCGCGAGCCGTCTTGGTCGATCCTCTACGGCAACTGGCTGCAGATCGACGCCAACGAGACGGGCGACGTCATCGTGCGGAAGCCGCGCGCGGATCGCGAGGAGATCGAGCTCCTCGTCCTGCGCGGCGCGGCGCGCGTCTTCCGGCGCAAGGCCTCCGCCGACACCGGCGGCGACAACGGCGTCGCGGGCGAGGCCATCGCGGTCCCGCAAGGCGGCGTCGTCCGCCTGACGCGCGAGTTCGACCAAGCGCTGCGCATCGAATACCCGACCATACAGGTTTACGGTCCGCTCGTGGCAGAGACGACGCCGCTGTACATGCCGGGCCAGAACGTCGCGAAGGACGCCCCCGGGACGATGATCCTCGGCGCCGAGGACCGGCCCAAGGATTTCGCGGCCGCCGTCAAGAAGGGAGCCGAAGCGGTGGCGAAGCGCGACTTCCCGCTCGCCGTCGAGGTCCTGCAGCCGTTCACGACCGAGGCGAAGAAGAGCTACCGCGCGGCGCTCACCATCGGCAAAGCCTACCTGGGGATGCTGCAGCGCGATGCCGCCATCACTTACTTGTCCGCGGCCGCGCGGCTGCGAAAGAAGGACGGCGAGCCGCACTTCCTCCTCGGCGAGGCGGAGCTCGGGGAAGGTCGATGGAAGCGCGCTTACCGTCACCTCCGGAAGGCGGACGACCTCGACTATCCGGATCAGCAGACCTTGGCCTACTACCTCGGCGTGGCGAGCTACCATGTTCAGGAATACGTCGCAGCCCGGAACGCCCTGACGCGCTCCCTTTGGGCCGGCGGTGACGCCGCGGTCGACGCCTCCGCCGACGCCTTTCGGCGCAAGGTGCGCTTCGACGGTTGGTTCGACCTGCGCTTGAGCATGGGCCTCCTTTTCGACAGCAACGTCGTGCGCGCTGGCGAGCGCCACGGCGAGCCGCTTCCCCAGAAGATCGCGAAAAAAGGCAGCGCCGGTTTCCTCGGCGGCGGCGGTTTCAGCGTGTGGGCTTTCCGCAGCGAGCAGGGCCATCTGGGCCTCACCTTCGACGCCGACAAGCTCAGCTGGTTCGAGAAAACTCTGGCCAAGGTCGGCACCTTGAAGGAGCGCATCGCGCTCGAGTTCGGCGTCAACGCCGGCGCTAAGCCGGAGCTCGAGGAGAGCCAGTTCGAGCTCGGCTTGACCGCCGAGGCGGGCACGCTGGTTCTCGGCGACCAGCGCGCCATGGACACGGTCGGCGGCCGCGTGCGGGTGGCCTTGCCGACCCTGGCGCACCTGACCCTGACGACGCGCAGCCTCGTCAACGTCGACCCGCTGCCGGGACGCGACGACGTCCTCGATCCGATCCTGATGGAGATCGTCGCGACCAGCGACCGCTCCAATCGGCAGAACTACTACGGGCTCTCCCTTCGTCCCGTCGACCTGGAGACGATCGACGTCGAGCTCAAAGGCGAATTCGGCGACACGATCCTCAGCGAGGTCGACGTCGTCGCGCAGAGCTTCAAGGAGACCAAGGTCGGCGTCGGCGCGACGGTCGAGCCTTCGCGCCGCACGGACGTCGCCGTCGACCTCGACTACCTGATGCGCGATTTCCCGGTGGCCGCCGCGGGCACGACCAAAAAACGCAGCGATAAGGTGATCGAGCTCGCGGTCGGCTGGAGCTGGTCCTACACGACGAGTCTGTCGCACTACGTCCATCTCCTTTACGAGAAGCAGTCCTCGAACGTCGAGGAAGCGAGCTTCGGACGCACCGGTCTCGGCTACAAGGTCACCTTGGACCTGTGAACGGCTGAATATCGTGGGACCGCGCATCGGGGCGTAGGGTGAAGGTGATCCACACCCGCGTGCGGTTCTTCGTCCGCGCGGCGAGGCGGAAGAGCGGCCCGACGATCGGGATGCGGGCGAATCCCGCCGTCTCGCGCTCCCGCGCGGTGGCGCTGCTCAGGTCGAGAGCTGCGGCGACCCGCGGCCGGTCCGCCTCGAGGTCGATGGCGCTCCGCACGGAGCTCAGGGAAAGCGAAGGCGCGGCGCCGGCGCCCCCATCGCGCAAGCGAAGCGAGGCGTCGAAAGCGAGCTGAACGCGGCCGTCGGCCAGGGGCTTCGGCGTGAGCTTGAGGGCGAGCCCGTGGCGCTTCCAGGCAACGGCGTCGTCCGGCTCCGCCGCGGGGCCGGTCCTCGGCGCGTGGCTGCGCGTCGGCGCTGCGTACGCCGTCTCGCCGCCGACCGCGATCTCCGTCTCCTCGCCGGCCGGAAGGCGCACGAGCGGCTCGCCGATCACGTCGACGCGGCGTTCCTCGGCGAGGACCTCGAGCTGGGCGGAGATCGCGGCGTGCGCGGCGAGTCCTGAGGATGCGCCGCCCGCCGTCGCCGCGAGGCCGCCGCCGAAGCCGACGTCCCGCCCCGCCAGCAAGGCGAGCTCCGCTCCCGACCGCAATCCCAAGGCCTCTGCGGCGCCGTCCTCGACCACGACGACTTTGATCGCCAGCTCGTACGCCGGGGCCGGATCCGGGGGCAAACAGCGGAAAATCAGGCGTTCCTTCGGCATGAGCGCTTCGGGCAGGCGCGGCGGCGTCGTGCATGGGGCCTCGCCACGCACGAAGCCCGCCGTCGTGACGGTGAAGTCGAGATCCGGAAAATGCCGCGCGAGCTCCTCACGCCATGTCTCGCGCCCGAGCTCCGAGAGCGCCATCGCGAAGAAACAATCCCCAGCTTCCTCACAGGCGCGCACCGCCCCCAAAAACACCGCGTGCGAATCCGTCACGCCGCGCAGCGCCCGCGACTCCGCATCACACGTGACGCCCTCCTCGTCGCATAGCCAGGACGGAAGGAACGGCGCGCCCTTCGACCTCACCAGCCCTTTCGGCCCCGCGTCCGGTGGCAGGACGCGCACGCGCCAGCGCGCCGTAACCTCCACGGCCTCCCCGGAGGCGGCATCGATCAGCACGAACCCCGACCGCAAAGCCGTCACTTCCCATCGACCTTGCCCCAGCGCGCGCAGATCGACGACGCCGCGGCGACTCACACGCAGGTCGGCATCCGCCGGCGCCTCGATCGTCTTCGAGCCGCCGATCGTCAGGCTCAGCTCGGAGTCGGACGTCGACGGCTCCGCGCGCCCGCGCTTCCCGGCGAGGGCCAAAGTCGCAGCCAAGAGCACCACCACCAGCTCACGGGCTCCCATAAGTCACCCTTGCCTGCCGCTCGCACGGGGTCCATCCGGTCGCGGCTTCCTGCCGCACTACGCTGACTCCGGGCTCGAGCAAGGCCCGCCCCAGCGCGTTCAAGTCCCCCGCCTTGCCGACAATGAAGCGCACGGCCAAGCGCGGTGCCCGCGCCTCCACGCGCAGGCTCGGCGTCGTGATCAAGCAAGGCGTCGTGCCCTCCGTACGCGTCAGGAACACGTCGTCGCCCGGTCGCAAGGGCCGAGCCTCCGGCGGCGTGCCGACGCTTTCCGGCAAACTCAGCACGGCGCTGCGTGCAGGTCCCGCCTTGCCGCCGCCAGTGGCTCCGCTTGCCGAGGCGCTAGCCCCGCCGGGAAGCTGCGCCATCCCGAGGCCGACGAGAAAGCAGGTGAGATGCGAGGCCACCGGCGGCCAGCCGAAGAGGCTCAGCCTGATGAAAGTGCGGCGCAATTTCTCCGTCACGCTAATCACAGAGCGCCTCCTCTCCGTCCGCGACCGCATCGGCGCGATGGCGCTGCAGCACGCAGAAAGCGGCGCTGCCGCCGCGGCGATGATCGAGCGGCTGAGGTCGGCAACCTGCCTCTTCCGGTGCGGTCGTGGCGCAGACCTCGCCGGCGCCGTCGAGCATGACGAGATCGAGCGCCACGCGCCGCAAGGCCGAGGACGTCGCGGCCCAAAGCGCGCCGCAGACCATGATCGCCACGACGCCGATGCAAAGAAGGGCGACCGCGCCGTCCTCGCCCGGCGCCGCAGGCGGCGCGAAACGGAAGACGAAGTTCGGCCATGGCCTCGGCACCCCGGCATTTTGTTGTTCATGAAGCTCCGTGCGCAGCGCCAAGCCGGAGACGGCGCAGCCGCCGTCAGCCGCGCTGGGGACCTCCGGCGCTTGAGCCGCGTGAAGCCGCGTGAGCGCCTCAATTTTCGCTGCGTTCCAGCTCGCGGCCGAAGCCGGCGGCGGAAACCCGTCTGGATGCGCGGCCGCGGCCGCCGCCGCCGCCCCGAGATTGCGGACATAGGCCGCGACCGCCGCGCAACGGCGCAAGGCGCGCTCCGCCCGCGCGGCCTCCGTCCAATTGCCGAGCCGCGGCGCCAAAGATCCGAGGCTCGCGAGGCCGTGCGCCGCCGCGGCGAGCCCCAGGCCGAGCCGGGCGAGGAGCAGTAGAGATTCCGACATGGCGCCTCCCGATAGGCCCGCGTCGCGGGCTTTTCCGGTGTTACGCCGAGGGCGGCTCCCGCGCGAACGACATCGGCAGTCCGGGACCGACATGTTATGCTCCGGTCGTTTGCAGCCGCCCCGGAGACGATCCGCCCCATGTCCGACGTGCTCACCGTCGATCAGCTCGGCAAGACTTATCGAACCTTCAAGAAGGAGGCCGGCTTCCTCGGCGGCCTCAAGGCGCTCGTGAGGCGCCAGGAGGTCGCGGTGCCCGCCGTGCGCGACCTTTCCTTCAAGATCGCCAAGGGCGAGTTCGTCGGCCTGCTCGGCCCGAACGGCGCCGGCAAGACGACGACCCTGAAGATGCTGACCGGCCTCATCCGCCCCAGCGCCGGCAGCGCCAAGGCCTTCGGCAGCTACGACACCGCGCGGCGCTCGCCGCATTATCTCCGACGCATCGGCATGGTCATGGGCCAAAGAAACCAGCTCAATCCGGACCTGCCGCCAGCCGACTCGTTCAAGCTCGCGCAGGCGATCTTCGGCATCGACCAGACGCGCTACGAGACCCGGCTGAAGCAGACGCTCGACCTCTTTGGCATCCACGACAAGCTGGAAGTGCCTGTGCGCAAGCTGTCCCTCGGCGAGCGCATGAAGATGGAGCTGATCCTCGCCATCCTGCACGAGCCCGAGCTCCTCTTCCTCGACGAGCCGACCATCGGCCTCGACTTCAACGCCGCGCGGCAGATCCGCGGCTTTCTTTTCGACGCCAACCAGAAGCTCGGGATCACCGTCGTCCTCACGAGCCACTATACGAAGGACATCGAGGAGCTGTGCCGGCGCGTCGTCCTCATCAATCACGGCCGCATGGTCTACGACGGCGCGCTTTCCGGCGTCGACGCGCGCATCCAAGGGCAAAAGGTCGTGACGATGACGCTCGCCTCCGCCGAAGGGGCGACGCGGGCCCGCGCCAGTCTGCAGAAACGCGGGGTCCCCGTGCGCGAGGCCAACCTCGCGACGCCCGAGCAGCTGACCTTCGACGTCGGCATCAAGGAGACGGCCGGCGTCATTGCCGAGACCATTGCGGAGATCGGCGCCGGGCACGTCCACGATCTCAAGGTCAGCGAGCGCGAGCTCGACGACATCTTCTCCGAGATCTACCGCAAACCCGCCGGAGCCGACTGAGTTGGGCCGTCTCGCCGCGACGCGGCTTTATTACACGCAAGCGCTCTCGGTGGAGCTCGTCTACCGGTTCGCCTTGCTGCAGAGCTTCCTGACGATCGGCATCACGCTTGCCGGCTTGCTCGCGTTCTGGCTCGCCGCCGGCGCCGCGGCGGGCGCCTCGTCGTCCTACACGCAGGGCTCGTTGATCGCCTACTTCCTGATCGTCAGCGCGCTGGGCCTGATCCACGACAACCGCCTGAGCTGGAACCTGGGCTCGGCGATCCGCATGGGCAAGCTCTCCTCGTCGATGCTCCGCCCCTATCCGTTCCTGCTTTCGCAGATCGCATTCGCCGCCGCGCACGCGACACTTCGCATCGTTCTGTGTACGCCGATCTTGATCCTGATCGCCGTCTTCGTTCCCGCGTTCGGGGATGCGATCAGCGCCATGCCTTACGAGGCGCTTTTGAGCTTTCTCGCGGCCATGGCTCTCTCCTTCGCGATCGGCTGGCTCGTGAAGATCGCGCTCGGGACGCTCGCGTTCTCGATGACGCAGACCTGGGGCCCCGAGCTCATTTTCATGTCGTTTTACGCGGCGGCGAGCGGTATCGCCTACCCGCCCGACCTCCTGACGGGAATGATGAAGGCGGCGATCGGTTGGACGCCGTTCTATTACATGATCGGCTTTCCGACGCTGGTTCTCCTCGGGCGCATTGCGGGGCCGACGCTCGAGGCCGAGCTCCTGCGCGGCGTCTTAGTCCTCGGCGTCACGCTCGCGCTCGTCATCGTCCTGTGGCGGCGCGGCCTGACGCAATTCGAAGCGGTGGGCATCTGATGCGGCGCTTCTTTCGGATGTTCGCCGCGACCTTCGCCGTCTCGACCTCGACGATGCTGATCTATCGCGCCAACGTCTTCTTCTTCGTCTGCTTCGAGATCTTCTTCCTCGCCGCGCAGTTCCTGTCGGTGAAACTGGGCTTCGACTTAGCCGGCGGCAACGTCGCGGGGTGGACGCGCGAGCAGGCCTACGTCCTGACGGCGGTGAACGGCCTAAGCCACCAGCTCTTCATCTGCTTCTTCATCAATCCGATCTTCAACCTCGCCGGGCAGGTCTGGAACGGCCAGTTCGACTATCTTTTGATGAAGCCCTTGCCGCCGCTGCTCGCCATGTTTTTCCACGGCCAGTACGCGATCTCGAACCTGCCCACCCTGATCGTCAACGCCGTCGCCGTCGTCCTTTTGCTCGTCGCGGGAACCGGCGGCGGCCCGCTTACCGCCGAAAAGATGCTGGTTTTCTCGGTATTTTTTCTCGTGGGCGTGATGGTGCGCGTATCGCTCGCCGTCCTCTGCATGGCTCCGGTCTTCTTCTCCGAGCGCCTGGCCGACGTCGAGGAGGGCTTCTGGTCGCTCGCCTCGCTCGGCAAGTATCCGCTCGCGACCTATCCGCGCGGCCTAGCGCTCTTCCTGACTTTCGTCTTGCCGATCGGGATGCTCGGCGCGTTCCCGGCCGAGACGCTGTTTCACGAGACCGCGCCGCTCCGGCTCCTTCTGGCGCTCGGAGCCTCGCTCTTGTTCTGCGTCGTCGCGGTCCTGGGATTCAAGGTGGCCCTGACGCGCTATCAATCGGTCAACTCGGGCGTTTGACGTGATGCAGAAGCGCTTCGTCCTCTTCGGGTTCTTATTCCACGCGCTCCTCCTGTTCCTTCCCGAGCTCTGGGCGCCCGCGTGGAAAGCGACGCGCAACGTGCGCAAGCCGCGTCCGGTGAAAGTGCGCATCACTTCGACGCCCGCGACGAGCGGGGCGTCCACAAAGTCGTCGCGCCCGGCCGGCGCCTCACTCCTGACGCCGGTGGCTCCCGGCTCGCGCAGGCCGCCTTCGGCGACGCCGCGGCCCTCAGGCCCGAAAATCACGCGCTACGAGGACTTTCTACCGGGCGCCGCCTGGCACGGCGGCGAAGGTGGCGACGAGTTTGGGGACGGCGCGCCGGGCGGCGGCGGCGGTGCCATGCCTCCCGGCCTCAAGGCAGAGACCGACGTCTTCTCCGGCAAGCTCGACGTGCCGCTCGTCTTTCGCGCCAAGACCGCGACGGCGAAAGCGGTCGCGAAGATCGTCCGCGGGCCCGACGGGAAATACCTTTTCGAGTACGTCGACGGCGAGCCGGTCCTGCGCGCCGTCCTCTTCGAGGCGATGCGGAGCCAAGACGGTTTCAAGCAGATTTTGCGGCTGATGGCGCAGCTCGAGACCGCGGAGCTCGTCGTCGTCTTGCGTCAGGAGGTCGTCCAAGGCGGCGGGTTTACCGGCGAGACCTTCGAAAATTACGCGATCGAAGGGACGAAGCTCACGATCGCGAAGACGCACGTGCTCGGCGTGCCCCACCGCGGCTTCTCCTTGCCGGACGCCGAGGCGGAGCGCGCCGTCGCGCGCGATGCCGCGCAATTCGAGCGGCTCAAGTCCTCACCGGCTTATCAAGGGCCGGTGAGAAATCGGGAGCCTTGAAAGCCTCCGACGCTTTACGGCGTACAGGCGCGAATCACCGGCGCGGCGGTCCCTGCCGCAGTCGGACACGTCGCCTCGGTCTTCTCCACGTCGCCGTCGGAGATGAGGAGCCGGGTGAGCTTCGGCAGCGTCGCGATCGGCACGAGGCTGTCGAGCTTGTTGCCGGTGACGTCGAGCCAGATGAGATTGCTCGCCCCGGCGATCGGGCTCAGGTCGGTGACCCGGTTTTGCGAGACGTCGAGCCATTCGAGCTGCGTCAGCCCGCGCAAGGCGGAGAGGTCCGAGAGCCGTTGCCCCTGGTACCCCTGCAGAATGATGCGTTTCACCTGCGTCAGGTCGGCGTTGGCCTCCTTGCAGTCGACCTTCTCCAAAGACCTCATGATCGCGAGGGCCGTCCCCAGCTCCGCATCCGTCGCCGCGGGATCATTGCAAATGGCGAAAAACCCGCGCGCGAACGTCACCTCGACCGCGACCGGGTCGCCTTCGGCCTCGCCCGCTTTCGGCACGAGAAATGCGGTGCAAGCCGCGGCGCCCGCGGGAACGCCGTAGCCGTCGGCCGAAGTGAGACGCGCGCCGTCGATCGCGAAGTAGTTGGGGCACGATTGATCGCGCAGCTCGACCAAGGCGCCAGCCGAGAGCGTCAAGCGGACCGGCGCGATCGCGTTGCCCGCGCTCACCGTCTGCGCGAGCGCGCCGTCGGCGGTCAGCGCGGGCCGACCGACGCAGACGCCGTCGGTCCACGTCGCGGCTGGATCGGCCTCGCACGCGAGCTCGACCTCGGCGACGCATTTGCCGCCCGTGTAGCTCCAAGCGACGACCTCGCCGCACTGCTCTTCGCTCGCGTCGGCATAGGCGATGCATTGACCGTCCCACCAACCGGCGGCTTCGATCTTATGGCAATCGTCCGGCGTCTCCACGGTCGCGAGCGCGAGGGAGGAGTCTTCTTTGCAGCTGCCGCCGACCCAGCTGAAGCCTGGACGCGCCTCGCAGCGGTCGGGCGCGGAGATCTCGGCCGTGCGCTCGGTCTCGGCCTTTCCCCAGCCTTTCACGAATCCGGAGTTGCAGGCGGTCGCGGCGAGCGCGGCAAGCGCGAGCCAAGAAGCGAGGGCGAGGCGCATCGTAAAAACCCTTTCATTTTGGGGATTTGGTAAGAAACGAGCGCGATAAACTTTCCTTACCACAAAGCGGCGGCCTTGAGATACGATCCGCCGCCGCTCATCGAATGATTCGGGAAAAGGAGCCTTCCATGCGTGCCCTCACGGCCGCCATCCTCGCGTTAGTCCTCAGTTCCACTTACCTTTTGAGCTCCCTTCAGATCGAGGCGCCGGCCGAGCTCGCGGCCGCCCGCGGGTTTGGATTGATCTTGCTTTCCGCTTGGGTCTTGCTCGAGGTCGTGCTCTTGCGCGCCGCTAAACCAAAAGTCGTGACCCAGACCGTCGCCGCGACCGTGCCGGCTCCGGCTCCGGTCGTCCCCGTGCGCGACTCGTCGCGGGACGCCGAGCGCGACGTCGTCAGCTTCCTCGGTTTGCTCCAGAGCCGCGGCCGCTTCATCGACTTCCTCATGGACGACGTGACCAAGTACTCCGACGCGCAGGTCGGCGCCGCGGCGCGCGTCGTGCATCAAGGCTGTGCCGGCGTCGTGACCGAGTATCTCGACGTCAAGCCGGTGCGCACCGATCCGGAAGGCACGGCCTTGACCCTGGAAAAAGACTACGACGCGCGCAGCGTCCGCCTCCTCGGCCGTGTGCTCGGCGAGCCGCCGTTCCGGGGCAAGCTCCTCCACCGCGGCTGGCAAACCGGCAGCGTGCGCCTGCCGCGCGCGACGCAGGAAGCCCCTGCGGGCGCCGGCATCATCGCGCCGGCGGAAGTGGAAGTGCACTAAGATGAGCGTGACGAAGGGCATCGTCGGCATCGACCTCGGTACCTCGAACTGCGCCGTGGCCACCATCGCATCCGGTGCGACCGTGCCGGTGCTTCTGGACGTCCCGCAGCTGGAGAGCGTCGGAGTGCAAGGCAGCGGTCGGCTTCTCCCCTCCGTCGCCTATTTGCCGCTGGAAGGCGAGCTCGCCTCGAGCGCGCCGGTCATCGGCCGCTTCGCGAGAGACCGCGCCGCGACCTTGCCCGACCGCGCGATCGTCTCGGCGAAGAGCTGGCTCTGTCACGGGGGCGTCGACCGCCGCGCGCCGATCCTGCCGTGGAAAGCGGAGATGGCGTCGGGCAAGCGCTCGCCCGTCGAAGTATCGACGCTCTTTTTGCGGCATTTGCGCGAGGCCTACCTGGCGCAAGGCGGGGCCGAGGATGCCGAGGTCGTCCTCACCGTTCCCGCCTCCTTCGACGAGGCGGCTCGCAACCTGACCTCCGAAGCGGCAGAGGCCGCCGGCTGGGGCCAAGCGACTTTGCTCGAGGAGCCGCTCGCTGCGCTCTATTCCTGGATTTTCGCGACCGGCGAAGGCGGCTTCGGCCTCCGCGCCGCGCTCTCTCCCGGCGACCTCGTCCTCGTCTGCGACGTCGGCGGCGGCACGACCGACCTGAGCCTCGTCGCGGTCGCCGAAGACGCCGGCGAGCTCCGTCTGGAGCGCATCAGCGTCGGCGAGCATCTCCTGCTCGGCGGCGACAACATGGACCTCGCGCTCGCGTATACTCTGAAAGCCCGGCTCGCCGCCGAAGGGCGTCAGCTCGACCACTGGCAATTTCTCTCGCTCACCGCCGCCGCGCGGCAGGCGAAGGAGCGCCTTTTGGCGGAAAACGCGCCGCCGGAGGTCTCCGTCTCCGTCGCGAGCCGCGGCGCGAGCCTTTTCGCGCAGACCATCTCGACGACCTTGACGCAAGCCGACGTCGAAAAAGTCATCGTCGACGGCTTCTTTCCGCTCACCGGTCCCGGCGATCTGCCGGCGGCTCGGCGTGGCACCGGTCTCTTCGAGCTCGGCCTCCCGTACGAGGCCGAGGCCGCCGTCTCGCGCCACCTCGCGCGCTTTCTCGCCGCGAGCCGCCGCAACGCGCAGTCGAGTCCCGAGCTCGCGAGGCTCATCCGCGAGCGCCTCTCTGCGTCTCGGGACGGCGGCCCACTCTTGCCGACCGCGATTCTCTTCAACGGCGGCGTCTTCAACGCGAAGATGCTGCGCGAGCGCGTGCTGAGCCTTCTTTCAGGCTGGGGCGAAGGCGCCCCCATGAAGGAGTTGGCGTCGCCGGCCTCGGCCGATTTCGATCTAGCCGTCGCGGTCGGTGCTGCGGCTTACGGCAGCTTGCGCCAAACGGGCAAGGGCCTGCGCATCCGCTCCGGCACGGCGCGTTCCTACTACCTCGGCATCGAGAGCCCGGTGCCCGCGGTCCCGGGCATCGAGCCGCCGGTGCGCGGCCTTTGCGTCGTCCCGCAAGGCACGGAGGAAGGCACGCGCCTCCCCTTCCCGAGCCAGCGCTTCGGCCTCGTCGTCGGCGAGCCCGCGGAGTTCCGCTTTTTCGCGTCGAGCGAGCGCGCCGGCGACGCCGTCGGCAGCACGGTGGAGGACGCAGCGCGGGCGCTCGTCGAGACGGCGCGCCTCGGCGCGACCTTGCCCGCGGGCGAGCGCCCGGCCGGCACGTTGGTACCCGTGACGCTCGAGGCGGAGGTTACGGAGCTGGGAACCTTGCGCCTCGCCCTGCGCGAGACGCCGGGCGACGGCCGCTGGCAGCTCGAGTTCGACGTTCGCGGCGTCGAGCCGTCTTGAGATGAGCCGCTACGCCGTCGGCATCGACCTCGGAACGACCAACTGCGCGCTCGCTTACGTCGATCTCACGGCGCCGGAAGGCGCGCGCGGGGCTCGCGCGCTCGACATTCTCCAGTGGGAAGCGGCGGGCGCGACGATCGAGGCGCCGACGCTTCCATCATTCATCTGGCTGGCGCCAAAAGCCGAGTGGAAAAAGGGGCAGCTCGCCCTGCCCTTCGCGACCTGGCGCTTTCCGCAACCGGCGCCCGGCGGCGCGACGCCGCAGGATCCGCCCGACTACGCCGTCGGTCGGTGGGCGCGGCAACAAGCGAGTCTCATGCCCGGCCGCGTCGTGCATTCGGCAAAATCCTGGCTTTGCCACGGCGGCGTCGACCGTGAAGCGCGCACTTTGCCTTGGTCCTCCGACGACGTGATCGGCGCCGAGCGCCGCGCGCCGATCGAGGCCGCCGCCGCGTTCCTGGCGCATCTCGCCGCCGTCTGGAACCACGAGATGGCAGCGGGCGGCGCGGAAGCACGGCTCGCGGCCCAAGATGTCACCATCACCGTGCCGGCCTCCTTCGACGAGGCGGCGCAACGCTTGACCCTCGAGGCCGCGGAGCTCGCCGGCTTCTCGCGCGCGCGACTGCGGCTTCTGGAGGAGCCACAAGCCGCGTTTTATCATTGGCTCGCCCGCCGCGGGAGCGAGGCCGAGGCCATCGCAGCGGGCGAGACCGTGCTCGTCTGCGACGTCGGCGGCGGCACCACGGATTTCAGCTTGTTCGAGGGGGACGCGAAGGGCGGCGTCGAGCGCGTGGCCGTGAGCCAGCATCTGCTGCTCGGCGGGGACAACCTCGATCTGGCCGTGGCGCATCTCTTGGAGCCGCGCCTCGCGGGCGCGGGGAAAAAGCTGTCGTCACGGCAATGGGCGCAACTCGGCGCGGCGGCGCGCGGCTTGAAAGAGAAGGCCCTGACCGAGGTGGAGACCGGCTCGGCGGAATCGCCGGAGTATCACGTCGCCGTCGCAAGCGAAGGGTCGGGGCTTTTCGCCGGCACCCTGAGCGCGAAGGTCGGCGCACAGGAGATTGTCGCGCTGATCACGAGCGGTTTTTTCCCGGATTGCGCCCGCGATGCGCGGCCGGCCGAGCGCCGCGCCGGCTTGAGCGACCTCGGCCTGCCGTACGCGGCCGACGCCGCCGTCTCGCGGCAGCTGGCGGGCTTTCTCGCCGGCCGAGCGGTCGACGCGGTGCTGTTCGCCGGCGGCACGATGAAGCCGCGCTTTTTGCGGGAGCGCATCGTGTCGCTGCTGACGGAGTGGCAAGGGCGCGCGCCGCGGATCCTGGAGCACGGAGATTTGGACCTCGCCGTCGCCCTCGGCGCCGCGCATGCCGGCGGATTGCGGGCGGCGAAGGCGCAAGCTTTAGCGCCAGTCGCCGCCTCCCCTCGCCCCGCGTCCCCCGACGCTCGGCTCATTTCCGGCGGTTATCCCCGCTCTCTCTACGTCGCCGTCGCGACGCCCGGAGACCTGTCCGCGCACCGACTGGTCTGCATCGTTCCGCAAGGCCTGGAATCCGGGGATCCCGTCGCCGTCGCCACCATCGGTCCCGAAGCCGCGAAGTTGAAGGTGCGCCTCGGGCGCCCGGTGCGTTTCCAGCTCTATTCCTCGACGCGCCGCCTCGGCGATCGTCCGGGGGCGCTCCTCGTGCTCGAAGCCGATGCCTTTCATCCCTTGCCGCCGCTGACGACGATGCTCGCCGACGCGGGAGGCCAAGAGACCTTGGTCGAAGCCCGTCTCGAGGCGAGCTTGACCGAGACCGGCCTGCTCGACCTCCACCTCGCCACCGAATCCCAGCGCTGGCAGCTCTCTTTCGACGTGCGCCACGCGACGCACGCGCCGACGGCCACGACGACCTCGACCACGGCCGGGACGCCCGCCGTATCCGAAGAGAAGCTGAAAGCATCGGTCGCCCGTATCGAAGCGGCCTTCGGCAAGAAAAAGCCCGATCCGGCGGCGAAGGAGAATCCCAAGGCTTTGGTGAAGGAGCTGGAAGAGCTTCTCGATCAACCGAGAGAGCGCTGGGACGGCGCCTTCCTGCGCTCCCTCTGGCCGGCGATCGAGCCCGGCCTGACGCGTCGCGGCCGCTCGGTCGCGCACGAGGCGAGCTGGCTTTCCCTCGCGGGCTACGCGCTGCGCCCGGGCTACGGTTTCGACCTCGACGAATGGCGCGTCTCCGAGCTTTGGCGTGCCTATCAGATGGGCATGAGCTTCCCGAAAGAGCGGCAGGTCGAGGACCAGTGGTGGATCATGTGGCGTCGCGTCGCCGGCGGCCTCGGCCGCGCCGAGCAGGAGAAGATCTACGACAAGATCTTTCCGGCCCTGCGCCAAGGCGAGACGGCGTCCTCCGAGCTCTACATGCTCGCCGCCTCGCTCGAGCGCGTCGACATGGGCCGCCGCGTGCGTCTCGGAAATCAGCTCGCGCAGCAGCTCGCTGCCGGCCGCAAGCAGTACTTCGACCAAAGGGCCTGGGCCCTGGCGCGCATCGCGAGCCGCGTGCCGCTATACGGCGGCGCCGAGGCCATCGTGCGCCCGAAGTTCGTCGAAGAATGGTTCACCATGTTGCGTCCGCTCAGCATGAAGGATGCGTCGTTCGCGAAGCTTGCGATGTTCTACGCGCAGGCGGCGCGTCTCCTCGGCGATCGCGAGCTCGACCTTCCGGACGCGCTACGTGCCGAGGCGCAAGATCGGCTGCGTCTGTTGAAGGCTCCGGAGGACTTGATTCGCGCGACGAAAGAGCGGGTCGAGGTCGATCTCGACACCAAAGCGCGGCTCTTTGGCGAATCTTTGCCGTCCGGGCTCGTCTTGGCCTAGTTCATGCCCCGAGCTTCTGACGCGCTCGACATCCTTCAGAAGGCTTCGAGGTTGTTGGCGGAGAGAAGTGCTTTCCGCAGATGCACATCGAGCTGAGCGAGCGCCACGAGCGTGTGCTGGTAATGACCTAAGCGGCGCGTTTACTGCTACACCCCTGATTCTTCAGCAGATTTCCAGGCGGATTCGGCAGTCGACGACATCCGCCGATATCCTCCTAAGGTCGAAGGAGCCCACCGATGCGTCGGACCGCCATTAAAGCTGCCATCGCCGTTCTCTGCCTCACTCTGGGATGTCAACCGGTCGAGCCGAATCCGCCGGCGCCGGTCGGCGACGAGCCCGACCATCCGCCGCCAGCGCCGCTCGGGCAAACGACCGAGAGGCCGCCGCCGCTGGAGTCCGGCGTGTCCGGCGCGTTCGAGGACAACGGCATCACGTACCTGAAGGACGCGAAGGCGATCCTCGATGCCAAGTGCGCCAATTGCCATGGGGTGCCGGCTGCGGGCGGCTCGCCGGCGACCTTCCGCCTCGACCGCTACGAGACTGCCGACTTGCCGGGTGCGTTCTCGAAGGCTGCGAGCGTCGCGGCACGCGTCGAGGCGGGCACGATGCCACAGGCCGGCTCGCCGGCGCTCACCGACGCCGAGAAGCGGACCTTGCTCGACTGGGTCCGGGGAGGCGCCAAGCAGGGTACGGAGACGGAGCCGCCGAATCCGAGCGTGACCCTCGTCATGCCGTCGGCCGCTCGCGAGACGCCGCAGAGCGGCACTTACGCCGTGCAGGTGACGCTGGCGAACTACCCGGAGGGAGCGACCTACGATCTCTATCGCACAACGACCAACGGCACCGTGACCGGCGGCACGCTAGTCGCGACCGGGCTGAGCGACGCGACCTACATCTGGTCCACGCAGGGGCTACCGGCCGGCGAGCAGTTCTTCTATGTCATCGCGCACGCGCCGGGCCTTGCGGATGCGAGCGCCGCCTCAGCGGGGAGCGTGCTGGTGTCTGACAACGTCTCGCCGTCGGTGGCGCTGACCGGCGTGTGGAACGGCGACGGCGCCGTTCTCGCAGCGGCTAACGCCCGCGTCACGTTCAGCGCGACCGATCCGCAGGGGCAGGCGCTTGCAGTGGCGATCGAGCTTAGCGCTGACGGCGGCATCAACTGGTCGGCGCTACCGTGCCTGAACGCCTCAAGCAGCGGCTGCGACCTCGATCTGACGGGGCGAGGCGAAGGCTCTGCACAGCGCATCCGCGTCACCGTAAAGGATCCGGACGACTTTTCGGGCATTGCCGCTTCCGCGTCGAGCTTCGGTATCGCGGCGAAGACCTATACCTACCTTGGCGAGATCGAGCCGATGCTGGACGCCAGCGGCTCTTGCAAGCCGTGCCACTCGAGCGGCGGCAGCAGCGCCGGGAGCTTCCGTTGGGACTCCTATGGCGGCACGGTCGGCGCTTTCATGTTGAAAGACCGCGCGCGGATCCGTACGCAGGAAGGCACGATGCCGCAGGTGGGGTCTGGAATCACGATGAGCGCCGCCAACAAGACGATGCTGGCGTTGTGGGCCTGGCAGGGCGGCGCGGAGGGCACGAACCAGCCGCCGACGGCCACGCTCGCGGCTCTGTGGAACGGCGGGCAGACGGTCACGGGAACCAACACTGGCACGATCACGTACACGGTCAGCGATCCCGACGGCGATCCCGTGACGGTCTCCAAGGTCGAGTTCAGCAGCAACAGCGGCGCGACCTGGACACAAATCGCGTGCACGCCGACCACGACGCAATGCGCCTGGAACGCCACGCCGGCCAACGGGTCGACGTACCGGATTCGCCTGACTTTGGCCGACGACCGCAGCGGCTCGGCCGTCGTCGCCTCGGCGAGTAACTTCACGCTCAGCGTCGGCGCCCCGAACAGCCCGCCGACTGCAGCGCTCACCGGGTTCTGGGACCAGGGCGGCGACGACCGTACCGCGGCGGACACCGGCTCGATCACCTATACGACCTCGGATCCGGACGGCGACCCCTTGACCGTCACCGTGAAGTACAGCGCCGACAGCGGCGCCACTTGGACCACGGTGACGTGCGCCAACGGCGCGAACAATCCGACCACGTGCAGCTGGAACGCGCCGGTGCCGGCGACGATCCCCGAAGGGGACGGCTACCGGGTGCGGGTGATCGTCAACGACGGCGTCAACGCCGATGTCTCGGACACGACGCTCAACGATGCAGGGCTGACGATTACGGCTTACACCTACACGGGCCAAATCCGAGCCGCGCTGCTTACGTATTGCAGCTCTTGCCATGGCGTCGGCGACGGTCGCTTTCAGCCCGACATGTATACCAACGGGGGCCTCGGCGCGTTCGACAAGCGGAACAGCAGCGTGCAGCGAATCTACGGCAACGGCAACGGCCCCATGCCGCCAGGCGGTGGCTGGAGCACCACGGCGCAGAAGGCGGACCGAACCAAGATCCGCCTTTGGATCTGGCAAGGTGCCGTGAACTGAACGGCGAAGGGTCGGGACTCGCCAGTCTCGAGGTCAAGCTGCGTTTCGACGACGGGGTCGCGCCGTGCGCTCGCCCTTACGCGAGTCGACAGGGACAGTTGAGGGACAGTTGGAGTCCGAAAGCGCAAAACGGCCGCCCCGAGGGCTCTCGGGAAAGACGTGGGCGGCGATCTCGGAGATCGACGTCGTGCCGAGCTGCTCGATCTCGACGTCAAACCAGTCGTCGAACGGAACAAATCGGTTCAACAGCGTCAGCGCCATTAGCCCATTGGAGAAGTCGCTTTCTCCAAACCAAACGGCACACCCGACGCTTCAATGGCATGTCGTTGCAGCGCGAAGTCACGTCGAAAGCAATCAAGGAGCTATGCCTTTCGACTATGGCCTTGGCCTCGATATTGAGTCTCTGCGAACGCAACATTTCGATATTAAAGTATTTTATGCGACTCGCCCTCGGCGAGTCTGAGATTCGTTGTTTGAATAATACCCCCATTAGGGGTACAAGTGATTCGGGAGGTGCCGGGTGATTCGGAGAGTCGCGATCAGCCGAGGCGCCAAGCGCGACCTCCTACGAGTTCCGACCCACATCGCGGTCAAGCTCCTCGCATGGGCCAAACGCGTCGAAAAAGTCGGACTCGAGGAGGTTCGAAAGTGCAAGGGCTACCACGACGAGCCGCTGCGCGGAGAGCGACATGGGCAGAGGTCGATTCGACTGAGCCGCTCGTATAGAGCGATCTACGTTATTGAGCGCGACGGGACGATTGAGTTCGTTAGTGTCGAGGAGGTCAATAAGCATGAGTACTAAGACCCGCAAAAGCGATGCCGTGCGTTTCCTCGAAAAGCTTGCCGGGGGGCCATTGACGTTTGGGCGGATGCTGCGCTCGATTCGCCTCGGCGAGGAGCTGAGTCAGACCGATTTTGCAGGACGCCTCGGCGTATCCAAGGCGCATCTCTGTGACATTGAGAAGGGGCGTCGAACGGTTGGACCTGCGCGTGCGTGGGCATGGGGAAAGAAACTCGGTTACCCGCCTGAGCAATTCGTTGAGCTGGCCTTGGAGGCGAGCCTGGCGAACGATGGCTTGAAGTACAAAGTGAAGCTTGAGGTCGCTTGATTCGTCTCAAGCCAATCAGGTTCTCCGCCAGTTCGGCGGTCCAGAGATGCTGATCGAGGCTTGATAATCCTCTTTTCCGTCTGGCGCGACGATCGTAGAAATCAGGCCTCTGAGTTTTGCCTGACGAACAACGGGTCTGACGCGTCCGGTTACTAAGAGTTCAATCCGCTCGGATTTCATGACGAGTCGTCCGACTAGTCCGCGGCAAGCGACAAAGGCAGCTCATCCGAGTAAACGACCTCGAACTGCGCCCGATCCAGCACGACGCTGGGCACGACGTCGACGCGCACGCCCTCTGCATCGCGGCGAAAAAGCGGGCCCGAGATCTGCGCGGCGCCGGCCAGCTCGCCAATGCTCACCGGATCGAGCAAGAGGATGAAGGTCTGCTCCGGATACGCGGCCCTCGCCGCGAGGTACGCCCTGCGGACCGAGGCCGAAAGCTTCAGGCGCACGATCACCTGAAAGTTGTGCGGCACCTTGTAGACGAGATGCGAGGCGAAGATCTCCTTGGTCCCGTGGAGAATCATGTTGTGCCGCGCGTGGTGTGCGTGGTCATCGGCCTGCGCGAGCGGGGCGATGACGAGCATGGCTAGGGCTAGGGCTAGGGCTAGGGCTAGGACGAGGCGCTTGAGCATAATGTTTCCTTTGTGCATTGGCGTTTGGGGCCAAGCGCAAAATAGCGCTCACGTGCGCGGCGCGGTATTGCGAAGCTCGCAGGGCCGGGCCTGCACTCCTTGCAGCGCAGGGTATTCAGCCGTTCCAAGCCAGATGCACGACGGTCTTGTCGTCAGCCGAGTTTTAGGGGTGGAGCCTCAGTCGCTCACTCAGAGGTCAATCGCAAGAACGAGCTTGCCGCGAACGTGGCGCTTTTGATTTTCATCTTGGGCCGCGGCCGCGTCCTTCACGCTGCGCAGTGCTATGGCCGGCGAGGCCAGCTTGCCCTCGTCGAATAGTCGCGCGATTTCGGCGAGCTGCACGCCGTTGGGGTAAACGAAATGGTAGCTGCCGACCGCCGGCGTCTCGACGATGCTGACGAGACGTCCCCCGGCTTTCAAAAGGCTCGTCGCATCGAGCAGCGCTTTGCCGCCAGCGCCGTCGAGGACCACGTCGAAGCCTTCGGAGGCGATGCGTCGCCCGGCTTGGACGACGTCTTCCCTCGTATAATCGAGGGTGTGCGTTGCGCCGAGCTCGCGCACGTAGCTCTGATTCGCGGTGCCAGCGGTGGTGGTCACGACGGCGCCGGCGAGCTTGGCGAACTGGATGGCGAAGCTGCCGACGCCGCCCGAGCCCGCAGTGACGAGGACCTGGTCGCCGGCTTTGATTCCCGCCACTTCATGGAGCGCTTGATAGGCCGTGAGGGCCACGAGCGGCACGGCGGCGGCTTCGGCGAGGCCGAGGCTCGCCGGCTTTTTCGCGACCGCGGCGGCGGGCAGCGCGATGAACTGCGCGTAGGTGCCCGAGTGGACCTCAGGGAGGCGTGTGTACGCGTAAACCTCGTCTCCGACGCGAAATTCGGTAACGCCCGAGCCCAGCGCGGCGATGCGGCCGGCGGCGTCCCAGCCTGGAATGATCGGGAAACGGTGCGGCAGCGCGTTTTGCAGGTAGCCCTCGCGGATCTTCCAATCGACCGGATTCACGGAGGTGTGGGTGATCTCGATCAGGACCTCGCCGGCGCGCGGCTCGGGCTTGGGCGTCTCGGCGGTGCGCAGGACCGTGGAGGGTCCGAATTTCTCGAAGATGATCGCTTGCATGGGGGTGACTCCGTTTGTTTGCGGCGCTTTTGCGCTTTGCCTCCGCACTATGCGGTTTCGGCGCTACAATGAGAAATGAATTGCTTTCATCGGAGCCATTCGCATCGCGAATTTACGCAGTAAAGATCTGAATTTATTGATGGTATTCGAGGCGCTGCTCGCCGAGCGCAACGTCACCCGCGCGGCGCGGCGTTTGGCTTTGAGCCAGCCGGCCTTGAGCCATGCGCTCGCGCGCCTGCGCCGGGATTTCGGCGACGATCTGTTCGTGCGGGCCGGCAAGGGCGTGACGCCGACGCCGCGCGCCTTAGCGGTCGCGGACGAGGTCGCGCGAGCGGTCGCGAGCTTGCAGCACCTTTACGGCGACGGCGCGGCCGCCTTCTCGCCGGCAGCGGCGCGCGGGACGATCACGATCGCGACCACGGATTTCTTCGAGCAGCTCCTCTTGCCGCGGCTTCTGCCTTACCTTGCGCAAAACGCGCCAGGGCTGACGGCGATCTTTCGCCCGACGGGCGGCGAGCTGCCGAAGGCCGCGCTCGAGAGCGGGACCTTAGACCTCGCCGTCGCCGGCTTCTACGGCGAGCTGCCGGAGGGCTTTCACCAGCGCGTGTTTTGCGAGGAGACGTATTCCTGCGTCGTGCGCCGCGACCATCCCGTGGTGCAGGAAAAGCTGAGTTTGGCGACGTTCCTGAAGCTCGGCCACCTCCTCGTGTCGCCGCAAGGCGATCTCGCCGGAGTGGTCGATCGCGAGCTCGCGCAGCGCGGCTTGGCGCGTCGGATCGTCGCCGGAGTCTCGGGCTTTCACACGCCCGCCGCGGTGATCGCCGGCTCCGATTTGATCGTGACGATCCCGACGCGGCTCGCGAAAGAGCTGGCGAAGTTCTATCCCCTGCGCTGCCTGCCGCCGCCTCTGCCGCTGCCCGGCTTCCGCTTGACCGGCGTCTGGCACGAGCGCACGCATCGCGACGGTCAACATCGTTGGCTCCGCGCCACGGTCGCTAAGGTGCTCGAAGGCGCTTGAGCGGGCAAGGCTCGGTCGCGAGGACGGGGCCGCGCCACATGCGTCGGTAGATCGACCAAAAGGTCGGCCGCGGCTCGCGCGGATCGATGCAGCGCCCGAGATAGATCCACGGCACGTCCGGATGGCGGTGGTGCGCGAGGTGATGGTGATAGTTGAGGAAGAGCCACCGAACGGGCGCCGGCACCCGGAGATTCCAGGCGCCGTGAACCACGTCGCGCGGGCTAAAGGCGTGATCCGCGTACTGCAAGGCGCCCCAGTTCACGCCGAATGCGAAGTGGCAGACGAAGTACGCCGCGGGGTCGAGGTCGAGACCGAGGATCAGGGCTGCTTGGACGGCACAGCTGAAAAGGATCTCGAGGCGCATCCGAAGGCGTTGCGGCGCGGCCAGGAAGCCACGGACCATCTCCGAGACGCCGGTCTGCTCCAGATCCTTCGCAAGGCGACCGAAGGCGCGTGACCGGTAGAATTCCGGCCAGAAGAGGACGACGAGGCTCCCGAGTGGCGGCAGGAGCCAATAGGGACCGGTGAATATGCCGTAAAACTGCAACTTCTTCAGGAGGCGGGAGTCCGACTCGTAGTACAGGTCGAACATCTCCGCGTCGGTGCGGTTGCGCGCGTGATGGCCCAGATGGCAAAAACGCTGGAACGTGAAGCCCGTCGGGAAAAACGCGGCGCACCAGACGCCAAGTAGCTCGTTCACTCGCCGCTTGGGATGCAGGATCCCGTGCACGGCCTCATGCATGAGGCTGAAGATCGTATTGCCGACGAAGGAGAACGCGACGGCCGCCGCCGCGAGCTGCCAAAGCGAGGTGCGATGCGCGGCGGCGTAGAGGAGGGCCGCGGCGACGGCGGGCGCGGCGAGGCACAGGGCCAGATTGAGTCTGGCTGGGATCTTCACGCGCGGCGCTTGCGGCCGAAGAGGTAGCCCGCGGTCATGCCGATGAGGGCCGTCACTAGCGCGGCGCCGACCCCGAAGCTATTCGCCGCCGCCAGAATAGGGTTGTCGAAAACGTCGGCGCCGATCTGCAGCGCGGCGATTTTCCATGGGCCGCCGGAGTCCTTGACCATCGTCGCGGTCCAGCGCGTCGACAGATCCATGCTTTTCCCATAGGCGAGCTCGTAATGGTCCCTCGAGGTTCCGGTCGCGATGCCGGTGTCGTCGCCGTATAGCGTCGTCAAGTCGTCGACCTCGGGCGCCACCTTCAGAGAGACGACGATGGGCGGATTGCCTTCGGTCATCTTCTTGACGTACGCCTTCAGCTCCTCGGGGCCCTTGATGCGCCGGCCGTCGGGAAAGGCCAGCGTGGCCTCAGCGGTGAGAAGGCCGCTGACGCCGTCCCAGTCCTTCGCGTTGAAGCGTTGCACCAAGTCGTCGCGCAGGACGCGCAGGTCGGCGTGGATCGGATTCTCAGGCGTGGAGGGCATGCGGGATCCTTTGTGGCAGGGCGCGCTCGACGTCTCGCGCCAAACGCTGGTCGATGAACCGGTGCAAGAGCATGAAGGCGAAACGCATGAGACGCGGCGCCTTCCGGACGGCGTCGCGTTGAAAAGTCAGCAGCTCGTCGCGTTGCTCAGCCTTGAAATCAAGGAGGCCGGCGTAAAAGAGCGCCGCGTCGAGCGAGACGCCCTCGACGACGAGGCGTCGGTGCAGCTGGCGCGCGAACTCGCCGGCGTCGGCGCAAGACATCGTCGCGTGCCGCCAGTAGGGCGAGACCGTGTAGCGATTGTCCATCGTCTCAAGGTCGAAGCGCGCGCGGCTCTCGGCGCTCAAGATCGGCACGCCCAGGGCGCGCGTGCTATAGGTCGCGAGAAAGAAGAAATCGGGCGGCGTCTTGCGCAAGAACGCGTAGGTCTCCTCCACGGTCGCCGCCGTCTCGCCCGGGTGTCCGACGATCAGCGTCGCGATCGTCGTGATCCCGGCGGCGCGGCAAAGCTCGAGCGCTCGCGCATTGTCCTCGACCTTGGTTCGCTTGTTCATCGCGTCGAGCATGCGTTGGCTGCCCGACTCGAGGCCGACGTGCACCTGCGTACAACCGGCGTCGCGCATGAGGCGCACCGTCGACGGATCGGTGAGGTGCTCGGCTCGCGCGTAGCAGATCCATTCGAGACCGACCTTGCGCTCGATCAGCTCGCGGCACAGCTCGAGGAGGCGCGGCTTCGGCGCCGTGAACAGCGAATCCAGACAGGTGAGGTGCGTGGCGCCGAGCTCTTTTCGGTAGTGTTCCCAGTCGTCCGCGATCTTCTGGGCGCTCTTCGTGCGGAAGACCTGGTCGTCGAAGAGGTACGGATAGTTGCAGAAGCTGCAGCGATACGGGCAGCCGCGCACGCTTTCGTAGTAGATCATGCGAAAGCGCTTGCCATGGAGTCGCTCGGCCAAGGCCCAGTCGGGGCGCGGAAGGTCGTCGAGGCTCCGCGACCGTGGGGCGCCGGCGTGGAGGCGCCGCATCGCGCCCTCCGGCGTCTTCACCAGGCGGCCGCCCTCGGGGGCCTCGAGCTCTCGGAAATCGGAGCGAAGCCAGCGGGCCAGCACGGGAACCAGGCGCTCGCCGTAGCCGACGGCGAGCAAATCGATTTCCGCGAGCCCCTCCCAGTCCGAAGGCAGGATCCCCGCGAGCGCGCCGCCGACGACGAGCTTGTTCTCGCGGGTCTTCATCAGGCGCGCCAGCGGCTCGAGCTCGCTCAGGTCGCGAAGGAGCGTCGTCGACGCGAACACGACGCGCGCGGCGGCGAGGAGGCGCCGTCTGATCCGCGGTTTCGCGACCAGCTCATGGTAGGTGGTCATCGTGAACGTCAGGCCTTCGCGCGTAAGCAAGGTCGCGAGCGTCACCTCCGTCAGATCCGGCACCTCGAGATTGTCGCGCCGGGCGAAGTGCGCGCGCACGGCCGGCGACGCTCGGCGCCGGTGCCAGTGACCGTAGGCCAGGAACTCGGCCGCCACGGCCTTGATCTTGAGCTCGAGCCAGCCGTGACGAGTGGCACGCCCCTGCATCAGCTGCTTCTTCGCGAGCGCGACGAGGGTCTCGTCCTTCGCCGCGAGGAGGCCGCCCGTGACGATCAGAACGTCGAATTTCGAAGAAGGAGGCATGGCACGGCTGAGGTGGTAGAGTTGCGTGAGTCTAACAGAAACCCGTCTTTGGTGGAAAAATGTCCAACCCGGGCCCTTGGGCCGCTGCCTCGGCGCGGCGCCTCGCGCCGGAGCGCCGGAACGCTTGGCCGCGCGGCCCTCTCGCTTTGGCGCGCGCTTGGCTCGTGAATCCTTACGCCGTGCTCGACGAGGGACGAGCGCTCCACGGGCCGACGTTTTGGCTGCCGCTGCCGTTTTCGCGTTCGGCTCTGGTGACCGAAGATCCCGAGATCGTGCGCCGTGTCGCGGCCGATCCTAGCTTTCTCGCCGGCCCTGGCGCGCGGGCTTTGCGCGGGGTGATCGGCGAGACGTCCCTGATCACGGTCGACGGCGAGGCGCACGCGCGGCAGAGAAAGGCGCTGGCGCCGCTTTTCCGCGCGCCGCGCCTGGAGGCGTTCGACGCGATCGGTCGGGACGCCTTCACGCGCGCGCTCGACGCGCTCGGCGAGGCGCCCGTCTACGGCGCGGCGCAGCGCGCCGGGCTCGAGATGATCGCCGCCTTCCTCGTCCCCGAGCGTCGCGCCGCCGTGGTCTCCGCCGTCGAATCCTTGATGCGCTCCTTCCAGAGCCCGCTCTTCCTCTTCGTCGAGCCTCTGCGGATCCGCGGCGGCGGGCTCTTGCCGTGGGGGATTTTTCAGCGCCGGATCGAACGCTTGCGTGCCCTCATCGCCAGCGACGACGAGATCTTGGCGCTCCTTCTCTTCGGTCACGATACGACGGCGGCAGCGTTCGCCTGGACGGCGCAGCTCGTGCTCGCCGATCCGGCACGGCGCGCTCGGGCGGAGCACGACGCGGAGTTCCGTCTCGCCTGCGTGCGGGAAAGCTTGCGCCTGCGCCCGGTCGTGCCGCACGTGACGCGGGTGGCGACGCGCAGGACGGAGCTCAACGGCTTCGTCATCGAGCCGGGAGTCTCTGTCTATCCGAGCGCTTACCTCGCGCATCAGAACGAGGCCGTTTTCCCCGACGCCCGGGCTTTTCGCCCCGAGCGCTTCCTGAGCCTGAAGGCGGAGCCGCGGCCCTCGCAGTATTTCCCCTTCGGCTTGGGCGACAAAGCGTGTATCGGCAAAGCCCTCGCCGAGCGGCAGATGGTCGTCATGCTCGAGGCCTTGGTTAAGCACCCCGCGCGGTTCCAACTGGTGGGCGACACGTTGGAGCGGCCGCGGCGGAAGCTCCTTCTCGTGGTGCCGGAGCACGGGACCGTCGTCGAGCCGGCGGCCGGCGCGCGTCGGCTCGGGAAAGCCTGGGTCGCCGGATTTGCGCTTCTCGCCTGGCTCGCCGTCGCCTTCGGCGTTTACCAGAACCGCCTCGGCGGCGTCGGCGGGGCCATCGCGCTCCCGAAGGTTCTTTGGCTGTCGCTCACGATCGCGCAGTGGTTCCTGGTGCCGGCGCTGGTCCTGGCCGAAGGCCGCCTTTTCGGGCGCGCACGGCTCGCGATGCGCGGCCTCCTCCTCCTGATGCTCGCGCGCGTGCCGATCGAAGGCGTCATGATCTACGTGACGATGAGCTGGAAATGCGGGTACGGTATGGCGCATGACGCCGTCGTCGCGGTGTTTCTCCTGCTCGCCGCCGCGCGCATTAGGCCGCGGACGCGGGCCGATAGGGTGATTCGTTGGCACGTGGTGGCGATGGCGGCGATGTTCGTCGTCGAAGCCTATTTCGCGAACCGCTTCTTCGACGAGATCCGCGCGACGCGTCCCGAGCTCTATTACGTGCCCGACGACGCCCGTTTCGAGGGCCTTCTCGACGCCACGCGCTTAGGCGTCGCCGTCTTCGGGCTCGAGCTCGCCGTCTTCCTCGCCGCGTGGCGCTCCCGATGAAACTGCGGCATGCAGCCGATCGCCGCACGGTCGCGGTCTCCTTCGGCCTTGGCCTCACTCTCTGTGCGCCATTTTTCTACCGGCCAGCGCCATGGGCTTTGCCGCTGCATTTTCTGCTGTCCGCGCTGGCCGCGTTCATCGCCTGCATCATCACGCATAACCACGTGCACGCGCCCGTTTTCGCCCGGCGGGGCGCCAACCGCCTTTTCGGGCTCTTCTTGAGCCTCTTGAAAGGGCACACGACCTGGACGATCTACGTCCCTCACGTCGTGAATCATCATCAGCACCACGGCGGTCCGCAGGACTGGATTCGTGTCGAGCATGCCGGGACCGCGGCGGGGCCCGCGCGGATCGTGCGGTTCGTCTTGCGCGCTTCGCTCTGCATGCAGGTCTCGCGGCGAAAGCCCGGCGCGCCGAGGCTCCGGCGGGCGCTGCAACGGTCGCACCGGCAAGAGCGCCTCGCGGTCTTCGCACTGGCGCTGACGGCCTTGGCCCTCGATCCGGCGCGCGCGCTTTTCTTCCTGATTCTGCCGTGGCTCACCGGCATCTTCGCGCTGGTGGCCGTCAATTTGTTTCAGCATGAAGATTGCGCGAACGACGGCGGGCCGCGCACCGCGCGCAATTTCACCGGTCGCGCCGCCAATTGGCTCCTCTTCAACAACGGCTATCATGCGGCGCATCACCTCGACCCGCGGCGGCATTGGTCGGAGCTCCCCGTCCTGCATCGCGAGCGGGTCGCGCCCTTCGCGCCCGACCTTTGCGAGACGTCCTTGGCCGCCTATTTGTTGAGCCGCTACGCGGCATTGCATGAATCGCCCAGTCGGTTTAAGGTTTCGCCATGACCGCCAAGCTCAATTGTCCGTCGTGCGGCGCGCAAGTGCCGTTCCAGAGCCAAGCGTCGGTATCGGCGACCTGCCCGTACTGCCGCTCCGTTCTCGTGCGCACGGACATGAAGCTCGAGGAGATCGGCAAGGTCGCGAAGCTCATGGACGACATGACGGCCCTGCAGATCGGCACGCAGGGCCGCTACAAGGGACGGAGCTTCATCCTCCTCGGCCGGGCGCGCTGGCAGTGGTCGGCCGGCTTTTGGAACGAATGGCACCTGTCGTACGGCGGCGGCGCCTCGGGCTGGCTCGCCGAGGCGCAGGGCTTCATGGGCGTCGCGCACTTCGAGGCGACGAAAGCGGTGCCCGCGCGCGAGAAGCTGAAGGTCGGCGATCACCTCGTTCTTCCCGGCGGCAAGTATCAGGTCGAGGACATGAAGGAAGCGAGCTGCGTCGGCACGGAAGGCGAGTTGCCCGCAATCATCAAGCCCGGGACGAAGAAGAGGACCGTCGACCTCACGGCGAACCTCGCCGGCGGCGTCGCGGGCTTCGCCAGCATCGACTACGAGGACGACGGCCCGCATGTCTACGTGGGCACGTACGAGGACGTGGAGAGCCTGACGCTCTCCAACTTGAGACAGCTCGATGGCTGGTAGCGCCCAGGCGATCCGGTGCTCGAATTGCGGCGCTGGCGTCACGATCCGCGCCGTCGGCCGCAGCGTCGCGGCGACCTGCACCCACTGCAAGTCGATCCTCGATCTCGCCGATCCGAACCTGGCGATCCTCTCGTTCTACAAGAACGCCAAGAACTACGACTTCGCTTTGCCGCTCGGCAAACGCGGCAAGCTGCGCGGCGACACCTGGGAGCTCATCGGCTACGTCCGCCGCGCCGATACCGCCTCGATCTTCGAATGGGACGAATATCTGCTCTTCAACCCTTTGAAGGGCTTCAAGTGGCTCATGTGCTCCAACGGGCACTGGACCCTGATCGTCGTCACAAAGCAGAAGCCCGTCGTTGTGCGCGCCGGGAAGCCGCACGCGAGCTACCTCGGCCACGCCTACGACATCTTCTTCGAGGGCAAAGCGAAGGTCGTTTACGTCGAAGGCGAGTTTTACTGGCGCGTCGCCGTCGGCGAGACCGTGAAGGTGCAGGATTTCGTGCGCCCGCCCGAGGTCCTTTCGAGCGAGGAGTCTGACGACGAGATCGTCTGGTCCATCGGCGACTACGTGCGCAAAGACGAGATCATGGCCGCTTTCGGGCCAAAGCTCGAGTTGCCCGCGACCTCCGGCGTCGCGCCCAACCAGCCTTCGGCGGTGAAGAACGAGTGGGCGAAACTCTTGCTTTACGCCGTCGGCCTCAGCATGTTCCTCGTCATTGCCTCGACGCTGCAGCAGGGCATGGCGAAGGGCGAGGAAGTCTTCGCGCAGGAATTCGTCTACGGCGTACGCTCGACCGACCCCTCGGACAAGACGATCGTGACGCCGCCCTTCGACATCAAGGGCGGCACCTCGAATGTCGAGTTCGACCTCGCCGCCGCCGAGCTCTCGAACTCGTGGATGGAGATGGAGCTGACCCTCACCAACGTCGAGACCGGCGAAGGCGTGGGGCTGCAGCACGGCCTGGAATACTACTCCGGCGTCGAGGGCGGGTATTCGTGGTCGGAGGGCTCGAAGACCGCCGAAGAGCTCGTCTCGGCGGTGCCCGACGGAAAATACACCCTGACCATCGAGCCGAGCGGGCCGACGCCGCCCCGGCCCTTGCGCTATCTGGTGAGGCTGCGGCGTAACGTCGCCGATTTCTCCAACCTCGCCTGGGGTGCGCTCCTACTCTGGCTCTTTCCCTGCTTCATCGCCGTGCGCCATTGGCTGCACGAGGTGAACCGGTGGTCGGAGAGCGATTACTCCCCGTACAAGGAGAGCTGAGGTGGCCCTCAAATACCTGGTGTACGGCATCGTGGTCTGCAGCTTCGTTTCCTGCGCGAACCACCGCGGGTGGCGCCCATTCAACGACCTTTTTTTCGCACGCACTTGGGATCCCAAGGGGCCTAGCGGCATGTCTCACAAATGAGCGAGGGAGCCTCATGGAACAGATGATCAGCGCGAAGCAACTCGTCGGATCTTTTCTCTATACGATGATCGGGCTCATCGTCTTCGCGATCAGCTTCATCATCCTGGACAAGGCCACGCCCGGCAACTTGTGGAAGGATCTGATCGAAGAGAAGAACACGGCGCTCGCCGTCGTGATCGGCTCCGTCGCCATCGGGATCTCGATGATCATCTCCGCGGCCATCCAAGGCTGAGACGTGACCGACGGGGCAAGACGGCTCGGGTGCACGGCATGCGGCGCTTCATTGCCCCTGCGCGCGGCCGGATTGAGTCTCGTCGTCGCCTGCGAGCATTGCGGCGCCGTGCTGGACGCAGCCGATCCCGCCCTTGCGGTCCTGAGCGCAGAGAAGACCGCGGGCGAGCCGCCGCGGCTGCCGCTCGGCGCAAAGGGCGAGCTGCAGGGCGTCGTTTGGCAGCTGATCGGGCATCTGCGCCGCCGTGATGCGGAGAACTTCGAATGGGAGGAGTTTCTTCTCTTCAATCCGCTGCGCGGCTTCCGCTGGCTCGTGCTCGCGGACAATCACTGGACCCTGGTGCGGATGCTGAAGCACAAGGCCGAGGACGGGGGGCCTGGGCAGAAGAAGCTGTTCGGGCGCACGTACAAATTCTCCGGCAAGAGCGTCGCGCGCGTCGTCTCGGTCCGCGGCGAATTCTACTGGCGGGTGAAGGTGGGCGACGAGGCGCGCACGCTCGATTACGCGGCGAGTCCGGAGCTGTTGTCGATCGAGGTCAACGGCGACGAGGAGATCCATTCGCTCGGGGAGTTCGTGCCCGCTCGGAAGGTGCGGCGCGCTTTTTTGCCGCGGGTCCACCGCGTACAGGACCGGGACGTGCCTTTCCCCGAGCTCGACGACGAAGGCGACCTCGCGGCGCATCAACCGCCGTCGCATCTCGCCGCGGCGAATCGCAGGGTCATACGGACGTTCGGCGCGCTAATCGCCGCGCTCGCCGTCATCCAAGCGCTCACCGTTGCGGGGGGGATCCGTGACCGAGAGCTCTACTCCCGCGAGTTCGCTGCTATCGGTACGACGCAGGACCAAGTCTTCCTCAGCCAGGTCGAGGTGCCCGGCGAAGTCGGCGACCTCACCTTCCACTTGGAGGTGCCGCGGCTGAACGATGCCTGGTTCGAGCTCCAGCTCGACCTCGTGAACAGTGCCGGCGTCAACTTCCCGGTGGAGACGGGGCTGGAGGTCTGGGACGGCGAGGGCGTCGTCACGGTCGAGCACACCGTAACCGGAATCCCAGGCGGCACCTACGACCTGATCCTCCGCCCGGCTACCTCCGCCACGGATTTCGCGACCCTGCTAACCTGGTTTCTTTTGAAAATCAGACGCGATACGGTCAGCTGGCTCAACGCCGTGCTGGCATTCTTTGCGCTCGCTGCCTACCCGCTCTGGAGGCGCATGCGGCAGGCGCGTTATGTGCATATATACGACGGGGATGTTTGATCGATGCAAGTCGCCCTGCTTTTCTCGGTGTTCTTCATCGCCGTCTGCGGGCTCGTCTACGAGCTGGTGTCCAGCGCGCTCGCGAGCTACTTGCTCGGCGACTCCATCACGCAGTTTTCCACGGTCATCGGCGCCTACCTCTTCGCTATGGGGATCGGCAGCTGGCTCTCGACCTACGTGACCCGGAACCTCCTGGGCTTTTTCATCCAGGTCGAGATCCTGATCGCGATCGTTGGCGGCACGTCCGCGGCCCTCCTTTTCACCCTGTTCGAGCACGTCAACAGCTTCCGTTTCTTGCTTTACGGCACGGTCGGCGTGATCGGCATCCTCGTCGGCCTCGAGATCCCGATCGTCATGCGCATCCTAAAGGATCGCTATCCGTTCAAGGACCTGGTCGCTCGCGTCTTCACCTTCGACTACATCGGCGCGCTGGGCGCCTCGCTCCTCTTTCCCCTCGTGCTCGTGCCGCGCCTCGGGCTCGTGCGCACCTCGTTCTTCTTCGGCATCGTCAACGTCTGCGTCGCGCTCTGGACCCTTTTCCTATTCCGCCGCGAGGTGCCGTGGGCGCGCTCGATGCGCGCGGTTGCGGTCGCCGTGCTCGCGCTCCTCGTCACCGGCTTCGCGCTCTCCGAGCGGATCATGGCGTTCTCCGAGGACTCGGTCTATCCAGACGACGTCGTCTTCTCGCGCACCTCGCCGTACCAGCGTTTGGTCCTCACGCGCGGCGGCAACGATCTGCGCCTCTTCATCAACGGCAACCTGCAATTCAGCTCGCGCGACGAGTACCGCTACCACGAGTCCTTGGTGCACGTCGGCCTCGCGGCGGCGCCGCGGCGGCAGAAGGTCCTGATCCTCGGCGGCGGCGACGGGCTCGCGGCGCGCGAGGCGCTCAAATATCCCGACGTCGAGTCGATCACGCTCGTCGACCTAGACCCGATGATGACGCGTATCTTCCGCACGCACGCGCCGTTGGTCGAGCTCAACGGCGACGCGCTCAGGGACGATCGCGTGAAGGTGATCAATGCCGACGCGTTCACCTGGCTGAACGAGACGAAAGGCGCCTACGATTTCGTCATCATCGATTTTCCCGACCCGTCCTCGTACTCGCTCGGCAAGCTCTACACCACGACCTTCTACCAAAGGCTGAGCGCGCACCTCGCGCCGGACGGCGCCTTCGTCGTGCAAAGCACCTCGCCGATCGCGGCGCGCCACTCCTTCTGGTGCATCGTCGAGACGATCGAGGCGAGCGGCTTCAAGACGACGCCTTACCACGCCTACGTGCCGTCGTTCGGGGAGTGGGGCTTCGTGCTCGCCTCGCGGCGGGCGGTCGACGCCACCGTCGGGACGGCGCATTACCCTTCGGGCCTGCGCTTTCTGAAGGCCTCGGGCCTCGCGGCGCTCCTCGAGTTCCCGCCCGACATGGCGCGCCTCGACACCGAGGTCAACAAGCTCAACAACCAGGCTTTGGTCCGCTACTTCGACGAGGAATGGTCTGAGTACGTCCGGTGAGGAAAAGCTGAGCCGGCGCGAGCTGGTGTCCTCAGCGGCGCAAGGCGTCGCCATCGGCGGCGTCGTCAGCGCCGCGGTGGCCCTGGGCTCCGGCATGACGAGCTTGCCCGCGATCTCGCGTCCGCCCGTCGTGCTGCGCGGCGCCGCAGCACACGCCGGTCACATGCTGCGCGACGACGCGCGCGCGTTTCCGCCGCCCACGCCCGCGGGTCGCACGCGGGTCGCGATCGTCGGCGGCGGCGTCGCCGGGCTCTCCGCTGCCTGGCGCTGCAAAAAACGCGGCGTGAAGGACGTCGTCTTGCTCGAGCTCGACTCCGGTCTCGGTGGCAACGCGCGCAGCGGCGCGAACGCGATCTCCGCCTTTCCGTGGGGCGCACACTACTTGCCGCTTCCGGGGAACGACGCGATCTACGTACGCGAGTTCCTCGAAGACATTGGCGTGATCACCGACGTCGACGACCAAGGGCGGCCTTTTTATGAAGAAACCGCGCTCTGCTCGGCGCCGCAGGAACGGCTCCTGATCCACGGAAGGTGGCAAGACGGCATCGTGCCGCGCCTGGGCGAGACGCCCGAGGATCAGCGCCAATTCCGCGAGTTCGGCAAGCTGATGGCGCAATACCGCGGCGCCAAAGGCGCGGACGGACGGCCGGCGTTCACGATCCCGGTCGACCTCAGCTCGAACGACCCAGAGTTTCGCGCCTTGGATCACGTCTCGGTCGCTGTGTGGCTCGACGCGCGGGGGTTTACCTCGCCTTATCTGCGTTGGTACGTCGCCTACGCTTGCAAAGACGACTTCGGCACCACGCTGGCCGACACCTCGGCTTGGGCCGGGATTCACTACTTCGCCTCGCGCGGAGGCGACGCCGCCAATGCGGAAACGGGCTCGGTCCTGACCTGGCCCGAAGGCAACGGCCACCTCGTGCGCAAGTTGACCGAGCGCGCCGCCGGCTCGACGCGTGTCGGAGTCGTCGTGTACGACGTCGAAGAGGACGAGGACGGTAGCGTCCGCATAGACTACCTCGACGTGAAGGAGCATCGTACCTACCGGCTGCTCGCGGATGCCGTCGTCTTCGCCGCGCCCCGTTACGTCGCCAAGCGCGTCATCGGCGCGTATCGCCGCACCAAGCCGGATTTTTTCGACAAGTTCACGTACGCGCCTTGGGTCGTCGCCAACCTGAGCCTGAGCGGCCTCGGCCCGAGCCGGCACACGCGTTTCCGCCCGGATTACCGCTTCGCTTGGGACAACGTCTCCTTCACGAGCCCGACGCTCGGCTACATCAACGCCACGCACCAGTCGCTCTCGGCGAAAGGCTCGGAGACGGTGCTCACCCACTATCAAGCGTTGGTCGAGGGCGACTCGTTGGCGCTCAGGCGCAAGGCCTATGAGACGAGCGCGGAAGAATGGCGCGACCAGATCTTGACCGACATGACGCGCATGCATCCCGGGATCGACGAGCACGTCGACGCCGTCGATCTGTGGGTCTGGGGTCACGGCATGATCCGCCCGACCCCGGGCTTTCTTTCGAGCCCGGCTTTGGCTCAGGCGCGCGCTCCGGTCGGCAAGATCTTCTTCGCGCATTCCGACCTGAGCGGCGTCTCGATCTTCGAGGAGGCCCAGTATCGCGGCGTCGTCGCGGCCGATGGCGCGATCGCGACGCTCGGCTCAGTATGAGCGCGGCCGATCCCCAAGCGTCGCAACCCTGGATTCGCTCGGCGTCGTTCGACGGCATCCTCATCCTGGCGCCGGCGCTGTTCGCCGCGGCGGTGGTTTGGTTGCTCCGCGATACGGCGTTCGCGACGAGTGAGACGCCGCTCCTCGGCTGGTTCGTTCTCGTCGTCGCGGTGGACGTCGCCCACGTTTACTCGACTCTGTATCGCACGTACTTCGACGGTGCGGAGTTGCGGCGACGGCCCGTGCTCTATGCCGCGGTGCCGCTGTTCGCCTGGGTCGCGGGCGTCATCTTGTACGGCTTCGGAGGCGGCGTATTCTGGCGTGTTTTAGCCTACTTGGCGGCCTACCATTTCGTGCGCCAGCAGTACGGCTTTCTGATGCTCTACAAGCGCCGGGAACGCGGCGAGCGCCGCTGGGAGCGGCGTCTGGACCAGGCGATGATCTACTTGGCGACCATTTACCCGCTGATTTATTGGCACACTCACGAGCGCGTGTTTAGCTGGTTCATCGACGGCGACTTCGTCAGCGTCGACGCGCCCTACTTGCACGGTTTCGCGCTGACCGTATACCTGACCGTCATCGCCGCATACGTGGCCAAGGAGGTGGCGCGGTTCGTGCGCGAGAAGCGCGTCAACGTCCCGAAGAATCTCCTCGTCTTCGGCACGGCGGCGTCATGGTACGTCGGCATCGTCGCGCTCGACGGAGATCTCGCGTTCACCATGACCAACGTCGTGGCGCACGGCATCCCCTACGTCGCGCTCATCTGGGCCTACGGCAAGAAGCAAGCGCCACGGCGCGAACGATTGGGCATCGCGCGTCGCACGGGTGCCTTCTGGTTCTCGTGGCGTTGGCTTCCGGCCTTCGTCCTCGTGCTCGTCTTCTTCGCGTACGTGGAAGAGGGGCTCTGGGACGCGCTCGTTTGGCGCGATCACGAGCTGGGCTTCCCCCTGTTCTCCTGGCTGCCGCAGCTCAGTGACGAGGCTTTGCTGACCCTCGTCGTGCCGCTGCTAGCCGTACCGCAGGCGACGCATTACGTGCTCGACGGCTACATATGGCGGCTGCGCGCCGTCTCACCCCGCCTGGCGTCCCGCGCCGGGGTCCAGCAAGCGGTGCACGGCGTGGGCGAAACCCGGTAGGAAGTTCTCGTTTTTCGAGGCGAAGCCCGTGGCGCCGCGCGCCAGGCAGCGACCGATGGTCAAAGAATCGTCCTTCGAGGACATCATCAGCACGGGCGTCTCCGGGCTCGTTTCGTGCAGACACGAGAGGAGGTCGAGCCCGTTCTCGTTGGGATCGGCCAGCTCGAGATCGAAGAAGGCCGCATCGTAATGATGCGCGCTCATCAGCTCGTGCGCTTGTTTGGGGCTGGTCGCCAGGTCGACCTTTAGGTCGACGTCGCGTGCGAGCAGGTTCCGGTAGGCGCACACCAGGAAGAGGTCGTCGTCCGTGATCAAGATGCGTGGGCTGTGGTTCATCGCTTTCTCTCCTTCCTGCCGTTCTTCGAGCAAGACTCGTTCCACCTTTGGAACGCGCGAAAACCGCGAATTCTGCGGCGATGTGCAACACATTTCAGCGGAAAGTGAGAGAAACGCCGACAAAACGCTACTGGAACGTTGCACACCGGTACCAGAAGTGTACTAATGCCTCCCATGCTGGCCGTTTCTCATTGGACACACCGTGTCGTCCGCGCAGCGGCGGTGCCGGCGAAGCGTCGTTTTCGCGCGGCGTTGCGCCATCCCGAAGCGGCGCAGCGCGCGCGCCTCCGCACGCTTCTTCAAGCCGCCGAGCAGAGCCTTTTCGGACGGCGGCACGGACTTTCCGCCGCTTGGCGCTGGGAGGATCTCGCGCGCTTGCCGACCTTCGACTACGCGGCCTGCGAGCCGTGGATCGAGCGCCAGCGGCGCGGCGAGCCCGCTTTGACCTCGGCGCCTTGCGCGCGTTTCCAGCCGACGAGCGGCTCGACGAGCGCGCGCAAATGGATCCCTTACGGCCCGGCCCTTCTCGCCGAGCTCGACGAGGCCGCCTCGGTTTGGATGAGTGATCTCTATGCGGCGCATCCGCGCATCGCTCACGGCCGTCACTATTGGTCGATGTCGTGGATGCCGGACGAGCTTCGCCGCGAGCGGGGGGGCGGCACCGCCGACGTCGAGCTGTTTCCGCCTTGGAAACGCGCGCTCTTGGCGCAAACTCAAGTACCGCTCGGCGCCGTAGAGCGCGCGGCGAGCTCGGAGGCGGCGCAAGTCGAGGCGGCGCACGCGCTCGCCGCCGCAGCCGACTTGAGTCTCATCTCCGTGTGGAGCCCGACCTTTCTTACCGAGCTCTTACGCGTCATGGCGCGGTATCGGCACCAGATCGCGGCGCGCCTCGGCGGGGAGCGCGGCGCCATGCTCGCAAGCTGGCGCGGTGAGCCGTGCGCGGATTTCTTCACGGCCTTCTGGCCGAGCCTTGCCCTCGTGAGCGCCTGGGACTCCGCTTCCTCGCGCTCCTGGGCGCGCGATCTCGCCGCGCTCTTTCCGCACGCCGCATTCCAAGGGAAGGGTCTCTGGGCGACCGAAGGCGTCGTAACGCTGCCGTGGACCGAGGGCGGTCGGGCCTTGGGCGAGGATCCCGTCCTCGCCGTGACGAGTCACGTGCTCGAGTTCCGGGACCTGCAGACCGAGGCGATCTTGCCGGCATGGCGCTTGCGCCAGGGTCAGGAGGTGCAACCGATCCTTTCGACCGGCAGCGGCTTGTGGCGTTACCCGCTCCCAGACCGCTTGCGCGTCACCGGCCTCGCCGCGGCGACGCCCAGGCTCGCGTTCCTCGGCCGGCTCTCCGGCACGGATCTGGTCGGCGAAAAGCTCGATCCGGCTTTCGTCGCCGACGCCTTCTCCCGGGTCGAGGCGAAGCTCGGCGCCCGCGGCGTCGCGCTCTTCGCCGTGCGCGGTAAGGCCGCACGCTACGAAGCGCTGGTCGTCGGCGGCCGTGCCTCCGAAGGCCTCGTCGCGGCGAGCTTGGAGCAAGAGCTTGGGAAAGCCTTCCACTACCGGGTCGCGCGCGAGCTCGGGCAGCTCGCGGAGGTCCTTGTCGTCGCGCGGCCCGACGCGGGCGCCGTCTACGGCGAGTACTGCCGACGTCGCGGCATCCTCAGCGGCGAAGCCAAGGTCGAGACCTTGAGCGAGTGGCGCTTGCCCGGCACTTCGCTCGCGGATCTTTGCACGCCATGAGCGAAGAGCCCGGCCTGAGGGAGCGCGACGGCGCGCTCGTCGAGAACTGGTACGTCGCCTGCACGAGCGCCGAGCTGGGCCGAAAGAAGCCGCTAGGACGCACGATTTATGAGCGCGACCTCGTGCTGTTCCGAGACCGGGATGGCGCCGCGCGTTGCCTCCCGGATCGGTGTTTACACCGGCACGCACCGCTTTCCGCCGGCGTCGTCGTCGGCGGGGAGCTTTGCTGCCCGTATCATGGCTGGGTCTACGACGGCGCCGGCAGGGTCGTCGCCGTGCCTTCCGAAGGCGCAAGGCGGCGCGAGAGCGCCGATTGCCCGCAGCTGCCGGCGATTCCCACGGTCGAGCAGGATGGGCTCGTCTGGATTTACGCGGGCGATGGCGCCCCGACTCATCCGGCGCCGCCGTTCCGTATGCCGCGGCTCGTGGACGAGGGCTGGGCTCATTACTACATGGTGACCGAATTCGCGAACGAGGTGACTCATCTCGTCGAAAATTTCATGGACGTGCCGCACACGGTCTTCGTGCACCGTGGTTGGTTCCGCCGCCGTTGCGGCCGGCCCGTGCCGATCGTCGTCGAAGCCGAGGCCGGCGAAGTGCTCGTCACGTACCGGCAAGCGAAGGACGAGATCGGTTTTACGGGCCGACTCTTGAACCCGCGCGCCGAGCCCATGACGCACACCGATCGCTTCATCATGCCGAACCTGACGCGCGTCGACTACGGCTTCGGTACGCGCCGCTCGTTCATCATCCTGAGCCAGTGTACTCCGGTGCGCGCGTTCGAGACGCGGGTCTATACACTTATCGCGTACGAGCTCGGCCTGCTGACGCCGTACCTGCGTCGTCTCCTCGGCTTTTACACGCGGCGCGTGATCGAGCAGGACGTCAACGTCATGGCTCTCCAGGGCCGCAATTTAAGGCGTGATCTTCGCTGGCAATTCCACCACACCGCGGCCGATGCGGTCCATCTGGCCATCGAAGCGCGGCGGGAAGCCGGGGCGCGTGGCGCGCCGCTTGCAGGCCTTCCCGCGGGACGCAGCGAGGCGGTGATATGGATCTGAGGGCGCTCGACACCATCGCGAGTCATTTCCCCGGCGTCCATCTCGCTTCGGCGTCGGACAACGAGGAGCTTCTCGCATTCCTGCGCGCGACGCCGATGCGCGCCGGCGGGATGGTCCTCGGCTATCGGCGCGATCCGGATTTCTTTCGGTTGCTCCGATACCAGGGCGATGAGGCGGCGACTTTTTGCGGCGTGAACGCGGACGGCCGTCTCGACGGCTTGGGGAGCGTCAGCTTCCGCGCGGGCACGATCGAAGGGCACCGCGTGCGCGTGGCCTACGCGGGCGATCTGCGGGTGCGCTCGAAAAAATGGGCCTTGGCCACGTGGCGACCACTTCTAGTGGAGCTCGTCTCGACGTTGCCGGAGCGCGTCTTGACGGCTGTGCTCGACGGCAACTCCGCGGCGCAACGCGCGCTCGTCGGCCCGCAACGCAGGCCACGCGGCTTTCGCTACGCGCCGATCAGCCATTACCGCATCCACTACGTTGCGGCGCGCCTGTTTGCCACGACGGGCAAAGGCATCTCGGTGCGCAGGGCACGAGCCGAAGACGCAACGCGCCTCCTGCGCTTTTTCGCCGAGGACCAGCGCGACCGGCCCTTCGGCTTCACCGAGGACGAGCTCCCGCGCCGCCTCGCGACCTGGGACCGCTTCGGCATCGACTCGTTCTGGGTCGCGGAGGGCGCTCAGCGCGAGCTCCTCGGCATGGCCGCACCCTGGCGTCCGGATGCGGCCAAGCAAATGAGCGTCGAGTCTTTGCCTGCCGCTGCCGGCGTCTTGCGCCAAGCCGCCCGCCTCGTGCGCCGAGGCGACGCTGTGCCACTGCCGAAGGCCGGCGAGGTCCTGGAGTCCAGCTATCTCACGCATTTGACGCTCGCCCGCGGCCTGGCGCCGGCGCGACGCGGCGAGGTGTTTCGCGCCCTCTTGGGCGCCGCCTACGACCACGAGATCTGCGGCGGCCGCGCTCATCTCTTAGGCTTCGCCGAGCACGAGCTCGAGCCGATTCCGCACGCGACTCGCGGATATCTGGGCTTCAAAGAGGCGGCGACCCTGTACGAGATCCTTCCCGAGGGCCGCGCGGCGGTCCCGCCGGGCACGCGCGCGCCCGGCTTCGAGATGGCCCTAGTCTAGGCGACCCCTTCCGCGTCGGATGATATGCGAGGTTCAGCACGCACACGCTCAGGTCGGGTCCGACGAGACGGTCTTCTGCGCGTAGACGAGATCACCGGCGTCGTCACCACGGTCATGTAGCGTCAGGCGATGGTGCGAAAAGGCGCCGCGCGCACCATAGAAGCTCAAACGATCATCACAAAGATGTGCGCGCCGTCCCAGAAGCTCTGGCGAACTTTCGGATGGAAAGTTTCCCACGCCTTCTTGACGGCGCCGTCCTTCGTCGCGTCTCCGATCACGACGCAGGCGAAGTCGTAATCGTAGTCCGCATACATTCCGCCCAGCGACTTCGGCAGGCCTCGATAGAAGGAGCCCTGCCGATCAGCGACACCTCGACGCCAAGGCGCGAGCGCTTGGTGCAGGTGATTCCCGGGCTTAGATACGGATACTTAGCCGGGTAGCTCTCCGCGAGCGCGGAGCTCGAAAACAGCAAAGTCGCGAGTATGAATGTGGTGCGCATCCCGCCTAGGTCCCGCAAAACGTCGCCGTCACCTGCTCGTCGGCCGTCGGCGCCAGCTGAAACTCCCGAAATTCCGGCCGGTCTTCAAACGGAAGAGCGAGAGCTCGGATCAACCTGTGCAACGGCTCGTAGTCCTGTTCTGCGCTTGCCGCGAGGATGACCTGCTCGATCCGGTGGTTTCTGGGAATGACCGCGGGATTGCTCGCGTCCATCAGGCTCTTGGCGTCAGACCAGGACTCGGGCTGTCGCTGCAAGCGCTGCTGCCAAGCTTGATACCAGTCCGCAAACGCCTGGTCACCGCTGCCTGACGCCGCCGCTTCCTGATCGCTCAAGGTCCGAAAGGTCAGCGTAAAATCGCGCTTTGAAGCTTCCATCCAGTCGAGCAGCACTTGCGCGAGCGACCGGTCGCCGGCTTCTTCGGTAAAAAGGCCGAGCTTCGCGCGAAGACAGCTCGACCACTGCGCCTCGAACCGCTCAGGAAAAGACGCGAGGATCGCCTCCGCGGTGGCCACCGCGGCGTCTCGATTCTGGCTCCGATCGAGCAAGGGCAACAAGCACTCGGCAAGCCGCGTCAGGTTCCAGAGCGCGATGGCAGGCTGGTTCTGAAACGCGTACCGACCCGCCCGGTCGATCGAGCTGAAAACCTTGCCTGCGGCGAAGGTGTCCATGAAAGCGCAGGGGCCGTAGTCGATGGTTTCCCCGCTCACGGCCATATTGTCGGTATTCATCACGCCGTGGATGAAGCCGACGCTCATCCACTTCGCCATCAGCGCTGCCTGACGGAGCAAGACTTGCTCGAGAAACGAACGGTACGGATCTTCGTGGGCTCGCAACTCGGGGTAGTGTCGGTCGATGGCATAATCGGCGAGCGCGCGCACGAGCTCCGGCTTTTGGTTGGCATCGCCGTAGTGCAGCGCGAATTCAAAGGTGCCGACGCGAATGTGGCTCGCGGCAACTCGCGTCAGGACGGCGCCAGGCTGGGACGTCTCGCGGTAGACCATCTCGCCGGTAGCCGCGACCGCAAGGCTTCTCGTCGTCGGGATGTGCAGCGCATGCATGGCTTCGCTGACGATGTATTCGCGGAGCATGGAGCCGAGCGTCGCGCGGCCGTCGCCCCGTCGGGAAAAGGCGGTGGGCCCGCTGCCTTTGAGCTGAATGTCGACGCGTCCGCCATCTGGCCGCAATTGCTCGCCGAGCAAAAGCGCGCGCCCGTCCCCTAACATGGTCAAATGGCCGAACTGGTGGCCGGCGTAAGCCTGCGCAAGCGGTCGAGCCCCAGGTGGGATCTCACTGCCCGCAAAGATCCCGGCGCCCGCGGCCTTCAACGCCTTCGGTTCCAGACCGAGATCGGCGGCGAGCCCTTCGTTGAACACGACGAGGGACGGATGGGCGACCGGTGTCGGCGGCTGCCGAGAATAGAATTCTTCGGGAAGATTCGCATAGCTCGAGTCGAAGCGAAACCCGAAGGTGGGTTTTTCGAGTGGCGTGGATTCCGTCATGGTTGGCGCCTCGGGCGTGCTTCCGAATTATCCGGAGGAGTTGCCTTTGTACCGCAAGAAGGGCGCCTGAGCCGACCGCAAATCCCCGCTTAGAACCCAAGAGCGCCGCCTTCACCACGACCGCCTCAATCCCCACCGCCGACCGCCGCCTCAACCAAGCGTCGATCATGGCCGTCAAACGCACCCGATCAATCGGCTTCGTGACGTAATCGTCCATGCCGGCGGCGATGCATTTCTCACGTTTTCGCAACTTCTTGACGCGGCTCCGCTCAGCGCGCCACCTTTAGTCGTCGCCGTCGAACCGCTGGTCCATGTCGTAGAAGATGGTCACGCACCTCGGTGGAGCGCGCGCGGGAGCATGGCCGGCGAGGCCGAGTGCTAGGAGGATGCGAGCAACGAGCAATGGTCATCGACGATCTCGACGCTTTCCGGCCGCACCTTGCTCCCGCAGGCGGGACACATCCGCGCCAGCGGATCGTCGACAGATCGCGACTCCCCCGAATCCGGGAGCGGGCCAAGCACTTTGTCGGGATTGGGCGACTTTCCTGAAAAGGCAGGTAGCGCAGAAGTGACTGGCTGCAGGGTCACATTCTAGCTAGTCTCTGGCGCGAAACGCGCCAGAGACTATCCTGAGGAGCAAAGCGACGAAGGATCTCGGCGATAACCAACTGATTCGATTGACGCGGTGA
>JANOTL010000074.1:0-40560 GCA_031416315.1 Pseudomonadota bacterium
AAGAGAAACCCCGCGGCGGCGGCGGCGGCGGCGGCGGTCGTTCCGGCGGCGGCGGCGGTCGCGGCGGCTACGGCGGCAGCGGCGGCGGCGGCGGTGGTTACGGCGGCGGTGGCGGCGGCGGCGGTCGCTGGTAAGATCCGCACTTCTTACTGTGAAATGCGAGGCCCGGACGATCTGTCCGGGCCTTTTCTTTTGCGGCGTTTTTGTGCTTTCGCCAAACGGCCGCGATTTAGCTCGCGGCTTGGGCCTGCCGATCGGGAATCACGACCGTTTTCCGGTCCGGAGACCCGATCGCCATGAAAACCTCGACCCGCGCCGCGCTGTCGCTCGTGCTCACCGCCTCCGCCTTCGGCTGCCGCGGCACCGCGCCGATCGATTCTGGCCTGAAAGATCAAAGCGGTACCGCTGATACCGGCACCGACGGCGCCGGCGGCGTCATCTCCATCCTCGTCATCCCGCCGGGCGGCCCGCTCGACTGGACGACGCCGACGACGCTCACCAAGAGCTCGGTCGCCTCGAAGCTGAAAGGCGAGCTCGCCAAGCAGCTAGGCCGCGTGAAGCTTCCGCATCCGATCGGCCACCTGCACGTGAAGATGAGCTGCGACGGCGTCGAGATCCCGCTCACCGGCCAGACCGGCGGCGGCTCGGAGTACGCCACGCTCCTCGACGGCGTCGGCGCCTCCTTCCACACCTTCCCGGGCGACCTCGACGTGACCGCGGCCGTGCAGCCCGACGTCGACGCGCGGCTGAAGAGCGGCAAGATCGCCGGCATGAACTTCAAGATCACCGGCAAGATGTGCAAGCACCTCAAGGGCTACATCGACGAGTATGTGAAGCGTGGCGCGCATAAGTATTACGGCGGCCAGTTCCGTCCGCGGCGCTGGGAAGGCGCCGGTTGCTCGGCCTTCGGCGTCAGCTTCATCGAGGTCGGCGGCTTCATGCGCCGCTCGCTCTACACCAAGACCTTCGCGCGGAGCCTCTTCATCGGCCTCGGCCGCGTCACCGACTTCATCGGCTCCGGCCAGTTCACCTACGGCTCCAACCTCAACGCCTATGACGAAAACGGCGCGCTCGTGCAGTGGCCGAAAGGCGTCAACGTCAAAGTCCTCAACGAGCCGATCAAGCCGGGTTCGCCGTGGCTCAAGGCCTGGACCGACGACAAGGACGCGAGCGCCAACGTCGCGCCGAGCGAGCAGCCGAACCAGATCCCTTGGACGATCTACGATCCCGAGTTGATGTTCAATTGGATTCAGGGCGTCCATGCCGCCGGCGGCGGCGAAGTTTTCGGCCGGAATTGGACGACGTCGACGCAGGGCGCGGCGCGATTCATCGAGACCGACGCCACTGACGCCGTGCCGCAACCGTGGGAAGATGCGCAGGATGATCTCAATTTGGATTGAGGGTTGAGTCCCTCTGCCCCACTTCCAGAACGTAACGGTGCTCAGAAAGCGGCACTTTCCCCCGCATCAAAGCGATCCGCAGCGCCGCCTGATCGTATACTCCGTAAAGCGCGGCCTCCGCCGCGCTCTCCCCGAGCTGGCCGTAGGCCGCCGCGATCGCCTCGCAGGTCGACACGCGCGCCGCGTCGTCGGGATTGCCGCGCGGCCGCATCGCCGTCCGCTCGACGAACGCCGGAATCGCCGGCAACGACACCCGCGGCAGCCGCGCCAGCTCCGGAATCCGCTTCACCATCCGCCGCGCCTGCCCCCAGGTCCCGTCCGGCACCACGAGCCGCAGCCGCTCGCCCGCGACGCGCAGCTCCTGCGACGCCGGCTCGGCGCCCAGCCCCGGATAAAACAGCACCGTGCGCCACGGCCGCCCGTCCGCGGCGTGCGTCTCCTCAAGCAAGGCGAGGTCGACATCGTCCCGCGTGCGCGAGCCTTGCACGCGCAGCAAGCAATCCGACAGCACGAGCTTCGCGAGATGCCCCGTGTTGCTCATCTTGCGCGACTCCACCTCGTGCAGCACGACGATCAGCTGCACGTCGGACGTCACGCGCGCTACCGTCGCGCAAAGGCAGACCTCGCGGCGAAAACGGCAATGAATGCAAAACGCGGCGGCGTTAGGAAAGTGCACCTACTGGCGCGCCGAGACGATGTCGCAGCTTTCCGATTCTTCGTCGTAAACGATCTTCGCCTCGCGCTTCTGCAGTTGACGCATGACCTGCGCGATCTTCGTCTCCAGCGATATCTCTCGCTCGCCGTAGTCGGTGCCCTCGCGTGTCACGAAATGCTCGATCAAGCCGCGCAGCGTTTCGGGTTCGAGCATGTCGTAGGGGACGTCCACGCGCGGATCATATGAAATCCACGCCGTGAGCGCATCCCTCACTCTTCGCCTCCCGGAAGACGCCGACGAGGCTGCCGTCGACGTCACGGAGCGCGCCCGCCTCGTGCCATAACCAATTGATTTCTATTGTAAAAAAACGACTGTCGGCGGCGCCTTTCGCCGCGAGGAGGTCCGATGCATCAATCTGGACCGTCGAGCGTCGCGCGGTCTGAGTTACGGTGCCGCCGTGTCCGTCAACTCGATGTCGTCGACCGACTTGATGTACACCTGCGCGTTCGCCTGCTCGGTGGACACGACGTTCAACTTGCCTTTGACGCGCACTTTGATCGCGTCTTTGCTCCAGAAGTTGCGCACCACGGACGGCGGCTGAGCGCTGGCGTTCCAGACGGCCTCTGCTTTGGCCTTCATGCCCATGAAGATGGCCATGAAGTCCTCGTCGGTCGCGGCGTCCGGGAACAGCGTGTAGTTGCGGCCGATGCCGTTGGCGTCGACGACGCGGACGGCGTAGACGTCGGTCGAGATGGCCGGACTCTTCTCGAACTTCGCGAGATAGCCGACGACCTCGGTCTCCACGCCGTGGCAGTTGATCATCGGATCGACGATCTGGATCGCCTGCTCGACGTCGCCGTCGACCTCGAAGTGCGGCGGGCCCTTCTCGTGGCGAACGACCTTGACGGCGACGTTGACGATGTCGCCGCGGAAGATGGCCGCGGCGACCGCGTCGTGACGCGCCGGAACGGCGAGCGGCATCATCAGGTCCTTGTGCTCGATCACGAGCGCACGGCCCAAGGTGTCGGAGGCGACGGTGGCGTGCACGAGCCCGAAGACCTCGAAGCGGTCTTGGCCCTTGAGACTCGCGAGATCGAAGTGATAGGCGTTGTCCGTCGGCTTATCGTACGCCTTGACGATCTCGATCGCGGTGACCATCACGTGTGTGAGCGGGCTCCCGTTTTCGAAGACCTTGCCTTTCAGCCGGATCTTGTCGTGACGCTTGAGGGTCGGGAGAAGCTGCGCCACCTCGGCGCTCGCCGGGACGAGAGAGAATTGCTCGGCCTTGAAAAAGGCCATGAAGTCGTCCGGATCCTCCTTGCGGTACGTGAACACATACTGCTGGTACGACGGCACGGCGCCGTGCACCCAGCCGGTGAGGCCATCGCCAGCGAGCTTCTCGTTCAGGAGCGCATAGTCGAAGCGGTAAGGCGGCACGGGATTCTCGGGAATCTCCGGTCGGACGGCGCCGCAGTAGCTCGAGGCGGCCCATTGATCCTGCGGGATCGTCAAAGACAGAGCGGCCGGGGTCTCGGGCTGCGGCTGCGGCTGCGGCTGCGGCTGTGGCTGCGGCTGCGACACCGGCTCGGCGGCGGGCGGATTGCCGGCGTCCGGAGCTGGAGGCGTATCATTCTTATCGGTCGTGGCCTTGCCGCAGGAGACTACGGTGAGAACCAAAGCGGTCATGACTTTTGCGAGCATGCTCTCTCCCCATCGGTTGAGCTTCCCCTATACAGGAGGCGCGCCTCGGGGCGCCACCCGCCCGTGACGCGGCGTGTCCCGGGGTCGTGACAAGGAAGGCGGAGTCCTTCCGCAAGGGGCTGATTTGCGAGCCAATTCGTTTGGCACGGGCTTCGCAATGCGCGGCGCGGAGGTTCCGCCCATGCTCACCAACTCACTAGGATGGACGCAAGCCAGCGAGACGTACGACGTCGACGCCGACGGCAAGCTCATCGTCACCATCTTGTTCAATCAATCCGTCAGCGGCAGCGCCGCTGCATCTCTCAACTGCATCGGCTCGGTGCGCCACGGCATCCCGCGCTTCGAGCGTTACGCCTTAGTGCCGGCCGATGCGGGGGTCGCCGCGACCCTGCGCGATCGCGGCATGCCGCTTCGGGGAAAACGGCTCGCCGCTTTGGCTGGCATGCGGCACGATGTGCTCCGTCCCTTAGCCGCCCTCATCGGCGCGCAGCAGCTGGCCCGCGTCGCGGTCTGACGCGCGCCCGTCTCTCCCGGGAGTCGACGACGAGCCGCCTCAACTTCGTGATCGACGCCGAAGCTCTCGGAAGCTCGGCCCGCGCCTGCACTTTTCAGACCGTGCATGCGCGCGTTCAAACGCCCGTCTTCATGCCCGTGGGCACGCAGGCGACGGTGAAAGGCTTACGCGTCGAAGAGTTGCACGAAACCGGCGCGCAGGTGCTTTTAGCCAACACTTATCATTTACTGCTGCGTCCTGGGCCGGAGGTGTTCGAGCGTCTCGGCGGCATCCATCGCCTCATGGGCTGGGAAGGTTCGATCCTCACCGACTCCGGCGGCTTTCAGATCTTCTCGCTGTCTCACGCACGCAAGATGTCGGAAGAAGGTGCGGCCTTCGTGAGTCACATCGATGGCCGCAAGATCCTCCTGACGCCGGAGTCGAGCATCGGCATGCAGCGGGCCATCGGCAGCGACATCATGATGGTGCTGGACGAGTGCATTCCCGCGACGGCGGAGCATGCGGTCGCGCGGAAGGCGATGGATCTTACGCATCGTTGGGCAAAGCGAAGCCTGGAGGCGCGCGGCGACAGTCCGCAAGCTTTGTTCGGCATCGTCCAAGGCGCCCTGTTTCCAGAGCTTCGCAAAGAGAGCGCGGAGACTCTCGCTGCGCTCGACTTCGACGGCTACGCCATTGGTGGCCTCGCCGTCGGTGAGACGAAAGCAGAGCGTGAGGACTTCACCGAGCTCACCGCGGCGCTCCTTCCCCGCGACCGGCCGCGTTATCTAATGGGCGTCGGTACGCCCGCGGATCTGCTCGAAGCGGTGCATCGCGGTGTCGACATGTTCGATTGCATCATCCCAAATGCACATGGACAACAGGGAGTTGCCTACACCTCGCGCGGCCGGTTGCGGCTCGGTCGGGCGCTCTACAAGTTCGCGGATGAGCCGATCGATCCGGATTGCGACTGCTACACGTGCCGTCGTTTCTCTAAGGCGTACATGCACCATCTGCACAAGGCGGGTGAAAGCCTGGGATGGAATCTCACCTCACTCCACAACCTGCGCTACTACCATCGTCTGATGGCGACGATACGTGGGCACATCCTTCAGGGAACGTTCGCGACGTTCTACCGTTCTGAAGCGATTCGCCAAAGCTTCGAGCTCGCTTGATGCGACCCCATCCGACGCTCACTTTAGACCTGAGCCTCACGGACGTCGCGGCCGGCGTCGTCGGCTGCCTACGTTCCGACCGCTTCGCGACGAGTAATGGGGAGATCGCGCGTGCGTTCGGGGCGCCTTGCCTCGCCAGCCTGACTTTACGCTCCGCGTTCGATCTGTATCTAGCGGCGCAGCGCTTTCCGCGCGGGAGCGAGATCCTCCTCAGCGCGATCACGCATCCGGAAATGGTGGCCATCGTCGCGGCGCACGGTCTCGTCGCTCTGCCGATAGACCTCGACCCGAGGACGATGGCGCCGCGGGCCGAGCTTCTGGACCGAGCGCTGAGTCCGCGGACGAAAGCCCTCGTCGTGGCTCACCTTTTCGGCGGGAGGTTGGAGCTCGACAGTCTGTTGGCGTGGTGCCGCCGGAACGGCGTTCTCTTGCTCGAGGACTGCGCGCAAGCATTCGGCGGCGGCTATCGCGGCGACGCGCGCGCGGACGCCGCATTCTTCAGCTTTGGCCCGATCAAGGCGTGCACGGCCGTCGGTGGTGCGGTGGCGTGCGTGCGCGACGCGCGTATTCTGAGAGAGATGACGGTGCTGCAATCGCATTATCCGAGGCAGGGCCGCGGCGAGTTCATGGGGCGTCTCGTGCGCTTCGCCTTGATTGGCGCTGCGTTAAAGAGTCCGACCTTCTTGAGGCTCGCCGCGCGTCTATGCCGCCGGCGTGGGGTCCTTTTGAGCGACGTCATGCGTCGCTCGTTGAAGAGCTTCAGTGGGGACTTTCGAATCGAGCGCCTGCGTCGGCGCCCTTCGACGCCTTTGCTGCGGCTTTTGGCTCGACGACTGCGGCGTGGCTCGGAAACGACCAAGCTCCGCCGGTACGCCGGCGAGGCCTTGAGTCGTGCCATCGACCCAGACGCGCAGCCTGGCGGCGACGCGCGCGACCATCTGCACTGGATCTTTCCGGTGGCGACGGAGACGCCCGACGCCTTGATCGCGAGCCTCCTAGCGGCCGGACACCACGGCATGCGAGGCTTGTCGAACCTCACCACCTTCGCGTCCCCGGCCGACCGGCCGGAGCTCGATCCGCGTCTGGCGCGTCGCCTGACCGAGCAGTCCGTGCTCGTGCCGATGCATGCGGGCCTGCACGACGCGGCGATCGCTTGCCTTGCGGCCGCGATTCAGATGAATCGGGCGAGCCCGCGCTTGCCGACGCCTGTGAAGCCCTCGTGAGGCCGGCAGTCCTCGTCGAGTAGCGTGTCGCCGCGTGGAATTGCGAGCGCCCACATCATCCCGGATGGATGATGCATCGCGCTGGCATCCACCAACTCCTGCGTCATGCAGGGGTCGCCCACTGCGCCTGGGCTCGTCGCGATGACGGTCCACCCGCACGACGTCTCGGAGCCGATGTTGGTCGATGTGACCTCCGGAAGGTCCCCCCCCTCCTCCACCCGCCCCACCCATCTCCGCACGCGGGCGAGGCGGCCACGGTGAAGCTCGTGACGATCGAGGTCTTTGAAGACGTTGGGTGTCGCGCCGCGCATTGCGCTCGGGCGGAGGAGCTTTTGTGCAGGAAGCCCGTAATCAGAAGTGCTAGAATTCTTGCATTCGACCCAAAAAAAAATGCTGAGGAGCCCGTATGCGTCATCGTGTATCCCTTCTGGCTTTCGCGCTCGCCGTCAACGTGATCTCCGGCTGCAAGGCTCGTAAGGACGGCGCATCGCAGGTGAAATCCGAGGACGACATCCAGCCGGGCGAGATGCAGTGGGTCGGCTCCGAGAAGAAGTGGGCGATCACCTGCCGCGAGGGGCGCCTGCACAAGGGCTACCGCTCGACCTTGATCCGCACGGAAGACCTGGCCAAGGCCTGCGAAGAGATCGATCCGAACAGCGGTTCGGGCGGCGGCGGCGGCGGCGGTGGCGGCGTGGTCGTGGTCCAGCCCGGCCCCGCCGGCGAATGGGACCTCGCGCTCAAATGTCCGAACCGGCCCGAGAAGATAAAGAAAGTGAACTTCGCGCTCGGCAACACCTGGATCGCCGAACTGATCGCGATGCCGCCGGCACTCGCGACGCAGCAGCTGTGTACGGGCTTCGTCTCAAAATTCAACCAGATCCTGAGCGCGAGCGACAGCCTCTTCAAAGCGCTCACCGGCGAGAGCAACGGCGGCGCCGCCATCCTCGTCATCGTCGAGAAGGGCGGGACCGCGGTCGCTTACGACGCCTCGGCCTTCGTCCTGACGGTGCCTTGGAAGATCGACGACGCGTCGATCGACGGCATCGCCTCGGCGATGGGCGCCTCCGTCAACCTGTGCGGCGAGAAGTCGGCGTACATCGCCAAGGCCTGCTGGTATCCGACCCTCACCAAGGCCGAGAGTTGCATCCAAGCATGCGCTCGCATCGTCAAGAGCTACGACACGCGCACGGCGAGCCTCGCCGGCGAGCCGGGCGGGACGAACGAGAACTGCGCGGCGATCGCCGCACAGTTCGGCCAAGGTTTCGGCGGCCAGAACCAAAACTGTGAGCAGGCGCAGGGCTGCGGCTACATCGTCAACGGCGCGAAGGCCTTCCGCTGCGTCGGGAAGAACACCACGGGCGACGCGACGGGCGGGCAGTACTTCTCGGATCCGGCCGGGCAGTCGGGGGCTTGGCAGGACGCGCTGCGTTATTGCGCATGCAAGTGAGCTGAGCTCCGCCTCGCAGCTAGCGGGCGACGCGCAACGCCGCCCGCAGCTGCACGTCCGCCGCCAGCTGCTGCTGCACGTTCTCCTTCCGCCTCGTCGTCTCCGCCTGATCCGGATCCATCGCCACGTCGACGTCCGGCGCGACGCTCACTTTGTCGTGCGCGTTGCTCCCACCTGCCGGGTCCAACCGACGAAGAGGTCGAGGGCATCGTGACGCTGCCGGCTGGCCGCGGCATGCCGGCTGCGGTCAGCGGTTGCGGACGGCGGGAACGCTAGCCTGCGCCCCGCGCCCCGGGTGCTTGTCGGTGCGGGGGCTCAGAGATACCTTGAGTCGTCTATGAACTAAAATTTGTTTGAAAAGGGGCTCACGATGCGGTCGCGTTCGTATTCGCGCCGTGACGGCTCGGCTCCGCCCAGCGCGAGACACTTGGTCGGGATGACGTCCGCTTCCAGGTTCATTGAACGAGAACTGTTGGTCCCGTGGATTCAGGAGCAGCGAAATGTGGCATGAAGCCTTCTTCTCATCGTCCGGCAGGCAAGACTTTACGGAACAGCTTGGGGGAAGAGCGCGCCGACATGCTCGAGTATGCGCAGCAGTCCCGTTTTCAAGCGGTAGTCGTACTCGATGTAGCTGCGGTTGCTCGGCCGTCCGTGCACCGGGCTAAGGTTGGCGCCGCACCGCGCCGCGCCTTGTACGATGTGGAAGTAGTCCGCGATGACGCCGCCACGGATCGTGTACGACGCGCGCCGGGAGATGCCGGCGACGGTGTTTTTCGCGTACAAGAACGCCTCGACCATGTTGAACGAGCCGATCTGGGTGCGCGCTTGGGTGAGGCAGCCAAAGGCCATGTCGTAGAGTTGGTCGAAGCCGGCGGCGCCGCCGGGGAACCAGTTGAGGACCTCGAGCACCCCGAGCGCCTCGCCGCGGCGGTTTTCTGGGGTGGCGGGATGGTTGTAGACGTTGACCGCCTCGTTGCCCGGGTCGGAGTTCTGATGCTTTTGAATGTCGCCGATGAAGATCGATCCTTGCGCCGCGAGGCCGAGCGCGTCGGTGTTCTTCGCTGCCATTTGCGCGGTGGCCTGCACCAGCGCCGTGGTGCCGTCGTTGTCAAATGGGAAGGCCGAGCGTGCCGCGCGCAGATCGCCAGGAACGTAAATGTTGCCTTTGACGTAGAGGCTACCCGTTCCACTATAGGTGCCCTTGATCACGAGGTCGCCGGTGACGAGAACGTCGCCGTCGATCAAGATCGGCGCGGCGTCGGTACCGACAAGGACAAGGTTGCCGTCGTAGACCTTCGTGACGGCGGCGGGGTAGGCGCCCGCCGCGTGGACGCTGCCGAGCATTTTCGCTGCCAGCGCGTCGAAATCGAGCACCGGAAACGCGGGATGCCCGTCGGCGCCCAAAGGCAGCTCCGCGCCGCGGTAGTTGAGCGCCACCCCGCCAGTCGTCGTTACCGACACGTTCGAACCGAGGCCGCCTTCCGGCGTGGCTGCGTCGAACGCGGCGGCCGCGAGCCAGCGGCCCTCGAGGTGGACGTCTGACGTCGGCCACAAGGGCGGCACGCGGCGGGTCGAGGCGACGTCACCGATGACCGACACGTGGCAGAGGCCGCACTCCAAATCGTTGACGAGTAGGCCGAACTTCGGCGCGCGCTTTGCCTGCTCGATGAGAACCAGCTCTTCGCGGCCCGGGCCGGAGCCGGAAGCCGAGGCTGAGCCGCTGCCATTCGTGACGACGACGGCGACGTCGCTGCCGCTCGACGAGGCAGCGCCGCCGTCGGTGCCTTCAGTTTGTGCATCCGGTCCGGCGTCGATCGGCGTTTGCATCTCGGTGGTCACGGCTGTTGCTTCGACGGTGGCGGTCGTGCCCGTCGACACCGGCGTCGTCGATTCCGGCGTCATCGATTCCGGCGGCGTCGACTCCGGGTCGTTTGGCGGCATCGGCTGGCGTACGGCGTCGCTGCTTCCTGGCACCCGGTAGGCGCCTTGTCCCGCCGAAGTGAACGAGGGGGGCTCGCCGCACGCCGTGATCGTAACGGCGAAGGCTGCAAGGCACAGCGCTGCGAACGGCAGGCGTAGCCCGCGCGACAAATCCGACATGATGAGCTCCTCTACGGCGGGAGTGAAAGCTCCCAAAGCCAAAACCCAATGTCGGCTGCGCCCAGTCCGGAATGAGCCGAGACCGGCCCGGCAAGGAAACCGTTGTCACGGCGCCAGGATAGCGCAAGGCCGACCAACTGAATTTCTCCGCGGGCTGGGGCCGATTTCGCTGGGGCGATGGGGATCTTTTTGCTTTGGACGGTCGACGGCGTGTTGGCGGCGACGTCTAGCGCTAGGCACCCCCACAAGCGGACTTGGGCGGGGGCTGAAGGTGCCAGAGGCTTGAAGAAGATAAACCAATTTCATCAATGCGTTGTTCATCCTCACCAATCCCGCTGAAACCTCAGCTATCCTCCTCGTCGCGTTCGCAAATCAGCCCAGAGTCACTCCGCAGAATAAATAAAAATCAGTTTGTTAAAACGTCTCGATAGCAAGAGCAATCGACCGAACCCTAGACCGTCGCCTCGACGCTATCGCCCGCGCCGCGCCGCCGCGCGCTCGGCATGCTCAAAGGCGTCGGCGAAGGCGTCGAGCTCGTCCTTCGTCATGCCGAGGCCGCGGCCGGCGTCGCGCCAACTGGCGACGGCGTTTTCGACTTCGCTCAAGATGGCTTTGACGCGCGGTTTCTTGATCTTGAAGTAGGCCGCCGCCGATAGCAGCGCGTCCACCGTCGCTGCCGGACCCGTTTCTTCCGAGATCCAGGTCTTCAATTCTCGGACGCGCTCGGGGAAAGGGTTTACGTCGAACGCGGGCGCCAAGCGCCAGAGGTCGGCGGTCGCGTGCAGGAAACCGTGGTTGTGCAGGTGGTCGTCGGTATTAGTGATCATGATTGAGAAGGCGATTCGCCGCCAAAGCTCTTCGATGTCGGTCTGCGCATCTGCGCCATTCGAGCGCAGAAAATCGACCAGCTCGGCGTAGGAATGAATCGCGGGATCCTCCGCATCGGCCCCGAGCATCGTCGCGGCTGAGGCATAAGGAATACGCTCGTCGTCCAGCGTTCGGTCAAAGCGGCGGATCAACGCCACCGGAATGCCGTCGCTATGGACGAGTTCGGCATCGGCCGCGGCAATGCCCGCAGTCTTCGCGAGCTTCAAGGCCAGCACTTCGCCCTTGGTGACGGCACGCTCGTCCTTGACGCTCGGAAACTTGCCGATGGCCAAGCAACCCTGTGCGTCGACGATGGTGCATTTCGGCCGGAGACCCCCGAGCGAGGTGCCGCGCCCGCGAAGAAAGGCGAGGTCGGCTTCCGTCTCGTTTTGATTTTCGACCGCCCGCGTGGCGGCAAAGAGGTCGGCGAGCTCAACCAAGGGTGGCGTCGTTCGTTCACCGGCCTGCCGCGGAGCGCGCTGAAACGCGCCGTTTTCATCTTGAAAGCGCAGCGCTCCGATGCGGCTTTGATCGTCGACCCCGAGGAGAAAGTCCAAAGCCTGCAGCGGCGCGAGGTCTTTGCCCTTGTCCTGGCGGCGCAGTCGCTCGCGGGTCTTGGCATGGTCGCGGAGAATGACGCGCTTGCCCCAGCCGTCGGGCTCGGTGTCGGCGATCGCCCCGTGAAAGATCGAGCCGGTCTTCGTCGCCTTGTGAAATTGAGCGCCAGCGACGAGCGGCAATGCGGGATCGATCGCGAACCGGTCTTCGGCGGCAAGCCAGTCGGCGGCGTATTCGAACACGGCGCTCTCGCGTTTGCCCTGGAGATTGTAGTGCAGCGTTCCGAGGGGACGCGCCGCGTGGCCGAGAAAGACTTGGATCGAGCGTTTCATCGCGGCGTGGGAGCCTTCTTGGCCCGCACTCTTTTCGGGATGCGTTCCTGATCGAGCAGAAGCCCCTGATCGTCGCGCCGTGGATCGGCGATGTCGAAAGGCGCATCGCCGAAACCGAGCACGAATAGCGCCATGGCATAAATGCCTAGTGCGACCTTCGGATCGCCCTTCTCCGCGCGCAGGTAGGTGGCCTTGGCAACGCCCAGGCGCTCGGCCATCATCGCGACGGTCAGGCGGCGCTTGCGCCGCGCCAGGGCGATGTTCGCGCCGAACTGCGTGAGCGACCGTCGGATGCGGGCTGGAAGAAGGTCAGAGCTACCAGATCGCATTTAAAGTCTCATGGATGAGTTCCAAAGTCTTTTAAGAACTCATGCATAGTACCATAAATGCACCTAGAACGCAGAGTCTTGCTCCGTTCCTCCTTTCGACCTGTAAAAAGGCTGTCAGAGCATATTGAAATAACAGGCCTTTGCCGCATTGCCTCCGCACTATCTCGACCCAAGCGACTACATGGTGGGAGACGAGTGGCGGGACGAGCGCGACGTCAAGCGTGCGATGCGCCGGCTCGGCCATCAGGTCGGAGGAGTACACCGACGGGCGCGAGATCTACGTCGGCGTCTTCGGCAACAAGCGCCTGGCGGCTCTACCGCCGCAGGAGCTATTCTTCAAGCGACTGCCCGACGGCGCGTCGGAGATGCTCACCTACCGCGCGAAGTCGGACGAGGTGTACCGGAAAAGGTGACGTTGGCGATGGCGGGCTGACTCGCGGGACGATAAATTTGCACGGACGCCCGCCACATCGCCGACCAAACCTCCGCCTGGTGGGCTATCCGCCGTTCGCGCTACATCGTGACCTCACCGCTTACGCCAGCCTCTCGATGGTGCTCTTTGCCATCTACTTGCTCGTCCCTCCGCCATCCGGTTTGTTGTCCGGACTTTGGATCGTTCTATCCCTATTGACCGCGCATCACGTCCTGTCGCTCCGAGGCTTCGCGCTGCTGGTGTACGACGATGGGCTCGAGGTCGTTCGCGGCGGCAAACACGCGCCCATTTGGCTAGAGGCGGCCAGCCTGAGCGTCGTCTCGAGTGGCCTCTACCGGGTCGTCTTGGCGGCCGATGGACATCCTCCCCGGCGATTGCCCCGCATCTGGCAGAGAACCGATGGTCCGGCGACGAACGACGGCGCCTTGCTTGCCAAAGACGGCGAGCTCATCGGCAGGCCGAATCGCGTCACCATTCGCGCCCATGTCGACTGCGTCGTGCTCGAGGAATTTCTGAATCTGGAGAGAGTCCGGGTCATGAAGGGTTTCGACCGCTACGAGCGCCACCAATTGAGGATCATTTGGAAGTCACTCAAAGGCGGGTGACGCCTTGGTCCGCGACCACAGCTACGGAGTCGATCCTGAAAAAGTTGCTGAACACGCCGGCTGAGACTCGCATGGGAGCTTGCGCAGCATCGTCAATCGAGCTTATGCGCGGCGTTTATCGATGAGTTCGTGTTTAGGCAACGCGTGGTCGCACGAACAACGAAGAAGATATGGGCAAAAGGAAAGCCCACAGGAGCTTTCGCGGGTTGAAGGCGCAGCCAGCCATCAAAGCGTTGATCTGATCGCCCTGGAATCCAAGTAGGAAGTTCCTTCCCATCCTATCGTCGGACTTTAGGTGCCCGATGATCGGTTCGACCGCCGCGCGCCGCCGGAGACGCCGGCGCGTTACCTTGTCGTCGTGCCCATAGGTGCCGCCCTGCCGATAGATGCGCGTTCCAAAGAAGTAGCCCTTACTCCCTTTGTAGCCGCGGTCACAGTAGGCACCCTTTGGCCACTGGCCGGTCAGTGACTTTACCTGATGGCGCGTATCGAAAACGGTGTGGCCATCGAAGGGATTGCCGGGGAACGAGTGGACGCCGACAACCTGATTGGACTTTTGCGATGTTGCACCCGACACCTTGCTGCCGAACTCATACTTTTTGTAAGCCTTACCCTTGGCGATGCAACGGACCTCGGGCGCATGGACGCTATAGATCTTGATCTTCTAGGCACAAGACCCGAAAAAAACGGTGTGGCAGTAGATGTTAACGAGAGACTTAGTAAAGGCCGGCACCTCTGCACCAAATTCCGTCCTTGGCCCTGACGCAAACAGTCTGGTGCCCCACCATCACCTCGTCGTTGCCAGGGAAGTCGATCGGGACAAGCTTATGTATGTAGGAATCACGATTTGGGGGATACCAGCATCCGGTGTCGGCGTCCCCTTCTCCCTTGCAGAGCGGCACCGGACGGGGGTCCGAGCGTGACTCGAACCGAGAATCACCCAAGATGCCGGCGTCGTTAACACCCTTGCAAAGAGTGGAATGCCCGCGCTGCGTCAGACAGAGGTTGTCACGGGTTTCGTTGAAATCCGCGCGAAGATCGGCGGTTTCTGCCGTGCCACCGTCATTGCCGAAGCGGACGTAGCAAGGTGAAATGCCGACGCAGTACTCGAGGGTGGAGGCAGAGCTAAGAACACAAAGACATGCGCGACCGGCCACCACGTCCGTTTTCGAACGTCGATTTGGCACTACGCGGAGTTCGCTTGATTTCGTTAAAGTTGAACCAAAGGACGCGATGGACCCATCGGCCTTCACGACGATGTTGGCCTCTCCGGCGATGACCCTCGTCGCCCTCGCAAAGCCTACGACCCGTTGTGGGACCAAAGCGTCGATTCTCGTGGGACCGATCTGCCCGTTGTCTGCAGAGCCCCAGCAATAGACCTCGCCCTCGGCGACACCACAGGTGTGATCGTCGTCGACGGAGACATCGGTGAAGCGCTTATCGATTTCAACTTTTTGGGGACTGGCCAGATCGTCGGTGCCGCCGTAGCCCAGAGCCCCTTGATCGCCGCGACCCCAGCAAAAAAGTTGTCCGTCGTGATTCTGCGCACAGGCGTGGTGACTGCCAATCGCGACGCGTACTACGCCTGCTATCTCAGGAAAGGCGGTCATTTTCGGCACCGTGGAAGGATCAGGCGACGGGAGATTTAGTCGTCCCCAACAGATCAGGGTGCGCTTCGCCGTTATTCCGCATACCACAAACCGGCTGACCGCAAGATCGACAAATGCATCATCCGAAGCCACTGTGACTGGTTTGATCGCTCCGGCGAGCGGCGGCGCGAGAATCTTGTCGCCTGCGCGGCCCCAGCAGACAATCGTTTGGGCCTTTGTGAGGGCGCAGTAATGATCGCTGGCGAAAACCGTCTTCACGAAAGACTCGGAGCCGAGGATTTTTAGAAACGTCACGTCCCGGCGGATGATACGAGCCGCTTCGCGGCGTACTTTGGGCTTTTTCTCTCGGTCTTTCACCAAAGCGGCTATGCCTAAAACCACGGGGAACTTGAGCATCACGCCGACTTCGGTTTGCGGAGGCCCGTCGTTAGGTTGCCGAGCCCTCCAATAAATCGTCGGCAGCGGGACGACAAAAAATCCGGTGACGGACACGGTCCGCTGACGTCCAGCCAGTTCTCCGTCTTCACGGTATGACCCCATCCCCGCCGTGAGATTGACGCCTAGAAGTGCGGGCACTGAGTGGGCCCTTGCGAAAAGGGGCAAACCGATCTGCGCTTCAAAGTAGTTGTCGAGCCGCGATTCCCCGCCGGCCGTGACACCGAAGGATGGAGGACCGTTGGCAAAGCCTCTGGGCATCCAAAGGAGGGTCGATTCGACTCCTCGTTCGGTGCGCGAGGCATAGATGCCGGTCATGTCCGTCAGCTTTATGTCTTCGCTCGCGCGTGCCCTGGTCGTGGCAGCGACGGCGGCGAAGACAAGGAATCCGAATTTCAGTAGCTGCAAATAGGTAAGCGCATGCCTTGCAGCTGCGGAATGGCAGGACATCAACAGATCTCCAGAGGACGCTTGGAACGGACATTAGCACGACGGGACAGCATCCAGCCAATTCTGCAGTCTTCCGGCCTGAGCTCGCGGACTAGAAAAGTTGCGGGCTGCGACGAGTAGCTCACGAGTCTCGGACGACTCCACCGGCGTAAGGTCGAGAGTGTAGGCAAAACAAAGCTGTAAACGTCCTGAAGTTGTTCGACCGCTGAAGGTGGTCCGCAGGTGGTCCGCAAAAAACGCTACTGGTGGGTTGTCCCACAAAAAAGATGAGCCGAACCGCAGTCATAGCTGCTGGCTCGGCCCCGAAAATGCGTATTCCGGCGAAGCCGAATTCCTTTTCCGGAAGGATCACGACCGGTAGTTCCGGTGCATCGCGACTGTCGATTCCGCCCCATCGCGACCGTTCGCGGTCGGAGCGAAGCGACGAGTCTTATCGCATCATGACAGCTCCTGTGAAGGCTTTTCGTCCTTCGGGCGGGACGCGCGCATGGAAGGTCCCGAAAGCGCAAAGCGATGCGCGCGGTTGATGACGCGGTCAATGATGGCGTCGGCGACGGTGGGATCGCCGATGACTTCGTGCCAGCGGTCGTGCGGGATTTGCGACGTGATGACGACCGAACCTCGGTCGTAGCGGTCCTCGATGACTTCGCGAAAATCGCGCCGTTCTTGCTCGGAAAGTGCCTGCCCCCAGTCATCGAGGATCAGAAGGTTGGTCTTGGCGAGCGTCTCCATGAAGCGCGGGTAGGTGCCGTCGGCGCGGGCCATGTTGATCTCGCCGAAGATGCGCGGGATGCGCATGTAGCGGGCGCTGAAGCCTTCGAGGCATGCGCGTTGCGCGAGCGCGCAAGCAAGGCAGGTCTTGCCGAGGCCAGTTGGCCCGGTCAGGACGACGTTTTGGTGCCGACGTAGCCACTCGCAGCTTGCAAGGGCGGTGAAAGCGCCCTTGTCGAGACCGCGCTTGTGGCGCCAGTTGACGTCCTCGATCATCGCCTTTTCCCTGAGCTTCGCGTGGCGAAGCCTTCGCTCTGCGCCGCGGTTCTGCCGGTCGATTTCTTCGCGGTCGACCATGATGGCAAGTGCGTCGTCGCGGTACATGTCGGCGTCGGGGCGCGCGAGCATTTCTTCATACGCTCGTGCCATCCCGAAGAGCTTGAGCCCCTTGAGCTTCGATAGGGTCGCCTCCGTCATCATCGCGGTCTCCTTTGCTGTCGCGGTAGTAATCGCTGCCGCGGATGTTCTCGTGAATGATCGGCGGAGCCTTCGCACTGGCCGCGTCGCCGTCGGTTGGTTGGCGGTCCAGCCCGCGCTCGAGGATCGATTTGATGTACTTGTATCGATACGCTTGGAAGGAAATCGCACGGCGGCAAGCGGCTTCGACGCGTGTCGCGCCGTAGCGATCGACGAGGCGGATGACGCCGAGTGCCGAGCGATAGCCCTGCTCCGGGTGCGGACGGCTCTTGATGATTTCCCTGACCAAACACGCGGTCGCTTCGCCGGTTCTTGCCGCCCAATCGATGATGCGCGACGGGGTCCATTCGGCATGCGCCCGATGCGCTTTCGGCATGTGCTCGGGTGTCGTCGTGTAATTCCATTTCGAGTCGGAGCGGCGGTGTGTGCAAATGCGGCGGTTCTTGTACAGAATCTCGAGCGTCGTCGCCGTGAGTCGCGCCGTCACCTTCTCGCCGCGGAGCTGATAGGGGACGCTGTAGAAGTGGTCGTCGACGGCGACGTGATAGTCGATGTTGACGCGCGCCTTCGAGATTTCGGCGTAGGTGTACGCCATCGCTGGAAGCGGCTGCGCTGCAAGCTTGTCGAGGTCGAGAAATGACGTCCGGCGCGATCCCGGCGTCTTCTGGAACGGCCGCGTATTCAGCTTTTCGAGCAGCTCTCGGACGGCATCGTTCAGCTCGTCGAGACTGAAGAAGCGCCGGTGCCGGAGCGCGGCGATGATCCAGCGGGTGACCAGTAGCACGCCGGCTTCGACCTTGGCCTTATCTTTGGGCGCCGCCGAGCGCGTCGGAATCACCGCAAAGCTGTAGTGGCGCGCGAGCTCGGCGTACGTTTCGTTGACGTCGGGATCGTAGCGACAAGCTTTCGTCCCGCCCGACTTGAGATTGTCGGGCACGACGATGTGCGGCACGCAGCCGAAAAAGTTGAAGGCGTGCACCTGAAGCCGAGTCCAGGTCGGAAGATCCTGCGACCAAACCGCTTCGGCGTAGGTGTAGTTCGACGCGCCCCAGGTCGCGACGAAGATCTCGGCGTCGCGACGCTCGCCGGTTTTGGGGTTGTAAACTGCCACCTTTGTGCCGGCGAAGTCGACGAAGAGCTTCTCGCCGGCACGGTGGATTTGGCGCATCGACAAGCGCGAGCGGCCGGCCCAGTCGGCGTAAAGCTCGCAGTAGCGGCTGTATCCGAGTCCTTCGGGGGCGCGCTCGACGTACTCCTGCCAAAGTAGCTGCCGGGTCACGCCCGGTCGATGCAGCTCGGCATGGACCAGGCTCCAGTCAGGCGTCGGCGCCGTCGACACCAACTTGGCTTCGCGCGGGTAAAGCCGCACTTCCAAAGCCCCGTCGTCGAGCTCGTCGGGCAGCGGCCAGGAAAGGCCGGCTTTTTCGCGCGCTTGAGGCAGTCGTGGACGGTCGTCTTGCCGACGCCGCAGGCCGCCGCGACGGCGTCCTGCGACCTGCCGAGGAACAGTCGCAGTCGCATGATCTCTCTGATGTTCCGCATGGATACCCTGCCGTTCGCCATGTTGCGTCCGCCCGTCGCTGCCGGCTCAACAGCGAACCGAGCGACAGTGCAGATGAAATCTTCGTTCCGAACAAACCAACGTCGCTGCGACGGCTAAGTCATCGACCGCTCGTTCGGCATGCGCCGGAACAGGCGTTCGCGATGGCCGGAACGAACGTTCGGGATGAATCGGAATCGGCGTTCGGGATGGATCGGAATGGACGTTCGCGATCAGGCGGAATCAGTGTTCGGGATGGGCCGGATTACGCCCCGAAAAGGAGGTAAGGAGGAACTCGCGAGCCGCGAGCGCCGTATGCGAGGAGCTTCTCGAGGGCGGTGCGCTCCTTTCTGCCGATGTCGCGATTCGCGTGGATGGTGAAGCCGTTGGCGCTAAAGCACCGCCTTCCCTTCGCGAACGGCGTCTCGTCTTCGAGGCCATTGTCCCTTCCCGATTCGCCGTACCTTGAGGCCGGCGCGCTCGCCAAACGCGTTGTGCATGACGGCGCTCGCCGAGACGGCGGCGGCGAGCTGCTCGGATGCCGCAAAGACCGGGTCGAGGGAGCTGGCGCCCTCGGCCTCGTCCATCTCCTCGGTTAGATATCTGCGGGCGCGGAGGTCTCTGACGACGGCGTGGGCCACCGCATCAACAATGCCCGCGACCTCCTCGTCGCTCGGGCCAGGGAGGTGATGAAACACAGGCACGGGCCCGGCCACCGAGAAGACGCCGTCGAGGGCGACGGTGTGGAAGTGGATGTATAGCCAGCGCACTGCGATAGAGCTTGCGAATGTGAGTACACGTCTCTCACGTCCGCGAGGCGCGTTCCTTTGACCGCCAAAAGGCAGTGGGAGATCTCCGAACCGCGCAACGCCGGCAAAGGCAGCTTGCGTCGCAGCCGCGGAAGCAACAGGAGTCAAAATACTCGTGCGACAAGCAGATCTTGGGGAAGATCGATCATCCTAAAGGCGAAAGGCTAGGGTGCGCGAATCGACTCGCCTATACTCTGCGGACTGGGTCGCGAGAAGACGGGGCGCCGTCGACCGAGAAGGGCTAGCAAAGGCCGTTAGGAGCGACGAGGGAAAGGGAGGCGGACCGTAATCGATCTTCCTGCGCGCTTTACGGCGTCTGAACCAGCTTTTCCGCGGAGCTACGGGGCGCCGAGTTCGAGGTAAGACATAATGATTTCGTTCTGTCGTTTTAGTACGAAACTTCCGACCAAATGAATGTGGCCTTCAGGCCCAAAGGCGGCATCCGTGATTGATTGGTGTAGCGGGGCCAGCATGACGCGGAGATACCTATCCTTCTCGTTCTCGGCCTTCCATTTGGAGGGCACTTCCTGCACCTCTTCGAAGCCTCGCTTTTTCACTAGCCTTGCTAGAAATTCGCCAGGGGCAAGAACGTTTCCCTTTGAAGACTTGCCGACCCGGGCGGAAAAATCGGTGAATGGGTTTTGAGTCTCGAGATCTTCTGATTTGATGGACTTGAATCTCTCCGAGTGAGCGAGATCGATCCTGCCGTCGGGGGAGATCTTGAAGCGACCATCTTCCCCGAAGATCTGGCCGTGCTCGTCGATCAAAATCGTCAAGGTATCGGGAATTTTCGTCGACCAGGCCCCCTCTTCGAAGTGAAGTCCAGCCCCTCCCGTGACCCCGGCGCCATAGACGAACTGATCCCTAGCGAAAGCGGACAGGAGGATTTCTTGTTCTACGTAGTATCTGCCGGCCCCTTGATAGCCCAGCGATGGGCCTAGTCCTATCTGGGGGAGTTTGTCGCCCGTCGGAATCCAGAGAAGCGTCGATTCAAAGCCCCGCGAGTTGGTGCCGCGGTAGATGCCGGTCATCTCAAAAAAGCGCGAATCAGCAGCCCAGGAAGTCGCTGAGAATGCCGCCTGAATCGTCGAGATCAAGAGAACGAGATGGGGGAGATTCGACAAGCATTCCTCAGGCGTAGCGACACGGATTTAGGCATGTTCAGGCAATCGTTGCTCTTAGTCTACCGCTTCACCGAGGCACGTCTCGGCTCGCCCCGGCGACGGTGCCGCTTCATCGGGCGGGCGGTGGCCAAAGCTTCGCGATGACCGCCGCGACGGCTTCTGCGCCGCCGTTCTCCTCGGTGTTGCAGACGACGCCCAGCGCGGCACCGTAACGGCGCGAGAGGCGGATGGCCGCGAGGTTGAGGGTGTTGCTGCCGCTGTGGCGGAGCGTGCCATCCACATCCAATCCCCAACCGCCCGGCGTGTAGACCCAGCCCGGATCGCCGGTGAGGAGCGGGGAGTAGTCGGACAGGAACTGTGACGCGTCGGTCAAGTGCGCGCGGGCGAACTTGGACCAGTCCTCCAACGACAAGTGCATGCAGCCCGCAGGCGCTATCGTCAGCGGGTTGTCGCCTTGCTCGGCGACATACGCGCCGTCGCGGCCTGCGCCATGGCCCCAAGGCTCGTCCACCTCGCCTGGCGTTCCTGCCGGGCCGAATCCCGCGCTCGTCATACCCAAGGGTGAAAAGACCTCGGTGCGGAGAAGGGACTCGTACGAGGCGCCGGTCGCGAGCTCCAGGATGTGAGCGGCGATGGCGTAGCTCGTGTTGGAGTAGCTGAAGTCGGTCGATTCCGGCGAGAGCGCGAGGGCTTTTGCGGCGAGGCGGGAGCGGCCTTCGCGAGGGTCGAGGGAGTCGTCCCACAAGGTGGGCCAGAAGGCGCCGGAGTCGATGGTGCGCGTGCTGGCGACGATGCCGCCGCGGTGGGCCAAGAGGTGGCGGATGGTGACCTGCGCATACCCGGGGTGTGCCGACGGGAAGAAGTCCGGGATGCGAGCGGCCCACGACAGAGCGCCGGACTCGACGAGGCGCGCGACGAGCGTGGCCGTCATGGCTTTGCCGCAGCTGCCGATGTGCCACTTGTCTTTTGTCATGACGGGCGTCGGCTCTCCGAGCTTACGGAAGCCGGAAACGGCGAGCTCCAAGGAGTCGCCGCGAAGCAGGAAGACCCCGAGAGCCGGAACGGGAAACTTTGCGCGGACGGCGTCGATGGTTGTTTGCATGAGTAGCATCCTACCTTCTTTCTCGAAGGTTGGGTGCATTGACCGTGGTCGGGGTGGGGGCCTGCGGCAGGTCACAAAAGGGCATTGGACCTCGAACGCAATGGCGGCATGAAACGGATCGGATGCACAGGAATCAAAGTGCGAAGGAGCTGAAATCGACGAAATCCCGCGCTTGCGTCGATGAAGGCGATCGAGTGGTGATTTCCGGCGCCTATCAACTCCTTGTGGGCGCCAACTGACCGGAGGGAGGGCGAGCCTCCTGGCTGCCGGACACCACGGCATGCGAGGCTTGTCGAACCTCACCACCTTCGCGTCCCCGGCCGATCGGCCGGAGCTCGATCCGCGCTTGGCGCGTCGCCTGACCGAGGAGTCCGTGCTCGTGCCGATGCATGCGGGCCTGCACGACGCGGCGATCTCAGACCTGGCGGCGACGATTCAGATGAACCGGGCTAGGCCACGTTTGCCGTCGCCTGCGAAGCCTTCGTGACGCCGGCAGTCCTCGTCGAGTAGCGCGTCGAGGCGGTCCATGATGCGATCAGTCTCCGCTTGCAGCGCGACCTTGTGCGTCTCCTCGTCGTCCGGATGAAAGGCGCGGAAGTCCGGCGGTACGAGCTCGGGGTCGACGCGGAACGGCGCGCTCCAGCGCAGGCCGAGCGCGCCCCCGCGGCTCAGCGGCAAGTCGCGCTTGAAGACGCGGTTCATGCCGCTCAAGCCGAGAAGGACGATTGGAAGCTGCAAGGCTAGCGCAGCCTGGACGAGTCCCGTGCGCCCGGGTCCGAGGCGGGACGAGTACGTGCCTTCCGGGTAGATGTGCATGTGTTGGCCCGCACTCATCGCTCGTCGCGCGCACGCGAGAGTCGCCGACATATAATCGAAGTATGCGTTGCGGGTGGCATCGCGATACGACGTCTTTTCCGGGTCGAAATGCGTGTCGAGAAGCATGCGCGGGGCGCGGGTCAACGCCTCCCAGAGCGGCGCGGGCTCGTCCGGCAACGGGTGTGCCTCGTCGACGTGGCGCCGCAGAAGCCGGTATTCGTCTTCGGTCGGCTTGCGCCCGAAGACCGCGCGATAGTCGGCGCTCACGAGGTAGCCGCGCGACGTGAGCGGCACGTTGCCGGTGCGCTCGAGATAGACGCGCATGGCACGATCCTGGAAGGCGCGCGTCTTGATCCAGGTCACCATCGCGTGGCCGCGCGCATGAAAGAAGTGCCGCACCGGCAAGAAGTCAAACTCGTGCGTGTGATTCATCGCGAAGATGACGGGAGACGCGGGATCGGGCGGCGGACCGTCGAGCTCGAGCGCCACCTTCTTGGGAAAGCGCATCGCGGCGGAACCCAGCGCGAGCGTCATCGTGGTCCAAGCCGGGCGCGGCACGGGGTCAAAACGACGGAAATAGTCGAGGTCGAGTCGGGTCATGATCCCCTTCCGGCGGATCCTTCGCGTGCCGAGTGAGGCCCACTCGCCACGGAGGATTAGCCCATGCTCCTGGAGCTTTCTTTCGCGCTCATCTTGCTCTACGGAATTTTGCGGAAGATGTCGCCGTAAAGTCGGCCGCCGACCGGGGCCGCCGGGTGCAGATGTGAGCGCGCACATCCTCGCGGATTCATGAGCAAAAGTTATTCTTCATCTCAATGTTTCCGCGCCGTTTGCCGATCAAGACGATATGACGACCTTCCGCCTTCGCCTCGCGTTGATCCTGACGCTGCTGATTCTCGTCGGCTGCCGGACGCCGCGCTCAGGCGTAAGTCGCGTGAAAGACGGACCGGTCGTGACGACGGCTCCCGAAGATCAGCGCGCCACGGCGTTTTGCTGGGCGTATGCGATCGTCGCGCACTTGGAGCAACGCTACTACGAGCGCACGCGCGGCGTCAGCTCCGGCGGCTTTCGGCTGAACTTCTCGGAGGAGTATCTCGGCCTCGTCCATTTGGTGCGCCAGCTCCAGGACGGCAAGATGCCGAGCGAAGGACTGCGGCTTTCCGAGTCTTTGGCGCTTGTCGACCAATTCGGCATCGTCCCCGAGTCGGTCGCCGGCCAGCCTCTCTTCAAAACCAAGTTCGACGAGGCGGTCGCTCCGAAGGTGCAGCTCGAGGCGCAGATCCTCTGGGCCGCCAAGGCGGTGGAGGAGGGCACGCCGCTCGCGCCTGCCGAGGCGCTACGCACGGTCGCGAAAGCGGCGAGCCTGACCGAGAAGCAGACGAAGTTCCTCGCCGGCGCGATGCAGATCGCCGAGCTCGGCGCTCCCGCGGACGCCGAGTTTCAGTACGCGAACGAGACGCAGACGCCGCAGAAATGGGCCAAAATCCGGCTCAAGTTCTCCCTCGACGACTACTTCGTCCTGCGTTTCCCCGACTCCGGCCGCGGTCAAAACAACGAGTCACCATTCAACGCCGACTACGTGCGCGCTTTGAAGCTCGTGAAAAAGGCCCTGCTCTACGGCTACTCCGTGCCGATCAGCTTCAACTTCGTCGAAGGCTCGAAGCAGGAGAACGGCGTCGTCGGTTGCGTCGAGAAGGCGTGTTGGGATGCCTCGCTCGCGTCGCCCTCGGCGAGCTCGCCACACGCGAATCACGCCGTCCTCTTGATCGATTATCGCACTGCGTCCTCCCGACTCGAGGCGCCGACGGAGGCCAGCCTCGCGGCCAGCTTCGACGCCGAGCCGACCGACTGGGTGATCAAGAACTCGTGGGGCTTCAACCACAATACGAGCAGCGATCCCGCGTTGCTGAAACGCTTTCCTCTCCCTGCGTACACTTTGATGACGCAAGACTTCTTTGAGATCTCGCACAAGCTCGTCCCCGACCGCTACGAGGCGCTCCTGCCGCGCGACGTCTGCCTGCGCGACCTCACTCCCCAGCGCCCGTGGATCTGCGAGAAGCTCGAGGACACCGTTGAGACGATCGATGCGAAGCTTGTCCTCGGCAATGTCTTGCAGGCTTCCGGCTCACGCTATGCCGTTGAATTCAAAGCGAACGTCGCCGAAATCGCAGCGACTGACCCGCACCTTGCGCTCGTGGACGCGGGCGGCGAGTCGCCCGACGAGTTGACGCAGATCTCTCTCCAGCGCGAGACGGTCGTCGCCGCCAACGGCAAGGACTCGTTCCGCGTCTGCGCGAAAGTCGAGGCGGCGGCGGACATTCGCTATGTCGCAGTTTACGCCGAAGGTGCCAAAGCGCCGAGCGCCGTCCTCAGCCCGCAGAGCGGCTGGCGTCACTGCGCCGTCGTAACCGCCGCGGCCGGCACGCAAAGAAAAATCGTCTTGCAGGCCCTCGACAAGGCCTACAAGACGATCGGTCAAATCTCGACGCGACTTACTCGGCAGCCTGAGTGATGCCGCGGTCGTCCTGGAACGGCAAGTGCTGGTTCTTGTCTTCGGAAGGCAGCATGCCTTCGGGTACCGGCGCGACGTCCGCGTCTTTGTCGACCGAAGTACCGCCGGCCGCGGCGCCTTCGACGTCCTCACCCGAGGCCGAGCCGCTGCACTTCGCCGTGCTCGTCGGCACGAAGCTACCGGCGCTGACGCGCTTCAGGTAGGCTGGCACCGGCTCTTCGCCCGCGCGCAGCTTCCCGTCGTTCACCTTTTTCAGGAGCTCTTTGCAGCCCGCGGAGTCACTCGCCGGCATCGCGTATTTCTGCTGGAAAGCCCAAGTCGGCGCGACGACCGCGAACGCTTTGTCCTGATACTGGCCGGTAGCGTTGATGACGCGGTCGCCAGAAGTGCCTTCCCAGACGCGCGCGTAGTACGTGAGGTGGCTGCGCGGCAGGTCGGTCATCTTGTTGTTGAAGCTCGCGCTCGCGAAGCCCTTCGTCTTGATCTCTTCGACCGCGGCGGCGATGCCCGCCATCGGGTCGTTGCCCGAGCGCTGGATCACGACGCGCGGCGTGCCGGAGGCAGGATTGAGGCGCTCGACCTCGGCGGCGGCGCTGGCGCCGTCGACGATGATCAGCTTGGGCTGTGTGGCGCGGAAGACGTAGTCGAAGAGCTGTTCGCGGTACGCTTTGGTCTTTTCGACCGTGTCGTTCCACAGTCCGTCTTGCGCGTACGGCGCCGTCTTGATGACGAGGTATTTGTCGCCCACGCCGGCGTTGGCAAGCACGGTGTGCAGGAACTGGCCGCGGCTGCCCGAGAGCGCGCGCGCGGTGTTGAGGTCGTCGAAGCCGTGCGGGTCGGCGATGATCACGACCTGGGGGTCCTTGAACGTGCCGCGATAGTGGCCGAAGTCGCCGTTGACGTCACGGGGCTTCACGAACGTTTTGTCCTGCGGTAGCGCCGCTTTCATGATTTTCGCGGCCTCGACCGGCGGGCCTGGATCGAAGGTGTAGCGGCGGTTCTCGGTCATGCTGCTGGCGCGCGAGATCCACTGCTCGTCGTCCGGCGGCTGCTTCGAGGCCTTGCGGAACTTCATCTGCTTCAGCTCGTTCTGATCGAAGTTCGGCTTCTCGCGCGTGCCGAAGATGATCGTGTCCTTGCCGGAGCGCGACGCGGTCGAGACGTTCACCATGCGGGAGTTCGGCGCGCCGAAGTCGTAGTACAGCGTGCCCATGTCGCCGCGCGCGTACTTGTACCAGTTCGCTTGGTCGTTCGGATCTTTCGCGTGATCCTTGAAGGTGTTCTTGAAGCCCTTGTCCGCCTCGATCTCCCAGCCCGCTTGCGCGTACTTGATGAAAGGCGCGAGGCCTTCCTTTACGGCCGCGGCTGCCGAAGGGCCGTCCATCATCGACAGCGCCGTGGGGTGCGGCAGCTGCGTCACCAGCACGTCCTGGGCGAGGGTCACGTCGTCGGAGATCTTCAGGCCCTTGAGCGAGTTCGTCGCCTGGCCGTTGATCTGCATGCGATTGTCGATGTCGAAGCCGCCGAGCTGCGCCTCGTGAATCATGCCGCTGCCGTTCAAGCCGACGACGGGCTCGTTCGTGTCGACCTTGCCGTCGCCGTTGACGTCGCCCGGGAGCGCGATCTTTTTCAGGTAGGTGTCCGGCGCGCCGTTGAAGGTCTGGCGCACCATGGTCTGCAGGGTCTTCACCGAGTTCGGGTCGGTGTAATTCGGCATCGCGCCGCCGTTCATCTCTTTGTAGAGATCCTTGCCGTCGCGCGTGAAGAGGAAGGACGTCTGCTTGTTCGAGCCGGCGCCGGTCAGGCCGTACTCGGGGATCTTGATCTTCGCGAGGTCACTCTGGGAGTAGCGCGTGCCGACGGCGCCACCTTTGCTGATGACGAATTGCGCCATGGCATCGCGTGACGCGCCGCCGAAGAGCACGACGAGCTTCAGCGAGTCCTTGTTGTTGCGGATGATCCAGGAGATGAGTTGGTTGCGCCATTTGACCAAGGGGCTCGACTGGTCCTGCGAGATGAGCCACACGGGGTTACCAGTGAAAGAGCCGAAGTTGAGCTGCGGCGAGCCCGACTTGAACGACACGAACGGCGTGTCGAAGGCGCCGTACTGCCAGCGGATCGTGAAAGCGTAGGCGTTGATGAAGGCGGCGCTCGAGCCGACGCCGAAGTACTTCGCCAGGTCCTGGGCGCGGCCGCCGAAACCGGCCGTCGCCGGGCGGTTGGCCGCCTCGGCGATGTGCGTGCCGTCTTGGCCGATGAAGAGGATCTTCACGCTGTTCGGCTTCTGCGAGAAGCGCCACGGAATCGGGCCGAACGCGGGGCGGAACATTTGGTCGCCGTAGACCGCATTCGAGAGGCCGGGGAACGACGGAATCGACGCGTGCAGCTCGGCGAGCTCCTTGCCCATGGGTGACTGCGGATCGGGTCCGCTGTCGTAGTCCCACAGGTAGGAGCCTTCTCTGAAGTACTTGTCGTCGCCGTCTGTTGACGCTGCTTGCGCCGCGGCGTCGCCGTCCGCTTTTAGACCCGTCGAGTCACTACGGGGCTTGCAGCCCGCAGCGATGACGAGCGCCGTCACCAAACCGACCTTTACGAGGTCACGCATGTTCCGAGTCCTTTCCGAAAGCAATGAGAGCGACGCCGCGGGGCTTCGAGAAAACGATGGCTAATATGGGGAAGTGTCCCGGCGATTCTACGCCGAAAAGGCCGAAAAGCTCCAATAAAGATCGGCCCCTTAAAGAGGCGTGCGACTTACCGGATTTCCACCAGGAGGGCGTCGTGTGGCGCGAGCCGCAGCTTGCCCGCGACCGCCTCGCCGACGCGAGCGGCCCTGCCGTCGATCACGACCGTTCCGGACGCGAGCTCGGCGGGTAGGACGAGGCTCTCGTCCTTGCTGCCGAAGTTGAGCGCGACGACGAAACGGCTTCCCTCGGCTTCCCGCGCGTAAGCATAGACGCTCTCGGTCGCGACCAGCGTGCGATAGGACCCGGACGAGAGCGCGGACTCCTTGCGGCGCAAGGCGAGGAGCGCTTTGTAAAGATTCAGGGTCGAGGCCGGGTCGCGCGCCTCGCTGGCGACGTTGCGCTCCCGCCAGTCCGCCCCGAGCGGCAGCCAGGGGGGCGCGCTGCTGAACCCCGCCTGAGGCTCCGCACTCCAAGGCATCGGGGTGCGCGCCGGGTCGCGGCCGAGCCCTGGGATGTTCTTACCCCAAGGGTCATGGACGTCTGCCGGCGCGATCGCCACGTCCTCCATCCCGAGCTCGTCGCCGTAATACAACGTTGGCGCGCCGCGCAAAGTAAGCAGCAGCATCGCGGCGACGCTCGTCTGCGCGGGCCCCATGCGCGTGGCCACGCGCGGCTTGTCGTGGTTCCCCAGGACCCAGTTCGGCCAGGCGTTCGAAGGCAGGATGCGCTCGTAGTTCTCCACGAGCGCGGCCATCCCGTCCCCGCGCCAAGGCGACGGGTATTGAAGGAGTTGAAAATTAAACGGCAAATGCAGGCCGTCGCCGTTGGTGCCGTAATAAGTCATGAGGCGGTCTAGCGGGAGGTACATCTCACCGATGAGGACGCGGTCCTCGTACTCGTCGGCAACGCGACGAAGGCCAGTGAAGACTTCACGCATTTCCGGTCGGTCGGTCGTATAGACCTCGCGCACGCTCTGCTGCTCGGGCATGCCCTCGCGCCAGTAAGGATTCGGCGGGTTGTCGCGGAGCTCGTCGTCCTTCATCACATGATGCAAGGCGTCCACTCGAAAGCCGTCGACGCCGCGACCCAGCCAGAAGCGCAGCACGTCATGCATAGCCGCGACGACTTCGGGATTTCGCCAGTTGAGGTCTGGCTGCGCTGCAAGGAAGGAATGCATGTAGTACTGGCCCGTCGCTGGGTCCAAGGTCCAGGCCTTGCCGCCGAACTGGCTCTTCCAATTGCTCGGGGGGCCGCCGTCGGCCGCGGGATCCTTCCAAATGTACCAGGCGCGTTTTGGGTCCGTGCGCGCGCTGCGGGACGCCGCGAACCACGGATGCTGATCGGACGTGTGGTTCGGAACGAAGTCGAGAATTAGCTTGAGGCCGAGGCGATGCGCCTGCACGACCAGATCGTCGAAGTCCGCGAGCGTCCCGAAGATCGGATCGACGCCGCAGTAGTCGGAGATGTCGTAGCCAAAGTCCTTCATCGGCGAAGGAAACATCGGCGAGAGCCACAGGGCGTCGACGCCAAGTTCCTGGAGATAGGCGAGCTTCTCCCGGACTCCGGCCAGATCGCCGATGCCGTCGCCGTTGGCGTCCCGAAAGGACCGCGGATAGATCTGGTAAACGGTCCCGACCTGCCACCAGGCGAATGAGCTCAAGGCGGCTTCTCAGCGGCGATGCTGCAGGGGCGGGCGATGATGTGAGCGTCGTCCTTCAGTGCGTCAGATTCGCGAGCAACGGCTGACCGCGTAGATCCTGCGTGTAGCAAGTAAGCCCGCGCCAGTTGCTTCGCGAGATGATCCCGACCAGGACCGGCTGACCGTTCTCTTCGACGTAGACGCCGCTGCCGGAGTGGCCGCGGATCGTCGTGCCGTCCTGCGTCACGCGCACGGCGATGATGCCCGGCATCGACTCCTGCACGTCTTGCTCACCGCTGAGCTTCGTTAGGATCACGTGACCGGGGGCGCCGGCTTCCGTGTACATCGGCAGCTCGATCTTGCCGTAGATGGAGGTCGATCCGGCGGCCAGAGTCGCAGGCTTGAGGGTCGACGGGAGCGAGCCCTTGGCGACCTTCAGGATCGCGACGTCGGAGCCCTTGCCCGTGAACACCTTCTCCACCGTCGCGCGCCGGCCATCCGCCGTGCCGACGAGATATTTGCCGTCGACGTCCGGAACGCAGTGCGTCGCCGTCGCGACGAAATCGCCGGTGAGCAGGACGCCGTTGCAGAACCCGCCCCCACTGGCGGTGGTGACGAAGACGCTGGAGGCTGCGATGGCGTCGTCGGCTTTGATGCTCTTCGCCGCCTCAACGACGTGCTCGGGCGGGGTGACGTCCTTCGCGGAGACGCAGGCGGTGGTGAAGGCGGTGGCGACGAGGCTGATGAAAAAGGGGGAGCGCATTGGATTCGGTTCCTCTAGGTATGGGCGGTCGCGCGCTCCAATACAAGAACGAGGCCACCGGAAAATCCAGGAAAATCGTCGCCGGACCCGTGATGTCCGGCAGACGCTTGTGACTTCCGGGACTCAGCTGGCCCTAGGGCTCCTCAGAGCGCCTGGTCCTTCAGATCCGGGAACACTTTCCCGACCTTGCGCAGGAGGTAGTCGCCGTAAGTCCCCTGAAAGGTGTGGACGTCGGCCTTATCCCAGCGCTCTTCGGCGTCCGGCCGCGGCAAGGCCCCGACGGGGAGCGGCACCTTCCGCACCTCGGCGTGAAAATTCGGGTCGAAGAAGAACGGCCAGGAGACGCGGTCGCGACCCGACGCGTTGCGGACGCGATGCGGCGTCGAGCGGTAGAGCCCGCTCGTCATCCGGTCGAGCATGTCGCCGATGTTGCACACGAACGCACTAGGCACGGGCGGCGCGGCGACCCAGCCGCGTGCGGATCTCACCTCGAGCCCGCCGCAGTCGTCCTGCTTCAGGATCGTGAGAACGCCGTAATCCGTGTGCTCGCCGACGCCCCAGGTCGAGGCGAGCTCAACCGCCTCCGCGGGCGCCGGGTAGTTGAAGATGCGAAAGAGGATCAGCGGATCGCTCGTGTAGCGATCCTGGAAATAACGCTCGTCCAGCTCGAGGCTGAGCGCGATCCCGCTCATGAGCGCATGCCCGAGCTCGGTCATCACGCGCATGTATTCGAGCACGACGGGTCGAAGCTCCGCCGGCGTCTCGGGGAACTGATTGGCGCCGTGGAGCGGCAAGCCCGCCTTCACGTCCGGATGCTCGGGCCCGAGCTCGGTGCCGAAGTAGAGCCCTTCCTTCAGATCGGGCTTCCCCGAGGTGAGCTCGTCCCCGACCGGGAAAAATCCGCGCCAAGCCCGCCCGGCCCGCGGCATCGCGATCCGCATCTTCGTTGCGAGGTCCTGCCCGAAGAACGCACGACTCAGGCTCTCCAGGCGGTTTTGCAGGCCCGTGTCGATGCCGTGCCCGACGACGTAGAAAAAGCCAGCATCCCGGCAAGCCTCGCCGAGGGCGCGGGCCACGGCTTTGCGGTCGCCCTTCCCGGAGACGAGCGGCAGGACGTCGATGATGGGGACTTCGTAGGCAGCCATGGTATAGGCATTATGACACTCCCCAGTCACCTTGTCTTGAGTAGGGACGCCGTGAAAAAGCTGATCAACGAGCCCATCGACGTCGTGCGGGAAATGATGGAGGGCCTGGCCCTGGCGCATCCCGGATTGGTCCTGCTCGAAGGCGAGACGGTCGCGATCCGCGTCGACTCGGACGTCCTCCGCGCCGCCAAGAAGGTCGCGCTGATCTCCGGCGGCGGCGCCGGCCACGAGCCCGCGCATGCCGGCTACGTCGGCCCCGGCATGCTGACGGGCGCCGTCTCCGGCGACGTCTTCACCTCGCCGAGCACCGACTCCGTGCTCGCCGCGATCCGCGCCGTCGGCGGGCCGGCCGGCGTTCTGTTGATCATCAAGAACTACACCGGCGACCGGCTGCATTTCGGCCTCGCCGCCGAGCTCGCGCGCGCCGAGGGCATCCCCTGCGAGATGGTGGTCGTCGCCGACGACGTGGCGCTCGCGGCCAGCGGCGACATGGCGGGACGCCGCGGCATCGCCGGCACGGTCCTGGTGCACAAGATCGCCGGCGCCGCCGCCGACGCCGGCCTTTCCCTCGAGGGCGTGAAGCGCGAGGCCGAGCGCGCCGTCGCGGCGATCGGCACGATGGGGGTCGCGCTCACGCCGTGCACCGTCCCCGCGGCCGGTCGTCCGGGCTTCGACCTCGGCGACGACGAGCTGGAGCTCGGCCTCGGCATCCACGGCGAGGCCGGCGTGCGCCGCGGCCCGATGCAACCCGTCGACAAGCTCGTGGACGGCATGCTCGAGCAGATCATGATCGACCGCGGCATCGTCGCGGGCCAACGCGTCGCCCTCCTCGTCAACAACCTCGGCGGCACGCCGGCGATGGAGATGGCCCTCGTCTTCCGCCGCGCCGTCCGCCGCCTCACGGAGAAAGGCATCGTCGTCGAGCGCGCTTGGAGCGGCGCCTTCCTCACCGCGATCGAGATGGCCGGCTGCTCCCTCACGCTGATGAAAGTGGACGACGCGAGCCTGGCCCGTCTCGACGCGAAGACCGAGGCTCCCGCCTGGCCCGCGCCTTGGCTGGGCAAAATCGCGACCAAGCCGAAAAAGCTCTTCTCGGAAGCGCGCAAAGAGGAATCGGTCAAGGTCAGGATCCCCGCGCCCGACGACGAGCGCGCCGCGATGCTCAGACGCGCGCTGATGGCGACGGCCTCGATGTGGCTAGAGAACGAGCGCAAGCTGACCGAGCTCGACCGCATCGTCGGCGACGGCGACCTCGGCCTGAGCCTCGCTCGCGGCGCCCGCGCGATCGAGACGGAGCTCGCGACCTATGACCTGACGCAGCCGGCCGCGACCCTGCGCGCCCTGTCCGGCACGCTGCGCAAATCCCTCGCTGGCACCTCGGGCGCGCTTTACGCCGTGATGCTCCTCCGTGCCGCCGCCGCGCTCGAGCGTGCGAAAGACACCAGCGCGAAAAGCTGGGCAGCCGCGCTTACGGAGGCGCATCGCAGCGTCGCCGAGATCGGCGGCGCCAAGCTCGGCGATCGCACTATGCTCGACGCTTTCGTGCCCGCCGTCGAGGCCTTCGACGCGGCGCTGAAGACCGGCCGCAAGTATCCCGACGCGCTGCGCATCGCCGTCGACGCCGCCCAAGCCGGAGCGGCGAAGACCGCGGAGATGAAGCCGCGCCGGGGCCGCTCGACCTACCTCGGCGATCGCGTCGTGGGCCATGTCGATCCGGGCGCCGAGGCCGTGGCCTTGTGGTTCGACGCGGTGCAGAAGACGATCGAGGTGCGGTAACCACGCCTCAACCCGTCGACAGCGTGGTACGGTGTCCGCGTGCGATTCCTCTCCCTACAATCCGGCAGCAACGGCAACTCACTCTACGTCGAGGCCAACGGCCTGCGCCTCCTGTTCGACGCCGGCCTCTCGGGCTCCCAGCTCGACGCGCGCCTGGCCGAGCGTGGCCGTGTCTCGATGGGCATCGACGCGCTCTTCATCTCTCACGAGCACGCCGACCACGTGCGCTGCGCCGGCGTCCTCGCGCGCAAGCTGATGCTTCCCGTTTTCATCACCGAGCGCACCTTGGCGACCGCCCACCGCCGCGCGAAGCTCGGCGTCATCGCGGACGTCTGCCATTTTCGCGCCGGCGACGCGGTGAGCTTGGGCAACGGCGTCACCGTCCAGACCCTCGCGACGCCGCACGACGCGGTCGACGGCTCGATCTTCGTCGTCGACGACGGCGTGCACCGCCTCGGCATCTGCACTGACGTCGGTCACGTGTACGGGGACCTGCGCTCGGTCGTCGGCGACGTCGACGCGCTCTACCTCGAAAGCAACTACGATGAGGACATGTTGGCGCGGGGGCGCTACCACCCCTCGCTGAAACGGCGCATCCGCGGACCGGGCGGTCACCTGTCGAATCGTGAAGCCGCCGAGTTGGTTGCGGAAAACGCCTCGTCACGGCTGCAGTGGCTTTGCGTCGGCCACCTTTCCGAGGAGAACAACACGCCGGAGCTGACCCTGGCGGCGCACCGCGCGGCCCTGGGAACGCAGATGCCGATTTACTTGGCCGGCCGTTACGAGGTAACCGACTTTTTCGAACTGGCACCGCGTCACCCGGGGGACATGGCACATGACCGAGATCTTGCTTTTGGTCGGCACGCGCAAGGGCGCGTTCATCCTGCGGTCGGACTCTTCGCGCAAGAGCTGGGAGACCGAGGGGCCGCACTTCCTCGGCCAGATCATCCATCACATGGTGCTCGACCCGCGCGACGGCAAAACGCTGCTCGCCACGGTGTCGACCGGTCACCTCGGGCCGACGCTCTTCCGCTCGAGAAATTTTGGCAAGACTTGGAAAGAGGCTAAGCAGCCGCCCGCCTTCCCGAAGGCGCAGGACGGCGAGAAGGGGCGCTCGGTCGGCCACGTATTTTGGCTGACGCCCGGCCACGCCTCGCAGAAAAAGGTGTGGTTCGCCGGCACCTCGCCGCAGGGTCTCTTCCGCTCGGACGACGGCGGCGACACCTGGACCGGCGTCTCGGGTTTCAACGACCATCCCGAGCGCGAGAAGTGGACGATGGGCGATCAGGACCAGACGCCCGACGGCGGCAAGATGCACTCGATCATCGTGCACCCGGTCGATCCGAAGCACATGTACATCAGCATGTCGAACGGCGGCAGCTTCGAGACCTTGGACGGCGGCGAGACCTGGGCCCCTTTCAACAAGGGCCACATCGCGGACTTTCACCCGGATCCGAATCCGCCTTACGGCCAGGACCCTCACTGCGTGCGCCTGCATCCCGCGATGCCGGATCGGCTCTACATGCAGAGTCACTGCGGCATTTACCGGATCGATCGCCCGTCCGACGACTGGATCCGCATCGGCAAGAACATGCCGAAGAAGATCGGCGACATCGGCTTCAACATGACGCTGCACCCGCGCGATCCAGATACCGCCTGGGTCTTCCCGATGGACGGCAGCTCGGTGTGGCCGCGCGTCAGTATCGGCGGCAAGCCGGCCGTCTATCGCACGCAGGACGCCGGCAAGAGCTGGGAGCGCCAGGACAAAGGCCTGCCGAAAGAGCAGGCGTGGCTCACGGTGAAACGCCAGGCGATGACGGCCGACGCGCACGCGAAGAAGATCGGCCTCTACTTCGGCACCACTTCGGGCGAGATCTGGGGCAGCAAGGACGAAGGCGAGACCTGGCGCCAGCTCGTCGCGCATTTGCCCGAGATCTACAGCGTCGAGGCCGCCACCCTGTGAAGGTGCGCATCCCGACGCCGCTCTATTCGTACACGAAGAGCCGCGCCGTCGTGGAAGCGACCGGCGCGACGCTCGAGGACGTGACCCGTGACCTGGACCGCCAGTTCCCGGGGATTCGTTTCCGCATGATCGACGAGCAGGATCGGGTTCGTTACTTCATGAAGATCTTCGTGAACGGCGCGCAGGTGCTCGACCTGAAGACGCCGGTGCGCGAAGGCGACGATGTCTTCATCATTCAGGCCTTGAGCGGCGGTTGAGCGGTGCCATCCCGCGCGGCCTCGGTATGGTCCGATGCCGACCTGAGCGTCTTTGCACGAAGAGCGCCGGCCCGGGCGTGCTCGCCTTGACCGCCACGACGATCGCGACGAGCAAGGCAGGAGTGCGATGCTCAGCATCACCGCCGCCGTGCGGTCGAACACGCACTAGCTCAGGCCGTAGGGCATGGGCTCATGCTCCCAAGGTCGAAGACACGATCGAAATGTCGGAGAATGCCCGTGCGATGCGTGACGAGCACGATGGTGCAAATGCCTTTGAGGTCCTTCAAGGTTTCGCAAAGGCCGGCCTCGGTGCGGGCGTCCAGGTTGGCGCTCACCTCGTCGAGAAGGAGGAGCGAGGGCTTCCGCAGCAAGGCTTGCGCGAGGCTCAGGCGCTGCTTTTCGCCGGCGGAGAGCCCGTAGCCGCCCTCCTCGATGCGCCGGTTGAGCCCCTCGGGGCAGCGCGACAGAAGCTCGGAGGCGCCGGCGTCTGCCATCGCCCGGTGGATCTCGTCGGCAGAGACCGGTGTATGCATGCCGAAGGCGACGTTTTCGGCTAGGGTTCCCGCGATAAGCAAAGGCTCCTGTCCGACGTAGGCGATGGTGCCGCGGAAGCGGTCGACGTAGTCCGAGGCGGTGAGGCCCTCGATCAGCATCTGGCCGGCGGTCGGCGCATAAAGCGCCAACACCAGATTGATCAGGGTCGACTTGCCGCAGCCGCTCGGCCCCATCAGCGCGAAGTGCTCGCCGCCTTCGATCGTCAGGTCCAGCCCACTGAGCACGTTCGCCGCGGCGCCGGCTCGCTTGAAGCTCAGGCCGCGCATTTCGAGGCGCGGCGGCGCGCGCTCGGTCCGCGCCGTGACCTCTGGCGTAGGGCGTGCGGGCACTGTCGCGGCAGGCGCGGCCATCGCTTGCGCCGCGAATGGTCGCGCCCGTGACCACGTCGAAAGCGCGCTGGAAAGCGTCACCAGCGTTTGGACTAGGCGTACGAGCAGGTAAACCAGCGGCACGAAGGCTGCGGCATCCGCGCCGTCGAAAAGCTGCGCGTTCTCCGCGAGCAAAAGGGCCGCGAGCAGCAAGATGCCGAGCACTGCGGTCGCGCACGGGCCTACCGCGCCGATGATCGCCGCCTTCCGCGACAGGCGTGCGACCGTGTCGACCAGGCGGCCCATGCGCGCGTCCTCGCGCGCTTCCAGCCCATAATGCTTGATCATCACCCAGTTCGACGCGACCCGCGCCACGCCGGCCGCGAGTTGACGCGCCAGGTGCAGCTGCTTCTCCGCCAGGCGGCGCCCCGTCCGCGACAAGCCGACCGAGGCGAAGGCGCAGACGACGAGGCCGGCCATCGCCATCAACGCCCGCATTGGGCTGAGCCAGAAAATGCCGGCGACCAGCGCCGCGATCGTCACGGAGGTGGAGATGATGCCGAGAAACGCGGACGACGCGCGAGCCGCTGTCGCGTCGACGTCGGTCAAGAGATGCCTCAGATCGGCGACCGCTGCGGGCTCCTTCGGCGTCCACAGCAAGGCACGAATGTGGCGCAAGCGCAGCTCGCGCAAGGTGCCCGCCTCCGCGAGGCTCGGCATGGAGTTCGCAGCCATCAAGAGAATCCCGCGGACCACGCCAGCCGCGCAAAGCAGCGCGATCGTCGTCCCGGACGGCCGGACCACGATAACCTCGTGGATCAGGCGCGCAAAGACGCACTCCGCGGCGACGAAGCCGAGCGAGACGGCGACGCTGCCGACGACGAGGGCCGGCTGCATGCCGGAGTTCCTGAGGGTTCGCATCATGGGAAACCCGATGCCGAAAATGGAGCTGGAGGTTTCCGCAAATTGTAGCGCACATCGCGCGCTCAGGTCCTAGTTCCAAGTAACTGATATGAAAGTCGATTTATTGACGGGCGCTTTGCGACGCTCGCGCGCCTGCGCGACCCGGTCCCCGGCCGAGAGAACGGCTCGTGGCGGCCTGCATGCCCACCTACCCAATGTGAGCGGCGCCCGGGTTGAACGCGCTCGGCTTCAGGTGATGGTTCTTGTGAAAGTACACGCCGCTGCCGACGAGGTTGACGACCTTGTAGTACGCGTTGTGATTCAAGTTCACGATCGCGACGCTGCCGTCGTCCTGCGTCTGGTGCGTCGCGAAGTTGATGTGCGCGAAGACCACGAGGTTCGTCAGGTAAGCCGGCAGGTAGAAGCAGACGAAAAGGGTCGGCCCCAGTAGCCACAGCCAGCAGGCCAGGCGCGCGATCATGCTCACGTAATAGAAGCCCATCTCGACGAAGAGAATCGTCTGCGTCCGGCGGTCGTCGCCGTGCATGTCGAGGTAGGCTTTGCGGATGACCTTGATCGTCTCCATCTGCGTCGTCAGCAGGAACGGCAGGAAGCGCTTGCCGCGCGGCGGATGCGGGTCCCGCTCGCTGTCGGCAAAGGCATGATGCAGGAAATGGCTGATCCGGAAGGGCCCGAGCCCGAACAGCACGAAGAAGCCGCCGAGCTCGCCGACCACTTCGTTCAGCCACCGTCGGCGCAGGTTGAAGTGCACCGCATTGTGCAGTAGCGACGGGATCATCACGCCCAATACGATCGACGCCAGAATCAGCGGCAAGTGCCACACCGTGACCTGCAGCCCCTCCGCGAACGGAGCGCGAACCTGATGTAACCCGACGAACAGCGCGAGGGACGTCACCATCTGCGTGAAGAAGTACTTCAGGAAGAAGTGCGGATCTCTCTTGAAGTTGCGCCAATCGATGCTCATGCAGACCTCGCGGCGAAGGTCGCCGTGGCAATGATGTCGTTGACGTCGGCTGGGTGGGTGAGCGGGCTCCAGTGGCGCGTGGGCAAGACGACGTGTGATGCGCGCGTGAAGAAGCGGCGGATTTCGGCCGCGCACGGCACGATCAGGAAGGGGTCGCGACGGCCCGAGACGAGAACGGTCGGAACGAGGCATGGCGCCTCTTCCCAAGACCGGAGGAGCCGCCACGCCCGGTGCGACAAGCTCCGATAAAGCATGATCGGGGCGAAATTACGCCGCGAGACCCGCATGCCGACGGCCCGCACGAGACCTGCGACTCCCGGAGCGTTCAGCGCCAGCACGTAGAGCGAGCGAAGGGATTGCGACCACGAGCGCCTCGCGCCCGAGGCTCCAAGCCGCGAGGTGAACTGCGCGATCCCCGCGCCGTTGATCAACACCTGGCCGTCGACGCAATGCGGCGCGCGCAGGCATACCTCGTTCAGGATGAAGCATCCGAGGTCGTGACCCACGAGATGGAGCCGACGGTCCGGGTGTCGTCGCCGGAGGCGGCGCACGACCGCGAGCACTTGCAGCGTCACCGCCTCGACGTCATGATCCTCTGCCGCCAGGTCGAGGCAGACGAGGTGCGCCGCCGGCGCGAAATGCCGCAGTTGCGCCTCCCATAGCCGCGACGAATCGGGGAATCCATGCAGAAAGATCAGGATCGGGCCCTCGGCCCGCGGCAGCTCGACGACCCTCATGGGAGCTCCGCGGTTCGCTGCAGCTCGATCCCGATCGCCTTGTGGCGGCGGGGCTGCATCAATTGTGAGACGTACGGGATTTTGGTCGCGACCAGCGCGAGACGGTGACGCCACGGCAGCCGTTGGAACTTCGCCAGCACCGAGCGCAGATCGGCGTAGAATCCACTCGTCTCGGTGCTCCTGCCCAAGCGCCGAAGGCGCAGAAGTTGGCGCAGCACCCAAACTCGGTGCAGCGTCTCCGCGAGCAGAAAGTCGGCCCGGCTCGTTCCGAGCATCCGCAACATGAGGGGCGCATAGCTGCTGTGCCGGATCTCTTCCTCGAAGTGCTGCTGATTCAGCGCGAAAAACAAGGGCTCGACCTCGGCCTTCCGGCTCCGGATGTCGCGGAAGAGCGCCAGGCTCTCTTCCTCCGTGATCATCACGAGCCACCAGATCGCGCGGCCGCCCAAAAGCGAGTTCAATACGAAAGCCGCCGTCGACCACGATCGCGCACGATACGATGGCAGGACCGCGTGCAGGCTCGCGGCGTCGATGCCCCGCCCCTGCGCGAACGTCTCGACGTAGCGGGCGAAGGCAAGCGAGTGCTTCGCCTCTTCCTTGAAGAATTGCTCGCCCAATTTGACGACGTCGTCGCCGGCGTCGATCCGCGCCAGCGGCCGGCGCCAGCAAAGATCGCGCACGACGCCGAGGATCTTCTCGTGCTCGGAGATCGCCTGCACCGCCATCAGCCCGAGGAGCTGCGAGCAGGCGAGCTCTTCAGCGGGCGTCAGCGTGAGGGCGTCGGCCAGTGCCCGGCAATCGGGCAGGAGTGCGCGGGTCGCGTCGAGGCTCGCCCAGGGCAGGTCCCGCTCGAGATCCCACTGCTTCTCCTCCTGAACGAGGCGCATCCGGTGATACTTCGAAGGTGAGCTGCTGATTTCCATAAGTGCCCGTAATATTAAATAAATTCGGCAACCTGCACTCTCTGGAAGATACCAGAGCCACGTGCTTATTAAAGTGGCAACCTGAAAGTATCGATCCGTAGTACCGAAAGTGCCGCACCCCGAGGACCGCGATGAGCCAAGTGGCCGAGCTCATTCAGCACATCAAGCAGAAGCTCCGCAGCGCCGGGCTCACCTATCGTGACCTCGCCGACCGGATTGACGTGTCGGAGTCGACGCTGAAGCGCTGGTTCTCGCAGAACTCGTTCAACGTCGAGCGCCTCGACGACATCTGCCAAGCGCTGTCGATCGACCTCGCCGACGTCCTGCCGGCCCGGCGCAGGCGCCTCACGGTGCAGTATCTCAGCGAGCATCAGGAGCTCGAGCTCGCGGCCAACGAGACCCTCTTCCTCGTCTTCTATCTGATCGTCGGCGGCCGCGGCGTCGCCGACATCGTCGCTCGTTACGAGGTCAGCGCCGTGAAGCTTCGTACCTACTTGATCCGCCTCGACCAACTCGAGCTGATCGAGCTGCACCCGGAAGATCGCATCGTTCCGCTCGTCAACCAGAGCATCATGTGGCGCGAAGGCGGCCTCCTCGAGGAGAAGTACGGCGACCAGATCCGCCGGGATTTCCTCGACACCAAATTCGACGGCGAGCACGAGCGCCGGTGGTTCGTCTCGGGCCGCATGTCGCCTGCGAGCCTCTCCGTCTTCAGCCGCAAGCTCGAAGCGCTGCTGAAAGAGTTTCGCGACTTGATCGAGCTCGACCACGATCTCGGCCCGCGCGAGACGGTGAACGTTACCTTTTTTGCCGCGCACCGGCCCTGGGCACTACCGCTCCTCAAGGGCAAGCGCCGTCTCAGCTAGACCCTGGCGCGAAAGCGCCAGGGTCTATCCCGAGCGGAGCGAGGGATCTCGGCGATTACACCTGCGCCGCCGCTTCCCGGCACCATCATGGGGGGCAGCTCGGAAGAAGTGGCATGCAGAGCGACGCGGCAACACTGGCCGCCGGGTACGCCTCT
>JANOTL010000075.1:0-78687 GCA_031416315.1 Pseudomonadota bacterium
CGGAGCACGGACATGCGGCTAGCAGCCTGCCGTCAGCGGCAGGCAGAAAGCGGTCGGCGGAGCACGGACCGCGGAATGCCGCAAGCGGTCAGCGGTTGCGGATCGCGGGACCGTAAACCTGCGTCCCGCGCCTTTTTAGACTCCCTCTAACGCTCGAGCGCCGCCAGCACGGCCCGCGGAACATCGAGCGGCTCATCCTCGGACGCCAGCTCCTGCTCCCGCATCAACTCCTGGTCCGACGCACAATTCTCCCCGTCCCGCACTCCCGGCGCCCGCGCGTTGAACGCCAAACATCCATAGGGCTTCGCTTCCGGCACGATCGTGCACCGCCCCAAATCCGAGAAAAACGGGCACGTGTAACGCCGCCGTCCAAAGACCCTCCGGCCGTCGCCCGGCGCCGGCCGATCCAGCCCGAAGCGCGCGATCGTCGCGCGCAGCACCACGCGCATCTCCTCGGTATCGCGCCCCGTCTCGCGCAAGTGCGCCGCAAGCTCGTCCGCTTCCAGCGCCGAGATCCGCATCGAGTTCTTCTCGAACGTGCAGCACGTCCCACGGCAGCCGCGGCACGAAATCCCCGCCCCCTCCAGCTTCGCCATCGCTTCGATCAACGGCAAACGCCGCGAAGAAGTCTCCTTCTCCGCGGCGTCGCGTTGTTCTTCTCGGCTCAAGCGCTCAGTGCGTGGGCTTTTTGCCCAGCGCGGCCTTGCGCGAAAGCTTGATTTTGCCCTGGCGGTCGATGTCCAGAACGCGGACGATGACTTCCTCGTTCTCTTTCAGGACGTCGGTCACTTTGTTGACGCGGCCTTCTTCCAGCTCCGAGATGTGGCAGAGGCCTTCCTGGCCCGGCTTGATCTCGATGAAGGCGCCGAAGTCCATGATCCGCTTCACGGTGCCGAGATAGATGCCGCCGACTTCCGGGTCGGTGGTCACGGCGCGGATGAGCTTTTTCGCCGCTTCGGCGGACACGACGTCCGGGGCGACGATGTTGATCATGCCGTCGTCGTTGATGTCGACCTTGGCGCCCGACTCCGCGACGATGCGCTTGACGTTCTTGCCGCCCGGGCCGATGAGATCGCGGATCCGGTCCGTCGGGATCTTCAGCTGGAAGATCCGCGGCGCATACTCGCTGAGCTCTTTCGGGGCGTTGATCGTCTCGTTCATCTTCTTCAGGATGGTGCGACGGCCTTCTTTGGCCTGATCGAGCGCTTCGCGCATGATCTCTTTGGTCAGGCCGCCGATCTTGATGTCCATCTGGAGCGCCGTGATGCCGTTCTCGCCGCCGCAGACTTTGAAGTCCATGTCGCCGAGATGGTCTTCGTCGCCGAGGATGTCCGACAGGACCGCGTACTTCGAGCCTTCCATGATCAGGCCCATCGCGATGCCGGCGACCGGCTCGGCCAAGGGCACGCCGGCGTCGTAAAGCGCCATGACGCCCGAGCACACCGCGGCCATCGAGGACGAGCCGTTGGACTCGAGGGTCTCGGAGACGAGGCGGATGGTGTAGCCGAACTTGTTCTTGTCCGGGAGGACGGCGGTGATCGCGCGCTCGGCGAGGGCACCGTGGCCGAGCTCGCGACGGCCCGGAGCGCCGATGCGCTTCGGCTCGCCGACGGAGTATCCCGGGAAGTTGTAGTGCATCATGAAGCGCTTGTACTCGTCGACCATGTGGACCGAGTCGAGGCGCTGCTCGTCGTCGCCGCCGCCGAGGGTGACGATCGCGACCGCTTGGGTCTCGCCGCGCTGGAAGAGCGCGGACCCGTGCGGACGCTTCAAGACTTTCGTCTCGCAAGTGATGTTGCGGACGTCCTTGAAGCCGCGACCGCCGATGCGGCGCTTCTCGTCGAGGATCTGGGCGCGCATCATCTTGTACTTGAGGTCCTCGACGATGAGCTTCACTTCGCCCTTGAGCTTGGCTTTCTCGTCGTCGGTGGTGAGCACGGCCGCGGCGACCGTCTTGCCGACGAGTCCCATCGCCTTCGAGCGCTCGCCCTTCTCGTTCATCGCCAGGGCGGCCGCGATCGGGCCTTTGCCGGCGGCGAGGCAGCGCTCGTAGAGCGCCTTATCGAACTCTTTCTTCTCCACCTTGCGCTTCGGCTTGCCGATCGCCTTCTGCACTTCGATCTGGACGTCGAAGAGGGGCTTCATCATCTCGTGCGCCTTGGTGATGGCGTCGAGCATCTGGTCTTCGGAAAGGAAGTTGGCGCCGGCCTCGACCATCAGGATCGCGTCCGGACGGCAGGCGACGTTGAGGTCCAAGTCCGAGGAGTCTTTCCACGGCGGATCGAGGATCAGCTTGCCGTCCTTCATGCCCATGCGCAACGAGGCGACGGGACCGTTGAACGGGATGTCCGAGATCATCAGCGCGGCCGATGCGCCGAGCAGCGCGAGGGGCGCCGGATGGTGGGCCGGATCGACCGACATCACCGTGGCGACGACCTGCGTCTCGTTCATGTATTCTTCGGGGAAGCTCGGGCGGAGCGGACGGTCGATGACGCGGGCCGTCAGGGCCTCGCGGTCGCTCGGCTTCATCTCGCGCTTGAAGAAGCCGCCCGGGATGCGACCCACGGAATAGAACTTCTCGAAGTAGTCGACGGTCAACGGGAAGAAGTCCTGGCCTTCTTTCGGCTCGGCGGCGGCGCAAACCGTCACGAGCACTTGCGTGTCTCCCGACGAGACCATCACCGATCCGCCGGCTTGCTTCGCGTATTTCTGGAATTCCAACCGGATCAGCTTGTCGCCGATGGTGACTTCACGCACGAGACTCATTGGGGCTTTCCTTTAGACAGCGTCGGAAACAACCAACCAGATTATTTGCGGATCCCGAGGTCGGTGATCAGCTTCTTGTAAGCGACGGCATCGCGGCGGTGGAGATAGTCGAGAAGGCGGCGGCGCTGGCCGACCATCTTCATCAGACCCGTGCGCGAATGATGATCCTTCGGGTTGGCTTTGAAGTGATCATTCAAATAGGTGAGGCGCGCGGTCAGCAGCGCCACTTGCGCTTGCGGGGAGCCAGTGTCGCCGTCGCGGTTGCCATGCTTCTTGATGATGTCCGCAGTTTGCGCGGTCGTCAGGGCCATGAGTCCAGTTCTCCAACGGTTATCTATATGAGGGGACGATAGTTACCTGAATTGCCAGGGAATGGCAACGTTCTGGGGGAAATCCATACGCCGGCTTGACAAATCGCAAAAATATGATAAAGTACGGATCGCTAGAACCTTACGCTGAATACTGCCGCGCTTCCTTCGGCTTGCGGGTCTCATGCTTTTCTAGCGACCCAAGAGTCATCATCGAAGTGGGATCCCCCCTACCGGCGCGAACCTCGCCCGCGGACGGCCGCTCCATGGCCTTTCGACGTAGACGGACTTCCGGATCTCAAACCGATACAACAACCGGAGTGAATCATGCAATTCAAAGTCGGTGACAAAGCGGTTTACCCGGCGCACGGCGTGGGCGTGATCAAGCGCATCGAGTCCCGGTCGGTTGGCGGCACGAATCAGGACTTCTACGTGATCCAGATCCTGTCCTCGGGCGCGACCCTCATGGTTCCGACCAACAGCTGCGAGCGCGCCGGCATGCGCGGTCTCATCTCTGACGACGAGATCGCCAAGGTCTATTCGATCCTCCGGAGCAAGGGCAAGGTCAGTCACACGACCTGGAACCGCCGCTTCCGCGAGTTCAACGACAAGCTCCGCACCGGCTCCGTCGGCGACATCGCCGAGGTCCTGCGCGACCTGTGCTCCCTCCGTGGAGACAAGGACCTGTCCTACGGCGAGAAGAAGATGATGGACAAGGCGCTTTCCATGCTGGTTTCCGAGATCAGCGCCGCAGCGGGCCGGACCGACACCGACGTCGAGGCCGAGCTGCATCAAATGCTGCTGCCGAACTAGCCAGTCGATGCATTCAAAATGACCACGGCTCAAACGAGCCGTGGTTTTTTGTTATGCTGCGCGCATGCAAATCGTCAACGTCATGGCCGCGACTTTAGACGGCGCCATCGCCGCGCACGCAGACGAGGCGGACACCGCGCGCGCTGCCTCTGGTTTCACGCCGCCGGACGATCGTGACCACCTCTTGGGCCTCGTCCGCACCGCCGACGCCGTCGTCGTCGGCGCGCGGTCGCTGATCGCCAGCGGCGCCGCCTTCGAGGAGCGCAACGCGCACGGACGGCTGCCGCTCTGGGTCGTGCTCTCCAACCGCGGCTTGCCGCCAGAGCTCCCGTTCTGGCGCCAAGCCGCGGTCCCGCGCCTCCTCGTGTCCCAAAAGCCGCTCTCCATGCCGGTTTCGAGCCCTAACCTCGAGAACCTCGTCGTCGGCCCCGGCTCCGCTCCGCGCTTCGTCGTGGAGGCCTTGAAGGCTCGTGGCTGCGAGCGGGTCCTCCTTTTCGGGGGCGCCGAGGTGAATCGTCAGTTCTACGCCGAGGGCTTGGTCGATCAGCTATGGCTGACGGTTTGTCCATTGATTCTCGCGAGCAGTGCCGCCTTGCCCCTAGTCCGACCCGAGCTCCCCCGCCCCGTGCATCTCAGGCTGCTGACTTCCCAATCACGTGGCGATCTCGTATTCTTGAATTACCAAGTCAAGAATGTTTGATTCTCCGCGAGGGACGTCCCGATGGGCCTTCGGATCCGCACAAACGTGCAATCTCTTGTCGCGCAGCGCCATATGATGGGCTCGACGGAAGAAGTGCAAAAGTCCACCGAGCGGTTGGCCTCGGGCTACCGCATCAACCGTGGCGGCGACGACGCCGCCGGCTTCGCCATCGCCGAGGTTCTGCGCGCCGACGTGCGCAGCTTGGTGCAGGCCCGCCGCAACGCGAACGACGGCGTCTCGCTCGTCGAGGTCGCCGAGGGCGGTCTCAACGAGATCAACAACATCATGATCCGTCTCCGGGAGCTCGGCGTCCAAGCCGCCTCGGATACGATCGGCACGCGCGAGCGCAACTACTTGAACCAGGAGTACTTCGCCCTGAAGGACGAGGTCGACCGCATCGCGGTGTCGACCGAGTTCAACGGCACGCGCCTGCTCACCGGCAACCATGCGATGCCGGAAGAGCTGATGGAAGACCACAACCTCCCGCCCCTCGAGATCCAAGTCGGCAAGGACTACTACTTGAACGCCGACTCCCTCGAGGTGAAGAACCCGATCAACGTCATCCGCATCGACCTTTCGAAGCTCAACGCCTTCACCGACGGCGAAGGCTCCTTGAACCTCGGCAACACGCTCGACGAGGAAGGGACGCGCATCGACTCCAAGCAGAAAGCGCAGCTGTCGATCAATGCCATCGACGGCGCGATGCAGAAGGTCGCGTCCTACCGCGCCGACCTCGGCGCCGTTTATAATCGCCTCGAGAAGACAGACAAGGCCATCGCCCTCCAGGTCGAGGCCTTGAGCGCCGCTCGCTCGCGGATCAAGGACGTGGACTTCGCCTCCGAGACCGCGAACATGACCCAGCAGTCGATCATGCAGCAGGCCGGCGCCTCCGTCCTCGCCCAGGCGAACCAACAGCCGCAGATCGCGCTCAAGCTGCTCCAGTAAGGGCTTGCGGGCAGGCGCTCCAACACTTCGACATCGTAGCGGAATCTGGCGAGCTTGGGCGAGGGCTCAAGCGCCGGGGCTGCCGGTCCGAAGAGTGTCTTGGACCGCTCGCAAGCTAGCTTCAAGGAGTGCACATCGTGCGTGACACGCGCCTATGGGCCCATTGGCTCGCCGCCTCCCTCATCGGGGGAGCGTTGGTGCTTGCGCAGAGTTGCGACAGCGGCGCGCCTGTCGCGCCGCCGCCGTCGACAGCCTCGGCCACGAAAGCTGGGAGCAGCGCCGCGACCGGGAAAGACAAGGAAAAAGAAGACAAGGACGAGAAGAAGAAGGGCGACGACGACGACGACGACGACTCTTCCTCCGATAAGGCCAGCGGCGACGACGACGACGACGACTCGGGCTCCGAAGACTCGAGCGGCTCTTCCTCCGACGACTCCGGCAGCGATGCCTCGGGTGACGACGCCTCGATTGGCTCCGGTTCCGGTAGCGCCAGCATGACCGATCCCGGCTCCTACGAGCGCCCGGGCGCCGACATCGGCGACGATAAGACGAAGGCGGACGTCCTGAAATGCATCAAAGAGGGTAAGTTCTTCGACCGGATCGCGGACGCCAACAATTGCCTGCCCCTCGATCTCGCGAAAGTCGACTGCACCGTCGACGGCATCAAGGGTTTTCTCGAGGCCATTGGCTTCACCAATCTCAAGACCTCGTTCACGGCGAAAGTCGCCGGCGAATACGCGCCCTTCCAAATCGATTTCTGCGTCGACTGTCCTCCGGGCAACGGGATCAAGCAATGCGAGACGAAGGATCCGCCGAAGAAGGGCGGTACCAAAGTGTTTTTCGCAAAGACCACTGATAGCAAGGTCGAGGTCCGCGGTATGATGATCCCGATTCGACCTTACCGAGACTGATCCATGCGTGATGTGCATGTCATCGGCCGGGGAGTTCTCTCCCCGGCCGGCCCTTTTTTGGCGGCGAACTGGGCGGCGATCGCGCGTGGCGTGCCGGCTTTCACCCTTGACGAGGAGGTCGGCTGGCTCGGGCGCTTAGGAACCGCGGGCGAGGACGTGCTGACGGCGCTCGCTGCGGAGAAAAGGCACCGGCACTCCGACCGCGCGGTGCTGATGGGGGTCGCGGTCGCGCGCGAAGCCTGGGCCGAGGCGAAAAAACCGGGGATCGACCGCGTGCCGGGTAAGACCGCCGTGATCATGGGCTCGTCCCGCGGCGCTACGGCGACGCTCGAGCGGGAGCACGCGCGCTTCGAGAAAGAGGCGAAGGTCGCGCTGACGTCGAGCCCGACCACCACGGCCGGAGCCTTCGCGTCGGAGGTCGCGCAGGACCTGGCGCTGGATGGGATGGCGCTCTCCGTCTCGTCGGCGTGCTCCACCGGCCTAAACGCGATCGGTGTCGCGTACTCTTTGGTGGCCAGCGGTTTGGCGGATCACGCTCTCGCTGGCGGCGCCGAGGCGAGCCTGACACCGTTCACCCTGGCGCAACTCGACGGGCTCGGCGTGCGCATGGTGCGACGCGGCTCGGCGCTCTATCCGTGCCGGCCGATGCATGCGGGGCGGAGCGGGCTTGTCGCGGCCGAGGGCGCGGCCTGTCTGGCGCTGACCGCGCGGCCGGAGATCCTTTCCGGCGTGAGCCTCGGGCGCATAGGCGGCTTCGGCTCGGCGACCGAGGGCGCGAGCCGGACCGGCGTGAGCCCGGACGGGCAGGTGCTCGTCGACGCGATCGAGCAGGCGCTCGAGCAGGCGGGGCTCGAGCCGGAAGACGTCGACCTGGTCTGCGGCCACGGCTCGAGCACGGTGAAAGGCGACGCCGCGGAGCTGAACGCGTACCGCCGGATCTTCGGCGCGCATCTTCCCGCGATGAGCTTCCACAAGTGGCTCGTCGGACACATGATCGGCGCCTCGGCCGCTTATTCGGCGGCTTTGGCCTCGATGGCGCTGACGACGGGAATCGTGCATTCCTTGCCGTATGGCGACGAGGCCGAGCTGGGATTTCCGCAGCAGCCGCGTGGGGCGCTGCGGACCGTGCTCGTGACGGCGTTCGGGTTCGGCGGCAATGCGGCGGCGATGATCTTGACCACGGCGCCGCGGGTGGAGAGGTAACGAGCGCCGCGGATTCCGGCGCGGCCCTTTACAGCAGCATCCCGGGCGAAGCCCGCGTCGCGCTCGGCGCGACCGCGTTCGGCTTTCCCGCGGAGATTTTCCACGGCAACGGCACGGAGATCGTCTCGGCCGCGAACGGGCGCACTGGCAAGGGTCTCGCGCTGGAGCTCGACGTGCCGAGCATCGTCTTCATCTGTAAGAACGATGCCGTCGGCTCCGTCGAGTGCACGGTCGTCCTCGACCGGAAGTAGGGTCATTTTTCGGCGTCGGGCGTCAAGATCCTGGCGCCGTAGGGGCGTAGGACCTTTGACGTGCGGCAAGTTCGGCTGCGCGCCGGCGACGGATTTCCGCCGCTCGCGGCGTAGGCGCTTCCAGCAAAGGCGCGCAGAACGTCGGGCGCATCCGCAGCTTGCGGAGCGTCAGCTTTCCGGCGCGCGAGCTTTGGCACTGAAGTTGCTTCTCTGACACTGACCCACCCTTCGCTCGAACCCTAGGAACGCCATGGAAAAGGCCATCTTCACGCCGCTCGCCGGCGCGCTCGCCCAGGAAAAGGTCCTGGAGATGATCGCGAACAACATGGCGAACTTGAACACGGTCGCGTTCAAAGGCGATCGGGCGACCTTCGTCCTGCAGGAGCCGGAGCCGGAGAAGAGATACGAGAGCCCCTTGCCGCCCGCCAACTTCAAGGTCGGGATGGAGCAGCTCATGTATCTCAAGGGCAACGAGATCTTCAACGTCGGCATAGCCGAGATGTTCCGCGACACGCAGCAGGGCCCGGCCGTGCAGACCTTGAACCCGACCGACGTGATGGTCGAGGGCGAAGGCCTCTTCAAGGTCGAGACGCCGGACGGCGAGCGCTACACGCGCGCGGGCAACTTCGCCGTCTCACGCGACGGCGTGCTGGCGACGCAAGACGGCTTCCCGATCATGGGCGACAAAGGCGACATCGTCGTGCGCGCCGGCTCGTTCCAGGTGAACGACACGGGCGAGATCTGGCAAGACGGGAAGATGGTGGACAAGCTCCAGCTCTTCCGCTTCGACGACGAGAACGCCTTGGAGCGCGTCGGCGGCAACATGTTCCACTACGGCGGTCCGCCCGAGGGCGTGAAGCGCATCGCCTTGCCGAGCGTGCGCCAAGGCTTCATCGAAGGCTCGAACGTCAACGCGATCAAGAACCTTACGGACATGATCATCGCGCATCGCTCCTACGATGCGTACCAGAAAGCAGTGCAGAGCTACGACAAGATGATGGACCGGACGAATAATTCTATCGGCGAGGTACGTGCCTAATGATGCGACTCCTACTCACTGCGGCCACGGGCATGGAAGCTCAGCAGCAGCACATCGACGTCGTGTCCAACAACTTGGCCAACGTCAACACCAACGCTTTCAAGAAGTCGCGCGCCAATTTCCACGACCTTCTTTATCAGACCCTGCGCGCGCCGGGCCAAAACACCACCACCGGCACGGTCGTGCCGTCCGGCATCCAGATCGGCTCCGGTACGAAGCTCACCTCGGTAGACAAGATGTTCACCACGGGCGCGCCGAAGATGACCGGCAACGACTCGGACATGATGATCACGGGCGACGGCTTTTTCCGCGTGCAGTTGGAGGACGGGACGACCGCCTACACGCGCGACGGCAGCTTCAAGTGGGACAACAACGGCCGCCTCGTCACCTCCGACGGCTTCCCGCTTTCCGACGAGATCACCAAGCCGCAGGGGGCGACCAAGCTCGTGGTCGGCATCGACGGCGTCGTTACCTGCACGGTGAACGGCGAGAAGCAGGACCTGGGCCAGATCCAGCTCGCGAACTTCATCAACCCGATGGGCCTCTCGTCCAAGGGTCGAAACCTCTATACCTCCACCGAGGCCAGCGGCGAGGCGACCGTCGGCGTGCCGAACCAGAACGGCGTCGGCGCGGTCGATCACATGTCGCTCGAAGCGGCGAACGTGAATATCGTCGAAGAAATGATCAACATGATCTCGGGGCAGCGCGCCTACGAGATGAACTCCAAGGTCATCCAAACCGGCGATCAGATGCTGCAGGCCACCGTCGCCATCAGGTAATCGATGCTCAGGCTTCTCCTAGCGCTCTGCTTTTGCCTCACGCTCCTCGCCTCCCGACCTGTCGGGGCGGCGGAGGGCGTTCTGCAGTTCGCGCCGCAAGTGAAGAAGCCCGCGACCTTCACTTTCAAGCCCGTGCTCGAGACCGCCGCGGCACGGATCGAGCTCGGCATGCTCGCCGTCTGCGCCGGCATCGACGCGATCTGCGAGGAAGCTTACGGCGTCGATCTCGGTCCCGCGCCTGAGCCGGGGAAGACCGCGGTCCTGAGCCGCGAGCGGCTGAGCGAGCTCTTGAGCCGCGAGTGGGACGAGGCCGCCGTGGAGGTCAAGGCTCCACCCGGCGGAGTGCGGATCATTTCCTTGGGCGAAGAGCTCGACGGCGACCTCCTCGCCGCCGAGCTTCAGGCGTTCATCGCGGCGAGCCTCGGCGAGAAGGCGCCGTTTAGGATCGAGGTGATGAAGCTCCGCCTCGCCGGTCGCCCGAAGCTCAGGCCGGGCGAGCACAAGACGCTTTTTCCCGATTTCGACGGCTTGGCCACGCGCAACGAGGATTGGCTCGTGAAGCACGCGACCGGGAACCACAAGATCGACGTGCGCATCGACGAGCGCACCTATACGGCGAGCGCGGTCTTGAGCTTGAAGAAAGAGCTGCCCGTCGCCGCGAGAAACCTCCTCCGCGGGAGCTTCGTCCACGAGAAAGACCTGGAGCTCGGCTGGGTCGAGCTCGGCCGCGGCGCTCAGCGCTGGGCGGTCGTGCCGCGCGAGGCCTTGGGCAAAAGGCTCAGGCGCAACGTCCCGCTCGGCGCGCCGATCTTGCTCGCTGACCTGGAGACGCCGCTCGCCATCCGCCGCGGCGATTTGGTGCGCCTCGTCATGAACTCGGGCGACCTCTCCGTCTCCGGCCACGTGAAAGCGCTCGACAACGGCGCTTACGGGCAGACGATCGACGCCCTTTATCCGACCACCAAGAAGCGCATGCGCGTCAAAGTCATCGACTCCTCGACCGTGGAATACCTCGAATGACCAGCTTTCGCTTCCGGCCCTTCACGTTCGCGCTCCTCCTGGTCCCGGCCTGCTCGCCGAAGATCCAGACGGCGTCGATTCGCAATCCCGACCTCTTCGAGAAAGAGTCGGACCACTTCGTCGGCCGCGGCGCCGGCCCCTCGGAGCCGGCGCCGGAGCTTTACGTCCGCCGCCCGGGGATCGCCATCACCAAAAAAGACCGCCCGAACGAGACCGGCTCCCTCTACAATCCGGAAGACGAGCGCAACTGGCTCTTCACCTCGACGGGTCCGCTCAACGTCGGCCGCTTCCTGACCATCAAGCTCGCCTCGAACCGGCAGGACCCGGCCGCCAAGGGGAAGGACCCGAAGGCCGCGGTCGCCGCGGAGGAGAAGAAGGGCGACGCGATCGAGGCGGAGCTCCTCAAGGCGATCCCCGACTTGGCGCCCGCGGTGCCGGGCGAGACCTCGCTGCTCAAAGCGTTCAAGATGAAAATCGTGCACCGCTACGACAACGGTGACGTGCTCGCGATGACGGAGCGGAACTCGCGCGTCGGCGAGACGGAGACCGACGTGCACGCGATCCAGGTTAAGGCCCGCATTCCTTACGACCGACTCGCTTCCGGCGATCCCCTCACCACCGAGGATCTCCTCGCGGTGAAGTTCATCGAAAGCCAGGATGGCGAGCTCGCCGACCGCGACTCCTCCGGCTGGGAAGACGAATACTCCTTGCGCCTCAGCGGCTACACCGAGGCGAAGTCGAAAGTCGCGATGGAGATCGACGACAAGCGCCGTCAGCTCGACGACGCCAAAGGTAAGCTCGAGAACCAGGTCAAATCCTTCTCGAAGGAGCGCGAGACGGTCGCCAAGACCCGCGAGGACCTGGCGAAGCGGAAGACGGCCCAAGAAGAGAAGCTGAGGACCGTGACCGACGAGCTCAGCGAGACGAAGGACGACCTGAAGGACAAGGAAGAGACGATCAAGGAGCAGGAAGAGCAGATCAAAGAGCTCGAAGAGAAGCCGGGCGACAAGAAGGACGGAACCTGATGAAAAAGCTTCTGCTCGCGCTCATCCTCCTCGCCACCGTCGCCGAGGCGCGTCCCGTCCGGGTCAAGGATCTCGTGGCGATCCGCGGCGTCCGCGCCAACTACATGAACGGCCTAGGCCTCGTCGTCGGCCTGAAGAACACCGGCGACACGAAGAAGTCGCTTGCGACCAACCGAGCCGTCGCCACCATGTTGACGCGGATGGGCCTGAAGACCAATGCGAACGAGGTCGCCGCCGGCAACATGGCGGCCGTGCTCGTCACCGGCGAGCTGCCGCCCTTCGCCCGCATCGGCGAAGCCCTCGACGTGAAGGTCTCCGCCATCGGCGACGCCAAGAGCTTGGCCGGCGGCACCCTCGTTCTTACCCCGATGAAAGCCGGAAACAGCGAGGTCTTCGCCGTCGCGCAAGGCGCCGTGGTCGTCGGGCAGGCGAGCGGCTCGGGCGCCCAGGTTCTCACCGTCGCGCGGGTTCCCGGCGGCGGCACGGTCGAGCGGGAGTTCGCGCCGGTCATCGCTGCCGACGGCAAGCTCACGCTGGCGCTCAAGGACGCGGACTTCACCACGGCCGCGCGCATCGCCGACGCCATCAACGAGCGCCTCAAGGGCTTTTTCGCCGCGGCGAAAGACGTCGGCAGCGTCGAGGTCACGATCCCGCCGCCGTTCGAGGGCCGCACGGTCGAGTTCGTAGCCGAGATCGAGGCGACCGAGGTCGAGGCGGACTCCAAGGCCGTCGTCGTCCTGAACGAGCGCACGGGCACCGTCGTCATGGGCGGCGGCGTCGCCCTGGCTCCCGTCGCGATCGCGCACGGCGACCTCTCGATCCGGGTGGGCGAGGGGAAGAAGGCGGCCAAGACCGGCGGGAAATCCGTGGTCAACATGGGCGGCAGCGCCGGCGCCACCGTCGGCGAGCTCGTCGAGACTCTGAATGCGCTCGGCGTGAAGCCGGCGGACTTGGTCGGCATCCTCCAGTCCATGCACGCCGCGGGCGCGCTCAAGGCGGAGCTGAAGTTCCTATGAACGTTGATGGCGCCAGCGGGCTCAAGCCCGTCATATCGGTGAACGGAGAGGGCGAGAAGGTCCGCGACGAAAAGGCGGAGATCCGTCAGCTGTCGGAGGACTTCGAGTCGCTCTTCCTCGGGATCGTCCTGAAAGCGATGCGGGACACCGTGCCGAAGTCGGGCTTAGTCGACGGCGGCAATGCCGAGGAGATCTACCGGTCGATGCTCGACGGCGAATACGCCAAGCAGATGGCGAGCCAGCGTCACACGGGACTCGCCGATAATATTGAGGAATTCATGCTCCGTGCGCGAGGCGCCCAAGAGGCGGCGAAGGCGGAGGGCGGGGCCAACGGCGTCAAAGCCATGGGCCTCAAGGCTTACGCGCCGAAGGCATTGCCTCCCGCGCCGATCCCTGCGACAATGAACAACGGACCCGTTCCCGCGGATCTCCTGCAAAAGCTCTCCCGCCCGCTGTAAATCCCGACCTTCCCGAATTTCCCTTCATGTCCTTCATTTTACGCGAGAGGTGAGTCATGGCGACCAAGCCGATCAACAACGGCGCTTCGATGACGAACCCGCTGCTGGCGCCGAAAGCGCAGGCAAGCGACAAGAAGAAGGCCGTCGACGGCGCCGCGGCGCTCGACGCCAGCCTCTTCAAAGAAGGCGCGTCCGCGAAGGGCGGCGCGGCCGACGTGAAGATCTCGGGCGGCGCGAAGGATCGCGCGGCGGCCGCGAGCAAGGCCTTCGACATCGCCAAGAACACGCCCGACGTGCGCGAAGACCGCGTCGCGGCGCTGAAGGCGCAGATCGACGCCGGCACGTATCAGCCCGACTCGGGCAAGATCGCCGACGGCATCCTGCGCGAGGCCGTGCGCGAGCACCTGGCCGAGTCCCAAGCGAACGAGCCCTGATCCGCCTACGCTAAAGCTTCGGCGGACAAGTCCCAAGTCCGCGTGAGCATCCCCCCCCTGAACCGATTTCCTTCGGAGGCACTACTCCATGTCGACGGCTGCCGAAGCCGTGATCACGCTTGCCTCGGAGCTCAAGGCCGAGGCGGCCGCGCTATACGAAGCGTACGTGAAGCTGCCGCTCGCGATCGAGAAGGAGCACCGCGCCATCCGCTCGCGCGACTTCCCCGACATCGAGAACGCCGGCGCGGCGAAGGCCGAGGTCTGCGAGCAGATCGAGAAGTCCTTCCACGCCATGGCCATCGCCGCCGCGCGGATCGGCCAGCACCGGGCGCGCATCCTGGGCGGCGAGGCGCGCTGCCCCGCAGCCCTGAAAGAGTGCGTCGCCGCGCTCGAGGAGTTGCGCGCCGCGTTTCCTTCGACGCCGGGTGAAGGCGCTCTGGCGATGGGCGTCCTTACGCACCAGATCGACGGCCTGCGCAAGCTCGCCCAAGCTTTCGAGGCCAAGGTCCGCGAGGTGAAGCCGCTCGTCGAGGCCAACCGCGCTCTGGTCGGCAAGCTCCTGCGCGACTACCAGGACAGCTACCGCTTCTGGCAAAAAGTCAGCGAAGAGACCATCTCTGCCTACAACGAGCGCGGCGTCCAAGAGACGAGCGGTCGCCTCTCCGGTTTCAGCGCCTCCGCCTGAGGTCTCATGCCCAGCCTTTTCCACACCCTAAACATCGGCTCCGAGTCGCTTTACGCGACCCGGCAGGGCGTCGACACGGCCGGCCACAACATCGCCAACGCGCAGGTCGCCGGCTTCTCGCGCCAGCGCATCAACCTCATCCAGCGCGAGCCCCTGCAAAAGAGCGGGCTCCTGATCGGCAACGGCAACTACGTCGGCTCGATCTCGCGCCTCCACGACAAGTTCATCGAGAAGCAGATCAACCAGGCGCGCCAGGACTTCGGCCGCGCCGCCGCCAAAGCCGACGCGATGAAGCAGCTCGAGGTCATCTTCAGCCCCGAGCTCAACGCCTCGGTCGCCGACGAGATGGCGGAGTTCTTCAACCGTATGCAGGATCTCTCGAACTTCCCCGAGGACTTCACCGTCCGCACGTCGGTCGTCGAAAGCGGCAAGAACATCGCCTCCGCCTTCCAGCGGATCGACACCAACCTGAAACAGAACCGAACCGACCTGAACGAGCGCGTCGCCGAGCAGTCCCGCAAGCTCACCGACAACTTGGCCGAGATCGCCTCCCTCAACGTGAAGATCCAGGTCCAGGAGGCGGGCCAGAAGCAGGACGCCAACGACCTCCGTGACCAGCGCGACCGCCTCCTCCAGGAGGTCACCGGCACGGTCGACTGCCATTACTACGAGGACAAGTTCGGGATGCTGATGGTGCGCGGCCCGAACGAGACCACGCTCGTCGACGCCGGCAACTCGTCCATCATCGAGCTCTCGCGCAACGGCGACAACGCCGGCATGTACGACGTCATGATCACCGACTGGGAAGGCAACCGTAGCCGCGACGTGACGAGCATGCTGGAAGGCGGCTCACTCGCCGCGTTCGTCAACATGCGCGACGAGGTCGTCCCCGACCTGATCGCAAAGAACAACGAGAGCGCTTTCACATTTGCCAATAATTTGAATGACGCGCATCGCGAGGGCTTTGGCCTGAAGGTTTACGCCGAGGCCCGGGGCCGAGACTTCTTCGCCATCGGTGGAGACGTCGACTCCGCCGCCTCGTCCATTGCGCTCAGCGACGCCGTCGCCGAGTCGGTCGACGCCATCTCCGCCGGCATGTCGCCCTCGGCCCCCGGCGACAACGTCAACCTGCTCCAGATCCTGAAGTTGAAGGACACGCGGCTCTACGGCGACGACAGTGACGCCACGTTCACCGACTTCTATGCCAACTACGTCGGCACGCTTGGCCTCGACGTCTTACGCGCGAGCCATATCAAAGAAGCGAACGATATCGTCATGCAGGACCTGACGAAGCGGCGCGAGTCGACCTCGGGCGTCTCCCTCGATGAAGAGGCGACCAACCTCCTCAAGTGGCAGGCGAACTTCACGGCCTCTTCCAAGCTGATCACGACCGTCGACGAGATGCTCGAGACCGTGCTCTCGCTCAAACGCTGATCTAGGAGGCCCTAGCGATGGTGCGCGTCTCCGAGAAAATGCGCTATGACACGGTGCAAAATCGCGTCGAGGACGCGAAGAACCAGAACATGCGGCAGATGGACCGCCTGTCCTCGCAGAAGGACATCCTCAACCTGTCGGACGACCCGATCCGGGCGAAGCAAGCCATCCGCTTCCGCGACAACATCTACGACGTCACCCAGTTCCAGAAGAACATCGAGTTCTCGAAAGGGCTCCTCGAGCGCTCGGAGTCGGCGCTCCAATCGATCGGCGACAGCCTCATACGCGCCAAGGAGCTGTCGGTCGCGATGTCCAACGACACCTACGACGCGAACAGCAGAGACGCCACGGGCCGCGAGATCCGCGAGATCATGGAGGAGGTCGTCCAGCTCGCCAACTCGACTTTCAACGGGCGCTTCGTCTTCGGCGGCTTTCGCAACCAGACGCCGCCCTTGAACCTCGAAGGCGACTATCTGGGCGACGACGGCGCCCTCTTCCTGCAGGTGTCGAAAGACAACTTTCGCCAGGTGAATCTGCAGGCGCGCAACCTCTTCGACGCCTCGCCCGAGGACCGCGCCAAGGGGCACTTCGGCATGATGCAGACCATGACGGTCCTCTACGAGGGCCTGATCACCAACGACAAAGCCATGATCCGCAGGTCGATGGACGAGCTCGATTTTCAGCTCGAGAAGACGACGAGCTTCCAGGCCTCTCTCGGCGGCATGTGGAAGTCGCTCCACGACGCCGGCGACCGCCTCGCGAACGAGGAGGTGCAGAACCGCGCCGCCCTCTCCAAGGCGCAGGACGCCGACATCTACGACGCGACCTCGCAGTTCAAGCGCACGGAGGCGCAGCTGCAGGGGACTTTGCTGTCGTCCACGAAGATGTTGCAGCCGTCGCTTCTGAACTTCCTCCAATGAGAAATTGATCTTTTGCCAAAGCATGGCCATTTGCATGAAAATCGCGGATAATCTTTAGATACGACAGCTCTTGGTGCGGTTCGGTCAAGGGAGCCATGGAGGGTTCTCACGGTGCTCGTTCTGACGCGAAAAGTGGGCGAGGGAATCGCCATTGGTGACGACGTCAAAATCGTCGTCATGCAAATCAAAGGGAAGCAGGTCCGCCTCGGGATCAAGGCCTCGCCGTCGACGGCCGTGCACCGCGAAGAGATCTACCAGAAGATCCAGGATGAGAACCGGGCGGCGAGCTCGCCGCGCCCGGACGCCGTGCGCGAGGCCGGCGGCATGCTCGCCGGCAGCGCCGTGGCGTCGGGGGACACGACGCAGGCTCCGCTGCGCAAGACGGTGAAGATGACGCCCCCCAAAGGGTCTGGCGAATAGGCTCCGCTATCTTTCTTCCGTCGCGGGGCTTGAAGCGCTCACGCACGGTACGGTAAGCTAGGACAAGCACACTCAGCGAACGAAGACAGGGACGAAGTAGGTCGCGCGATTCATGCGCGCGATGGAGGGTTCGTGTGATCCAGGTGAAAACGACGCGATTCGGCGAGATCGAAGTCAAGGACGCGGATCTGATCGAGCTTCCGGCCGGTCTGATCGGCTTCCCGGAGCTGAAGCGCTACGTCATTCTCGATCACGACAAGGACTCGCCGTTCAAATGGCTGCAGTCCCTGGACGACGGCGCCATCGCCTTCGTGCTGATCAATCCCCTGCTCTTCAAGCCGGATTACACCGTCGAGGTCACCGAGGCGGAAGTCTCCGACCTCGGCCTGAAGACGGAAGAAGACGCGGTCATCAGCGTGATCATCACGATCCCGACGAACCCGCAGAACATGACGGCGAACCTCAAGGCGCCGCTCGTGTTCAACCTGCAGACGCGCCGCGGAAAACAGCTCGTCCTGTCGAACTCGGCGTATACGACGCGGCACAACATCATGGAAGAAGTGCGCAAGCAGTCGACGACCGGCGAATCGACGAGCGTGCAGGAAGCGATCGCGAAGGCGAAGCAGGATCAGGAAGGGAAGAAAGACACTGCGCAGGTGGCGGTGGGTGGCGATAAAACGGGGAAATAGAGCGGCTTCGCGTGCCATTCTACCGATGAAGATGCCCGCCTTTCGGCGGGCTCTTTCGTCGGCGTGTCCGCCGTGGGCCGAAGGCGTTTCGCCCCTCGCCTCAAATTCGCCACTCCCAACAAAGCTAAGCTCACAAGCCTACCCGCCCCCCATCGTCTATCTTCCTCCCCATGACGTACTCCTTCTCCATCATTTTCCTCCTAGCCAGCGTCTACGCCGACCTCAAGCCCGTGCTCGACGCCACCTGTCTGCGCTGCCACAATCCGCGCGGTGCCGCCGGCTTCCTGCCGCTGACGACGCTTGAGGAGATCAAGCCGAATCGGGAGGCGATGGTCTCGGCCCTCGCGGACGGCTACATGCCCCAGGGCAATCCGACGTTCAAGGACACGCCCGACGGCCTGCGCCTGCAAGATTGGTTGAAGACCGGTACCGATCTCGTCCCGGCCCAGCCCTGTCCAGATCCCGGGCCGCCGCATCTCCTCATGCGCGATCCGCGCGAGCTGCGTTATGAGGATCTGAAGCCGATCGTCGACCGCAAATGCACCGGCTGCCATGGCTCCGAAGGACGCATGGCGCGCAAGCCGCTCACGAGCCTGGCCGAGATCCGGCGGCATGCTCGCGACGCCTGGAATGAGCTCGACTTCGGGACGATGCCGCAGAACGACCGCGAATTCGCCTACACGCCGGACGGGCGCGCGCTCGCGGCGTGGCTGCGTTTCGGCGCCGACGTCACCTGGCGCGAGCCGGGCGGCGGCGATGACGACGACGACCGAATCATCGTCGGAGACGACGACTAGTGCGTACCCTTCACCCTTTGGAGCTCATCATGCGAACCTTTGCACGCAACGTCCTCATCACCCTGACCCTCGCCGCAAGCGCCACCGGCGCCCACGCCGCCTGCGACCCGACCCCGATCCTCGAGATCGACATCGCCGCCATGGTGTTCGCGCCCGCGGACACGGAAGTCTGTCTCGGCCAGACGGTGCGCTGGACGAACAAGGAGCCGACCGGCGTGCCGCGGCCGATTCGGCACACCGTGACGGCAGACGCGACGCTGGCGTTTGATCCGCTGAATGTCGTCATTCCCGAAGGTGCGGAGCCCTTCCATTCGGGCTTCCTTCTCCCCGGCGCGACTTTTGAGCACACGTTCACCGTGCTCGGCGAGTACAAATACATCTGCGTGCCGCATGAGGAGATGGGGCATTTCGGGACGCTGCGCGTCGTTGAGTAAGGTCGCCATGATAAGCTGAGGCGCCAGAACACGTAGTAAAGGCGCTCACCATGCTTCGCTTGCCGTTCCTCGTCTTGCTCCTTTGCTCGGGCCTCGCGCGTGCAGAGGACGCAAGCTTCGCGGCCGTCGGAAAGGGCATCTTCGCCGCGGTGAAGGGCGGAAAGCCGTTGGCGCCGTTCGTGCAGTCCGAGGGCTTCGAGCTGACGTACGGCGGCTCCGACCGCGTCGACGGGACCAAGAATGCCTCGCCGGTGAAGCTCGCGGCCAAAAAAATCGACGAAAAGATCGAAGTGGTCGTCAAGGCCGACGGCAGGGGCTGGATGGTGGAGGAATCGAAGCAGAAGCCAAAGGCGCGCACCTTCAAGCACGTGCTGCGAATCGCGGACGAGCTGCGCCACGGCATGCCGGTAGCGGACCTCGACTCCTACCTCGTCACGAGCCTCGACGAAAAGGCGCGCAAGGTTACGATCGGCAACACGTCGGTCACGGTCGAGTTCGCGCTGGCGAAGGAGGGGGAAGGCAAGAAGGCTCCGTGGAAGATCCGCACGGTCGCCCTCTCGGAGGACGACCCGGGATAGTCAAGAACGCTTTTCTCCCCGCAAAAGCCTCTCCGCATCCGCCAACCCATCCGGCGACCCGATCAAGTGCGCGACGTCCCCAGGCCGGAACACGAAATCTCCTCCCGGCACCGTCGTCCCCAACCCATCCCGGAAAATCGAGACCACCGAGGTTCCCGTCCTTTCGCGCAGATTGAGGTCGGCGAGGGTGCGGTTGACGGCGGCATACTGGTCGCCGATGCGCATCGGGCGGATCGAAGACAAAGCCTCCCAGGACGGGAGATTCAAGGTCGGGCTCTGCAGCGCCGAGGTCATTTGCGCGAACGTGTTGAGTTGTTGCCGCGCTTGCTGCATGTAGCTTCGGATCTCGTCCGACTCGACGCCGTAAACTTTCAGGGCCCGCGCCAAAAGCTCGACCGAAGTCTCCACCTCGGCGACGACGATGTCCAAGGCCGGATCGCGCTTGATGGATTCGAGCTCGCGCAGATACTGCGCGCGGACGATGATCTGGACGTCCGGACGCAGCGCGCGCACCTCGGCGATGATGTGGGGCACGATCTTCGAGCCGGATACCGAGATCACCACGAGCTTGGCCTCGCCGAGGCCCGCGTGCTCCAGGACGTCGCCCCGCGTCGCGTCGCCGAAATGCACCGGCACGCCCTCGGCCTTCAGCTTCTTCACCATGTCGTAATTGAGCTCGATCGCCTGAAAATGGATGCCGAGCGCGTCCATCGCGGCCGCCATGTTTTTTCCGGCGATGCCGAAGCCGATGATGATGGCGTGGCCGACTCCGCCTTTTTTCAGGGTCGAGCGCAGGCCGCGGCCCTCCGGCGAGGCGCCCGCCGCGCGCCACGCCGAGCCGCCGAAGCGCGCGTTGAGGGCCAGCTTCGGCGCGAGGCGGAAAAGAAAGGGAGTAAACACCATCGAGAGCACCGAGACGCTGAGAAAGTACTGATGCTCGTCCTTGGTGAAGAGCCCGAGGTCGAGCCCGCGCGACGCGAGGATGAACGAGAACTCGCCGACCTGCGCGATCATCAGCGCGACGATCGCCGCGATCGAAAGGGGCGAGCGGTTGAACAGGCAGACGATGACGCCGATGAAGGCCTTGATCGCCAGACCCGCCAAACCGAGGCCCAGGACCATGGCGAGGTGCGTGAAGACGAAATTGAGGTCGAGCAGCATGCCGATCGAGGCGAAGAAAAGGCCGAGGAAGTTGTCCCGCATCGGCACCACGTCGGCCGTCACCTGTCTTCCGTAGGGGCTTTCCGACACCATCATCCCCGCGGCAAAGGCGCCGAGGCCGAGGGACAGGCCCCCGAGGTGGAAGAGATAGGCGACGCCGAGCAGGAGAAAGAGGACGCAGAAGAAGAAGACCTCGCGGCTCCGCGTGCTCACCACCTTCTCGAAAAACAAGGGGATCACGTAGCGAGACAACGTATAGAGGAGGGCGAGTGAGCCCACGACCTTGCCGACCGTGAGCAGCGCGCCGCGCACCGACCAGAACTCGGCCAGGGAATCGCCGAGCGAGGCGCCGACCGCCGACACGACGCCGCCGCCGGCCGCCAGAAAGGGAAGGGCGAGCATCATCGGGATGACCGCGAGATCCTGGAAGAGGAGGATCGAGACGGCGCTCTTGCCGTAAGGCGTCTCGACGTCCCGCGCGTCCTGCAGGAGCTTCATCACCAAAGCCGTCGAGCTCAGGGCGATGAGGCAGCCGAAGAAGACGCCTTTCGGCATCGACACGCCTAGGACCCCGTGTGCGACGATCGCCGTCAGCATCACGGTGAGGAGGACCTGCAGGAGCCCGAGCTTGAGGAATTCGCGCCGGAGCTCGATCAATTTTCGAAACGAGAACTCGAGCCCGATGGTGAACATCAGGAAAACGCCGGCGATCTCCGCCAAACTGTCGGCCGCCGGGAGCGACGAGACGAGGCCGATGCCGGAGGGGCCGACCAGCATGCCGGCGACGATGAAGCCGACGATGGTTGGGAGCTTCAGCCAAAAGCAAACGGTCGCCACCAGCGTCGCGGCGCCGAATAGGATCAAGAGCTCTAAGAAGATTCCGGAATCGATCATCCCGGCAGTTTACCAGATTGCCCGAGGCGGCGGCACCTAGTCGGAAAGCCCCTTACGGCAGAACCGGCAGTCGGAAGTCGAAAGATACCGAGGCGCTGTAAGCCTCGACGAAGAGCAAAGCCTCGCCCGTCGGCGTGATCGAGGCGTCGAGCTTCGGCATCGCAGCGAGACCCCCGAGCGCGTCGATGATCGATGACGCCGGCTTCAACCTGCCCCCGTTCGAGGGGTCTGGGCCGAAGCGTACGGCTTTGGCACCCTTGATCGTTCCATCGACCGTCAGCATCAACATCCCGCCGCCTTCAGAAACGGCCATGCGGACCAATGTCGTCGGGTCGAAGACAGCACCGTCCAAGCTCGCAATCATAGCGGGAGAGAACGCTCCGTTCGCATCGACGGACGCGACGCCGAATTGGCCGCTGCCGTCGTTGGTGGCCATGAAGTACCGCTCATTCGTCGTAAAAAACGCTGCGGGACGGGCATTCTGGAACCATAACAAATTTCCGCCCACCACTCCGGCGCTGACACGACTCAAGCGCACGGACGGATCCCCCGTAGTCCCCGCAGGAGGGGGGTCTTTGAAGACGATGTCGAATCGGTCGACGCCGAGCTTGCCGATCCCGAGAAGCTCGGCGCCGGCGCCTTGGTAGATCAGAGAAGGCGCCGACCAAGCGCGCGGGCCGCCGCCTGCAGGGAAGCGGATCGTGCGCATCTCGACCGACGGATCGCCCGCCGCCGGCTGGCGGGTCCAGGCGACGACGCCGTTACCTTGGTCGTCGAGGGTCGCTTGCATGACTCCGATAAGGGCCGAGCCGACGACGAGGTCGAGTGGGCTCAGCGGCCACTTCAGTCCGGGAGTCGCACCGTTCGGAAGATATGTGCCGTAGAGAGCCTTCCAGTTGCTCCCGTAATTGTAGGTCACCACATGATCGCCATTATTGTTGGTGACGACTTTGACCGTCGTAGGAAGGTCTACGTACGGCGTTTTGGCCTCGAGGTCGGGATCATATTTTAACATTCCATCCCGCGTGACGCGGTTGTCGAATATTAAGTAGGGCGAAGAAATCCCTTTAGTGCCGATCACCACGGCATCTCCGGCCTCGTTTATCGAGACGCTTACCAGATAGGGTTTGGCAAGCAGGCCCGACCGGGCGAGGGTGGTTGGTTGCCAGGTGCCGGTGTTGGTGGCGGCGTCGTACTTCCAGCGCCTCACAAACACACAAAATCTCGAGGTCGGGTCGACGTCCTTGCTCCACGCAAAGACGATGTCCCGATTGGCGCCCATTGCCGCGACACTTTCGCCTGGGGCGACCGCAACCTGATCCATCGTCGGGTCGAGAAGGCTCGTCCAGACACCGCCGTCCGCACCGAACCGCTTCGCCGTCATGCCGAACGAATGTCTCTTGAGCAAGACCACGTCGCCGCGGGCATTGCTCAAGAAATGTTGCAGGTTCTCGCCGCCGACGATCAAGCCCGGCGTCGCCGCCGACCACTGCGCGGGACTCGTCCGGAACATCATCGACTGTGCTTGCGACGTCGCGAACCTCCCATCCCGCAAGCCACTCGAGATCGCGATCCTATAGGCCGAGTCGACGCGCAAATCGCGATTGAAGTCGACGCGCAAGCGGTCGCCTTCCACGACCACGGTCGAGGGGATCGCCTCGCCGGTCGTGAGGTCCAGGAGCGCGACCGTCGCCGAAGACGCTAGGAAGGGAACGGTGCCGGTATTGACGCTCGCGACCTCGAGCTTTCGATCAAAAATCATGTCTATGCCGCGCGCACGCGGATCGAGGGTACTTCCTGGCGCAACGCTGAGATGGAGGAGCTTGGCGCCCCCGTCACTCGGCTCGACCGCAGTCCCTGGCGCTTCGCCGTCTGGCGTCGTGGCGGAGTCCGAGCCGAGCGGGATTGCAACCGACTCCGTCGACCAGGCAGATGCCGTGATCCTTTCCAGCGCATCGCGACACTCGACGCGGCAGAATGCCGTGCGAACAACCTTATCCGGCGGGACCATCGTCGAGCCAGAGGTCTCGGTGCGGGTGGGGACGCGATATTGAGCCCTGATGCGGTCGCTGCCGAAAGCCACCGAACAATACTGTACGGGCGTGCTCGCCGACGCGCTGCAGTAAAGCGTGCGACTCCGCTCATCGAACTTGATCGAAGGGGTCGACCAGGTCGTCACTGCTTCTGCACGGGTCGTCGTCGCACGAGTGACGGCCGTCTGCAGCTCCGTCGTGGCGACGATGCGTTTCTCGAGCGCTCGATCCGAGAGCGCCGGCTGGTAGACGCCGAAGAACTGGATGGCGAAGCTGACGTTACCGTCGGGAAGGAAGGTCAGCTCGCTGGGGGGAATGGCGCCCACGACGTAGCGATTCTCGGCCGCGACGAAGACCCGAAAGGCGATGAAGACGCGCGCACGATCGAGCTCGACGAGGCCAAGGCCTTCTCCGAGCGCCACGGAGACGGTGAACGGCACCGCGGCGTCGATTGGAGTCGAGGAGTTGACGATGACGGCGGCGCCGGCGGTGCTGATGAAGTTGTCCGTCTCGAGGCCGAGCTCGTCGGCGAGGCCGCCGCCGACGATCGACTCCCCCTCCTCGACGGAGACCTCGGTGTCGATCGCGAGGGCACCCGGCGGAAACGAGACGCTGGAGCTCGAGATGGCTGACCCGCCGCTCGCCTGCACGAGCTGCGCTGACGTGCTGGCCTTGCTCACCTTGGCGGTGACGACCGCTCCGTCATCTTGCAGGACGACTGGTTGATTCGAAGCGGGAACTGCGGCGGTCGGCAAGGCGATGACCGAAGCCAACGGTCTCGTACTCTTGTCCGTTTTCTGCGCCGCTTTGTCTTGGCTGAGAAAGCCGGGCCCGTTGAGACACCCGCTCAGCAAAAAGACAACCATCAATGCGATATGCTTGCCGTTCATCCGTCACCCCGAAGCGTCTAAAAGCCGGCTGATTCTGTTTCGGGGCCGATTGATCTTCACTTGAGGGCAGAAGATAAAACCTTATCCTTACAATTATTTAACCGTGACGGAGGGTCGGCCCTCGCGGGACCGAATCTGGCGGCCCGCTCGCCGCCGAGCGGGCCGCCAGATCGCGCGCGTCACTCCTTGATGAGGCCCTGCACATCCGCCTCGGCGGGGAGATAATCCTTGTCGAGCTTGAACGAGAGGGTGCCGCCGGCAAGCCCCGTGGCCCCGCAGTGGAGCACGATCTTCTTCACGGACTTTTTCATCACGGCTTTCGCCGTTTTGTCGGTGCAGTAGTTGGCGAGCGCGGTGTAGATGGGCGCAATCGAGTGCCGGGCGTTGGCCGCGACGGCCGCGTCCGTGCACTTGTCGATGTTGACGGAGGCGGCAATTTTGACGCCGCAGGCTTTGTCGGCGGCTGCCGCGCCCGTAGCGGCATTCGTCTTGTACGCCTCTTCGACATCCTTGAAAGCGTCGCGAACCGCCTTCGGGGCTCCCGCGAATGCGATCGTCGCGCTCAAAGCTGCAGCTAGTGCCAAGGTCTGGCGAATCATCGGAACCTCCACGCAAGGAAAATTGAAAGTCGAGCAGTTGCCATAGATTTCGGTGACACGATGATAGCACGCGGCGAACGTTGCCGCTCTTCTCAGAACTGCAGGTGAATCGCCTGAAGCTTCTTCCGTGCCTTTTCGCCCTCGGCGTCGAGGCGGAAGGAGGTCGCGGCGTCCTCTTCGATCATCTTCCGCAGCTTCTTGCGCAGCGCACGCTTCGGCTCGGGCAGCTGCTCTAACGAAGTCCAATAGGCCTCGCGCTCTTGCGCCACCATCTCCGGCGTCACCGAGCGCAACGCGGTGTACTCGGGAGCACGCGCACGCTTCTTGTCCGTGACCAACTCAGCGCGCAGCTTCGTCAACCAGGCGCGGTATTGGCTCGCCATCGACGGCCCGGAGGCCGAGGGTCCGATGACGAGGCTGTTGCCCGTGTCGAGCAACTCGCAGCGTGGATCGGCGTTGATCGAGCCGACGAAGAGATAGTCGCCGGCGATCCACACTTTGGCGTGCAGCGACTCCTCGGTCATGTATTCGTAGATCTCGACCTGCCCGGGTTGCGCGATCTTGAAGAGGTTCTCGTACTGGATGCGCGCGCCCTTGGCGATGTAGCCCAGGTCCGACGAAGCCGGCGAGTTCGACTGGATCACGAGCCGGACGCCGCGCGACAGCGCCCGCTGGATCGCTTCCTGGATGCGGGCCGGCAGGAAGAGGTAGGCGTTGTGGAGCGTGATCTCCTCGCCGCTCTTCAGCTCGTCGACCTTTTTCACGAAGAGCAGAGCTTGCTCGCTCGGCTCCTCGCGAAGGAGCTTCGAGCCCGTGCCGCCGCCGGGGAACATGCGGTTCTCCACGTACGCGACCGAGGCATCCTTCGCCACGAGACGACCGGCGTGAATGGGCTCGTAGGTGCGGGCGTATCCGCGCGTGCTCTTGAACTCGGCGGCGCGCTTTTGGATCTCGGCCATGACCGTCTTCGCCGTCGCGTCGTCGGCCGGCGTCTCGAGCGCGTGCGCGATGCCGGCGCTGCAGCTCGTGCTCGCCGTGCACTCCCAGTACTTGTCAAAAGTCTCGAGCGCGCGCTTCGCGATGCGTGCGTCACGCACGAAAAAGTCGGCGTCCATGAAGATGTACTTCTTGATGTTGTGGTCGACGCGCAGCTGGTCGTCCTTCTCCCAGTGGTAGGCGTCCTCCATGTTGCGGCCGCCTCCCTGGAGGTAGAGGCCGTCGACGAGCAAGAGCTTGTGGTGGTTCCACTTGGTGAGGTCGAACCACGACTGACCAGAGAAGGTGCCCTGGGGCACGGCCTCTTTGAGGTTCGCGAGCAGGGCCTCGAAGCGCGCTTCGTTCAGGTCGGCGGAGGCCATCTCGTCGAAGAACTTGCGGAAGGCCGTGCCGATCGGACCTTCCTTCTTGAGCAGCGCGTTGCCGGCAACGAGCTTGTTCAGGCTCGCGGGATCGCCCGTGGCGATGATCTCGGCGAAGGCGCGGAAATCGCCGAATCCGAGGGCCTTGAGGTCGTCGATCACGTCCTGCGGAAACGGGCGGAAGTAGCCGACCTGCAGGTTGCCGCCGCCCGCTTTCACCAGCGTCTTGAAGAAGGGGAGCGTGGTCATCGTCGTCTTCGCGTCGACGATGATGCGCACTTTGACGCCGGCCTTGGCCCTCTCGATCAGGGCCTCGGCCATGCGCGAGGCGGCGAAGTCTTCGCCGAACAAGAAGTATTGCACCTCGATCGAAGTCTTCGCGCTTTCGACCGCCGCGATCTTGGCGTCGAACGAGCTGCCGTTGCCGACGTCTACGGTCGCTTCGTCCACTTTGGCGAAGCGGGGGTCCTCGATCGATAAGGCGATGGTGGCCGATGCGCCTTGGTCGTCTCCGTCCGTTGCCTTGAGGCCCGTGCCACCATTCGGCGTCCGGCACGCCGTCAACAGCACGAGCGTCGCGAGTGCGAGTCTCATCGCGCGATCTCCGCCTGGTTCCTGGTTGTTTCCGAGGGATTCAGACGAATGATATCATAGCGGTATCAGGGCCGGCGCCGAACGTGGCCGCCCGTGTGAACGCGGCCCGACGGCGCTTCCGTGAAGCTCACGTAAACGTTCCCCGGCTCGAGCCGGAAGCCTTCCGCCAGGCAGCGCGCCGTCGTCTCCAGCATCGCGGCGATCAGGGCATCGCTGCGGCCCTCGAAGGCGATGAGCTCGACGAGCGGCGGATGCGTGTCGCGCTCGGCGCCCGTCGCGGCCGTCTCACCCTCGACGTAGTGCGCCGGCGCGAGCGGCAGAAACGTCGCCCAGATGGCGTGCGCGGGAACGCCGGCAACGCGGGCGAGCTCGACGCAGGTCGCGCTCAGCACGGCGGTGACGTCGACTTCGGGCGGAGGCGGTAAGGCCATGATCTTCAAGACGGGCATGGATCAAAGCCTCGACAGGACGCGCGCCAAACCCGAGCGACGCTCGACGAGCGCCGCAACTGACGGCGCGTCGTCACCGGCGAAAAGCGCCAGCGGACGCCCCGTCGCCTGCACGAATTCTCCCTGGAGGAAGAGCGCGCGGGCGAAGGCCAGGGGATTCGTCCGGTATGGCTCGCCGCCGTCGAGAAGGGCCAGGAGTGGGACCAGGGTCTTGCTCTCGGTCGGGCCGACGGTCGCCTGCCCGCGCGCCGCGTTTTTCGGCCGCCCGACGCTCTCCGCTGCCACGATCCGCACGAAGCCCTCGGGCACGTCGGCGCCGCCGAGCTGCATCGCCGCGCCCCGTGTCAGAGCGACCGCGAGCTGCGCGTCCCGGCTCGCCGCGATGCGGGCGCCCTCGAGCGCGGCCACGAACTTTTGCGTCGCAGGCGGCAAGCTCGTCGCACGGATCAGCTCGCCGCCTTGGCCGGCGTCGCTGCGGCGCACGTGGCGGCCGAGCGCGATCAGCTCGATGGCCGGAGGCACCTCCAAATCGAGCGCAGCGACCTTGGTCGCGACGCGCTCCAAGGCTCTTTCGTCGCGTTTGCCCGCGCTGACGTAGCCGGCGGCCGCGGCGCCGAGGAAGGCCAAGACCGCGAGCAAAGCCCCCGCTTTTTGCGTCCGGCGGCTGGAGGCAGAGACCGCGAGCTGCCCTAGTTTCCCGACGACAGAGACGAGTGCGAGCACCAAGGCTGCCGGCGCGACGGCCAGGACGCCGAGCGCGATCCGGTCGACGACGATGCGATGCCGCAGGAAATCGTGCGCGAGAAAGGCCGGCTCGTAAAGCTGCACGGCCAAGAGAAAGAGCGCGAGCACGCCGGCGACGGCGGGCGCGATCAAGGCGCGGCGCCGGGGTAGGGTCACCGCGGCGAGGAGGCCGCCGAAAAAAGCGACGAGCAGCGTCACTTCGTAGACGCCGTAGAGCCAGAGCAGGTTCGATGCGTAGATCGGCGTGCCGCGCCCGTGCGCGTCGATCTCGGGCCGCCGTTCCACGTATTGGCCGACGTTCGGATCGTCCAAGGCGTGCTCGAGCGCTCGGAGCCGAATCCGGTGGCGGACGAAGGCCGTGCCCGAAGCGATCGGCTCGGCCCAAAGCTTGCGGGTCCCGGAAGACAGCACGAGCTCGGGCGCGTCGCTCCCGCGCGCCGGAAAAAGCTGCTGGTTCGTGTAGACGACCGCCTCGTCCTTGTCGACTTGCGGGATCCAGGCCTTGCCCGCTTCGAGGAGGAGGGCGGCCTCGACCGCGCCCATCGGCTTCAGATAGACGACGTCGCCGGTGCGCTCGCCGCTCCAGCCCTGCCACAGCCCGAGGCCAACGGCGCCAAGCGCTAGGACGAAGACGAGGCCCACGGCCTCCGACCTCACAGCTTTCTCCCCGTCGGCCAATCGACGCGGAAGCCGAGCTGGCTCTCCACCCACGCGAAATAGAGGCGCTCGATGTGCCGATAAGTCGCGGTCGGTCGCGTGGTATACAACTTTTGTTTATCGATGCGGTTGATCGGCACGAGGCCGCGCACGGTCGAGCAGAGGAAGGCTTCGTCGAAGCGCGGGAGCTCGTCGGCGAAGATGATCTGCTCGCGCGCCGGGATTTTCGCGGCGTTGAGCAGGCTCAAGATCTTCTCCCGCGTGATGCCGAGGAGGATGCCGCTGGCGGCGGGCGGCGTCACGATCTCGACCAGATCGCCTTGGCGCGCGAGGAAGAAGACGTTGGCGATGCTCGACTCGCCGATCTCGCCTTCGGCGTTGGTCCAGAGGATGTCCTGGAAGCCCTCTTGCTGCGCGCGGTCGATGGCGACGACGCTCTGCTGGTAGTTCGCCGTCTTCGGCGCCGCGCCGCGCGCGGCACCGGCTTTCACCAGGCGCTTCAGCGCGAGCCCGTCCTCGTAGGTCTCTTTGGGCTCGGTTCCGGCCGGGAGGCAAAATGCGACGCGGTTCGGCCGCAAGTCCTTGGAGACCCGAAGCCCCATCCCTTCGCCGCGGGTGACCACGAAGCGGAGGCTGGCCTTGGGCGCCCCGACGGCCTCGGCCAGGGCGGAGAGCTCGAAGGCCAGCTCGGCGTCCGTCCAGGGGATGACCATGCCGACGGCCTCGGCCGAATCCCTGAGGCGGGCGAAGTGCCGAGGGGCGTCCAGAAGCTGGCCATGGAACGAGACAATGGTCTCGAAGATGGCGTCGGCAAAGAGGAATCCGCGATCCAACGGGGAAATCCGGGCGGCCTCGGGACGGCTCACCTGACCATTTACGGATATGAGCCCCTGGAATTCCATAACGTTTCTATGGTAGAGAGTCGCGTCTTAATAAAAATGCAGGATCCGACTAAATGATCACGCAAGATCTCGCCCCCGTCGAGCGCAAAGTGCATCTGATCTCCCTTGGCTGCGCGCGTAACCGCGTCGACTCCGAGGTGATGCTCGGCACGATGATGGGCAAGGGCTGGAAGAGCGTCGATCTCCCCGAGGACGCGGACGCCATCGTGGTCAACACGTGCGGCTTCATCGGGGCGGCCAAAGAGGAATCGATCGACACGATCCTCACCGCTGCCGAGCTGAAGAAGACGAAGCCGGGCATGCGGCTCGTCGTCACTGGCTGCCTCACGCAGCGCTACAAGACGCAGCTCGCCAAAGGCCTTCCGGAAGTCGACCTTTTCATCGGCACGGACGAGTTCACCCGCATCGGCGAGCTCCTCGACTCCGTCGAGGCGGGCCAGGAGCAGGGCTCGATCCACGCCAAGCGCACGCACTACCTCTACAATGAAGAGATGCCGCGCGTGAACACGTTGGCGAAGCACTCCGCCTACGTGAAGGTCGCCGAGGGCTGCCAGCACAACTGCGCCTTCTGCATCATTCCCGCGATCCGCGGCCGCTTGCGCTCGCGCCCAATCGCCAGCGTCGTCAAGGAAGTCGAGGCGCTGGTGGCGGACGGCGTGGTCGAGATCAACCTCATCGCCCAGGATCTCGCGGCCTACGGCAGAGACCGTAAAGACGCCGCCGATCTCTTCTCCCTCCTCAAGGCCCTGGTGAAGGTCGAGGGTCTGGAGTGGGTGCGCTGCCTCTACGTCTATCCCGAGAACATCGACGACGCGCTTCTCGACTTCATCGCGCGCGAGCCGAAGATCGTCAAGTACCTCGACATCCCGGTGCAGCACGCCAGCGACGACGTCCTAAAGCGCATGAACCGCGGCGTCACGCGGGCCCAGCTCGAAGAGATCTTCTCGAAGATCCGCACGCGCATCCCCGACATGGCGATCCGCACCTCGGTGATGGTCGGCTTCCCCGGCGAGACCGAGGCGGACTTCGAGGAGCTCCTCGACTTCGTCAAGACGCAGAAGATCCGGCACCTCGGCTGCTTCTCCTATTCGCAAGAAGAGGGCACGGTCGCTGGCCGCATGCAGGACCAGATCGACGAAGAGACGAAGGGCCGCCGCCAGGCGCTCGTGATGGAAGCTCAGCGCGACGTCTCGCGCGAGCTGATGCAGAGCTACGTCGGTAAAGTCCTCTCAGTCCTCGTCGAAGGCCCCAGCGACGAGAGCGATCTGCTGTGGCAGGGCCGCCTGTCCATCCAGGCGCCCGAGGTCGACGGCGTCGTCTATTTGAACGACGGCCCCGAAGGCGCCTTCACCGACTGCCTCCGCGGCACCATTCAGCAGGTCCGGATCAGTGAGTCCCACGACTACGACCTGGTCGGCGAGATCCTCGACAACCAGCCGCGAGCGTCAAGGCCTTCGACAGGCTTCGAAGCCAGAACCACCTGATTCGACTAAGTAATTTTCTGGCCACGAGCTTGCAGGATCAATCGGAGAAACCCCATTTCTTCGCGTTGCCGCTGCCTGCTTCAAGCTGCCCGATTTTCTCGCCGATGAACCAATCGTAGGGAGAGCTCGGAATGAAGGTCCTCACGCAAGTCGCCCTCGTCGCCCTTCTCGGCGGCTGCTCGGCCAACCCCGCGCTGGATGGCACGACCTCCCGGCTCCGCGCCGATGCTGACGCGACCGGCGCCAGCTTCGCGGTCGCGTTGATGAACGCTGCGAGCAACAAGGATCCCGAGGCCTATAAGCTCGTCGCCTACACGCCGAAGACGATCGACCCAGCGTCGGTGAAGTTCTGCTTCGACGTCGTCGCTAACTGCGGCCCGACCTCGACCGCGCAGTCCTTGGCCGGTGTCGCCCAGGACGTAAGCGGCACCAAGGTCTACCTGACCGAAAAGTTCGTGCGTCTCGCCGCGAACCTCAATATCACCGTCGTCGCCAAGGACACCACTGGCGCCGACGTGCTGCAGGGCATCAAAATCGTCGCGAAAGGCGCGCCCGGCGGCACAACGCCTCCCGGCGGCACGACGCCCCCCGGCGGCACGACGCCCCCCGGCGGCACGACGCCCCCCGGCGGCACGACGCCCCCCGGCGGCACGACGCCTCCCGGCGGCACGACGCCGCCTTCGGGCCCAACGCCTCCCGCGGCCGGCGAATGCCACAAAGCTCCGGATGAGTTCACTTGCAAGGTCGAGCAGGAGATCCGCCGCTTGACCAACGACAAGATCGCGACCGAGGGCAAGAGCCCCCAAGCGTTTGATAAGAAGATGGGCTACGTCTCGCGCCTTTGGTCGGCCGAGCAGGCCCGCCTAGGCAACATTTCCCACGACTGGTTCTCCAACGGCACGTGGAAGCAGAAGTACACGGAAGAGTTCAACGAGCCGTCGCCGACCTCGGCCGAGAACGTCGCGATGACCGGCGGCGGCGGCAGCGACGCGACCGCGCTCGCGACGGAGTTCGTCGAGATGTGGTGGGCGAGCCCCGGTCACCACGCGAACATGGTCGGCGGCTATTCGCGCATCGGCGTCGGCGTGGCGAAGAGCGCCGACGGCGGCTGGTACGCGACGCAGAACTTCGCCAACTAGTCGATAACCGCATGGGCCTTGACGCGCGTCGCTACCCTGCGCGCCGCGCGTCGGACGCGCTGCTCCGGTACGCGGCACGCATCGAGACCCATGACTAACGGCCCGAGGGCCCGAGCCTCCGGCCCCTGAACAAGACTCGGTCTCTTCGACCAAGTACTCTTTGAGCGCGCTCGACCGCTTCGACGTGAAATGAGAGGCGCCGAAACGGTCGCGCTGCCGCCGAGAGCTTAGCGCCGCTAAGGCTGGCAGCCCGGCGCCGAGTTCGGGATCGAGCCGACCGCATAGAGCACTTCGACGTACGAGGACTTAGGAACGCGCGTGCCGACGAAGCTCGCCCCGGTTCCGGTTTCGAAGGCGAGCGCATGATACCTCCTCAGGCTCTCCACCTGAGTGTTGCAGCGGATCTGGCCGTTCGTCGGCCCGGCGTCGTTGTCACCGATGGCGGTGCCGGTGACGTCGGCACCGATGAGGATCCCGCCTTGCGTGTTGCTGACGACGTTGCCCACGACGGTGCCGTTGACGATGCGACTCGCCTCGTACCAGGCGCGCGATCCGACGTAGAGCCCGTAGCCGCAAGCGGCCTTCGCGCCGCAGTCGACGACGTTGTCCCGTATAACACTGCCGTCGTAGCGCCCGCTCGTCGTCAAGCCGAACGCCTGAATCATGATGGCGGCGAAAGCCCCCATCTCGTAAGAGCCGCCGTGCGTCACGGTATTCCGCTCGATCACGCAGTTTTGGCAGCCGCCGAAGATCAAGTCCACGTCGGTATTGTCGTGGAAGCGGTTGCCGACGAAACGGCCGCCGGAGACGTCGTGGACCGTAAGGCCATCGGCCCAGCCCTGCGCGACCGCGTGCAGCCCGTTGCGCACGAAGTCGGAGTCGGAGACGTTGATGCGCTCGTTGACGCCCGCGACCTCGAGCCCCGTGCCGCACGGCGCGAGCTTCGACGTGCTGGAAACGAAGGCGCAGTCGGGGCAGGCGATCATCCGCGCGTTGAAGCCCGCGGTACGACGCACGGGGTCGCCGGTGTGGCACTCGGCCAGCGCCTGGGCGCGGGCGGGAAGATTGCCGTTCAGGACCAAGTGATCGATAACGATCTTCGGCCCGCTCACGAGCAGGAGGCCGTAGGGAGTGACGAGCGTCGGCGCCGCGATCAGCTCGGCGCAGCCGTGAGCGTCGGTCCCGCCGCAGGCGCTCGTGCCGAGGCGGGCCGCGGTCGTGATGGTCATCGGCCGCGTCAGATCCAGGCGCGCGGCGATCGTGTAGCGCCCCGCTGGAAGCTCGAGCAGGGCACCGTCCGGCGTCGCCGCGACACAAGCCGCGAGGACGGCTGAGGCGTCCTGTGCGGTACCGTCGAGGGGAACGAGCTGGCTGCAGACGTTTTTCGGCGCGGTCTGCGCGTCGGGGACCGCCGGGGAGTTTGGCGACGGCGCCGGAGTTGTGGGCGAGCCCGCCGCGACCGGCCCACCCGATCCGGACCCGGACCCCGCCGCCGGGCGCGCCGTCGAGCCGGAGCCTTTCTCCTCGACCGAGCCGTCGCCGTCGTCCGCTGCTTTGCTGCCGCTTCCGACGCCGTTGCCCGCTTTTGCGTCGACGGTTTTGGCGCCGCTGCCGCATCCGGGGAGAATCGAGAGGACGAGCGCTAGCACGAGTCGTCGCATGGGCATTCTCCCGCTGAGGCTCCCCCTCATCGGCAGAATCCCGCCAAAGCCGTGGTCGCCGAGGCGGTTGAGGGCGAATTCCGCCGTCCCTTCCGTGCCTTGGGCCCGTAAATTCAACGCCGAAACGGTCGCGCGCGCACCGCGGATTTGATACTCACGGGGCATGACGACCGACCCCCAGAATTTCCCGTTGGCCCGCCGCCTCCCCGAGCGCGGCGCGCCTTTTGACTCCGGCTCCCTCCTCGACCTCTTTCTCGAGTACGTCACGGAGAAAGGGCTCACCCTCTATCCGGCGCAGGAGGAAGCGATCCTCGCCCTCTACGAGGGGCAGAACGTCATCCTCAACACGCCGACCGGCTCAGGGAAATCGCTGGTCGCGACGGCCTTGCACTTTCACTCGCTCGCGCACGGCCGGCGCAGCTACTACACGTGCCCGATCAAGGCGCTGGTGAACGAAAAGTTCCTCGCGCTCTGTCAGGACTTCGGCCCCGACCACGTCGGCATGGTCACCGGCGACGCGACGGTCAACGGCAACGCGCCGATCATCTGCTGCACGGCGGAGATCCTATCGAATTTGAGTTTGCGCGAGGGCGCGCGGGCGCCGGTCGACGACGTGATCATGGACGAGTTCCACTACTACTCCGACCGCGAGCGCGGCGTCGCTTGGCAGGTGCCGTTTTTGACCCTGCCGAAAGCGCGCTTCATGCTGATGTCGGCTACGCTCGGCGACATGAGCTTCTTCGAGGCCGAGCTGACCAAGCGCACCAGCCGCGACACGGCCTACGTGCGCTCGGTCGACCGGCCCGTGCCTCTGACCTTCGTCTACCAGGAGACGCCGCTGCACGAGACGGTGCAGGACCTGGTGAAGACCGGCAAGGCGCCCGTCTACCTCGTCTGCTTCACGCAGCGCGAGGCGGCCGAGGAAGCGCAGAACCTCCTCTCCGTCGAGCTCTGCACGAAAGAGGACAAGCAGCGGATCGCTGCCGCGTTGGAAGGTGTGCGGTTCACGAGCCTCTTCGGCAAGGACGTCCAGAAGCTGGTGAAGCACGGCGTCGGCCTCCATCACGCTGGGCTTTTGCCGCGTTACCGGCTCCTCGTCGAGAGGCTGGCGCAAAAGGGCCTCCTGAAGGTCATCTGCGGCACCGACACCCTGGGCGTCGGCGTCAACATCCCGATCCGCACCGTGCTCTTCACCAAGCTGTGCAAGTACGACGGCGAGAAGACGGGCCTCCTCTCGGTCCGCGACTTCCAGCAGATCGCCGGCCGCGCCGGGCGCAAGGGCTTCGACGACCAGGGCCTCGTGGTGGCGCAGGCCCCCGAGCACGTCATCGAGAATCTGCGCATGGAGCAAAAGGCCCTCTCGGACCCGAAAAAAGCCAAGAAGATGGTGCGGAAGAAGCCCCCCGAGAAGGGCTTCGTGATGTGGACGAAGGATACCTTCGAGAAGCTCATCAGCTCGGCCCCCGAGCCGCTTCAGTCGCGCTTCTCCGTCTCCCACGGCATGCTCCTCAACGTGATCTCGCGCCCGGGCAAGCCGGGCGAAAGCTGCGCCGCGATGCGCCAGTTGATCCGCGACTCGCACGACACGCCGGTCGCGAAGCAAAGGCACGGGAAGCTCGCCTTCCAGATGTTCCGCTCGCTCGCCACCCGCGGCATCATCGAGTTCGTCGACGAAGGCGCGAAGAAAAAGGGCCTGCGCGTCAATTTGAACCTGCAGGACGACTTCTCGCTCCACCATGCGCTCTCGCTCTACCTCGTCGACACGGTCAAGCTCTGCGACCCGTACAGCCCGAGCTACGCTTTGGACATCGTCACGCTCGCCGAGGCGATCATCGAGAATCCGGACTTGATCTTGCGCAAGCAGCTCGACGTGGTGAAGACGCGCCGCATGTTCGAGATGAAGGCGGAAGGCATCGAGTACGACGAGCGCATCGCCGAGCTGGAGAAGCTCGAGTACCCGAAGCCGAACCGCGAGTTCATCTACGAGAGCTTCAACCAGTTTGCGGCCAAGCACCCCTGGATCGGCCAGGAGAACATCCGACCGAAGTCGATCGCGCGCGAGATGTACGAGAACTTCATGAGCTTCCAGGAGTACGTGCGCGAGTACGAGCTTCAGCGCTCGGAAGGCTTGCTCCTGCGCTATCTCTCCGAAGTTTACAAGGTCGTCGTGCAGACCGTGCCGAGCGCCGCGAAAGACGAGGAGATGGAGTCGATCGTCGCCTACTTCGGCGGCATCGTCCGCCAGGTCGACTCCACCCTGCTCGACGAGTGGGAGAAACTGAGAAACCCCGGAGCCAGGACCTCCGCGCCGGCCGCCGAAGATCCCGACGCCGACATGGAGAAGCGCGAGAAGCTGGACATCACGAAGAACCCGCGCGAGTTCACCATCCTGGTACGCAACGAGGTGTTCCAATACGTGAAGTTCTTGAGCTGGGGACGGATCGACCTTCTCGGCGAGCACGTGCGCGACGCGGACGCGCTTCCCGCCTTGACGCCGGATCAGCTGAAGGAGCGGCTCGCGACCTATCACGAGGACCATCGCGGGCCCTTGCTCGATCGTACGGCGCGGCATACGCAGCACCTCAAGGTCGAGACCGACGCCGAGAACGCGGAGCTCTGGAATTTGACGCAGACCCTGCTGGACGAGGACGGGCACAACGACTGGTGTCTCGAGCTCACGGCCGACCTCGCGGCATCGCGAGCGGCCGGGCGGGCGGTGGTGCGCCTGCGGGATTTCCGCGCTATTTGAGGCAGGCTTCCAGGTCCTCGTCGCGCAGGACCCGCGTGGCGCCGGTCAGCGCCAGGTGGTTGTTGTCGCGGTAGAGGATCGCGCCGTCCATCGCCGTACGGCAGAGCCCGTCCGGGCAAATGCGGCTCGTCAAGTCGACCGTCGTGACCTCGGGGAATAGGGCGCCCGTCGCGATCACGGCGGCGTTGACGCGCGCGAAGTCCGGCCCGGCGTCGGCAAGCGGGATCTCGCAGTCATCACCGTATTTCAGCCGTTTCAAGAGGCCGCCGAGGATGCGGCGCGAATGGCACAGCGAGACGTCGAACGGGAATCCGGGGGCATCGCCGATCAAGACGACCCCGCGCCCCAGCTCGCGCAGGCTGCGCAGCGTCTCGCTGAGCGCGGTGCGCAGCTCGGGCGTGCCCACGTTTACGGAGTCCCACTTCCCGGCGAGAACGATGCAGCGAAACTCCGGCCGATGGGTGAGCTCTTCGCGCAAGGCGAGGTTGCGTCGGTTGCAGGCTGGATCGACGGGCAAGCGGGCGAACAAGGGGCGGCAGGCCGATTGCACGTGCTGCGCGGACCCGACGCCGCGGCGCGTAGCGATCGCCGCGATTGCCGGCGCAACGGCGTCGGCGTGCGAATCGCCAAGGATCAGCAGGCGAACGGGTGAGCTGGGTCCGGTCTCGCATTTCCGCGCCAATGAGCCCTCGAGCCCGGATTTGACGTCGCCGAAAATGCAGCGGAAACCCGGCGGCCGGGAATCTGCGTAGGCCTCACGTTGCATCGGCGTCAGGCGCTCGGGGAAGCCTTCGAACCGTACCAGGAGGACGCCCAAGACCGCCACGCCGGCGGCGCCGATGCCCAGCGTGCGCAGCCGTATCGTGCGGCCCGGCTCCTCGACGAAGCGCCAAGCGAGGTAAGCGAGCGCGAGCGAAGATCCCGCCGCCGCCGCATTCAACAGCGGCGTGTCGAGGGTGTTGCGCGCGTTCAGCCATCGACAGAACACGAGCGTCGGCCAATGCCAAAGATAGAGCGAATAGGAAATGCGGCCCACGGCGACGAGCGGGCGCACGGACAGGCCGCGCGCGAGCGGAGCATACGCACGCGCTAGCCAAGGGCGCTCGCGCCACGCGGTGCGGAAACTTTCTTGCGCGAGTAGAGCGCCGAGCCCCAGCTCCCATGCGCGACCAGGGAGGAGGTAGAACGCGTCCGTGGGCGCGTGCGTCTGTTGCCAGAGCCTAAGCCCGAGGCTCATGGCGACCACCGTCGCGATCGAGGCGAGCGGCGCTCTACGCCAAAAAAACAGCAGAAACGCCGGCCAAATCAGGTAGAACTGCTCCTCGATGCCCAAAGACCAGGTCATCAGCAGCGGGTTCAGCTCGTTGTTCACCGAGAAGTAGCCGCCCGGAAGGCCTGCCATCGCGACGTTCGCCGCTGACAGGAGAGTGGCGAGCATGAGCCGCCCCAGGTGCATCAGGTCCCACGCGCGCATCGTCGCTAGGCCGCCGAGGCCGGCGGCGAGGAGGACGGCCAGGAGATTCGGCAGGATCCGCCGCGCACGCCGTGCGTAGAAGCGTCGGAACGAGAACGTCCCCGCACGCAGCTCGTCCTGGATGATCGTCGTGATCAGATAGCCGCTGATCACGAAAAAAAGGTCGACGCCGTAGTAGCCGCGGCCGAAATAGGGCGCCTTGAAGTGGTAGAGGCAAACGGCGAGTACCGCGATCCCCCGCATTCCGTCGATGTCTGGGCGCCGCTCCAAACTAAGGTCGACCTCGAGCCATGGTCGTGAGCGCGCGCTCCCGCACCGCCCCCCGGTTCGCGCGGGAGACGCTCAGCTCCAGGCCGTTCACGAGCCGCACCCGCATCCTCGGCCCGCCCTGCGCGGAGCGGACGGCGCTTTCGCGCACCAGCGTGTTGCGGTGCAGGCGCTTGAAGACCTTCGGATCGAGATGCGCCTCGAGGCGGTTCAGCGAGAGCTCGATTCGGTGCTCGGCATCCTTGGTGATGACGCAGGTGAAGTGGTCGCGGCTCGTGAAGCAGAGGATCTCGGACTCGTGCAGGACGATGAGCTCGCGACCGCGGCGGACGGTGATGCGGTCCAAGGGGCACGCGCCGCGCGCGGCCTCGGCGCGCGTGGTGCGGCTCAGGGCTCGCGCCAGCGCTTTGTAGATACGCGCGCTCGTGGTGGCGCCCTTAGCTCAAAATTGCAGTAGCGACACGCCACTCTCGACGCTAGTCACGCCCCCGCGCTTCGGATCGAAGCTCGGGCGCAGCACGATGCGTCCAGGGGGCAAAGACTGGCCGTCCGCCAAGAGCGACCCGCCGGCGGGGTCGTTTACGGAGCCGAAGGCCGGAGCAAAGATGATATAGGAGCCGAGGACGCTGCCGCCGAGGAAGCCTAGGGAGGCGCCCATGGCGACGTTGCGGAGTTCCTCCGTCGGGTATTTCGCGAAGGCGAGGGTCGCGGCGCCGAGCGCGGCCCCGAAGGCGGTGCAGTAGCCGGCGGTGACGAAGAGGTCCTGGAACTTCTCTTCCGTCGACTGCGCCGAGGCCGCCTTCGGGACGAGGAAGCTCGCGACCAAGCTCAGGGCGGCGGCGGTGGAACGCATCGTGGACTCCTTGCGTATTTGTTAGACATTATACCCAGGCTTCACGGTCCCCGCCAAAGCTCAATATCCCAAGCAAAAACCGCCGATTTCCGCCCGACGCCGGCGTTGACAAATGGCCTTCGTTGCACTAAGACCGGATTCTAAACATCGTGCTTCCGTAGTCAGTTCTAGCCGCCGTCGGCCCAGCCAATAGCTCATTCCAAAAAAAATCCCACCTCATCGAAGCGAGCCAGAGATCCCATGTCTGAAACGACGGCGACTCCGAAGTCCAAGAAAGCCGCGCAAGCCAAGCAGGAAGACGAGGCCGCGCTGGCGCAGGCCCCGGAGACCAACTCCGACGTTCCCGAGATCAATCTCAAGGAGCTGAAAGAGAAGCGCATTCCCGACCTGAACCGGGTCGCGAAAGAGCTCGGCATCGAAGGCGCCGCCAACATGCGCAAGCAGGAGCTGATCTTCAGCCTTCTGCAGGCCCAATCCGAGCGCGGCGGCGTCATCTACGGCGAAGGCGTCCTCGAGACCCTCCCCGACGGCTTCGGCTTCCTTCGCGCCCCCGACTACAACTACCTTCCTGGTCCGGACGACATCTACGTCAGCCCGTCGCAGATCCGACGCTTCAACCTGCGCACCGGCGACACGATCTCCGGCCAGATCCGCCCTCCCAAAGATTCCGAGCGTTATTTCGCGCTCTTGAAGGTCGAAAACGTCAACGGCTCCGCGCCCGACCCCGACTTCGAGAAGATCATCTTCGACAACTTGACGCCTCTCTACCCGATGGAGAAGTTCAAGATGGAGTGGACGACCAAGAACCTCTCCACGAGGATCTTGGACCTGCTTGCGCCGATCGGCAAAGGCCAGCGCTCGCTCATCGTCGCCCCGCCGCGCACCGGCAAGACGATCCTTCTGCAAGACATCGCCTCGGCCCTGGCGAAGAACCATCCGGACGTCGTCCTGATCGTCCTTCTCATCGACGAGCGTCCCGAAGAAGTCACGGACATGGAGCGCTCCGTGCGCGGCGAGGTCATCAGCTCGACCTTCGACGAGCCTGCCCAGCGCCACGTCCAAGTCGCCGAGATGGTGATCGAAAAAGCCAAGCGCCTCGTCGAGCACAAGAAGGACGTCGTCATCCTTCTCGACTCCATCACGCGCCTCGCCCGGGCCTACAACTCCGTCGTCCCCCCCTCGGGCAAGATCCTCTCCGGTGGCGTCGACTCGAACGCCCTGCACAAGCCGAAGCGCTTCTTCGGCGCCGCGCGCAACATCGAGGAGGGCGGCTCCTTGACTATCATCGCGACCGCGCTTATTGATACGGGCTCGCGGATGGACGAGGTCATCTTCGAGGAGTTCAAGGGTACCGGCAACATGGAGCTTCACCTCGACCGGAAGCTCTCGGAAAAGCGCACCTTCCCGGCCATCGACATCAACAAGTCGGGCACCCGGAAGGAAGATCTCCTGCTCCCGAAAGACGTGCTGAACCGCATGTGGATCCTCCGGAAGCTCCTGCAGCCGCTCAACACGGTCGATGCCATGGACTTCCTCTTGGACAAGATGGAAAAGACGAAAACCAACGGCGAGTTCATCGACTCGATGAACGGCTGAGAGCCAGAAGAAGGGTAAAGACCGTGAAAGCCAACATCCACCCGGAATACGTCGAAGCCACCGTGAGCTGCGCCTGCGGCCACAAGTTCACGACCCGCTCGACCCGCGCCGAGATCTCCCTCGAGATCTGCAGCAACTGTCACCCCTTCTTCACGGGCAAAGTGAAGTTGATCGACACGGCCGGCCGGATCGAGAAGTTCCAGAAGAAGTACGGCGCCAAGAAGTAAACAGAAGAGAAGAAGTACGCAGACTTGTTTGAGAGCCTCGAAGCCGTTGAGCGTCGCTACTTCGAGATCGAGGACTCTCTCGCTTCGGGGACGCTGAAGCCGCAAGATCTGACCCGGTTGACGAAGGAGCGCGCCTCGATCGAAGAGGTGGTCCGCTCCTACCGTCATTACCTCAATTTGCAGCTGAGCTTGGTCGAGGCGAAGACCATGCTCGGGAGCGAGAAGGACGCCGAGCTCCGCGCCATGGCGAAGGACGAGGTCGACAGCCTCTCCGAGCAGCTCGAGGCGCAGGAAAAGGCGCTCATCTTCCTGATGCTACCGAAGGATCCCAACGACGCGAAGAACGTCATCCTGGAGATCCGCGCCGGCACCGGCGGGGAGGAGGCCTCGCTCTTCGTGGCCGACGTCTTGCGCATGTACACGCGCTACGCCGATAAGCACCGCTGGAAGATCGAGATGCTGTCCTCGACCGCCTCCTCCTCGGGAGGCTTGAAGGAAGTCATCTGCCTGATCGAGGGCCAAAACGTCTTCAGCCGCCTGAAGTTCGAGAGCGGCGTGCACCGCGTGCAGCGCGTCCCCGCGACCGAGGCGCAAGGCCGAATCCACACCAGCGCCGTCACCGTCGCCATCCTGCCGGAGGCGGACGACGTCGAGGTCACGATCCGCCCCGAGGACCTCGAGTTCACCGCGACGCGCAGCTCCGGCTCCGGCGGCCAGCACGTCAACACCACCGATTCGGCCGTGCGGATCGTCCACAAGCCCTCGGGCGTCGTGGTCGAGTGCCAGGACGAGCGCTCGCAGCACAAGAACCGCGACAAGGCGATGAAGATCCTGAAGGCGAAGCTGTTCGAGAACGCGCAGCGCGAGCAGGACGACGCCATCAGCGCCTCGCGCAAGAGTCAAGTCGGCAGCGGCGACCGGTCCGAGCGCATCCGCACCTACAACTTTCCGCAAGGTCGCTTGACGGATCATCGCATCAACCTCACCCTCTACAAGCTGGCCGACGTGATGGAAGGCGACATTGGCGAGGTGCTCGACGCCTTGGGCGCCCACCATCAGTCCGAACTCTTGAAACGGGGCTCTTGAGGCGATGCAGGACTACGAAAACGCGGAAGATCGTCCGGCCGCGCCGCTCGCCGAGTCGTGGACCATCCAGCGCGTCTTGACCTGGTCCACGAGCTATCTGAAAGAGCGCCAGCCCGATTCGCCGCGTCTGGACGCGGAGATCCTGCTCGGTCACGTCCTCGGGCTCTCGCGCATCCAGCTCTATACGAACTTCGACAAGCCGCTGAAGACCGACGAGCGCGAGCCCTTCAAAGAGCTGCTGCGCCGCCGCTTGGGCGGCGAGCCGGTCGCCTACGTCATCGGCAAGAAAGACTTCATGGGTCTCACCTTCGCCGTGACCCGCGACGTCTTGATCCCGCGTCCGGACACCGAGGTGCTCGTCGAGCAGACCTTGGCCCTGACCAAGGATCGCGAGGCCGAGGCGCTGCGCATCCTCGACGTCGGCAGCGGCTCGGGCTGCGTCGCCCTCGCGCTGGCGAAGCGCCTGCCGGCGGCGACGGTCGAGTCCTGGGACGTGAGCGAGCCTGCCCTTGCCGTCGCGCGCGCCAACGCCGAGCGACTCGGCATCACCGAGAACGCCTTCTTCGTGCGCCAAGACGCGCTGGCCGACGCGGCTTGGGACGATTCCGAACGGCTCGGCGCCTTCGACCTCGTCGTCTCGAATCCGCCCTACATCGGCGAGCGCGAGCGTGCGACCCTCTCCCCTTCGGTCGCGCGCTTCGAGCCGGACCAGGCGCTCTTCGCCGGCGAGGACGGGCTCAACTTCTACCGGCGCTTCGCGCGCTCGGCGCGCCGGCTCATGAAGCCCGGCGGCGTCTTCCTAGCCGAGATCGGTTACGCGCAGGCGGGGGACGTCACCGTCCTTTTCGCGGCCGAAGGCTGGAGCTCGGTCACCATTGCCAAGGATTACGCGAAGCACGACCGCGTGGTCATCGCTCGCGTTTGAGGGTTCGCCGCCGATGTCCGACGCCCCGATCTTCGAGAGTCCCGAGCCTACGCTGCCGCCGGTGAATTGGCGCCAGGCGCGTCGTTTTATCGTCTTCCTCGCGGTGGCGGCGGCCCTCGTCTTCGGGCTCGGCCTTTTCTATGCCTCGCTGGTCCTGCCGATCGGCGTCGGCGCCTTCCTCGCGTATCTGCTCTTGCCGCTCGTGGACAAGCTCGAAACCTTGCGCGTGAAGCGCGTTCTCGCGACGGCGGCGATCATTTTCGTCGCGCTCGGGATCATCGCGATCGCGGTCTCGCGCATGGCGCCCCTGCTTTACGTGCAGGTGCTCTACATCGTGAAGCTCCTGCCGAACGCGGTCGCCGCCGTGATGGAGAAATGGCGGCCGCTCGCCGAGCAGTACGTCGTCGACTTGGGCTTCATGACGCCGGCCGAGATCCACGACCTCCTGTCTTACTCGAGCCTGCTCGGGAAGCTGCAGTCGCAGCTCCAAGCGGGAATCAGCGGCGTGTGGCGTACGGGTACCTCCCTCGCCGGCGGGATGGTCAACATCGTGCTCATTCCCGTCGTTACCTTCTTCCTCCTCAACGACTACAGGGCGCTGCGGCGCGCGGCCCTTTCGCTCGTGCCGCAGGACCTGATCGTGCCGATGCAATTCGTGACGGCGAAGGTGAATCTCACCTTGCGCTCCGTGATCAAGGGCCAGGCGACGGTGGCCGCGATTTTGGCTGGGCTCTATGTGATCGGCCTCACGGTCGTGGACCTGCAGTCGGCGATCGCCATCGGCGTCGTCGCGGGCGTTTGCCGCATCGTGCCCTACCTCGACGTCATCGTCGGCTTGACCTTGAGCATGGTCGTCCTGCTGTCGAATTTCGCCGGCTGGGGGCAGGTCGCCAGCGTCGTCCTCGTCTTCCTCGTCGTGCAGGCGATCGACGGAGCGTTCATCACGCCGCGCGTGATCGGCGAGCGCGTCGGCTTGCACCCGATGGTGGTGATCCTCTCGGTCTTGGCCTTCAGCGACCGGTTCGGCTTATGGGGCGTGATCGTGGCGATTCCGCTCGTCGCCATCGTCAAAGTCCTGCTCGAAGCCGCAGCGCCGTTCTATCGCGCCTCGCGCGCGTATCGGGTGTGGAACTCGAACTCATAGAGTCTGGCCGCCTGGCCAACTCCCGGAAACCACCGGAAATTTGGCTGAATCTACGTGGTCAACAAATGCACACATGAATGTCCGAATTTTTCCGGGGTTCGCAGATGGACACCCGCCAATGTGTCCTTTATCGTCACATCAACTTACCCCTGAGTCCGAAGTTAATTTTTAGGAGGCCATCATGAAGCTGATCAATTCGATCATCGCCAGCTCGCTCGTCTTTCTCGCCACGTCGGCATTCGCGGCCAGCCCGGTCGTCAAGTCGGTCGTCGCGGCTGACAAAGCCGACAGCAAAGCCTTCCGCGTTTGGTCCAGCGTTTGCGTCGGCAACCTCGCCGTCGAAGCGCCGGTCGCCGCCCAGTACGCCTACGTCACCGGCGCCGAAGGCGAAGAGATCCAGTGGACCGACCACACCTTCGAGCAGAACACCCTCTGGATCTTCTCGCAGCGCTTCCCGAACGACGTCGAGCCGATGCAGTTCAAAGTGAAGTTCATGAACGCCGAAGGCGAAGCCGGCCAAGAGCTGAGCTACGACCTCAACCAGACCGAGACCCGCTTCCGTCAAGGCAACTGCAACAGCATCGAGAACTACAAGTTCGAGATGACCGACGCCGAAGTCCCGACCCTCGACCTGGTTCACGACATCGAAGAGTGATTCGCGACTCCTGAGTCCTCTCAGGATGAGAACCCGGGCCAAGTGCCCGGGTTTTTTCGTTAAAAAGAGGTAGCCGGCCGGCTGTCGGAGATGATAGAAGCCGGCTTTCCAAGGTTCTTTTTCCCCCACTGCCACGGATCGAGCGCCACGCGGATGGAGCAGGATACCAGTCGGTTTTCGGAGCTCGCGCGGACTCTCAAGCGCGAAAAGCTGCCCCGCCACGTCGCGATCATCATGGACGGCAACGGCCGCTGGGCGCGTGAACGGTCGAGACCGCGCGTGTTCGGCCATCGCAAGGGCGCCCAGAGCGTTCGCGCCGTCGTCGAAGGCGCCGACTTGCTGGGGATCAAGGTGCTCTCGCTCTTCGCCTTCAGCGAGGAGAACTGGGGCCGCCCGGAGCACGAGGTCGCGGCGCTCATGTCGCTCCTGAACACCTACCTTCGGTCCGAGCGCGCCGAGCTGAACAAGAACAACGTCCAGTTCCGCTACACGGGGCGGATCCAGCGTTTGCCGGAGAAGACGCAGCGGATTCTTCGCGAGACGGCCGAGATGCTATCGGGTAACACCGGCCTCGTGCTCAACCTCGCGCTGAGTTACGGCGGCCGCTCCGAGATCGTCGACGCCGCCCGCGATTTGGCGCGGCGCGTCCAGGCCGGCGAGCTCCGGCCGCAGGAGATCTCGAGCGAGCTCTTCCAGGAGAGCATCAGCAACGGCGACCTCCCGGACCCCGATTTGTTGATCCGGACGAGCGGGGAGCACCGCGTCTCGAACTTCATGCTCTGGCAGATCGCCTACACCGAGTTCTATTTTACGCCGGTACACTGGCCGGACTTCGGCAAGGTCGAGCTCGCGCTCGCCATGCAGGATTACGTGCGGCGCCAGCGTCGCTTCGGGCTGATCGAGGACGAAGGCGAGCCGGTCGCCACGATGGACGAGGCCTGAGATGCTGCGCACGCGGCTGATTACGGCAGCCGTCCTGCTGCCGCTCGTGCTCGGACTCTTCATTTACGCCCCGTCGTGGTTCGTGGGCGGCTTCGTGCTTCTGTGCATGGTCCTGACCCTGTACGAGGCGGCCCAAATCCTGATTCCCGCGTTCGAGCGCAAGCTCGCGCCGGAGGCCGCCCCTGCGGCCAGCCCGCACACTTTCCCGGCGATGACCGTCGCCATCGGCGCCATCGCGCTGATCGTCGTCTGCAACAGCAAGAACGAGGCGAGCGTCGGCATCATCGCCGCCGGCGCCGTCCTGGCCCTGATCGTCGGCTGCTTCTCGGGGAAGTCGATCGAGCAGTCCATGGCCCGCGCCACGGGCATGGTCCTCGCCTATGTGTACGGGGCTTTACCCTGGATCGTCGTGTGGCACCTCTTCCTCATGGGGGACAACTCCCGCTACCCCTTGCTCGTCATGGCGATCACCTGGGCCGGTGACACGGGCGGTTACTTCGGCGGCCGCTTCTGCGGCGGCAAGATCTTCGGTAAGGACCGGAAGCTCGCGGCGGCGATCTCGCCGAAAAAGACCTGGGAAGGCGCGATTTTCGGCCTCGTCCTGTCGATGGTCGGCGCGGTCCTGATGAATCTCTGCTTTCTGAACACCTTGGCGCCGCTTCCTACCGTAATTCTAACGGGCCTCGTGGGAGGTATGAGCGCGCAGCTCGGCGACCTGATCGAGTCCTTGTTCAAGCGCTTCGCAGGGGTCAAGGATTCGGGTACGATCATCCCGGGCCACGGGGGCTTTCTCGATCGGATCGACGGGATACTCTTCGCGGCGCCCGTCGTCTGGGCGATCGTCTACTACGCCCGTTGAGGGTCACTTTTGGCCTCGTTCTTCACGCATCCCTTGCCGGCCGTCGTCATCTTGCTCGGTGTCCTCGTGTTCTTCCACGAGTTCGGGCATTTCGTCGTCGGCCGCCTTTCGGGGATCGCCGTCGAGATCTTCTCGATCGGCTTCGGACCCAGGCTCTTCGGCTTCACGTATCGCGGCACGGACTACCGCCTGAGCGGCATCCCGCTCGGCGGCTACGTGAAATTCGCCGGGGCGCACCCCGCCGAGGACGTGCCTGAGGGCCTCCCCGGCATCGCCTTTCGCGACGCGAGCCTGCCGCGCCGGGCGCTCACGATCCTCGCCGGACCCCTCGCGAACTTCCTGCTCGCCGTCATCGTCTACAGCGTGCTCGGCATGGACGGGATCTCGCATCCGCCGCCGAGCATCGGCGAGGTGATCGAGGGCAGCGCGGCCGAAGCGGCCGGCATCAAGCCGGGCGACCGGATCGCTCAGATCGGCGAGACGCCCGTCGTCACTTGGCGCGACATCGAGTCGACGATCTCACAGGCCCCGGGCAAACGCCTCGATGTCGTGGTCGAGCGTGACGGCAAGCGCGTGCCCCTCGTTCTGACGCCGGCGGAGATCAAGACGCAGGACGGCGCTGGGCGTGCGGTGACGATCGGTCGCGCCGGGATCGCGCTCGGCCGCTTGCCGGCGATGTTCGCGGTGATCGAGGACGGGGCTCTGCGGCGCGCGGGCGTCGCAACGGGCGAACGGGTCGTCGGCCTGAAAGTCGGCGCCGAGACGTCCGTGACGATCGCGAGCATGACCGAGCTCCTCCACAAGCTCACGGCGGCGGCGAAGACCGAAGACGCCGTGACCTTGACGATCGAGGCGGCGCATCCTCCGCGCGACGACGACGAGAGCCTAAGCGGCAGCGGCGAAAAGAAGGCGAAGCCTGTGCCGGTGACGCGCGAGGTCGGCTTGTCCTTGAAGACCTTGAAGACCTTGCCAGAGCCCTTCAGCAAGAAGGCGACGCTCGCGGCGCTCGGCGTCGCGGACGCGCAGCTGACGGTGGGCAACGCGACGGACGGCGCCAAGGCCTCGCTGAGCCCGGGCGACGTCCTCCTGGCATGGAACGGCAGGCCGCTGCGCGACCTCTACGCGCTGCGGGAGGAGCTGATCGCGAACACCGAGCCGAAGGCGAAGCTCGACATCGCGCGCGGGCTCGAGCGGCAAGCGGTCGAGATCGATCTGAAGCCGGTCGAGGTGCAGAAGCCCGAGGGCAAGGCGACGATCTATCAGTTGACCGTCCTCTTTTGGGGTCAGCCGGAAGAGCCGCCGCCGATCATCGAGAAGTACGACGGGTTGGTCGCCGCTGTCGGCTACGGCCTGCGCGAGACGAAGGCGCAAACGAAAGAGCTCTTCCGCAACGTCATGAGCCTGATCTCCGGCGACATCCCGCTGAAGGCGCTCGGCGGCCCGATGCTGATCGCGAAGGTCGCCGGCGACTCGGCGAAGCGCGGTTGGCAGAAGTTCCTCGAGGCGCTGGCGCTGATCAGCGTCAACTTGGGGCTTTTGAACCTGTTTCCGATCCCCGTGCTCGACGGCGGCCAGCTCCTTTTGATGGGGGCCGAAGGCTTGAAGCGGAAGCCTTTGCGCGAGGCGGCGGTGGAGAACTTCCAAAAAGTCGGCTTCGCCATGATCCTGGCGCTCGTCGTGCTCGCGACGTACAACGACTTGAGTCGGTTTTGGAAGGCGATGCTGGAAAGCGTGGTCGGGCTCTTTCAGTGAGCTGTCTGGGTCGGACTTTTTTAGACCGCAAAGGGCGCAAAGAACGCGAAGGTAGGGTATGAAAAACTCTTCGCGCTCTTTGCGCCCTTTGCGGTAAAAAATTCATGATCCTGATCATCGATACGAGCATAGTCGGCGTCGCGATGGCCCTGGCCGAGCGCGGCAAGGGCATGCTGTGGAGCGCAGCGCATACCGAGAATGCCGGCTCGATCCTCGAGATCTCGGAGCTCCTGCGCACTGGCCTCGGGTCCGTCGGCCTAAAATCGGTCGCGGCACTGCAAGGCGTCGCCGTCTCCGTCGGGCCCGGCTCCTTCACCGGGATCAAGATCGGGCTCGCCTTCGTCCAGGGTTTGCGGCTCGCCGCGCCGGCGCTGAAGTGCCTGCCGCTCTCCGGCCTGGAAATGGCGGCGCTTCAGCTCGCGCGCGACGCGGGACGTAAAGATTTCGCGTTGCTCCTGCCGGCGACGCGCACCCACGGCTTTCACGCCGTCGTGACGAACGGCGCGGTGGCGCCGGCGCGGCTCGTCGCATTCGCGGACGGCGGTCCGGCCGAGACCGCCGAGGCCGCTCGGCTCAAGGCTTTGCCGGAAGGCTTCGCGATCGCCGTCAGCGGCCTCTGGCCTCTCGCGGAAAACGCCTTGGGATCCGCGAGGATCGCCGAAGCACTCGCGCCTTCCGCGGTGTGCCGCGCGGCGGTTTGTGGTATGTCGGAAAGATCGCTCGACGCGGACTTCGCGGCCTTTTCGGCGGCTTCGCCCGAGCCTCGCTACCTTCGACTGTCGACCGCCGAAGAGAAGAAAGGAATCGTCCCATGAAGCGTCCGCGGATCGGCGGCGCCGTGTACATCCTCCCGAACTTGCTCACCACGGGCAATTTGTTCTGGGGATTCTTCGCCATCTTCAAGGCGTTGAACGGCGAATTCGCCTGGGCCGGCTCGGCCGTCCTCCTGGCAGCGGTCTTCGACATGCTGGACGGACGCGTCGCGCGGCTCACGAACTCCTCGAGCGAGTTCGGCGTGCAGTACGACTCGTTGTGCGACCTCGTGTCGTTCGGCTGTGCGCCGGCGATCCTGATGTACCAGTACGGACTCCACCTCTACGGCCGCATCGGCTTCGTGCTCTGCTTCCTGTTCATGGCCTGCGGCGCCCTGCGCCTGGCGCGCTTCAACGTGATGAGCGGCATCGGCAAGGCTTCCGGCGATTTCACCGGCCTGCCGATCCCGATGGCGGCCTCGGTCGTCGCCACCTTCCTGATCTTCATGAGCGATCTCGAGGCGAACGCGGGCACCGCATCGTGGCTCTCGTCGATCTACAGCCGCTATCTGCACGACTCGGCGAACAAAGCGAACTTCCTCCTAGTCGCGGCGCCGCTCCTGTCGCTCGCGATGGTGAGCAACATCGTCTACCGCTCGCACAAAGCGCTGAAGATCCGCTCGGTGAAGCCGTTCAAGCTGCTCGCCATCTCGACCTTCTTGATCGCGGTGATCGCCTACCAGCCGGAGACGGTCGGCTTCCTCTTCTGCGCGCTCTATGCGGTCTCGGGCATGTTCGAGTGGGCCATGGGCTGGCGCAAGGCGACCGAGGACGACGAGATCTTCGCGCCGCACGACGAAGACGACTCGATCATGGAAGAGGACACCCAACGCCAATCGGAGGCTCTGCGGCTGAAGCTCAGTAAGGAGAGTCCGAAATGACGGGCGTGAAAGTCGCGATCGTCGGCGCCACCGGGGCCGTCGGCCGGGAGATGGTGAAGGACCTCGAAGATTCGAGCCTCACGGACATCGATCTGAGCCTCTACGCCTCGCCGCGCTCCGCCGGCAGCCGCGTGCAGTTCCGCGACAAGACGCAGGAGGTCCAGGCCTTCTCGGTCGAGAAGCTGAAGGGCGTCGCCTACGTCTTGATGAGCGCGGGCGGCGGTTTTTCGCGCGAGTTCTCCCGTGCCCTGGTTGCCCAAGGCTCTACCGTGATCGACAACAGCAGCGCCTTCCGCATGGACGAGGGCTCGCCGCTCATCGTCCCCGAGGTGAACGGCGACCTGCTCTTGCGCGACGCGACGCCGAAGATCATCGCCAATCCAAACTGCTCGACCATCCAGATGGTCGTCGCTTTGAAGCCCTTGGCCGACCACTTTGGCCTCGAGCTCGTCCAGGTCTCGACCTACCAGTCGGTCTCTGGCACGGGGCAGAAGGGGATGAGCGAGCTCGCCGAGCAGTTGGAGGCGCGCTTCAAGTTCCAGCCGGTCGAGCCCAAGGTCTACGCCCAAGAGATCGCTTTCAACATGATCCCGGCGATCGACGTGTTCGACGGGGACGGGCACTGCTACGAAGAAGTGAAGATGGTGAAGGAGACGCGCAAGATCATGAACCTGCCGTCCCTGGAGATCCTGTCCTCGACCGTGCGCGTGCCGACCTTCAACTGCCACGGCGAGACCGTCCTGGTGAAGCTTTCGCGGGCGGTGACGCGCGAGGAAGCCTTCCTGGCGCTGGAGAGCGGCAAGGGCCTGGTCGTAGTACGTGACGACGACCACAAGGAGCTGCCGACCCCGAAGACGGTGACCGGCGACCCTCGGGTCTTCGTGTCGCGCGTGCGCTTGATGTACGGTTCGAAGAGCTCGCCCTGGGTGCAGTTTTGGAACGTCGCGGACAACCTCAAGAAGGGCGCGGCCACCAACGCGGTGCAGATCCTGGAGACCCTGCTCAAACTTCCGTGATATCCTAAGGAATCCCGTTCCTTCGGAGGTGATCGTGATGCGCATCCGCGCGCTGCTCGTCGGTTTCGCACTTCTCGCCACGCCGTTCAGCGCTCTCGCGCAGGACGACGAGGATCCGCCGATGCCCGAGGATGCGGCGGAGGCGCCGCCTCCCGAGGCAGCCTCTGACGAGCTCGACGACTCTGTGGCGAAGCCGGAAGACGCAGCGGCCGCGGCCGCTGCGGCTGATGCGCCTGTGGCCCCCGCGCCCGAGACGGCGGCTCCGGCCGCAGCGGTCGCGCCCGCGCCCGAAGGCTCCCTCAGCCTCGACAAGGCGGTCGTGCCTCGCATGTTCGGCAAGTACCGGATCCGCCTCGGCATCGCCAATCCGAAGTTCGACGACGGCCTGAAGTTTTACAAAGAGCTCTACGGCAATCCGCGCGGCTTTCCGATGCTGAACGTCGACTACTTCCCGTTCGACTTTCCGGTGACGGCCGGCCTCGGCTTGCGCATGGGCTACTACACGGACGAGGGCTTCACGGCGAAGCCGGTGACGAGCAAGGACAAGAAGGACTACGACGCGTCGGATGTCACGGAAGACCGCAACGGCCCCGCGAGCATGACCCTGATCCCGCTGCAGATCGGCATCTCGGCGGAGTTCTCGCCCTTCGAGCGCAAGTGGATCGTGCTCGACGCGTTCCTGGGCTACGAGAAGCTTTACTGGTGGGAGACGCGCACCGTCACCTCGGAGAGCAAACCCTCGACGGGAGCTACGCCCGCCGCGATCCTAGCCGAGGCGGCCGGGACGGACGACGCGCTGGTGAACAAAGGTGAGAAGAGCGCCACCGTCCTCGGGCTCGCGCTGAACATCCTGCTGAATCCGATCGACGAGGCGACGGCGCTGGCCGCGCGCGGAACGCTCGGGATCGGCTCAGTCTACCTGTCGCCTTATCTCGAGATCGTGCGCACGCTGGCGAAAGAGAACGCCTCGTTCGGACGAACCTCGATGGGACTCGGCTTCACCTTCGAGTCGGCGCGCTAAGGGGCTGGCGTGGCCCTTTATCGGCTGGATCTGCGCTACGACGGCGCTCCGTTTCAGGGGTGGCAGAGCCAACCCGATCAGTCGGGAGTGCAGGACCATCTCGAGCGGGCGTTGAAGACTTTCCTGCGCCACGACGTGCGCGTGACCGGCGCTTCGCGCACCGACAGCGGCGTGCACGCGGAGCACCAGGTCGCGACCTTCCAAAGCGAGGTGGCGTTCGAGCCGCGGCGCTGGCTGAAAAGCCTGAACGGGCTCTTGCCGGATTCCGTGGGCGTCGACAATCTGGCGCTGGTCGCGCCGGAGTTTCACCCGATCTTGTCGGCGAAGGCGAAGGCCTATCGCTACCGGCTTTGGGTGAGCGAGCTGCGTCACCCTTTCGTCGCGCCCTTCGTATGGCAGATGCCTGGAGCCCTGGATCTAGGAGCGATGCGCGAAGAGGCGCGCGCCTTCGTCGGCGCGCACGACTACACCTCGTTCTGCGCGGTCGACTCGAGCGCGAAGACGAAGCTGCGCAAAGTGATCGAAGTGGATCTGCACGCGGACGGTCCCTTGATCGAGATCTGGGTCGTCGGCGAGGGTTTCCTGAAGCAGATGGTGCGCAGCATGGTCGGCACCCTGGTCGGCGTCGGCGCCGGCCGGCATCCCCGCGGCAGCGTGGCGCGGATGCTCGCTGCGAAAGATCGCACGGCGGCCGGTCAGACGGCGCCGGCCTTGGGGCTCGCCCTGGTCAAGATCTTCTACGATGAGGTTGCGACGGCGGAGAGTCTGCGGGCGGGGCGGGGGATGAAGATCGGGTTCTGAGGCACATGAGGCCGACCCCATTTGTCCGTGGGAGCGGTCCGGCATAATGTGCTATCAATGGAACTAACTCCTTTCTTTTCTAGAGGTTTGCGGATGTCCCGACGCCTTAGCCTTGCTCCCGTCGCCCTGTGCCTCGCCCTTGGTCTCGCCGCGTGCAAGACCAGCGACGAGCAAGGTAGCGGCAGCGGCTCGGGTGAGAACGAGCGCCTCCGCCCGGACGCCCGCGACACGGCCGACACTCGAGTCCCCGTCGCCCTCTGGTCGCCGCAGCAGCGCCGCGCCACCGCCTCCTATTATTTCCTCGTCGCCGAATACATGGCGATGAAGGAGCGCGACTACAAGAAGGCGCTGCCGGTCTACGAGGCGGCGTATGGACTCGATCCGAATCCCTTTCTCGGCGGCAAGATGCTGTCGGCGAAGGCCGCGTCCGGCGACCGTGCCGACGCGATCCTCGACGCGCGGAAGATGGTGCTCCTCTACCCTCGCGACCCGCAGCTCCGGTTTTTCTACGGCGACATGCTGGCGCAAAGCGGCAAGTTCCCAGAGGCCGCCGAGCAGCTCGAGAAGTGCACCGAGCTGAATCCGAAGATGGAGACCGCCTACCTCGAGCTGGCCGAGGTCTACCAGCAGCAGAAGGAGCCGGCAAAGGCGACGGTGGTGATCCGAGAGCTGGTGAGGAACGTTCCGAGCTCGATCGCTGGCTGGTCCCTACTGAGCCGCTATCTGTTGAATGCGCGGGACTACAAGGGCGCCCTGGTCCCGGCGCGGCGCGCTTGGGAGATGCAGAGCCAGAACCCAGCTTTGACGCAGGTCTACGCCATTCTCCTGCAGCTCAACGGCAAGACGAAGCAGGCCGTGCGCATATACGAGCAGCTCTACCGGATGGATCCGACCGACGAAGAGACGACCAATCGGATGATCGAGCTCTACCGTGAGCTCGGCAACCTGGAAGACGCGCTCGCCCTCCTGGAGGAGCTCGAGCGCGCCTCCGTCGCGGAGAAGAAGGCCGGCAGTCGCCCCGCCGTGCAGATGCAGAAGGCGTTCATCCTTTGGGAGCTGAAGCGCTTCCAACAGGCCTCAGACCTCTTGAGCAAACTCTCCAAGGACAATCCCGAGTCGGACCGCCTACGTTACTTGGCCGCGGTCGGCCTCGAGCGCACCGAGCAATGGAAAGCGGCGCTCGACGCCTACGCGGCCGTGCCGCCGAACTCGGCGTTCCGCTACCACGCGGACTTTCGCATGATCGTCATTTTCAAGGAGCTCAAGCGCTGGGACGACGCCATCGAGCTCGGCCGCAAGACCCTGGCCTCGGCGCAGGCCGAATGGGACGCCTGGGGCATGTTGTCGGGCGTCTATGCCGATGCCGAGCGCTACAAGGACGCCATCGAGGTCACCGACGACGGCTGGAAGAAATTCCCGACGCGGCCGCGCCTCCTCTTCCTGAAGGGCGTCTATCAGGAGAAGGCCGGCGACCGCGAAGGCTGCATCGAGACGATGCGCCAGGTGATCGTGAAGGACCCGACCAACTCCAGCGCCTACAACTACCTTGGCTACCTCTTCGTCGAGCGCGGAGAGAACCTGGACGAAGCCGAGACCCTGATCCGCAAGGCTTTGGAGTTGAAGCCCGACGACGGCTTCTACCTCGACTCCCTGGGCTGGCTCTACTTCCAGAAGAAGGAGCTCGACAAGGCGGTCGAGTTCCTCGAGAAGGCGCTGAAGATCGAGCCGAAGGAAGGCGTGATCATGGAGCACCTCGCCGACGTCAAGAAGGTCAAAGGCGATGCCAAGGGCGCACGCGAGCTCTATGAGGCGGCGCTCAAGACCCCCCTCGAGACGAAGGACCGTCCGCGGATCGAGGAGAAAGCGAAAGAGCTGCAGAAGGCGGGCCGCTGATGCGCTTCGTCGCCTTGATGCTCCTCCTCACGGGCTGCATCACCGGCGCGCCGTCGGAGCCGAAGGCCTTGCCGGCCGTCGTGCATCCGCTCTTCGAGCCCTGCGTTCCGAACGACGGCGCCAGCGCCGTGCAGGTCTTCAAGGACGGCCTGATCCAGGCGACGCTCGAAGTGCAGTGGAAGGCCAAGGACGACGGCGACTGGGCTCTCGAGGTCACCAACGCGGCCGGCATCACCATGGTCTCGCTGGAGAAGTCGGGCGCGAGGCTCAACTTCACCGGCAAGGGCGTGCAGCGCTTTCCCAAGCTGACGATCGATGCCGAGGGCTTTTTGGAGGTCGACGGCGATCCGGTCGGCATCAAGGCCTCCGAGGTCCCATGCGTGCTCGGCTTCCGTCTGCCCCGCAGCTGGATGAGGCTGGCGTACGACGTCGAGAACGAAGGGAAGAAGCTGACGGTCGAGATGGCCGACGGCCGCCGGGAGATCCGTATGACGGTGAGGGACACCGACAAGGCGGACTCTTCCTGCACGCGCATCACGTGGAAGAACTACGTCCTCTTCAAGCAGAAGCTGAACTGGTGTCGATCGGGCGCGTCGGGACAGAAACGCCACGCGGCGCTCACCGGCATCGAGAGCTTCACGTTCAAATGGGTGGCCGCCGATGACGGCGCCTGAAGGCAGCACCGAGATCCTGGACCTCCTGGCGAAGGGCAGCTATTTGACGCCCAACGTCCGCAGCGCTGTCGCGCGCTTCGCCAAGCGCTGGGAGCTCTCGCATTTCCATGCGCTCCTCATGACCCGCGCGGTCTCCGAGGCCGACTTGGCCGACGCGCTGGCGAAGGGGCTGGGCATCCATCGCCTCTTTCACGTCCCGACGCTGACCGTGGACGAAGAATGCTTGAAGATCATTGGCTTTCGCCGCGCGCGCCAGTGGGAGTGCCTGGTGCTGAAAACCGAGGACGGCGCCTACGATCTCGTCTTCGCCGACCCGACCCAGCACGAGCGGACCCGCCAGCTAAAACAAGAGCTTAAGCGCGAATTGACCTTGAGCGTCAGCGAGCGAGGAGATATCGTGGGAGCGATCGACGAGTTATTCCCTCTCGCTGAGCAACTGCCCAGCCTCTTCCACCAAGACAGACCATGACCACTCAGCCACCGCTGCTGCAGGTGCAGAACCTCGTCACCGCGTTCAAGACCGAGCGTGGCGTCCTGCGTGCCGTCGACGACGTCAGCTTCTCGATCGGCAAGGGCCAGACCGTCGGCCTCGTCGGCGAGTCGGGCTGCGGCAAGAGCGTCACCTCGCTGTCGATCCTGCGCCTGATCCAGCAGCCGCCGGGCTTCATCGAGTCGTCGAGCAAGATCCTCTTCGAGGGCAAGAACCTCTTGGACCTCGACGAAGCCGGCATGCGCGGCATCCGGGGCAACAAGATCTCGATGATCTTCCAGGAGCCGATGACGAGCTTGAACCCGGTGTTCACCATCGGCAACCAGATCTCGGAAGTCTTCCGCATTCACCAGAAGGCCTCGAAGGCCGAAGCGCGGCAGAAGTCGATCGAGATGCTGCGCCTGGTCAAGATCCCGGCGCCGGAAGCGCGCGTCGACGAGTACCCGCATCAACTCTCCGGCGGCATGCGCCAGCGCGTGATGATCGCGATGGCCCTCGGCTGCCGCCCCCAGCTCCTGATCGCCGACGAGCCCACGACCGCGCTCGATGTGACGATCCAAGCGCAGATTCTGGACCTCATGGCCGCGCTCCAAAAGGAGCTCGACATGGCGATCCTGATGATCACGCACGACTTGGGCGTGGTGGCCGAGGTGTGCAGCTACGTGATCGTCATGTACGCCGGCCGCGTCGCGGAGGAAGGTCCGGTTCGCGAGATCTTCCGCGAGCCGCGCCATCCGTACACCGTCGGTCTGATGAAGTCGATCCCCCGTCTGGGCGTGAAGGTCGATGTCCTGCCGACGATCGAGGGCACCGTCCCGAGCCTCGCCAATTTGCCCAAGGGCTGCCGCTTCCAATCGCGCTGCCCGCACGTCCACGACAAGTGTCGCCAGCAGGAGCCGCCTCTGAAAGAGACGAGCCCCGGCCACAAGTCGGCGTGCTGGCTCAACGCCTGAGGATCCATGACCGCGCTGCTCACCGTCAAAAATCTGAAGAAGTTCTTCCCGATCAAGGGCGGGATCCTCGGCCGCACCGTCGCCAACGTGCACGCCGTCGACGATGTCTCGTTCACTCTGCGCAAGGGCGAGACGCTCGGCCTCGTCGGCGAATCTGGCTGCGGCAAGTCGACGCTCGGCCGCACTTTGCTGCGCCTCTACGAGCCGACCTCGGGCTCGATCGAGTTCGACGGCGTCGACCTGCTCAAGCTCTCGACCCAAGAGCTTCGCGCGAAACGCCGCGACATGCAGATCATCTTCCAAGACCCGTTCTCGTCGCTCAACCCGCGCATGACCATCGGCGCCATCCTCGCTGAGCCCTTCGCCATCCACAAGCTCGGCACCAAGTCCGAGATCGAGGGCAAGGTCAAAAAGCTCCTCGAGACCGTGGGCTTGCCCTCCGAGGCCGACGGCCGCTACCCGCACGAGTTCTCCGGCGGCCAGCGCCAGCGCATCGGCATCGCGCGCGCCATCGCCTTGAACCCGAAGCTCGTCGTCGCCGACGAGCCGGTGTCGGCGCTCGACGTGTCGATCCAGTCGCAAATCTTGAACCTGCTCGTCGACCTGCGGAAGAAGTTCAATCTCTCGTACGTCTTCGTCGCGCACGACCTGGCCGTGATCGAGCACATCTCCGACGTCGTCGCCGTGATGTACCTGGGTAAGATCGTCGAGTACGCCTACGGCGACGATCTCTACAAAGGACCGAAGCATCCGTATACGCGCGCGCTGATCTCTGCGATCCCGATCCCGGACGTCGACTACAAAAAGGATCGGCAGATCCTCAAGGGCGACGTGCCGAGCCCGATCAATCCACCCTCGGGCTGCTACTTCCACCCCCGTTGCCCGATGGCGACCGAGAAATGCAAGGTCGAGGCGCCCGCGACGCGCAACGTCGGGACCGAGAAAAGGCCGCACCTGGCCGCCTGCCACTATGCCTGAGATCGACGTCTGCCTGACCGGCGGCGGCACGGCGGGACACGTCACGCCTCACTTCGCGCTCGTCCCCGGGATGAAGGCGCGTGGCTGGGGTATGTTCTACGTCGGCGGCGCGGGCCTGGAGAAGCCGTTGGTCGAGGCGCAAGGAATCGCCTTCAAGACGATCGCGACGGGGAAGCTACGGCGCTACCTTTCGCTCAAGAACCTGGTCGACTTGTTTAAGATCGCCTTCGGGCTCGTGCAGGCGCTCCTGATCCTGATCGCGCGGCGGCCCAGCGTCGTGTTCAGCAAGGGCGGCTTCGTGTCGGTGCCGGTCGCTTGGGCGGCGTGGCTTTTGCGCATCCCGGTCGTGTCGCACGAGAGCGACGTCACGCCGGGGCTCGCGACGAAGCTGATCGCGCCCTTGGCGAAGAAGATCGTGTTCACCTTTGCGGAGACGGCGAAGTACCTTCCCGCCAACGCGGAACGGGTGGGGACGCCGGTGCGGGCGGAGCTGTTCGCAGGAGACCGCGCCAAGGGGCTCGCGCTTTGCGGCTTCGACCCGAGCGAGCCCTTGCCGACCTGGCTCGTGATGGGTGGGAGCCAGGGCTCGCAGCGCTTGAACGACGCCTTGCTCGCGATCCTCCCCGAGCTGGCCAAGACGGCGCGGGTGATTCACCTCACGGGCAAAGGGAAGACACTTGCGTATGCGCATCCGCGGTACCGCGGGTTCGAGTTCGTCACGGCGGAGCTACCTGACTTATACGCAGCAAGCGATCTCGTCCTGAGCCGCGCGGGAGCGAACTCGATCTTCGAGTTCCTGGCGCTGCGCAAGCCCATGCTTTTGATTCCGCTCGAGATCGGCAGCCGCGGGGACCAGGTGGTGAACGCCGCCTCGTTCGTGAAGAGCGGCTGGGCCGAGGTCTTGCGCGAGACGGAGCTGACGGCGGCGAGCCTCGCGATGAAAATGGGCGAGCTCGAGGCGGGACGTGAGGGGATCATGGCGAAGCAGCAGAGCTTCGACGGGCGAGATGCGGCGGAGAAGATCCTCGGAGTGCTCGAGGCGGTGGCTCGCCCGCCCTCGGCGCCGCGCTGATGCTCGGGCAAAGCCTCGCCGGAATCCGAGTGCTCGATGCGTCGCGAGTCCTGGCCGGCCCATTCGCCGGCCAGATTCTTGCCGACCTCGGCGCCGAGGTCCTAAAGATCGAGGACACGAGCGAGGGCGACGAGACGCGCGGCTGGGGCCCGCCGTTTGGGGAAGACGGCACGAGCGCCTACTTCGCGTCGTGCAACCGCGGCAAGAAGGGCGTGACTCTAAATTTGAAGACCCCGCGCGGGCGGGAGCTTCTGCACGCCTTGGCGGCGAAGTGCGACATCGTTCTGCTCAACTTCCGCGCGGCTTCGGCGGCGGGGCTCGGGGCCACGCCGGAGGCGCTCTTGGCGGCGAACCCGAAGGCGGTGATCGTGACGCTCTCTGGTTACGGGAGCGGACCGGCTTGGGGCGCGAAGCCCGGCTACGATTTCGCGGTCCAGGGCATCAGCGGGATGATGGCCGCGACCGGGCCGAAGGACGGAAGGCCCCACAAATTCGGCGTCGCGATCGCAGACCTTGTGACCGGACACTACGCGGCGATCGCGGCCTTGGCCGCATTGCGCGAGCGCGACCGGTCGGGCCAGGGCTTAGTCGTCGAGCTTGCGCTCGTCGACTGCGCGGTCGCGACGATGGCGAACGTCGCGCAGGCGCATCTGACGACGGGAAAGGCGCCGGCGCGGGTGGGCAATGCGCATCTGCAGATCGTGCCGTACGAGATGTTCGAGACGGCGGATGGGTGGTTGATCTTGGCGGTGGGGAATGATCGGCAGTGGCGGGAGTTTTGTGGCGTGGTGGCGGGGCCGGAAGGCATTTTAACCGCAAAGGGCGCGAAGGACGCGAAGGGGGTGGAAAGAACCTCCTTTGCGCCCTTCGCGCCCTTTGCGGTCAAATTGCATGACATTCGCTACGCTAGAAACCAGGACCGCGTTCGCTTTCGGGACGAACTCGTCCCGCAAATCGCAGGCGTGATGCGCCTGGCTTCCACCGCCGCCTGGCGCCAGGCCCTCGACGCCGCGGGCGTCCCCAACGGCCCCGTCTGGACCCTGCCCGAGCTCTTCGCCTCAGACCTCGCCACCGAGCGGAATTTTCGCATCTTCGCGCGCCGTGCCGACGGGTCCGAGGTAGCATTGGTGCGTTCACCTCTCGTCGAGTCGCTCGACCCCGCGCCGCCGCCGGCGCGTGGCGAGCATACCGACGAGGTCTTGTCGGGGATCTTGGGACTTGAATCCGGCGCCATCGCGCGCCTCAGAGCAGAGGGAGTCGTATGAAGAAGCTGATGAAGATGTTGTCGTTGACGATCGGGGCCGCTGCATTGGTCACGGGTTGTCTGCACGCGCTGGAGTCGAACGAGGTCACTCGTCTGACAACCTGCAAGAACAACGATTTGAAAAAGATCCGCAAGAACCTCTTGCTCGCGGGCTACGAGATCAAGAACGAGTCGGACTCGGACCTCACCACCGACTACAAGCAATACGCCGGCTACGGCGGCGACCGGAACCTGCGCCGCATCACGGTCGTGAAGCTCGACGGCAAAGACTTCAAGTTCAACGTGCGCCAGAAGTCGAAGTCGATCCAGCGTAACAACAACCAGTACTCGAACGGCAACAACAGCAAGAAGGGCGGCACGACGATCAACATCGACGCTTCGCAGCCGATCGAGGTCGAGAACGACTTCGACCAGGAGTACTACAAGGAGCGGATTGCCCAATACGAGCAAACGCAGCGCGAAGTCTGCGGAAGTTAAGGGATTTCTAGACGGCATCGGGGCTCAAGCCGGGGGCTTGGCGTGCCGATCAAGAGGGAGTCTCTCGGATAAACGAGGTTCCCATGCGTTCGGCACTCTTGATTCTTTGTTTACTGGCCGCTGGCTGCGCCAGTAAGACCGACGTCAAGAGCGGCGGCTCGAAAGGCAAGGCGGCGGACCCGACGAAGGGCGCCGAGCTGCCGGTTGAGGCCGTGACGCCGAAGCCGGCCGCCCCCGAAGACACTTTCGTGCCGGCGGGCGAGCCCATCGCCGTCTCTGGCACGAACCTGACCGTCGATTGCAGCTGGAGCAAGGTCTCGGCCGCGGACGACGTGCGCGCCGCCTGCTACGTCGCCGGCGAAGTGCCGGCGGGCGCGACCTTTGCCTGGAGCGTTCCCGCGACCGCGACCGGCGTCGTCATCGAGGTCGGCCAGAACGCCGACCGCGTCGAGTTCACCGCGAAACGTAGCGTCGTCGCCGGCTTGTCGATGAACGTCGCCGTGACCGTCTTCGGCGTCGAGGCGCCGGTCGCGCTGGTCGCGCCCCTGGTCTCCAAGCTTCCAGGCTTGGGCGAGGGCAGCGCGCTGGGGGCCTGCTTGGCGACCACCGATCCGCTCTCGGGCTGCTTCGTCGCCGCCGGGCTCGGCGTACAAGCCGACGGCACCATCGGCGGCGCGCCGCTTTCCGGCGGCTGCGCCATGACCGCGCTGCCGACAATCGTGCGCAAAGGCCGCCCCGACGTCGTGAAGCTGACGCTCTCGGCCACGGGCGACGCGCCGGTCGCCAATTTCCATTTCGAGGACTTAGCCTTCGCCAACGGCAACCTCGTCGCCGAGTCGCCGACGGTGATCGACTTCCAACCGTCGACCTTGAACGTCGCCGCGAACGAGAAGATCCGCTTCTCCGCCACCAACGACGCGGGCGCGACGTGTTTCGTCGAGGTGAAGGCGGTGAACTTCGAGATGAAGCTCACCGGCCAAACGATCCTCGTCGAGGCGCAGAACGCGGGCGAGCGCGGGCGCATCAAAGCCGATTATCTGGTGCATAACCTGAGCCCGACCGAGATCGTGGCCGAAGCGAAGGCGAAAACCGTCTCGGAAGATTTCGCCGATTACATCTTCACCGTCGGCGCCAAGACCTGCGATGCCGGCATCTGCTCGCAGGCGCTGTCAGTGGAGTTCACCACGCAGTTTCTCACCGGCTCGACGCTCTATCGCGGCCAGATTTACAACGTCATCATCGACGCAGGCCAGGGCGCGAACCTCCTCGCGATCGACTTCTCGCGCAACATCACGGTCAAGATCGGCGCAGGGCCCGAGATCATCGCCACGTACGACGGCGTCGCTGGCGCCCCCTGAATTCCGCGCTCGCGATCGTGATCGTGATCGTGATCGTCGAGTAGACGATCACGTTTACGAGCGCGAGCGCGAGCGCGAGCGCGGATGGCTTAGTGGTGCGCGATCCGCATCAGATCCTTCACCGTCGGCAAGTCGACGTAGGGCCTCGGGTCGATCAGCTTGCCGTCGAGGCGCATCTCGTAGTGCACGTGCGGACCTGTCGTCGAGCCGCTGACGCCGACGACCCCCAGGGCTTGGCCGCGGCGCACGCGGTCGCCCGCTTGGACGAAGATGGCGCCGGCATGGGCGAACCGGGTCTCGAAGCCGTTCGCGTGCGCGACGGTCAGAAGGGCGCCGTAGCCGGTCTTGCGCTCGAGCGCGACGATCGTGCCGTCGGCGGGCGCGACGAAGAGGGCGTCGCGGGGCGCCGCGAGGTCCAGCCCCTCGTGCATGACGGCCTTGGCCTTCTTGCGGTTGCCGACCGGCGGCTTGCGATAGCCGAAGCCGCTCGTGATGATGCCGTAGACCGGCGGAATGAACTGCGGATCGGCGCCCACGGAGGCGAGCTTCGCCTCGGTCGAAAGAGCCTGGAGCTGCGCCACGGCCTGACTGAGGCAAGCGATGCGGGCGGCCGGAGACGTAGCGCTCGGGCAGTCACCGAAGGTGTCGGACGAGAATGGCAGAACCTGCGGCGCGACTCCCGCCAGCGTCGTCGTTAACGCACCGATCTCGTAGTCGAGCTGGGCGGTGGCGGCGGCGTCTTCCGCCGTGACGATCTCGACGCGCGGCTCGCCTTTCGGGGAAACCGACGCGGCCGCGACGCTCGCGATCATTGCGTGCACGACGAGAGTCGCGAGCGGGAAGATGGCGCAGAGCGTGGCGGCGAGCCGATTCCGGATGGCGGGGTGAAGCATCGAACCTCCGGGTAGCGTCAGCAGGCTCCCGAAGATATCAAAGAATTATAAAAGATTCTATGAGATTTCAATAGAATTTTATAGAATCAGCGCCTTACCGGCTCTTCCGATCCGCCCGCTCAACGCCAGGCGCGAATCTCGTCGATGGCCTCGGCCTGGGTGATGTCGCCGCGGCTCAGCTGGTTGAAGAGGTCCTGCTCCAGCTGCGCTTTGCGACGCGCGTGGGCTACGAGGAGCGGCCAGACGTTCTCGTCGTCGTTGCTGCCGCCGAGGGAGAGCGGGATGAAGTGGTCGAACTGATATTGCGCGAAGACTGACGGGTCCAAGCCGTAGGCTGCGCCGATGCGGACTTTGTCGGAGCGGGTGACGTTGCGGCGGCAGTGTGGGATTTGCTCCTCGTAGCGGCGCTCGTCGAAGTCGGCGTCGGCCGGGGTGCAGAGGTCGCCCGGCGTGAGCTCCGGATCGCGGTCGTCGCCGCCGTCGGCGTAGGCGAAGGACGCAAAAGATGCGATCAGGGCGAAGGCGAGGGCCGCGCGACGAAGCATTTTGGAACTCCTGGAGATTTGTTGGAAGGGTAAACGAAAGCCGGCGCCCTTGGAAGGGCGCCGGCTCGAAAATTTATAAACCGCGAAGGGCGCAAAGGGCGCAAAGCGAACGGCGATTACTTCGTGTACGTGCATTCGTCCCAGTACTCGTACGTGCCGCCGCCGCCGCCGACGGTTTCGGAGGTGCTGTGGGATTTGCCGATCAGCTTGCCTTCGAGGAGCGAGTACTCCGTCGTGCCGCGGCCGAGGACGAACCATTCGTCGTTGCCACCCATGAAGGAGACGTTGTCGTGCAAGCGCAGCACGTTGCGGCTGGCGTTCCAGCGCGGGAACATGGTGAGGAAATAGTTGAAGCCCTCGCCGATGCCGCTCAGCTGCATCGCGCCGCCGATGTTGATGCCGAAGCCGCTGAAGGTCATTGACTGACACTCATCTTGCTCGATCACGAGCTCGTCGTCGTAGGTCTCGCCGTCGCTGTCGGTGCAGCTGCCCTTCCAGCTGCCGGCGAGGTCGACGCATTCGGCGGGGGCCCCTTTGGGCTGGGGTTTGCCCTTCACGGCGGTCTTGGCCGCGTTGGCGAGGAGCGCGCGCAGGCCTTTCGGCATGCCGGCGGGAGCTTTGCCCTTCGCCATGGCGGCGGGAGCGGAGACGAGGGCCAGGACGAGGGCGAGGGATGAAAGAACGGTACGCATGCGAGAGCCTCCAGAAAAATGGTTACCGGGGATCGGACCCGTTTCAGTAGTAAGCAGGGTAGGAGAGCACGTTGAGCTGGATCTTGCCGTCGACGACGCCGTTCACCTGGACGCGCTCCGGCGCAATGTCGACGCTAATCTCACGCCGCGGGTGCGTGCCGCCGGCGTTGCCTTGCGTCGGGACGAAGGTACCGGTGCGTTGTGCTTTGACGACGGTGGGGCCGGAGAGGATCTTGCCGAGGAAGTCGGGGATCTTGGTGTAGACCTTTTGCGCGTCGGGAAGCCACAGGCGTACGAGCGGGGTTTTGTGCGTCACGACCGGCGTGGCGAGGGGGGCTATGCCGACGACGATCTTGCGATCCCAGTCCTCCGTGTTCCAGCCGACGATCTCGAGACGGTCCCTCTGCATCTGGATCGCCAGACATTCGAGATCGGGTGGCACCGAGAAGAAGTCGCGGAGCGTCGCCGGCATCGTGTTGGTCCCCGAGTAACACTGTCCGCCCAGCGCGACGCCCAGCGGCACTTTGAAGACGCTGTCCAGCATCGGGTAGTAGAGCGCGGCCTTGACGCTCACCAGATTCTCGGGGAAACCGGCGCCCATCACGCGGCGGTGCGTGCCTTCGTGGGAGAGGCCGAAGACATGGCCGAGCTCGTGGCGGAGAATCAGGGCCAGGCGGATGTGCGAGTCTGCGCGCCAAGGATCCTGAGCGAGGTCGCGAGCGATCATCGCCAAAGGGCCCTTCGGCGGCGAGATGTAAACGAAACCATGCTTCGTCTGCAACGTCTCTTCATCGTATTCGCGGCGTACGGCGACGGCGACGAGCTTCTTCGGTTCCTGGCCGTGGCGCTCGAACTCGAGCATCTGCTCGTCGTCGAGGACGCCGAACTGAAAGCGGAGCGCGACGTCGGGCGCGCAAGACGGCTTCGGGAAGAAGCTCTCGCGGGCGACGTGGACGCGGTTGCCGCCGTACGGGTTGTCGGGGATCTCGGCGGCCGTGAATTCGTCGAGCCAGAAGGTGAACGCCGCGTCGATGGCGTGCAGCGCGTCCCGGCGCGTGACGCCGAAGTTCTCCTCGTCGATCTCGAGGCAGTAGAAGATGATCTTCTTCTCGCCCGCCGGCGTCGTGCCTCCGGCTTGGATGAACCAGGGGTTGGAGGCGGACTCGAGGAGCTCGCCGCCGCCGCTGGTCCAGCCGCCGGCGTAGGCCTTGGGCGTCATGGCCGCGGCCAGGACGAAGGCCACGAGGGCCGCGAGGGCTGCGCAGAGGCAGAGGGACGCAAGGAGCGTAAGACGTTGCATAAAGCGTCTCCGTTTCGGGATGAGCAAAGTCGCCCAGAGCGTTTGCGGTAGCTGATTTGCCGTACTCCCATCCTATCGGCGTCACGGCGCGCGGGTAAATTAATTTGTCATGCATCGAAGGCCGATTGGTTCACTGCGAGTGAACACGGTAGAATGCCGGATGGCCGCAAAAACTACGTATGAGCACGACGACTACAAGGACTTGCTGAAGGTCACGCTCCTCGAGCGCAAGGCCACCGTCGGCAGCGGCTACACCTTCCAGGCGATGGCGACGGCCTGTCGCGTGCAGAAGACCTACTTGTCCCGCGTTTTCAACGGCGACGCGCACCTAAACGACGACCAGGTCTTCCTCGCCGTGGAGTATCTCGGCCTGACGGCGGAAGAAAGGCGGTTCACGCAGCTTCTGCACGCGCGCGACCGGAGCGTCGTCGTGCGCAAGAAGGAAGGCCTTGAGCGTGAGATCGCGCAGGTGCGGCGACGCCACTTGATGTCGGAGTCGCACCTCGCGGCGCAGACCGTGGCTGCCGATGCGCCGGAGTTGGCGAGCTACTACCTCGACCCGGATCTTCAGCTCATTCACATGTATCTGACGATCGAGCGCTATGCGCGCGACGCGTCGAAGCTCCGCACTGTGCTCGGCTACTCCGACGACGAGCTGACGCGGGCCTTGGCGAAGCTCGCGGGACTCGGCTTGATCACGATCCGCGACGGGCGTTACGCGGTGATGCAGCCTTCGGTGCACTTATCTCCGGAGTCGCCGGTCTTTCGGCCCTATCGCAAGCTCCTGCGGCTGCGCGCGCTCGACCGCGCCGATCGAACGCAGGGCAAGAACGGGTATTCGTTCTCGGTCCTCTTCTCCGCGGACGAGGCCACGCGGCAGCGGGTGCAGGCGCGTTTCCTCGATTTCTTGAAGGACATCGAGCAGGAGGTGCAGGCGGCGCCGGCTGAGGAGGTCTACTTTTTGGGGTTTGATCTTTTGCGGTGGTAGCGCAAGACCACCCGCCCAAAAAAAAGGAAGCCTCATCCCCTTTCAGGGATGAGGCGAACTCCGGGGCTCCGGCAAGCGAGAGACATACCTCTAGGGCCGAAAAGCCAGCGGAGGAAACCGACTTACTTGGCCGCCATCGCGCGACCCGGATTCGGGCTCAAAAACTTCGTCTGCACCCACTGCGCATCACCGACACGCGCCCATTCCCCTTTGATCTCTACGGGAAGTTGGCTGCCTTTGACGAGCTTGCCGACGATCGCGCTGTCACTGGTGCTGGGCTTCGAGCGGACGTTCAGCACGTTGACGGCGACGAAGCGCGTCACCTTCTCCGCCTTCTCGACCTTCTCGGTCTTTAAGGCGACGGCGACGGGCCCCACCGCGGCCTTCTTCTCCTCGAGCTTGACGACCTTGACCTCGGTCTTCACGTTCGGCGAGGCGGGCGCCTTGCCAGTGACCTTCGTCTGGGCGTTGAGCTTCGGCGGCGGCGGCAGGACGCGCGGCTTGGCGGGCGTCAGCGGCTTGGCTGCGGTCTTCTTCGACGGCTCGAGCGTCGCGCTCTTATCGACGACGCTTTGAGCGCCCGGACTCGAGGCCGCGACTTTCGTCGGCGCCGCCTTTTCGGTCTTCGGCTTCACCTCGGCCGAGTCGTGGGTGGCGCAGGAGTTGTAAACGAGAGTGCCCGAGAACAGCAGCACCGGAAAACAGGCGGCCGAAAGAATCGCGCGAATGTCCATGATGTCCCCCTCTAGGTTGCCGGAGCTGCTGATCATGCGATCCGTAGCAGGCAAAGACCAATAGCGGTCGTTTGACGAGGGACTTGACTGATTGCCGTAAGCATAAGAATTTATAGCTGAATTTCCTTGGCTTTCCACAGCATGGCGAGGTTCTCCCGGACCAAACTGCCCATGGAAGCGCACTCCAGGAAGCTCGTCTGGCGGTGGTGCTCGGCGAGCTCCTCTCGCAGCTGGACGACGTGCTCCTGGGGCGCGACCGGGTCGTGCTCCATCGCGGACAGGAGCGCCTTCAGTCGAAAGTCGGAGGACTTCATCCGTTTCTTGATCAAAGTCCGCTCCTCGGTCTGATATTGGCGCACGGACTCCGGCGTGAGGTGCTTCATGCCGAGGTTGATGATCGGATTGTTCTCTTTGTAGTACTGCGGCAGGTAGACGTGGCGACGCGGCTCGTAGCTTTGCTGGTCGAAGTCGATGGCGCGGATGCGGTAGCTGTTCTCTTCGAAGTCGACGGTGATGTCGACGACGAAGTTCGCGGAATGCATGTCGCCGAGAAGCCGAAGGAAGCAGCGCTCGTTGAACTTCACGAACTCCTTCGCCAGCCGCACCTCGTTCAAGTTCGACTGCATGTAGTGGCCGATGAAGAGATCGCCGGGAATGCCGAAGATGTGCTCCTCGATCAGCGTATTCCGGTCGACGAAGAAGGTGATGTCGTTGGGCGACAGGACTTGCTCGAGCTCCAGACCGTAGACTCGCGAGGCGTCGGCGAGCTTCACGTAGAAGTAGTCGAAGTTGTCGTTGAGCGTGTTGACGATGCGGACCCGGAAGGGCTTCGAGTTGCCGTACATGCAAAGGTCGATGCGGTCGACCTCGAGGTGCTCCATGACGGAGCCGTCGCCCTCGGAGCGCAGGATGGCGTAGGTCTGAACGAGCCCCGCCATGACCTCGCGCCGGTCGGAAGGGTCGTAGCTCACGGTCGACCAGAGCGTGTCCTCGCCGTTCTTGTCGTAGAGGGCGACAGCGGCCGAGTACCGGAGGAGGTCGGAGTACGTCACCGGCAGCGGCGTCATGCGGCCGAAGGCGTTCAAGTAGGTCTCGAAATTGCCCGTGACGGGGTAGGGCAGCTTCTTCAGATCGATCATCTTAACCATTGAATCCTCAACGGGAATCTAAGGCGCTTGACGGGGCGAGGCTATTTTAGCACTGTGGCCAAACCCATGCCTCCCAAGGGTTACAGGAGCCAGGCTTGAAATTTTTTTCCACGATCCTTCTGGCGATGGCCCTCATCGGCGCCGCTCCCGATCCGGCGGTCGACGCCGAGACGACCGAGCTGGTCCGCGCCACCTTGGCTCGCTATTTCTCCGAGGCCAAGCTCGCCGTCCCCGAGCCGATGAGCGTCGTCACTCGCGCGGACATCGACACGGTGGCGGAGGCGCCCCGCCTCAAAGGGCTGACGATCGAGGTCGCGATGACGACCGACCACCCCGCGAACGTGCTCCTTGGTGCGCGCAATTTCCTGTCGCACGAGATGGAAGGGCGCGGCTACCGCTTCGGCGCGACGGCGGACGAGGCGGATCTGCGAGTGCCCGCGACCCTGAAGTTCCAGATCGCGGCGCCGCTGGCGAACGGCGGCGTGACGCGGTTTGGGTTGAAGCCCGTGCTCACCTTTACCGCCCTGGTCTTGGCGGCCGTGGCCTTAATGGTCCTGGCCTTTTCCCTCAGCCGTCGGGCGTTTCGCCGCCCGAGCCGGCCGCCCGCCAAAGGTCCCGTCGGGGACGCGGCGCCGCACGTCTTTGCCGGCGGCGAGCCCTCCGTCCACGGCTCGGCGCAGACGACCTTTAAGCCCTTGCCCGACGTGATGTTGAACGAGGGTCCGGCGGACGTCGCGGGTGAGATCCGGGCCCAAGCCGAGCGCAACCTGCGCCCCGAGCTCGAGGCCCTGGTGCTGGAGATCGCGGGCATGCCGCTGGAGCGCGCCATGCACCTCCTGGCAGCGGTGAGCGCCGAGGATCGCGAGCTGCTCTTCGACCGCCTGAACCTGCACCAATCCGTACGCCGCAGAGTCGAGCGCGAGCTCGTCGCCAGCGGCCGCATGCCCGAACTCGGACCCTTGCCGACGTGAACGTCGCCATCCTCGGCGGCGGCGCGGCGGGCATCTTCGCCGCGATCCGCTGCGCCTCGACGCATCCAGGCGCCCGTGTCGTCGTGCTCGAGGGCACGCGAAGGCCGCTGACGAAGTTGCGCATCTCAGGCGGCGGCCGGTGCAACGTCACCCATCACTGCTTCGAGCCGAAGGAGCTGGTGCGCAACTACCCGCGCGGCTCGCGCGAGCTCCTGCAGGCTTTTCATCGCTTTCAGCCGCAGGACACGGTGCGCTGGTTCGAGGAGCGAGGCGTGCCGCTCAAGGTCGAGGCGGATGGACGCATGTTTCCGACGACGGACTCTTCGGAGACGGTCGCGGCCTGTCTCCTCGGCGAGCTGAAGCGCCTCCAGGTCGAGCTGCGGCTGGGGGCCATCGTGCGCGCGATCGCGCGCGAGAACAACGGATTCACCCTGTCCCTTCAGGGAGGCGCCGCCGTCTTTTTCGACAAGCTCGTGCTCGCGACGGGCGGCGCCCCGGCCGGCTACGAGCTGGCGCGCAAGCTCGGCCACGAGATCGTGCCGCTCGTTCCCTCGCTCTTCACCTTCATGGTGAAGGACCCGCGTCTGGCTGAGCTCGCGGGCGTGAGCTTTCCGAGGGCGACGTTGGCGTTGAAGGTCGACGGCGAAAGCGAGACCTTCGAGGCCGAGGGGCCACTCCTCATCACGCACTGGGGGCTGAGCGGCCCCGCCGTCCTACGGATCTCGGCCTTCGCCGCGCGGGCGCTGCATGCGAGCGGCTACCGCGGCACGCTACGGATCGGAATTCTCCCCGGCGTCAACGCGGACGCCGCCTTCGAGCGTATCGCGCGCTACAAAGAGACGCACGCGCGCCGCGGCGTCGCCGGCAATCCGGCCGCCGACGTGCCGAAGCGCTTTTGGGAGAAGATCGCGGCGCCCGTCGGCGCGAAGACTTACGCGGACGTTACGAAGCTCGAGGCGCGCGCCCTCGCGGACGAGCTGACGCGCGGCGCTTACGCGATTCACGGGAAAGGCGAGTTCAAAGAAGAGTTCGTGACGGCCGGCGGCGTCGCCCTGAAGGAGGTCGACTTCCGCACGATGCAGTCCAAGATCGTCCCGGGGCTCTTCTTCGCGGGGGAGATCCTGGACGTCGACGGCGTGACCGGGGGCTTCAACTTTCAGAATGCTTGGACGACGGCGTGGATCGCCGGGTCGGGTCACGGCGGGTAGACGTAGCCCGTGATGCCGCAGCCGGACCAAGAGTACCCGTCGTTTGGTCCGCCGCCCACGTCGTTGCGCGCGTAAAAGACGCGGCCGCCCCAGGGGGAGTTGCAGAGCTTCTGCAGCGGCACACTATTTTGATGGCGATCGCTGAAGACGCAGAAGGCGGGGCCGTCGATGACCCACCCGCCGTTATTGATCCCGGTTTGCGCGAAATCCCAAACGTAGCCAGTGACACCGGTCCCGCCATGATTGAAGTGCGAGCGGATGACCGTGAACGTGCCGGGAGTGCCGCACGGCGGCGACTTGCCGATGATGTTGATGCCGGCGAGGCCGTTGCCGGAAAGCTCGCCTTGAGTGGCTGACATCATCCAACCCTTGCCGGCGCTGCCCATCCAAATAGGCTGAGAGGCGTTGCGGAGGTTGTTCTCGGCGTCGATCGCAGCTTGCGCGGCTGCCGCTGCAGCGGCGGCGGCGGCTGCGGCAGCCGCATCGGCCGCCGCTTGCGCCGCGGCTTGCTGCGCCGCGAGGTCGGCGGCGGCCTTGTCGGCTGCGGCTTGCGCGTCAGCGGCGGCTTGCGTGGCGGCGGCTTGCTGATCCGCAATGACGACGGCCTCGGCTTCTTCCGCCTTTTTCGTCGCGGCCTTCGCCTCGTATTCTTTGACGAGGAAGCCGATGCCGCCCTTTTGCGAGGTCTTCTTCTTGTCAGCGAGGGCCAAGCCCGCGCCTGCCGAAAAGGGGTCGTCGCCGGCGATGATCGCGTTGTTGGCGATCGTCTGGTTGATGAGACCGATCTCGTGCTTGGCCATTTCGGCCGTGACGAACGTTGCGGCATTGCCTGCGAGCTGCGAGTGCTTGCCGAAGAGCTTGGTCAGGTCGTCCGCCGCCGTGTAGGGCGGCATGTCTGCCATCCAGCTCAGCTTCTTCGCCAGGTCGCCGCTAGCCGCGGCGTTCGGATCCGCGAGGATGGTGTTGTAGGCAGTGAGCGCCATGAACTTTTGGACCGTGTCTTCGCGATACTCGGACGCGGTGAAATTCTTCGGCGTGTTGTCGCCGACCTCGTCGTCGGTGATCCCGCCTTCGCCTTCGCCTTCGCCCGCGGAGCTTTTCTTCTTCTTCTTGGCGGCGCCGTTGCTCGCGCCCGAGCTATCGTCGTCGGCGGACTCGACGACCTTGCCGTCCTTCTTCTTGGACTTAGCCTTGCCCGAGGCGCCAGACAGGCCGGAATCGCCGCCGCAACCCGCGGCGGCTAAAAGGACGAGGCAGGCAATTGAGATGGATCGCACGTGAGACACTCCCCGGAGTTTGTGACAGGGCGAGCTGCTCAAGGATAGATGTAGCCGTGGGTGCCGCAAGCGACCCAAGTCAGCGCGGGCGCGTCGTTCGGCGGGGCTGCGTTCCCGGCGAAATAGACGCGGCCGCCGCGCTGCGCGTTGCAGTAACGAACGAGCGGGACGGTGCCCGACTGGGCGTCGCGGAAGACGCAAAAGACCTGGCCTTGCATCTGCCAACCCGGCTCGTTTGCGGCGCGGGTCTCGGCTTCGCCCTGAGGCGAGATATCGTAGACCCAGCCGGCGCCCGCGTGGAGGAACGCGGTGCGGAACATCGGCATGGCGTTCGGGTGCGTACAGGACGGCGCGCGTCCCATGGCGTTCGCGCCCGAGAAGCCGGTCGCGAGCTCGTTTTTCGCGACCGTGAGCAGCCAACCTAGGCCGTTGCTGCCCATGTAGAGCACTTGGCCGGCATCGATGACGGCCGGATCGGGTGTTGCCTTCTTGGCGGCGGCCGCGGTCGCGGCGACGGTGGCGAGCTGCTGCTTTAGCGCCGCCTGCTTGGCGAGTTGCGCGTCCGTCTGCGCCTTCAGCTCGGCGAGCTTGCCGTCGGCCTCGGCCTTCAGCTTGCGGTCGTCGTCGGCCTTCTTCTTGTTGGCGTTGAATTTCGCATCGATCTCGTCGAAAGACACTTTTTGGTTCTTGCCCGCGGGGGCCAGGAGCGCAAGGCCGGCGCCTTCCATCTTCGGGTTCTCGATCAGGTCGCGTTTGATCGCGTCCGCCGAGGCCTGCGCCGATTCGGCCGAGGGGAAGCTCGCCGGATCGGAGAGGAGAAACATCGGATAGCGGTTCACGGTTTCGATCGCCGTTTCCAGCGGCAGGTCGGCGTAGACCGCGGTATCGGCGATCACGCTCAGAAAGCCATTCTCCTCGGTCGTGCGCGGATCGGCGTCCACGAGCGCGCGGTACGCCTGGAACGCGAGCCATTTGGTCTCGGTGTCCAGCTTCAGCGAGGCCTCGGTGAAGACCGGCTCCGGCAACTTCACCGGCTCGGCGGGCTGCGAGGCGCCGGTCGTGTTGGCCGATACGTCGGCCTTCACGATCTCCTCGTCCGGCTCGTCGACGTCGGCGACGGTCTCTTTCTTCTTGGCCTTTTCCTTGTCCTTGCTTGCGGAGCTACCGCTCAAGCCGGTCGCGCCGCCACAGGCCGAGACGAGGAAGAGAAGCGCCGTAAGTGACGCGAGAACGTGACGGGTGGTGAGCATGCGATTCGTCCTTAGCGAGCGGACCGAGCTTAACGACGCGGGCGACCGGCGATGTAGCCGCCGCCGCGGAAGTCGGTTGGCCCTTTGATCTCGTTGTAGAACGCGTTCGAGGTGTTATCGATGTCCCAGGCCGAGATGCGGTTCGAGCCGCAGTTGCCGGCGACGGTCAGGACCGAAGCCTTGACGGCGTCCTTCGTTTTCGAAAAGGCGCCGACCCGCACACCGCAGCGGCTTGATTCTTCGTACGCGAAAAAGTTCATCAGGACCGTCGAGCCGTCGATGCCGCTGTAGACCGAGACGCGCGGGCCGCCGCCGTCGCCGGCGCCGACGATGATGTCGGAGAAGCCGTCGCCGTTGACGTCGCCGCCGGCCACGTAGAGACCGCCGCGGAAGCCGGGCTCGATGCCGTTGGCCATGAAGTTGCGGATGAGGGCCGGGGTGCCGGAGGCGAGGCTGAAGACGCGCACGTGCGGGCCGCCGCCCTTGCCGACGGAGGCGATGACGTCACCGTGGCCGTCGCCGTCGACGTCGCCGCAGCCGACGATCGCGCCGAGGCGAAGCGCCACGTCGTCGAAGACGAAAAAGTCGAAGAGCTGCGCGCCCGGGTTGCCTGCCGAGTAGATCTTGACGCGCGGTCCGCCGCCTTCGCCGGCGCCGACGATCAGATCGTCCTTGCCGTCTTTGTTGACGTCGCAGGCCGCGATGAATGCGCCGCCGGTGAAGTTGTTGTCGAACGCGAAAAAGTCTGCGTACATGCGATTGGTGGCACCTGCGTCCCGCTTCAGGACGGCGACGCGCGGTCCGCCCCCGTCACCGGCCGCGACGGCCCATTCCTGGACGCCGTCGCCGTCGAAGTCGCCGACCGCGACGCGCACGCCGGTCCGGTCGGTTTCCTCGCGCACGAAGGAGTACGTAAACTGGCCGCGGTCCCAGGCGTCCATGCCGACGCCGATCGGGCCGCCGGCTTCGCCGAAGCCGTTGGCGATCATCATGGAAGTGAAGTCTTTGAGGGGCGGCGTCAGGTCCGGCACGCTGTCGGGCGGCGGCGGCGCGACTTCCGAGGCGCCGTTGATGACTTTGATGTAGAGGAGAACGCCAGAGCCGTCGGCCAGGATCACCTTCACCAACGCGTCGCCGTTGCCTGTCGGTGTGAGCGCGTTGTCGCCGCCGACCGTGACGACGTCAGGGTTCGAGGACTCCGCCGAGCCGATCGTCGAGCCCGCGGGGAGGTACTTCGTGAGGTCGACCGGCGTCGTGCCGACCGGTAGGACGAGCGGGCTCGCCTCCGTGCCTTCGCCGGTCGGAACCATTGGGGCGACGTCGGGGGTGGCCGTCGTGCCCGCGCCCGTGACGGCCGGGGATCCGGTCGAGCCTTTAGAATTGTTCTTGCCACTGGGACCCGACGCGCTGTCGTCGTCGTCGTCATCCCCGTCGGCCGCGTCGGCTTTGCCTTTGCCGCCGTCCTTCGTGGCTTTTTTTGAACCGGCGTCGGTGAAGGCGCCGTCGCTACAAGAGAGCGCGGTACCCATCAAGAACGCGACGACAATGGCGGCAGTCTTATGACGCATCATACGAAAATCCTCCTGCAACATCTCCACGATCGGTAAGACGGCAAAAGGACCTGAGCGAAAGCTAAAGAGCCGCTGCCGGGGGGGCGCAGCGATTGGGCGATATTTCCAAACGATTCAGGGGGATGAAGAGCGGCCCGTGCCAGGACGGCACGGGCCCGATCGAAGGGCTATTTCAGCCCGAGAACGTTCAGGATGGCTTGGTGGGCGCTGATCATGAACGGCACAAAGACGAGGCTCAAAATGGCCATGAGCTTCATGAGGATGTTGAGCGAGGGGCCGGACGTGTCCTTGAAAGGGTCGCCGACCGTGTCGCCGACGACGGCGGCTTTGTGCGCGTCGGAGCCTTTGCCGCCGTGCGCGCCCGACTCGATGTACTTCTTGGCGTTGTCCCATGCACCGCCCGAGTTGGAGGCGGAAAGGGCCATGACGACGCCGCAGACGAGCGATCCGGCGAGGACGCCGGCTAGCGCTTGCACGCCGAAGAGCACGCCGACGACGAGCGGCGTCGCGATGACGAGGACGCCCGGTCCGACCATGCGGCGGATGGCGGCGTCGGTCGAGATGGCGACGCAGGTCTTGTAGTCCGGCTTCGCCGTGCCTTCGAGGATTCCCGGGATGGTGCGGAACTGGCGGCGCACTTCTTCGATCATCGCGTTGGCCGCTTCGCCGACGGCGAGCATGGTCTGCGCGGTGAAGAGGAAAGGCAGGATGCCGCCGATCAGGAGGCCGGCAAAGACCATCGGCGAGAGCAGGTCGAGCACCTTGATGTCGGCGCGCGTCAGGAAGGCCGCGAAGAGCGCGAGGGCCGTGAGGACGGCGGAGCCGATGGCGAAGCCCTTGCCGATGGCGGCGGTGGTGTTGCCGGCCGCGTCGAGGATATCGGTGCGGCGGCGGATCTCGGGGCCGAGCTCGCACATCTCGGCGATGCCGCCGGCGTTGTCCGAGACGGGACCGTAGGCGTCGATCGTGAGGCCGATCGCCGTGGTCGAGATCATGCCGATAGCGGCGATGGCGATGCCGTACATACCGGCGTAGGTCCAAGCAACCCAGACGGTGACGGCGAGCGCGATCACGGGGATGACGACCGAGCGGTAGCCGACCGACAGACCGTAGATGATGTTGGTCGCGGCGCCCGTCTCGGACGCCTTTGCGATCGTTCGTACCGGCTTGTAAGAATGCGAGGTGTAGAACTCGGTGACGTAGCCGATCGCCAAGCCGGCCCAAAGACCGAAGAGGAGCGAGGCGAGCACGCCGTTGCGGGTGATCACCTGCGTGCCGATCGTGAACTCGGGGACCATCGCGAACTGCGTGACGACGATCATCGCGATCGTCATCAGAACGGTCGAGATGAGCAGCTGGCGCTTCAAGGTCGGCTCGACCTTGGTCGCGTCCTTGGCGATGCGCGCGAAGAAGGTCGTGACCAGGCAGACCGGGATGCCGACGGCGGAGACGAGGATCGGGTAATAGAGCGCCGTCTGGTCGCCAGCGATCGCCGCGGCGGTCGAGCCGATGACGAGGGCGGCGCAGGTGCCTTCGGCGAGCGAGCCGAAGAGGTCGGCGCCCATGCCGGCGATGTCGCCGACGTTGTCGCCGACGTTGTCCGCGATGACGGCCGGGTTGCGCGGGTCGTCTTCCGGGATGCCGGCCTCGACCTTGCCGACGAGGTCGGCGCCGACGTCGGCCGCTTTCGTGTAGATGCCGCCGCCGACGCGTCCGAAGAGCGCCACCGTCGAGCCGCCGAGGCCGAAGCCGGCGACGAGATCCATGACGATGTGCGGATTCGCCTCGAAGCGCGCGAAGATCAGGCAGATCGAGATCAGCGAGAGGACGGCCAAGCCGACGAGGCCGAAGCCCATGACCGCGCCGGAGTTGAACGCGACCTTGAACGCCTCGGCGATGTTCTGCTGCGCGCGGATCGTCGTGCGGACGTTGCCTTTGGTCGCGATCTTCATGCCGAGGAAGGCGCATAAGCTCGAGACGAAGGCGCCGGCGAGGAAGGCAATGGCGCTGAAGAGGCCGTCGTTGATCGCGGTCGCCGGATCGTTCAGCGTGAAGAAGATGAGGACGGCGAAGGCTAGAGCAAACATCCCCACGTACTTGTACTCACGGCCGAGAAAAGCCATGGCGCCGTCGGCGATGTAGCCGGAGATCTCTTTCAAGCGCGCCGTCTGCACGGGGTCGGCCGTCTCGACTTTGATGGAGAGGACCCGCTGCGCATAAACCAGCGCAGCGACGAGCGCGAGAATGGCGCAAGCGTAAATGACTAGAACCACGGGAAGCTTCCTCCAGGATTGAGACTCGGGCAGGGTCAGCGAGAGGGGCTTAGGGTACTTTAAGAACCCCGGGTTCTGGCAAGCGGCGAATACGCCCGGAATCGCCCGTCGTCCCGGCGCAGTACGCACGAATAGACGGGTACTTATAGCTACTTACTGTCAGGTAAAGGCTGGTAGGGGGCCTGGGAATCACCATCAACCTTTGCGCAGCTGCGGCCGAAGGTAGTTTCAGTGCGGAGATCGTTATCGGAGGTCAGTGGACGATGGAGACCCTGTCAGGTGGTACCTTGCTCGTCGTCGACGACGAAGTCGAGATCCGCGAGATTATCGAGCTTTATGCGTCCACGCTCGGCATGAAAGTGCTGGAGGCCGAAGACGGCGACCGCGCCCTCGAGATCCTGCGCGCGCACCACGTCGACGTCATCGTCTCCGACCTGATGATGCCACGCCTCACCGGCCTCGGCCTCTTGGAAGCGCTGCGCAAGGAAGGTTTCATGCAGCCGTTCATCTTCGTGACGGCTTACCCGAGCCAGGACTCGACGATTCAAGCCCTGCGTCTGGGCGCGTTCGACTATCTCGAGAAACCCTTCGATCCGGAGGAGCTCGGCACGCTCCTGACCGAAGCGCTGCGCGTGAGCCTCGAGACGCAGAAGTTATCGCCGGAGAAGAAGAAGCCGCAAGGCAGCGACGAAACGAAGGCGCTGTACGAGATCAACCGCCTGAAGACGCTGCGTTTCGACAACGCGGGCCAACAACCCGAGCGCGACCCGAAGCAGAAGCTGCTCGATCATTTCGTCAACGAGGCGACGCCGCAGCTCTTGTTCGCGGAAGCGTCGATCAAGAACCTCATGAACGAGAGCGAGCGCGCTTTCGAGCTCGGCTACCTGTTCCGCGTGATGCAAGGCATCGCCGCGGCCGCGGACGCGGTCGGCGAGCGCGACGTGAAGCGACTTTCGGGGGCGGCCGAGCGCTTTTACACCGTGCTGCGCGTGAAGCCGCGGGCGATGCGCGGCGAGTTCGTCGAGCTCGCCCGGCGCGCGAACGAGAAACTGCGCGAGCTCGTCGCGAGCGCCGGATCGCCGGCGCCGACCTCGGAAGAGGGCGGGCTCGACGAGTTGGTCTTGGCCTTGGAGAACGGCGCGCAGGAAATCGAGCGCTACTCGATGTTCGCTGCGAGCTGAGCCGCGGCACGTCGGTCTTTCACAAGCCGTGAAAACAATCGCGACGCGAAAGGGCTCGTCGCCTTTACGGCCGCGGGGCTTGGCGTTAGGATGACTCTGTGGCTAACTAGACCCTGGCGCTTTCGCGCCAGGGTCTATCCCGAGCGGAGCGAGGGATCTCGGCGATTACACCTGCGCCGCCGCTTCCCGGCACCATCATGGGGGGCAGCTCGGAAGAAGTCGCATGAAGAGCGACGCGGCAACACTG
>JANOTL010000076.1:0-18846 GCA_031416315.1 Pseudomonadota bacterium
GGCTTCACAAAGAAGTACAACGTCCACCGACTCGTGTACTTCGAACGCCTCCCGGACATGGACGCCGCGCGACGACGCGAACGTCAGCTCAAGGGTTTGAGCCGGGCTAAGAAGGAGGCGCTCATCAGCGCCGCCAATCCTGATCGACGGGAGCTGTCATGATGGTGCCGGGAAGCGGCGGCGCAGGTGTAATCGCCGAGATCCCTCGCTCCGCTCGGGATAGACCCTGGCGCTTTCGCGCCAGGGTCTATCTAGCCCGCGTCTTCGTTGAATTGCCGCAGGCAACGATGCTATACCCCTACTCAGTCTTAAGCGGGGAACGGAGCGTCATGAACAAGAACATGGAAGAGCAGCCAGACAATGAAAGCGCGCGCGAAGGCGACGAGCGCACTTGGGTCGCCAGCGGGTTCACGGCCCGAGTCATCAAGAGTGAGGATGACGAGGGTTGGGCCGTGACGATGACGCGAGACGGCGACTCCGAGTCGGTCCTCACCAGTCCGTGGGTCATGGGGCGCGACAAGAAGAACCCCAAGCCGCTGAATTATGCCGATTTCAAGACGCTGCTGAAGGGCGCGCTGGACATCATCACACGCCACGAGGCGCACGCCCACGCTCAGCGTCACCGCAGCGTGCAGGTCGTCGACGCGGAAGGCGCTTCGGTCCGCATTGATCTCGACGTCGCGACCGACGAGGAAGACCCGCACGCGATGCTCACGGCATGGGGGCCCGTCGGCGAGAAGTTGGCCGAGCGGCGGGTTGCACCAGATTTCAAGCTCAGCAGCACGAGCGCGGGCCAGTGGGTCGCCCACGGTTTCGGCGGCGTCTGACGGCAACGGCAGGGCGGGCCGGAACGTTTCTGGGTCGTGGAATGCATAGCTCCGCCTCCCCCCCCACCACACACACAAACTCGCCCGAAATCACCTCGAAGTTCCCGAACTCGCCCGCAAGCGCGAACCCAGACTTCGCAGCTTTTTCCGCGGGTTCCACACCGTGCTTTAAGGCGCCGTAAATCTTTCTGGCTAACGCGACGATAAGCTTAGCTGACGAGTCGATGGTCGATCGCGCGATCTCGAGCCAATGTGGAGGCAAGAACCATTCGCGACCAAACGTTTAGCAGAGAAGGGCAACCCGAAAGATGGTCAAGTTCCTGTTCTTTTTTTTGGCTCTCTGCGCCTGCGTTCCCTGGAAAACCAACGCCCCCAATGCCGCTGCGTCTGAGCCTGGAGCGATGACGGAAGCGCTCGACGTCCTCTACACGCAGGCGAAGCCGGGCGAAGCAGTCTACTTATTCACGCGCATTCTCGTAGCGAACCCAAAGCATTATGGCGCACGATTTCAGCTGGCCGTGGCCTTGGAGCGAAGCGGCGACCGCTACGCAGCGAAAGCCGAATGGGCGAGGGTCCGCGCCGCCGCGGAGGCGATCCACGATCTGCCGACGGCAATCACTGCCCAACAGCATCTCGAGCTCGCTCATTGAGAACTTAACGGTCGGCTGGCCGCGTCGCCTTGCGGCGATAGGCCCTGACCTCTACCGGTCGCCGGTACAAATCTAGATAACTCGTTCGCGCGACGATCTGGGACTCGTCAAGGCTAGGTTGCGGGTACTCGGTGATCAGGTACTCGGCCCGTTGGCTTTCGGCCGCCAAGAAGGCTCCGCCGAAATCGAAGAGATTGGGTCGAAGCGCGAAGTCAATCGAGCGAATGTAGCGGTCGAACGCCCCGTGATAGGAAGCCCACGCCCAAATCGATGCCACGTTTTCCGGGCCTGTCCCACTTTCATTCCGAACCTGATCGGAAAGCGTCCAATGAGCGTGCGCCTGACCAATGGAGGCGCCGACCCCGGCCGATGCCACCAGGCCAATGATCATCGCGGAGGCAAGGATCGGAGCGAGCACGCGTTCTCCGCGGCTCTTGATCGCGCGCGCGAGGATGATGAGGCCGCACGGGAAAAGAGCGATCAAATACTGGTCGCCGAACTGAAAGAAGAGGAGCTGAAAACCGAGCAGCAGGCCCGAGACCCACAGTAGCAACGCCATGGATCGAGGTGGCGCGACAGGACGATCGTCGGTCGGGTATAAGCCCGGCGCCAGGAGGAGCTTCAAGAGGATGATTGCCCCCGCGCCGGTGGCGAGCGTCAAGGCTACGCGAGTATACGTTCCAAACTCGAAGAGAAAATAAAGGTTCCAGCGCAGAGACGGGAAGAGCAGCGAGCTCTGTCCGACTTTGTCGTAATATTGAATTGATGGCGAGGCGGACCCGAGCAAAGAGGCGCTGACGAAAAGAGCGGTCGCGATCCCGAGCTTGAAGAGCTCCCTGGCCCTCATCGAACGGTCGTGCCGCTTCCGAAAGAGCTCTCGCGCGCTCTCGAAAACAAGGACCAAAACGAGAGGAAGCCCGCAGAACGCGGCGTACTGCAGCGTCGTGGCCGAGCGCCACAAAAAGTTCGTTGCCAGGAGGTGTGGCTCGCTGCTCAAGTAGGTCAAGAGCCGAGCGCTGGAATAGTGCTGCGCCCAAGACGGAAAATCCCGATGCAGGCGGAAGGCGAGCGCGGCCGCCAACATCGGCAACGCCGCTCCCGCGCCGAAGAGCCGCACCCACCGACCGCGGACGCTCAGCATCGATAAGAATAGCGCGACGACCAACAGCATCCCGTTCTGCCGGGTCAAGATGCTGAGAGCGGCGAACACCGAGCCGACGAGCATTGGCCGGACGGTTTGCGATCTCAACCCCCGCGAATAGAAGAGCGTCGCCAGAACGACGAAGCTGAAGAACGGCATGTCGCTCAAGAAGGTGAAATTGATGCGAAGCACGAGCGGGCAGGAATGAAAGGCGACCACCACCGCCAGGCTCTTCCACTTCTCGAGCCCCAGCTCGAGCCCTAGCTTATAGAGCCCGATCGTCCCGCAGACGGTGATGAAAAGCGAAGTGAACAGAAACACTAGGAAGTGCTCGCCGAAGAGTCTGGCGAAGAAAGCCGCCAGATAGGACTGCGCGATGATGTTCGCGGAAGACCAGTCGTCGAGATAGTAGCTTCCCGTGACCAGGAGGCGCTTCACGGTGCGGACGTACGCGAAGTCGTCCCCTGACGGCACCCAATTCAGTGGGTTGATCAGTAAGACGGCGGCGCCGGCGGCGAGAGAGCAGCAGAATGCCGCAATTTTAAGGTTCATCGCGATGGGGTACTCAAACACGGAGCACGAAGCCGCTGGATCAACCGCCGGTCAAGGCGCGGATCCATATGTTCGGTCATTATAGGCCGCCTCCCGCAGAAGGACCAATCCGCGAGCTCGAAATCCGTTGTCGCGCGTCATGATCTCTGGGGGAGGGAGCTGACTCATGGCATCGACGTGGACGCCAGCCGCCCAAGTATCGGAGGTTTGGACGGAACCCTCTGTCTTGTTATTTCCGTCGTACCAAGAGCGCTCCTTTGCACCGACCCGTGCGGCCCGCCGACGAAATCAAGTCGCAAGCCCTCGCCGATCTTGACGACGCTGATCCCATCTACGGCCGTCTCCGCCCACGCCGGTAACATGCACGGCACGTAGCCGCCGCCTTCGACTGCGCTCCAAGCCAGGCCGTCGGCGGACTCGGCATAGGCTCGCGAGCCGTACATCGGTTGGTCGACCACCTGCGGAAGCTCCGAGTTACGAGACATGACCGCCCCTCAATCCTGCAGGGGTCGGCGGGATAAGCCCCCCAGCACCGAACGTTTCAACGACCGAAGGATGAACGGGAAAGGCGAATTTCGTGTACGCGATGCAGAGACTCAAGTCTTTGAATTTACAATATTAACATAAATATTCTCAAGATTTCCTTGCCGTTCCCGAAAGTGAAACTGTGTACAGCAAGGGAGACCAGGCCATGAAAACCATTCAAACCATCTCGCTCTCTTTAATTCTCGCGGGGCTCGCAGTCGGCTGCGGCCAGGGCACGAAGGACGAAAGCGGCGCGGAAGGCGACGACGACTCTCAAACCGTCGCATCCGTCGGCGGCTCGACCACGACGACGACCGACGAATCGAAGCCGGAAGACTCGACGGGCGCAACCGGCAATGTCGCGCTCGGGTTCTCGTCCACCACCCAGACTGCCGGCGCGGCGCTAGCGGAAGCCGGCGTCGAGATCACCATGGCGAAGCTCAACGTCGCCATGGTGAAGCTCAAGCCGAAGAAGGAAGCGACGGCGAAAGACCAAGACATCGCGGCGCAAGAGTCCACCGAGGAAAAGGCGCAAGATGCCGCCGTCGCCGAAGCGACGGGCGAGACCGAAGCCGCCGCGCTGGCCGGCAATGACGGCGCCGCCAACATGTCCACCGAGGACCGAACTGCGAAGCTCGCAGCCAAGAAGGACGAGCTGAAGAAGAAGGATGCCGATCGTCGCGCGAAGGAAAAGGCGCGCGATCCGGCCATCCGCTTCGGCGGCCCGTTTGTCTTCGACGCGCTCGCGGGCAAGCTCGAAGGTAGCGCCGAGAGCGCCGCGCTTCCGGACGGCAGCTATCGCCGCATCGAGTTCAAGGTTCGCCGCACCTTCGACGTCGTCGAGAGCGACCCCTTGTTCGGGAACGCGGCCATCGTGAAGGGTACCTTCACGAAAGACGGCGCGGCCGTGCCATTCACGATCGAGATCCGCAACGCGATGAACTTCAGCCTGGCGGGCGAGAAAGCCTTGGCCATCGTACCGTCGGCCGACACGAGTCTCGGCCTGTCGTTCGACCTTACGAAATGGTTGGAAGGCGTCGACTTCAGCGTCGCAGAGATCGACACCGCGAGCGGCGAGGTGCTGATCGACGTGCAGCACAACCAGACGTTGCTGAAGAAGGTGCGCTCGAACATGAAGACCGCCAGCCGCTTCGGCAAAGACGCGGACGGCGACGGCAAGATCGCGACTGACGAGGCCGCTGGCGAAGGTCAGGCCACGGCGGAGTAATCCATTACGGCTTGGCATTTCGCAAAAATGCGTTCGAGCAGGAATAGTTACGGAATTATTCTCAAGTCTCACTTCACCGCCCCGAAACCCAACAAGCCGGCACGCCGTCGGTTGTACCCACGAAGGAGATATCCATGAAACTCACGCAACGCATAGCGCTCGGCCTGGCGCTCGCCGCGATGACCAGCTGTGCCCCCACGGACGGCGGCCCCGACGGTAAGGAAGCCGCGAAGCCGGTCGATGGAACTACGAAAGTCGACGCCACGACGCAGACGCAGACGCAGACGCAGACGCAGACGCAGACGACGCAATCCGTCGAGCAAACCTTCGTTGATGAAAGCAAGCCGACCGATTCGACCGGCGCCGTCGCCTCCGCCAGCCTCAACTTCGGCTCAGCGAGCACGATTGCGCTGTGGCTCGCGGGTGAAGAGGTCGCTGATCCGCAAGCGGTGATGGAGACGACTGCGGCTCCTGCGTCCATCGCGATCAGCGACGCCGTGACGGTCGACTGGGCGCAGGCCTCGGTAGCTGCCGTGAAGATCAAGCCGACCAAAGACTCGACCGCGCAGGATCAAGAGATCGAGAAGCTTGACGCGGCCGAAGATGTCGCCGAAGCGACCGAGCTTACGGCCGCTACGGCGACGGAAGCTCCGGCGATGGCGCTCGCGGGCGCCAAGCCCGATGGCGTCACGAACTCGCCAGACGCCGATGGCGATGCTGCCGGCAAGCCGGATGCGGCGGGCATGACGGACGAGCAGAAGGCCAAGCTCGACGCGAAGAAGGCCAAGCTCGAGGCCAAGATGGCTGAGCGCAAAGGCAAACTCGCGGCGAAAAAGGACGAGCTCAAGAAGAAGGCGGACGAGCGCGCCGCGAAGGCTAAAGGTCGCGACGCCACGATGAAGTTCGCAGGCCCATACGTCTATGACTTCGTTGCTGGCGGGCTCGTCGGCGACGCGCCGAAAGTCGACCTCCAGGACGGAAGCTACCGTCGCATCGAGTTCAAGCTGCGTCCGAACTTCGACGTCGCCGACACCGATCCGCTCTTCGGCCAGGCGCTGGCGATCAAAGGCTCCGTGAAGGTCGGGGACGAGCTCGTGCCGTTCTCGGTTCAAGTCCACAACGCGATGAACCTGCGCCTCGCGGGTGACGCCGGCGCCACAGTCGCCGCGGGCGCCGAAAACAAGCTCGGCATCGTCTTCGACCTCCATGCCTGGTTCGAAGGCGTCGACCTCGCGGCCGCCGAAGTCGACAAGGAGCTCGGCGTGATCCTGGTCGACAACAAGCACAACAAGGCGATCTGGCAGCAGATCCGCAAGAACGTGAAGACCAAGTCGAGCTTCGGCAAGGACAAGGACGGCGACGGCAAGATCGCCGCCGACGAGGCCGTCGGCGCCGGCGAAGAGACCGTCGACGCGGCCGAGTGAGCCGTTCCAAAATCTGAGCGACCGAAATTTGCGGCGCCGCGGAGCATGAGCTTCGCGGCGCCGTCTCCGTGGTACGTCACAGGGCTGTCCACCGCCTTCAGCACCGTGTTGACACGCAACTCAAGGAATTGACAGCCCGGCCGCCCGCCCCTTTCCCGGGTTTCCCGACTATTATCCAGATATATCCGCGGGTTCACCTTCGACGGGCGCGCGGCACGAACCTTGCTGAAATAGCCTCAACCCCTCCCGGATGGAGCTATGAATGTCACGGTCGTGGATGCTCTTGTTCCTGCTGGCGTTTGGGACGGCTTGCCGAGGAAATGGCGAGGCGAGCTCCGTGAAGGAGCTGGCAGCGAACCCCGCCGCCGGCAACGTGTTGCTAGCGTTCGGAGCTGCAGCGAAAGGTACCGTCATCCAGCTGAAAGGCGTAGAGCCCGACCTCAATCACATGGTCGCTACGTTCTCCGACCCCGCACTGCACTTCAAGACGTATGCGAAGGAAGGATTGACCGTTGGCGGCATCTTGAAGAAGACAGCGGACATCGCCGCGTCGATGCATGAGGACGCGACGCTCTTTTGGTACTACTCCGGTCATGGCAATCTTGACGGCGCCTTGGCGCCCGAAGGGGCCATTTTGCCCAACGGCAAGTTTTTGAGCGCCCATCAGCTCACAGCTGAAGACATCTTGAGCTCCTTACGCTCGGCGCGGGCGAACAAGAAACCGCTGGCTCGCCTAATCGTCGTGCTCGACTCCTGCTACAGCGGTCAATGGCTTGGCGGGCAACAGGGAAGCCTATTCAAGAGTGCGTTGCAAAACAGCGCTGGTACCAATGCCGTCGCTCGCGAAATTCTGCTCGTCTCGGCGTCGACTGCATACGAAGAGGCCGCGGACGGCATCGCGGGTGGGGCGATGACGAAAAATTTTCTGAAGACCCTCATTAAGCTCAAAGGCTCGAGCACCGCAACGATCGGTTCTTTTCTGGACGCGATGGAGACCGGGCTTAAGCAAGACGCGATGGAAACCGGCCTACAGCCAGAAAGCGTGCAGACACCCCAGTGGTATGCGGCTCCGACACTGGACATCTTGAAATCACCCCTATGGATGGGCTCGGGAAGCTCCGCCGTCTCGCCGCCCGCACTGGGATCAGTCACGAACACTTCGTGCGGCCTCCAAGGTTCGATCGCTCAACGCATTGCCGACTGCGACTACAAGCGGACGCCGGTGCCAGGTTCTTCTTGGAGCATGGTAGCGCTTACGCACCTCGGAGGTCCTGCCGTTTGGCGCGACGATTCGTCAGGATTTCTCTGGGCCGACAAGGCACCCGTAAAGATGAACTACGTCCAGGCTCGCACATATTGCTACACGGCAACCGGGCCAGAGTTCGGCAATCTCGGGTCGCAGTATCCTTTCCGCCTGCCGGAAGCCATTCAGGTCACCTATGCGCTGGAGAACGGTCTTGCGCTCCTGGCGCCAGAGTTCAAAGCAAACCAAGAGTGGTGGACATCCAACGAGGCGTCTGGACAGGTTTACAGTTACAACGGCTTGAAAAACCTGTTCACCCCTGGTCCTTCCAGCGACTATTTGATGACGAATTGCATTCTCTGACGCCTTAAGCCGCGATAGCACCGCACGACTTGTGCGCCTTTTTTCGGCGCTCCGTGCGCATCGGCGTTGACCGCGCCCCATGGTGGTTCTTATAACCACGCCATGACCACGAACGTCTCCGTCTTCCAATTCGAGGATTTCCGCGACTACCTGCTGCTCCGGCGTCCGCCGCGGCTCGGCGCTTGGGCGAAACGCCTCGGCTATCGGTCTTCGGCGCGATCGCCGAATGGCAGCACGTCGTCTTGCGCCGCGACCCGCTTTTTCCGCGAGGATCTCGACTAGATCAGCCGGCGGCTGCGCAAGAAGCTTGGCGCGCCGGCGCTCCGCGCCGCGACGGCCCCCGACGTGAAGGCCTGGCTCGTCGAGAACCACGTCGCGCTCGCCAACGACGTCGACGCTCGACTCGACCTCGGAGATCAACGTGGCCGATTTCGCCGGCGCCAACCTCACGGGCGCGCGGCTCCGGTTCAATCGCGCGGTCTACCGCGCGTCGTTCGCCGGCGCGAATCTGACGGATGCGCGCTTCATCTGCGACAGCGTCTGTTACAACCTCGATTTCAGCGACGCTAAGCTGGGCGGTGCCGAGCTGCCGGCGAGCATGCGCGTGGAGAGCTGGCGCGGAGCGTGCTACTCGCCAACGACGGGGCTGCCGTTCCCGGTGGAGGAAGCCGAAGGGCTTGGTTTGGTGCCGTGCCCTTGAGGGGAAACCTCGGATTGGAAGGAGCGGCGTTGCAACCTGACGCACGGCCCAGCCTTCGTCGCTTCATGTGGGAATAGATCCTCTTTGCGAGGCCGAATGTGACGCGGCTTGCAAGAAGCTCGTGCTTCGGGTGCCGCGGTGGTATTTACGGAAAGTCGTGCTTATTAGGTGCGACGCATGAGTCAGGAGAATGAGCAGCGTCGCTAAGACGCGGGAGGGCGGATGATGGCACAGCAAGTAGGGGCGCTTTCGGGAGTACGTATTCTGTGTGTTGACGACCATCAGGATTCGCTGACTCTTCTGAATGCCATTCTCGTTCGCAACGGCGCCGTCGTCACTCAATGCCTGTCCGGTGAGGTCGCGCTTGCGACGTTGAGAAGAGACACGTTTGATCTGATTATCTCCGACCTGTCGATGCCGCCTGGGATGGATGGGTACGATCTCGCGCACGCACTTCGTAAGATGGAGGATGACGGTATGCCCGCAACTCCGGCCATAGCCCTATCTGGCGATGCCATGCGAGCGTCCGCGAAACGACGCTTCGCGGACTTTCAGGTCTACGTCGCAAAGCCCTTTGATCGCGCCTGTTTTATCGAAGTCGCGAAACGTCTGGCGGAGGCCGATGGCGCTGCCGTCAACGCGGGATCTCTCGCACAATACGATTCTGAACAGCGCGCGGGAGTGGCTTACCGGGATACCGCAGTGACGACCCACGCGCCGTGAACTCGAGACGCCAGCGATGACGTCGCGACTGAAATAATCCCAAGGCAGCGACGATCAATTTCACCCGCGATGCGGGGCGAGCCCCACTCAGAGATTCCCTGGCGGCGCTTCACGTTCGCAGCCCCCGGAATCATCGGCGCTCACGCCGCGCGCAAGGGCTTCGCTGCGCAATGCGCGGCAAACCTCCCCGAAGTGGCAGGCTTATTCGGTCGGCCTCAAGGTCGCAGCGCCGCGGGACGAGGACCCTTTGTGCGATTGTCGCGTCAGTTTGCGACCAGAGGCCATTTCCTGATGCAGCGCGCAGCTTCCGCTTGGTTCATGGTCTTCGCCCTCGGGCTGACCGGGTGTGGAGAGCAAGAGCCTCCCCGCCGCGTCGCGAACGCCGAGACCGCGGGTGCGGATGCGACTCAGGCCGCCCCTGAGATCAAGCTCGACGACGCGATGACGGCGCGGTTGCGCGCGGAGCTCGCGGCGCGCGATCCGCGGACGTTGACGGCAGACGAGCTCCTGGCTTTGGCCGATTGCCGCTGCGCTGCGCCCATGCGCGCGAAGTTCATCGATTCGCTCGGCGAAGGCCGCGGCGTCCTGCCGCAGGTGCTCGTCCCGGCGATTCGTCGCGAGATCCGCGGCGACGAGACCTTGAACGCGCTCATGGCCGTGACCGGTGCCTTCAAGTCGATCGCGGCCTGGATTCTCGGCGCCGTGCTCGACGACCAGGCGCTGGCGGACAAGATCCGCAGCGGCGTCCTCGACAAGATCAAGAGGGCGCTCGGCAGCACCGCGAGCCTTTTGGACGCCAGGCCGAAGCTGACCTTCGACCTGTTCATGCCCGAGAATCGAGGCCGCGCCGCAGCGAGCGTCAGCTTCACGGCGCGCGATCAGGCGGCGCGCGCGGCACTTGTCTTCGCGCATCCGGACCTTTGGGGTGGCGCCTCTGCCGACGCTGCGCTCTTGGAAACGTCGCGCGTCTTGAGCGAGTGGCACTACGTCGTGGGGGAGCGCGACAACGAGACGGAGCACGTCTCCGGTGGCCTGCTTCTCGACCATGGCGCGACGAATTCCGCGGCATTGAAGGGCTACGAGGCCGGCTCGAGCGCCATGCCCGGCTTGTTCAGCGGCAGTTATGCCGTACGCTTCGAGAAAGCCGAGGCCCTGGAGCTGGCGTTGAACGTCCAGGAGCATTGGACACGCGCGCCCGGCTCGACCACCTTGGAAGAGCAAGCCGCCGTCCTGGATGCGGCGGCGATCGCCTTTTCGCGGCTCAAACCGACGGCCCGCTCCGCGTCAGGGACACTTTTCGCGCCGGTCTCGGGCTTGTTTCCCGGCAACGCGCACGCACTACCACTCGTCTTCCTCGCCGGGTTCGGCGCGAGCTTCGAGGCAAGCTTCGTCGACTCCGAACGGCGTCTCGTCTTCTCGGCGACGGATCGGGCGCAGCCGGCTTCATTGTCCGATCTGGGCCGCCTGCTCGGAGCGCTGACGCGCTGGTACGCCGAGCTCGTCCAAATTGCGCCGGAAGACGTGCCGGAGGAAGCGGCGGGCTCGCTCGACGGCTCCGCCGCGTCGCTTCAGCGCGCCATGCAGCTCGTCACCTTCGTGATCCTGAGGGATCACGATCTTGCCGCGGCGAACGTCACGGAGGCAGCGAGAGCGCTTTCGGCCCTGACGCGCGCGGAGGCCGTCGGCTTGAAAAGCGACTTCCTCGTCGAAAAAATCGACGCGCTGGCGCTCGATTTCGTTACGAACCGGCTCAGGCCGATGTTGAGCGCCGGCGTCAAAGGGGAAAGCGCGTTGGCCGCATTTGCCTCCGCGCATGCGGCGATGCATGCGCTCTACGAGGTCCGCGGCGCCGCCGCGCCGGTTTGGATGGAGGCCGCGGCTCGCGCGTTGGACGAGGTGCTCGGTGATTGAGCGGGCTTGGCTACTCCTTTTGATCGTCGGCGGGGGCGCGCAAGCGCGAGCCGAGAATTCGGTCCTGCCGCGCGGAGTCGGCGCCGTGCAGATCGGCAGCCGCGCGTACGGCGAGATCGGGGAAAACTACGACGCCGGCGGCAACCGCGCCTCGCTCGCCCGTCCGTTCGAGCGCGACCTGACGGGCCGGTCGATCCTATCGGGATCGGGCGGCGACGACCTGAAAAAGCTCGGCGAGGCGCTGCGGGACTATGACGGCGCCGCGATTGACGACGGCCCGAAGCTCGTCGACGAGCTCGACATGGGAAAGTTGAGCGGCGACGTGAAGGCCAACGTTCGCGCGACCTACGTCGGCGCGGCCTTCGGCATCGGCCACGAACTGATGCTGCTTTTGGCCGTACCTTGGGTCGAGGCGAGCTCCGAGGCGCGGCTTTCCCATACGGGCGGCAACAATGCGCTGGCGATCAAGGAGAAGCTCGGCGATCTGGCATTCACCGAGCTGCAGGACGGGCTCGGCCGCGCCGCGACGTTGAGCGAGCGCGACGTCTACCGCGAGGTGGAGGCGGCGGGCTACGGCTCGATCGAGCGTTGGGAAGGCAAGGGCTTCGGCGACCTGCAGCTCGCCGCAAAGACCGCAAAGAGTCGCAGGCTCGCGCACAAGCTGGTCGCAAGCGCCGGCGCCGCGATCAAGCTCTCCGTGCCGACGGGGCGCGGCGACGATCCGGATGAGCTCGCCGACGTCCCCAACGGCAAGGGCTACGCGGGCCTCGGCGTCGAAGTGACGCCGCGCGTCACGATCGCGCGGCTTGTCTTTCTCGGATTCGATGCCAGCTACATCCACAACTTCGAGCGCGACGTCGAGCGTCGCGTTCCCGAGGGAGAAGAAACCCTCGTCGCGGCCGACCGCAAGACCACGGTCCGCTTGGATCCGGGTGACGACACGGGCGCCGCGGCCGTCGTTGGCGGCGCATACAAGGGATTTTCCGCGACTCTTGTCCACGGCGAGCGGCGGCATCGAGGCGATCGCTACGACGGCTCGCTTCCCGGCAACTACGGCGAGCTCGCCGCGAGCAGCGAACAGCGGGAACGTTACGACGAGATTATTTTCGGCTTCGACACGATCGCCGCCTTTCGACGGCGCGCGTTTCCCGTGCCCTTCATGCTCGGCCTCACGCTCCATCGCACGGCCAGCGGGGAGAACGTCCCCGCGGTGCAGTACCTGGAGGCGAGCGTGACCGGATTTTTCAGCGCAAATTAGAGCGCTTCAGCATGCCGGATAGCAGCATCGAAAGCATGACGAACGCCACGAAGACGTAGTAACCGGGTTGCAAGGACGTGCCGTTCGTCGCGATGATGTCGACCCCGGAATCGGGGAAATTGAGGCCTTTGAGCTGAGAGCTGATGACGCCGTTGAAGCCGATGTAAGCCATGAAGATGGCGACGACCATGACGTCGGCCATCGACCACTTCCCCGAATGGTGCACGAAGAACTTGACGGCGGCGCGCTCTTTGGCGCCTTTGAAGTCAAAATAATAGGCAACGGTCGAGACCACTTTGAGGAGCGGGAAGATCACGCTGAAGGACACGACCAAGATCGCGACGAGCTTCATCTGGATCTGGTCGTCGGTCATCATCAGCCAAAAGACGTCCATGATGCTCTTGCTTTGAAAGTAGAGAACCTGATCCTCGAAGAGGATCGGATGCCCGATGAGCATGAACTCGAGTTTCGAGATCTTCGCCTCCATATCGATCATCGGCGTCGCAACGCCGGCCGCGAGGAGCGTCACGAGCGCGAGCACGAGGATGACGAAATGGGCAGGAGCCCGCGGCTTGGCAAAGGCGAAGAGCAGAAAAAGGGCAATCCCAAGCCCGATCAGCAGCGCGGATTGAATTGCGACCAGGCGTTGCGTCGTCGCTCGCGATTCGTCAAGTTTGGCGCGAGCCGCCGCGACGTCTTTCATCCCCATCTCTTCGACGATGGCCTTCAGCCGGGAATCATCTTGTGCGTCCGCGGTCTTGGTGGCGAACTCCGTGACTTGCTTGTTGAGCATCGACTTGATTTGCCGCTTCGTCTTCGGCTTCATCAACTCTCGCATCACCGCGTCGGTGTATTCGGGGATGCCGGTTTTGACGTCTTTGATGTCGACGAACATGTCGATGAACGCCTGTTTCACCTTGCCGCCGGTGGTCTTTCGATTGGCCTGCTCGATTTTCGCAGCCGCTTCGTCGATCATTTTGTTCAAGACGATGGCGACGTGCTCTCTCAGCTCGCGCTCCGTCTGATCGGAAACGGAGAGCTTGTCGAGCTCAGCGGTCACGATGGGCGTCAGGTGCCCCTTCCAGGCGTCGATGCTGAACATTCCGTACTTGATCGAGTTGAGCTCGGCGACGTCGCCTTTGATCTTTTGATTGAGCCTCGCGTTTGAGATCAGCTGCACGCACAAAACGACGGCGCTCACGAGTAGAATCAGGGCCAAGAGCGAGTAGAAATTCTTCATCATCTTGGTGAACATAATCGCATGATTTTGCTCCCATATTGAGACTATAATGTGGCACCGATCGCATGGGAAGTCATTGCGAATCACCGACTCGCCTTAGGAGCAGGTGCATGTGACGACGCGGCGCGTGCTTACGACCTGCCGCCTTCGTCGTCGCGCCGCTCGCCGGTTTCGTCGTCGTCGCCTTGATTGCGGTCGCCGTGCTTTAAAAGTCGCAGCTGCCCGCCCCGGCAGCGGCGGCGTCCGGCGGGGTCCGACAGGAGCTGATCAGGAGCGACAGTCGAATCCTGCGTCGCGTTCTTTACGATGATGAAGGCCCAAGGCTGATGGCACGGCCGTCGGCGTGAACGGGTCGCCGACGCTCTTCATCAGCGGTGGCGGCGAACAAACGGTCGTGAAGCGGCAGCGGGCTACTTCTTGACGTTGAGCGTGCCTTTCATGCCGAGCATGTCCGCGTGTCCGGCCATGAGGCAAATATACGGATAGAATCCGGGCTCCGCCGGACTGAACTCGACGGTGCCGTCCGCCCCCGGCGGTAGCGCTTTCGTCATCGCCAGAACCGATTTGTGGGAGCGCAGCTTTTCGATGTCGTAGCTGTTCGCCTGGAGCTCTTTAATGACCTCGTCCAAGGAGCCCGGCTTCAGAATGGCGACGTTATGAAGGATCTCGGAGCCTTTTTCAGCTTCGTTGATGAACTTGATCGCGACTCTTTTACCAAACGGCACTTGGATAGCGGTTTGATCGAAGGCGATGTCATTACCTTTGGTGCTGAGGCGAACGGCGATCGGCGCCCCGCCGCTCGCCCCGGCGGCGAAAGTCGGCGAAGCGCTCAGAAGCGTCGCCAGGATCAAGGTCGAGAAAACTGCGCGCATTTGTCGTCCTTTCCGCATGTTCTACTTGACCACCACTTTCAGCTTCATCTTGGGATGAATGGCGCAGCGCACCTCGAACGCGCCGGCCTTGTCGAACTTTTGGGACGACTCGGCGCCTTGCTTCTGGATGCCGAGGTTGAACTTCGCGCCCTCAGTCGAGGAGAAGACGTTGTGCGAGGTGTCGTCCTCATTCTTGAAGAGCACGGTGTCGCCGACAGCCAGCGTGATCTCCTCGGCGGTGAATTGTTTCGCCTTCTGAGAAACGATATGTTCCTTCGCGAAGGCGCTGCCCGCGGGCAAAAGGCCAAGCCCGAAGGCGACGATCTGAGTCATTCTCATGGGGAAGCTCCTTTGCATTATCGCGGTAGCATTGGGATGACGACGGGCTTGTCGCGGCTCGTGAGCGTCCGGAGAAACGCCACCAGGTCCGCTTTCTCTTCGCCGCTCAGGCCTAAAGGTTTCACGTGCTCGGAAACGGTGGGTCGCCGCTGCTTGCCGCCTTTGTCGTAGAAGTCGACGACTTCCTCGAGCGTTTTCTCCGAGCCGTCGTGCATGTAAGGCGCGCGGTGGTCGACGTTGCGCAGAGTCGGCGTCTTGAACGCGCCCTGAAGCACCTCGAAGTCGGGCATAATCTTGCCCCGTCCGATGTCGTCGCCCGCGACGCCGATGTCGTGGAAGCTGTCGTCGGTAAACCGCCAACCGCTATGACACTGTGAGCATAGCGCCTTCTCGTTGAAGAGCACGAAGCCGCGCTTTGCGTTTTCGGTGACGGCCTTGGCATCACCCTTCACCCAACGGTCGAAAGGCGCCTCGCCCGAGACCACGGTGCGCTCGAAGGTCGCGATCGCCTTGGCGATGGTCGACTTGTTGATGCCCTCGCCCGGGTAAGCCTTGTCGAAGAGCGGCTTGTACGACGACATACCCTCAAGCTTGCCGATCATCTGATCGAGCGGCAGATTCATCTCGCCTTCGGCCTCGACGGGCCCGAGCGCCTGCGCCTCCAACGAGTCGGCCCGGCCGTCCCACATCATCAGCTCGCCCCAAGCGAGATTGAGAATCGTAGGCGTGCGCCGGCCAAGCACCTTCATTCCGTGGCCGAGTCCTTTGGGAAGGCCGTCGCCCCACGAGAGGGCCGGATTGTGACAGGTCGCGCACGAGATCCAGTCGGAGCCGGAGAGCCGCGGATCGAAAAAGAGCGTACGACCGAGGTCCTCGCGCGCTTGGGAATGGAGGTTGTCCTTCGGGAAAGGGATGTCCTTCGGCCGCTTGTAAGAGCTCAGATAGGCTTTCGGCTCGGCCGCGAAGGCGGCGGGCTCTGATGCCTCGAGGGCGAAGGACACGGCAATTAGTAGCACACCAATCCTGGCTACTCCGCTGACCACACTGCCTCCAACAAAGCGAAAGGAAACCAATCGAGCGCGTCAGCGCGCATGTCTCGCGAGGTCTATCGTCTGCATTTCCGGGGATTCATACTGATAGGATACTATAGACAGCAAGTCGCAGTAAAACGCCGGTATCCTCGACAAATTCGGGCGGCGAAGCCGCCTAGCGCCGCAAAGCTTTCACGGCTTCTACGGCATTTTTTGGCTACAAAGCAGACGCCGTTCGGGCGTCGCATAAGGAGCGCCATGGCGTCCCGCCAACGCAAAGTCGCACGAAGTCTCGCCCAAAAATTCTACCTGTTGCTGGTCGTTCCGCTGATCTTGATCTCGGGCCTCGTGACGTGGATCACCTACCGGGGACTCGATTCAAACGCCGCGGAATTGGCCACCGCGCTGCGCGTTCAGGGCAAAAGCAACTCCGTGCTCCCGCTTCTTCTGACGCAAGACGACACATCGAAGTCGCTGCTGATCGACCCTTCCAAGCTCGCGCTCTTCTCGGACAAGAAGATCACCGCCTACGACGAGCACAAGAAACTCCTTACCGAGCTCAGCAGCGAGGCCACCGATCCCGCGATGCAGGCGTTGATCTCCGAGCTTGCGGCTCTCGACGAAACAAAGCTTCGCCCACTCGATACGCAGATCCTAGAGCTACTCTTCGAAGACGTCGACAAGGCCAGAGCGCTCTATTTTACCGACTACGAACCCCACCGCCTCGAGTATGAAAAAAAGATCCGCGAGCTCGCCCGGCTGGGCGCCGAGCACGCGGAAGAAGCTCGCATCGATATGACGAAAAAGAACTCACGCTCGCTTCTCTTGATCGCGCTCGCCCTCGTCCTCGGCATCGCGGTGATCGCGACGACGATCACCATCCTGTCACGTCAGATCGAACGCTCCAACGACAACACCAAAAGCCTGCTCGCCGTCCTCGGAGAGGGCCTGTTCTTCTTCGGCCGCGACGGCGTGATCGCGCCGGAACGGTCGCAGGCGCTCGGCAAGATCATCCCGGGAGCCGATCACGTCGACACCCTGCAGCAGTTCGTCGGCAAATATTCCGCGACGAGCGAAGACAACGTCAAAACGTGTCTCAAGCTCCTTTGGAACGTCGATGGTGACGACTTTCTCAGCGACTTCGACTCGACCATAACTTTCTTGCCGAAGTCGCTAGTTATCGACGGATCGCGCATCGTCGAGCTCGAGTACCGCCCGCTATACGGTAGGGACAAGCAGCTCGAGAAGGTCGTGGTCGTCGCCGCCGACGTCACGGAGAAGCGCAAGAACGAGCGAGAGGCCGTGGTCCAGGCCGAACGTGTGCGCAAGATCTCGCGGGTCGCGGCGGGGCTCGATAGCTACCTCAGCTTCTTCGACGAGGCGATCGGCCTCTTCCGCCGCGCCGATGGGCTCGTTGGCGGCAAGGCGAAGGGCGCCTCCGACCTCGCTCAGCTTCGCCGCGATCTGCATACCCTGAAAGGGTCGATCGGTACCTTCGAGTTCACGAGCCTGGCGCACGAGATTCACGAGATCGAGACTCTGCTCGACGAAGAAGGACCGTCGAGCGCCCGCCTCTCGGCGCACTGGGACCGGATCAAGGACCAGTGGAAATTCGAGACCAGCGACATCGAAACCGTGCTGCGGCTCAAGGAAAGTCAGGGCAAAGTCACTCTGACCAAGAGCAAGTTCGACACTCTCATCGCTCACGCACAAGCTACCAGCGACGACAAACTCGCCGGCCTCCTAAAGGCCAGTCTGCGAGTGACGGTGAAGGACGCCTTCGCAAAGTATAAGGCCTACCTCGAAAAGCTCACCGATCGCCAAAACGAGAAGCAGATTCGCCTCGCCTACGTCGCCGATAGTGACGAGATTTCCCACGCGGAGATGCAGGGTCTCGACCCGGCATTCGTGCACATCGTCCGCAATTGCCTCGACCACGGCATCGAAGCCAGCGACGTTCGGCGTAAGGCTCACAAGGCGGCGGCGGGAACCATACAAATCGCCTGCTACCGGAAAAGTGACGGCTGGCTGCACTTCGTGATCAAAGACGATGGCCAGGGCGTCGACGGCGACAAGCTGGCTCAGAAGGCCGTGCTCGGCGGCCTTTGGACGGCGGAAAAAGCCGCCGCGGCCAGTTACCAGGAGAAGATCGAGCTCGTCTTCATCCCGAACCTGTCTTCGAAAGACGAAGTGAGCGAGATCTCCGGGCGCGGCGTCGGCATGGACGCGGTCAAGACGCTCGTCGAGGAGTTGGGCGGAAAGATTACAATTTTTTCGCAGCCGGGCCAGGGGACGCAGTTCGAGCTCGACGTGCCACCGATCCCGGCCTCGATCCCGGTCGCTTACGCCAGCAAGGCGCATCTGGCATCCATCAGATAGGTCCAGCGCCAGGGCTTGCGGACTTTCACCGCCCCCCCCCTTAGACTCCGGCATTCATCAGAAGCCTCGATGCCGGAGCATTCATGAAACTGGTCCCGGTTTTTACGTCCTTCTGGGCCTTGTTCGGTGCCCAGTCCCTAATCATGGCGTGAAAAGGGCTCCCAGCAATAAATGCGGGGAGCCTCTTTCATCGGCGTGGGGTCGTGTTACGGACGGGTCGGTTGTTGCTGTTGCTGTTGCTGCTCCTGGCCTTCCTCGCCGTCGCAGCAGGCGCAGGCTTCACAGGTGCAGCCGTCTTCACCGCAGCAGCCATCGGTCGGGCAGGTGCCGCCTTCACCGCAGCAGCCGCCTTCACCGCAGCAGCCGCCTTCACCGCAGCAGCCGCCTTCACCGCAGCAGCCGCCTTCACCGCAGCAGCCGCCTTCACCGCAGCAGCCGCC
>JANOTL010000077.1:0-14567 GCA_031416315.1 Pseudomonadota bacterium
ACTCATCATCAACTTCTCGGCGGCGAAGCTGCGGGTCAGACGAGTTGTGCGTAGCCTTTCGGAGGCCGCCGAGGACGCCGAAGAGCCGAGGGCGCCGAAGGGATTGTAAGCCGCCTGCCGGCGGTGAAGATGCTTTACAAATGGTGGGAAGTCCCCCCCCCCTCTATCTTTACGACGTGAAGATTAAATTGACCCTGCCCCTGGTCGGAGAGATGGAGTTAACTGGGGCGATGCCTGCAAAGAAGCCTTCTTCAAAAGATAAATACCATCACGGCGATCTGCGCAAAGCGCTGATCGAGGCCTCGCTGAGCATCATCGCGCGGGAAGGCGCCGAGGCGCTCACCCTCCGCAGCGCCGCGCGCGCTGCTGGCGTTTCCCACGCCGCGCCATACGCACACTATGAAGACAAAGAAGACCTGATCGCCGCCGTCAAAGACGACTGCTTCAAAGAGCTCCAACAACAGCTCGCCGAGGGCCTCGGGGAAAAAGATGCGCCGCTCGTCCGGCTCGAGTCGATGGCGCGCATCTACCTTGCCTTCGCCGCGGACCACCCCGCCAAATACACCATCATGTTCAAGCGTCCGCTCGGCAAAGAGCCGCGCGAGACCTTCGCCTATATCGAGATCGGCCGCGACATCTTTCGCATGCTGGCCGAAGAGGTCGCCGCAGCCTTGATCGCCCACGGGCGCAAGGTCGACCCCCAGGACGTGACCCTCACCTCGTAGGCCACCCTCCACGGCCTTTGCGCGCTTTGGAACGACGGGCCCATGCAGATGATCATGCCTAAGGGCACCCGTTTCGACGCCTTGGCGAAGCGCTTCGTCGCCTTCATCATCGCCTCGATCAAGGGACCATAGCGAATCGGTCGGTAGCCGCCGTCAAAGCCCGCGCGATTCCCGGCTCGCTCGCCGCATGGCCCGCATCCGGGATCACCATGAGCTCCGCCTCGGGCCATGCCTTCGCCAGGTCGAAGGCGCTCTTGATCGGACAGCACACGTCGTAGCGACCGTGCACGATGATCGCCGGAATCTTTCGCAAGCGCTCGACCTGCTTCAGGAGCCAGCCGTCCTCCGAGAAAAAGCACTTGTTGAAGAAGTAGTGGCACTCGATCCGCGCGAAGGCCAGCGCGAACTCGTCCTCCGTGAAGTGCGCGACGTGATCGGCATCGGGAATGAGCTTCGTCACGCGCCCCTCCCAGCCACTCCACGCGACCGCTGCCGCCACGCGCGCCTTCGAGTCCGTCCCGGTCAGCCGCTTGTGGTACGCCGCGACGAAGTCGCCACGCTCCGCCGTCGGAATCTGCGCCTCGTACTCGGTCCAGCCATCCGGGAAGATCCGGTTCGCCCCGCCCTGATAGAGCCAGTCGAGCTCTTCGTTGCGTCCCAGAAAGATCCCGCGCAGGACGAGCTCCGTCACGCGTTCGGGATGCGTCGCCGCATAGGCGAGGGATAGCGTGCTGCCCCACGAGCCGCCGAACACTTGCCAACGTTCGATGCCGAGATGCTTTCTCAGCTTCTCCATGTCTTCGACGAGATCCCAAGTGGTGTTCTCTTCCAGCGACGCATAGGGCTTGCTCTTCCCGCAGCCGCGCTGATCGAAGAGCACGATCCGGTAGCGCCGCGGATCGAAAAACTGTCGGTGCCCCGCCTCGGTGCCGCCGCCGGGCCCGCCGTGCACGAACAGGACAGGCTTGCCCTGAGGGTTGCCCGACTCCTCGTAATAGACTTCGTGCAACGACGAAACGCGCAACATCCCGGTCACTCTGGCTTCGAGGGGCGGATAGCGCCAAGTCAGCGGATCGCGCATCATTTTGGTGACTCCTTCCAAGGTGGGCCCAGGCGCAAGCTACCCCGTCTTGACGTGGGCGTGAAGATGGACCAACCTCCCTGGAAACAGCCATTCGCCATTTTTCCGTTCATCCCCTTTTCCCCGGACAGGAGACGCCATGATCAGGACGATCACCATGCTGGCCCTTTCGTTGGCGTTCGCGGCGACGGGAGCGCAAGCCGGCAACGTCGCCAAGAGCGAGCGCGAGCTCGTCGTCGTCTCCGAGCTGGTCACACATTCGGCCCAGTACCGTTGGCTCTACCGCTTTATGGAGGCCAGCGGCGTCTCCCTTGCCTGGGAAACCCTGGGCAGCGAATACCGCACCGTCTACGCCCTCACCGGCGAGCGCGCGACCCTCGAGAACTTCAACCGCGGCCTCGGTCGCCTCGCCGAGAACGGCGAGGTCAAGGCCCTGGACGTTTTCCTGCACCTCCACGGCGGCCCAAAAACCCTGTATTTCCGCGAAGGCGGCTACGCCACCGAAGACATCGCGCGCCGGCTCACGGAAAGCTCGCTCCTTCCGTCCAAGCTCCGCCTCGCCTATTCGACCGCCTGCTACGGCGCCTCGCACGCCGGAGACCTCCTCGCCGGCGGCTTCGAAGCGGTTTCGGGATCCCGCAGAGTCAATACTAACGGTGCTTACGACTACCCTGCGGTCTTGACCTCCTGGCGCGCCGGAGAGACGATCGCGGTCGCTCAAGATTGGGGTAACGTCGAGTTTTTCCGCAGGCTGTCGGACGACATCGCCTCCACCATGGGCTTCGGGGACGTCGACAGCTACAAGGACGTCTTCGGTGCCAGCGAGCTGACGATCGGCTCGTCGAACCGCTGAGGTTTCCGTGAACGTCAAATACCGCATCATCCAGTATCTCGCCGTCATCATCCCTTCTGTCCTGTTCGCGTATTTCTACGAGCCGCAGCGCAAGGAGATCGAAGGCACCTTCATCGCACCCGGGCGCAACGTACCCTCGACGAAGCCGGTCGAGACCGCTGGCGGCGGCAACGCCCTCGACGAGATCAGCGACGCGCCGGCGGAGGGCGAGCCGCTCGCCGGCACCGAGCTCGAAAAGATCGTTCCGGACGCCGAGACGCAGGCGGGCCTCGCATACGTCGAGTCGCTCCGTCAGATCCCCGACGCCGCGCCTTTGATCGACGACATCGTCGAGTACATGAAGGAAGACGACGGCGCCGAGTTCTCGCTCGACCAGCTGGACTACGACGAGAACGGCCTCGCCGTGATCGACGCGAACACCAACAAGAAAATGATCAAAGACCCCGAAATCCTCGCGAAATGGCAGAAGCTGATGCAGCTGATCGCCGCGAATCAGGCGCAGAAGAAGGCGGACAAGCTCTAGCCCTCCGCCAACATCGCCGCAAAGTGCCCCCCGCTTCGCCCCATCAAGACCTCGGGCGCATCAAACTCCACGACGCGCCCTTGCTCCATCACCATGATCCGGTCCGAGTCCATCACCGTCCCGAGCCGGTGCGCGATCGTGATCACCGTCGCGTCGCGGAATTCCTCGCGGATCGTCCGCTGGATCCACGCGTCCGTCGTCACGTCCACGCTCGCCGTCGCCTCGTCCAGCAGCAAGACCTTTGCGTCCTTCAGCAGCGCCCGTGCCAAGCAGAGGAGCTGCTTCTGCCCGACGGAGAAGTTTGACCCGCCCTCGTGCACGTTCGTATCGAGCCCCTTCGGTAGCCTTTGTACCGACTCCTTCAAGGCCGCCCGCGCGAGCGCGTCCCAAAGGCGCGCCTCGTCGTGCACCGCGAACGGATCGAGGTTCTTGCGGATCGTGCCGCTGAATAGCGTCGGCTCCTGCGGAATGATCGCCAGCCGCGACCGCAAGGCCGCCAAGTCCAAGCCGGCGACGTCGACCCCGTCGATCGAGATCCGGCCCGCCTCGGGCTCCAGAATCCTGAACAAAGACAGTAATAAAGTACTCTTGCCGGCGCCCGTCCGCCCGACGATCCCCACCTTTTCCCCAGCCCGGATCGTGCAGTCCAACTCGCGCGCGACCGGCGGCAGATCCGGTCGGTAGCGCAGGGTTACCTTGTCGAACCGAACCTCGCCCGCCGACGGCCAGCCCTCCGGCGGCCGCGCCCCGGCCCAGCGCTCCGACGGCAAGCGCGTGTAGTGCTCTATTCGCTCGACCGAGTTCAAATTGCTTTCGACCTGGCTCACCATCCGGACGGCCCAGTTCATCGCGCCGGTGATCGCCAGCGCGTACGTCACCGACAGCCCCACGAAGCCCGCGCCCAGAGAGCTGGTCGTCGCCACCGAGGCGATCGCCGCCGCCGCCACGACGCCGGCGCCGAGCGTCTCGATCCGGGTCCCGAGCCAGCGGTTCGCCGACACCAAGGTGTAGAACGTCCGGCTGTTCGTCTCGAGGGCGCCGAGCAAGGAGCGCTCGAAGCGCCGCTCCGCGCCGAACGCGCGGATCACCGCCACGCCGGCGAGCGTCTCCGAGAACTGCGCGAACACCGGCGAGCGCGTGATCGAATCGAGCCTTTGCCCTTCGCGCGAGGCCGGCCGAAACGTCTTCTGCACCTGCCAATAAATGAATCCGATCGGGACGATCGCGAAGAGCGCCGCCGGCGTCACCAACACCACCACGACCAGGGTCGAGACGATCGTGAAGATGCAGCCCAGAGCGTCGAGCAAAGACCTCGGAATCTGCTGGTCCACTGCCTCCATGTCTCGCGCGAAGCGGTTCAGAACCCGACCGACCGGCGTCCCCTCGAAGAACCCCATCGGCGCCGCGAGCACGCTCTTCAACAAGCCGTTGTGAAAGATCGTCCCGGCCGTCAGGCCGCGCAAGGTGATGATCAAGCTGCGGATGAAGGTCGACGTGCACGCCGCGATCCCGAACGCCAGATAGCCGAGGAGAAACCAGTGCGCCTGGAAATCCTTGGCCGTCGACCAATAAGCCAGCCACGAGTCCGTGCCGACCCCGAGCAGCTCCTTCGTCAGGAACGCCACGGACAAGCCCGCCGCGATCGCCCCCGGCGCAAAGGTCTTGAAGTAGAGCTTGTAGACGCCCCAGCCCACGACGCCCGTATTGCGCTCTTCTTCCGTCATGATCCGCGTCGCCGGCTTGCCCAACTCGCCGCGCGCCGGGCTCACGCGCTCCGCCGCCGGCACGTCCGCTTCGGCCTCCGCCGCAAGCATCTCCTCCTCGGTCGCCTCGGCGTTGCCCTCGGCGCGCTCGTAGGCTCGCCAAAGCTGGAAAAAGTACTTGGACTTACGCTTTAACTCGCGCGGGCGGCCGCTTTCGACGACCACGCCGCCGTCGAGCACGATCAAACGATCGGCGCGGTCGACGAACTCGAGACGATGCGTCGCGAGAATCCGCGTCTTGCCCTTCAGCGCGCCGAGAATCGCGTCGTCGTACACCGCATGCGCCACCTGCGCATCGAGCGCGCTCAGGGGGTCGTCGAGCAGATACACGTCGGCGTCGGCGTAAATCGCTCGTGCCAGGCTGATCCTCTGCCGCTGCCCGCCTGACAGGTTGACGCCGCGCTCGCCGATCTCCGTCGCGTCCCCGCCGGGAAAATGCGCCAGATCCGCGAGCATGGAGCTCACCGCCAGAGCCCGCTCATAGCGCGCTTCATCGAGCTCGAGCCCAAACAAGACGTTGGCGCGGATCGTGTCGTTGAGAATCCAGGCCTGCTGCGAGACGAAGGCGACGCTCCCTGCCACGTCAGCCGTCCCGGCCACGAGCTCCAGATCGCCGAGCAAGGACGCGATCAACGCGCTCTTCCCACTTCCGACCGCTCCGACCACGACCACGAGCTCCCCACGTCGAACCTCGAGATCCAAGCCGCTGAGCGCACGCGCCGTCTTCGTCCAGGAAAACGCTGCACCTTTCAGCGAGATGGTGCCCGCCGGCAAACTCGACGGAGCCCGCTTCGCCAGCTCCGGCAGGGCGAGAAACTCCTCGACGCGTTTGATCGAGACGTTGGCGTCCATACACAGCGTCAACATGTCGGGCAGCATCACCATCGCCTGCCGCAACACCGTGAACAGCGCTAGTGACGCGAACACGTCTGCTGCGTTCAAAGCGTGCCCCGAAAGCACATACGTCGCGAACGTCGCTACTGCGACGACGACCGGCGAGCTGAAGAACAAGAGCTGCCCGAGCGAGCCTAGCTTCGCGAGCTTGCGCAGCTCGACGACCTCTCGTCCTCGGATCTGCTGCGCTTCGGCCTCGAAGCTGCGCTCCCAAGCATAGAACTTCAGCACGCGAATGCTCATCAGGATCTCGTTCATCAGGCCGACGCGCTCGTCCGAATGCTTCACGAGCTCCTTCCGCGCCACGAGCCCCTTCCGCGCAACGACGGATGCGAGGTACAGAAACATCAACAAAATGGCCGCGCCCGCGAGCGAGGCCGGCCCCAGGATCCAATACAAAATCGCCATGACCAAAGTGAGCTGCATCGGATGGAGCCACAACGAGTGGAAGACGTTCAGCATGTTGACGAACTTCTGCGCGTCGGTCCCCATCAAGTTGATGATGCGCCCCGCGGGGGCCCGCTGCCGCGATTCGATCGTCAGAGCCAGGGACTTTCGGTAGATCGCGGTCACGAGCCCGATGCGCACGCGCACCATCAGGCGCAGGTTGCGGTGAAAGATGTGATGCGCCGTCATGCTCGTCGCCAAGGCGCTGACGAAGAGCGACACCGCGAGCGTCAGCGCCAAGGCTCCGCCCCCGCCGCCTAGCTCATGAACCAGCTCGCGCAAGAGCAAGGGACTCGCCACGGACGCCACGAGATGGAACATCGAAATGCCGAAAACTCCGGCGAGCGCCCGCTTGTGGATCTCCCACATGCTGCGCAGAACGGGGCGACGCCGAGCCGCATTGACGACGAGCTCATCTTTGAACGCCGTCTCGCAGCGCTGGGGATCCTCCTCTTCGTGCAACGGCAAGAGATCGGCGATCGTCAGCGGATGCTCGACGCCTGCGTCCAAGGTCGGCCGAACCCAACGGAAGTAGAGCCTCGAGAAGAGTCCGGCAGATTGTTCGGGGGAGCGCATTCGTCTACAATCCAGCAAATTGGTCCACTTCTCCAGGAGTTCCCGTGACGCTCACCGTCCTCAGCACCGCCGCCGCGCTCACTTTCACGGCACTCGGGCAGAAGCAGCCGATTTCTCTCGTAGACTCGGCGGAGAAATCCACGGCCCTCGCCGACGGGTCCGGGCTCGCCGGGATACGCATTCGCTTCGCGAGTGGCGCGAGCGCGACGTTGACGAATCGTATCGTGATCGGCGTCGATGCGCCCGTAGCCCTCGCATTTTTGCGGGACCAGCCAGGATTCATCAGCTCGAGGCCGCTGCCGTTCCACGAGGCGGTGGTCACGGCGACGTTCACGAGGCCGCTCGCGGCGCTGGCGGCGGCAAACGCGCTCGTCGGGCAGGAAGGCGTGCGCTACGCGCATCCGGATTTCAAGTTGGAGGTCGAGCCACGCTCCGCACACGCCACTTCGCCCGTCGACGAGCCGCTCTATGCCGCGCAATGGCACCTTCCCCGTGTCGGCGTCGACACCGCCTGGACCGTCACGCGCGGCTCGCCCGATCTCGTCATAGCCGTCCTGGATCTAGGCTTCGAGCAAGACCACCCCGATTTGCGCGACGCCTGGCTGGTCAATCCCGGAGAAATCCCGGGCAACCGCCTCGACGACGACGGCAACGGCCTGAAGGACGACGTGCGCGGCTGGAATTTCGCGACCAACGGCAGCAACCTCATCTATGGCGCCGCGCCGGGTCACGGCACCGCCACCGCAGGCATTGTCGGCGCGCGCGCCAACGGCGCTGGCGTTGTCGGCCTCTGTCCCGACTGCCGTGTGTTGCCGGTCGTCCTCGACGACTATCCCTCCAATGCCGCCGCGGCGTTCGGCTATGTGCAGAGCTTCGGCGCCGCCGTCGTCTCCAACAGCTGGGGCTACAAGATCGGCACGCCGGCGACCGACGTCGTCGTCGAGGCGATCGAGAGGCTCGCACGCGAAGGCCGAAACGGCAAAGGCACCACCATTGTCTTCGCGATGTCGAACGCCGCCGTGGACAATTGCCGGTGGCCGGAGCCCGACATCTCCGCGCTCGACCTCGTCGTCGCCGTCAGCTCGGTCGACCAGGACGAGCGCAAGGTCCCGGAATCCGGCTACGGCGCCTGCCTCGACCTCGTCGCGCCGTCGTCGCCGTCACAGGACCGCGGCGTCGTCACCGTCGACCGTCCCGGCATCAAGGGCTACAACACCGGCGCGCGCTCTAGCGACCTCGAAGATCTCGACTACACAAACACCTTTTACGGCACCTCCGCCGCCGCCCCCCAAGTTGCCGGCGCATTCGCGCTTCTGTATGCGGCGCGCCCAGGCCTCACCCGCGCCGAGGCCTACACGCTGATGGTCGCGCACGCGGAGAAAGTGGAAGTGGGGACAGCCGCTTACGACGCAAACGGCTTCAGCCGCACGCACGGCTACGGACGCATCGACCTTTCGTTCCTAGTCGAATAGACCAGCACTCGACGACCCGAAATTCAAGAAGATGGATCGCCAGTGGCGCGCAAAAAAAGGGACCGTCCAAAGACGGTCCCTTTAGCTTTGCTTCTACAGATCAGTGCGCAGGAGCCGGCGCCACCGGCTTCGCCACCTTCACCGGCACACTCGCCATGACCGAGTTCGTCTCGGTCCGGATCACGAGGTCGCCGGTCGCGGAGAACTTGCCGCTCAAGAAGAGCTCGTGCTGCAAGATCTTCGACGCTTCCTGGTCGAAGGCGAAGCCGATCTTGTATGCCTGGCCGCCGAGGTCCTCGACCGTAATCGCACCCTTCTCCGCAGTCTTCAGCGTGCGCTTGTCGCCCAAAACGAAGGCCGTGCCCGTCGGCATCGCGTAGCCGACGGCGAGCGCCGCGTAGAATTTGCCGGCGACCGGCTGGAACTCCACCTTCTCGACGTCCGTCGCGCCAGCGCTTTGGCCCGCGAGACCGCAGTCCGTCAGCGCTTCGTCGGCGCACTCGAGAACGGCGAGGTCGATGTCGTTGCCCGTGGAGCCGCCGGTCGAGATCGCGACCGTGGCCACGTCGTCGCCGTAGGTGCGGGCCACTTTGCCGTCCGCATCCGGAACCAGCTGCTGCTCGTCCTGCTCGAGCTTGCCCACGAGCTCCTGCAGCAGGCTGTCCAAAGTCAGCGTCGTCTTCGTCGCCGACGGCGTCGCCGCGAAGGAAGCCTCGAGCACTTTGAAGTCGATCGCGCCGTCGAGGGCCTCGGGGCCGCCCGTGATGGCCGCGACCGAAGCTTGGACCTTCGCGTACTCGACCGAGATCTTGTACGCCGAGTGGGCGAACTGGTAGCGGCCGAACACGTGGAGGTTCCAGATGCCCGGATTCGGATTGGCGCGGGCGTAGGTCACTTTGCGCGTCTCGGGCGAGGCGTTGCCGAAGTCGTCACAATTCTTGGCGATCGAGGCGCTGCCCGCGATTTCGGCCGGAGTCAGCGTGTTGCCGGCTTCGTAGGCATAAAGACGGACGCCTTGGCAGCCCGTGATCGCGCTGCCATTGACGTCGGCAGCCGGCACTTCGAGGGTGACCGTGACGAGGCTTACGCCCGCCGGGACGTCGACGTAGTGGCGCGCGAGGCCGAAGGCTTCCACGCCGCCGTCGGTCGAGAATCCAGCCGAGCCCACGAGCGTCTTGTTCGGCACCGTGACGTAGACCGGCACGATGAGGGCCGCGTTGGCCTCGACCTTATCGCCCGACTTGCGATGCAGCGAGATCAGCGCGCCGTGGTCACCCGCAGGCAAGGTCGCCATGAGCTCACGGTTGACGCAAACGTAGAGGGTCGATTCGCGATGCGGGATCGAGCGGCCGGCGCCCGGGGCGTCGAACGCATCGGTGGCGCCTTCGCCGATGACGATGAGATCGGCCTTCGGGGCCTTGGCGCAGTCGAGCTGGTTCATCGAGCCTGCGCCGACCCAGCGCACCTTCGAGCCGTAGACCGAGGTCTTGACGACAAACTCGTCTTTCGTGTCCTTCAGGAGTCGCTGCAGGTCGCCGAGGTCACCGCGCGCCGCGGCGCTGTACGGGAGACGACGGGCGATTTGGACCGGGATCAGGCTCTCGGTTTGCTTGGCGTCGAGCCAGATGCCGCGGCCGAAGCGAGGACCGGTAACCTCGTAGATTTCCGGCGGCAGCTCGAGCGAGCCGTCGTATTTGATGTTGTTCGGGCCAGTCCGGAGAACGCGGACCTGGTAGTCGAGGGCGATGTCCTTCTTCACGCCGTTTTCGAGGGCGTAGACGGCGCTGGGGAGCTTGGTGTCACGCTCGGCTTTCAGGGCGGCCCAAGCGCGCGGCAGGTTGACCATGCCGGTGCCTTGATCAACCCAAGTATACTGGCCGCGCTGGAAATCGCCCGTGTCGAGGTCGAACTTGGTGACGTCGAACGGCTTCGCCGAGGCGATGATGACCTTACGCAGGGTCAGCGCGTCGAGCGGCAGCGCTTTGTCCGGGTTCTGCGTGTTGTAGAGCTTGGCCGCGTCGAGAAGGAGCGCGATCGCGCCGGCAGCCGAGGGCGCCGCCATGGAGGTGCCCCAGTAGACTTCGAGGCCGGCGCGGGTGCCGGGCGCGGTGTTCAACTGGACGGCGGAGAGCTCGGTGCCCGGAGCGGTGATGTTCGGCTTGAAGCCGCCCGCCGCGTTCGGGCCGCGGGAGGAGAAGAAGAGCATGAAGTCGTCATTCTTGGACGCGTGCTCGCTCGAAAGCTTGCCCGTGCCCGGCCACTGGTACTGGCGCTCAAGCATGGTGCGGGACGCCGTGGCGCCAACCGAAAGCGCGTGACGGGCGTTGCCCGGCGAGCCGATCGTGTTGAGGCCCGGGCCCGAGTTGCCGGCGGAGATGACGAACAGGGTGTTGTTCATCTCGGTCAGGCGGTCGATGACGATCTCGTCGACGCCGTAGCCGTCGTTGTACGGCGACAGGCCGCCGAGCGACATGTTGACGATCTCGGCGCCGGCTTCCGACATGTCGATGATGGCTTCCGAGTACTCGCAGCCGCCGTTGTTGGCGCAGACGCGGTTCATCATCAGCTGCGCGTTCGGCGCGACGCCGCGCGCGAGCGTGTCGTCGCTGTCGTTGGCGATCGTCTTGCGGCCGCCGACGATGCCGGCGACGTGCGAGCCGTGGTTGCCCGGATCGAAGCCGACGATGGAGGCCGACACGACGTCGATCTCTTCGCCCGCGGCGTTCGCCAGCTTCTGGCCTTGAATGTGGAAGCCGAACTGCTCCGCGCTCAGCTTGATCAAGCCGTGCGTCGTGTTGAAGTCGCCGATGGCGGAGACGCCGCGGAAGTCGACGCCGCCTTGGGCCGCGAAGTAGAGCTTGTAGGCGCCCTCGCCCGCGGGGGCGATGATGGCGAGGAGGGAGTCGTCGACCTTGCCGTTCTGGTTCAAGTCGACGAACTCGGGATCGGCGGAGAAAGAGGTCTCCGACAGGATGCCGAGCTTGGCGCCGTTGCCGGCGGTGGTGAGGAGCGCTTTCAGCTCGTCCGACGCGCGGATCGGCGTCGCGATGGCGCGAAGGTTGTCGGCGACGGGGACCGCAGCGGCGCCTTTTACGGGCGGCAGCACCTCGGCGTCGATCAGGAGGACGTCGGCCGGGAAGCCGGCGTCGGCCGCGGGCACCGTGACCTCGAACTTCGCCGCCGGGTTGAAGTAGATCCGGCCTTCGGCCGTGAAGTCCTTCATGTAGGCGATACGGGTGTTGCCGTCTTTGTCGGTGAACGAGGGATGGTTATACGTGATGCCGGTGTCGGTGACGCCGACTTTGACGCGCGAGCCGTCCGGGACCGCGGTGCCGAGGTCGGCTTTGACCGCTTCGAGGAACTGCGGCACTTCCATGCGGGTCAAGCCGCTGAAGCCGTCGAGGTTGCCGCGGCCGTCGGCGAGCAGCTGGTCGACCAGGCTCGAGTCCATCTTGCGGACCGAGCGCTCGTCGATCGGGTTGACGACGACCGGGGCGAGCACGACCGAGGTCGGCAGGCCGCGGACGTTAGCGAGCTGGCTGTAGGAGGAAAGCTTCATCTTCGCGAGGAAGAAGCCGTACTTCGGGTAGCTGCGGATGGCCTCGAGGCCGCCGACTTGCTTACTCAAGGCTTCGATCGTGGAGGCGAGCGGCGCGGCCAGCTCGGTGGCCAGCTCGGCGTCGGTGCGCGAGACCGAGCGAGCGGTCGCGAGCAGGCGCTTGAAGCCCGTTTCCTCTAGGACCGCTTGAACGGTGATGTACTGCTCGCCGCGGATCGTCGAGACGTTGACGAAGTCGCCGGCCGGCAGCTTGATGCGCGGGCCGTCGGCCGTGTCGGTCGGGGTCGGCAGGCTGCCGGCCGCGATGACCACTTGGCCTTGATTCACCGGCGTTTCGGTCGTGAGACCGCCGCCATTGGTGCCTGTGGCCGGAGCCTCGGTCGCGGTCGTCGGCTTTTTCGCCGCGGCCCCGCCGTCCCCTTTACGCGCACAACCCGACCCGACCAGGGCAAGGGCTGCCGCAAGTCCAACGCTATAGCCGACGGAAGACGGACGTAGTCTCATCCTTCACACTCCTCGCGAGATGAAAAAATATTGCGGCTGATTTGGGAACTAGGTGGGGGGATTAGCTTCCAGCAGCGCGTTTTACTGCATAACTGGACGCTTGGTCAACGAGATTCTAAGGATCATAGAAAGGACTAAAGAATTGGTGGGGATATCGAGGTGTTATGCGCAGAAATGACGTAGCCCGCCGGGAGGGCGGGCTAAGGGGGTCGCAATTGGCATCAAGCGGAAACGGCCGAGTGAGAGCTCTTAATCGCCAGTGGATCCAGTCGCGCCGGTCGAGCCGGTGGATCCCGTCGAGCCGGTGGATCCCGTCGAGCCCGTGGATCCGGTCGCGCCTTCCGAGCCAGATCCGGATTCGTCTTCGCCCGCGTCAGACCCTTCCGAGCCCGTGCCTTCGGATCCAGACGAGGCCTCGCCGGAGCCGGAGCCTTCTGCAGCACCCTTGGCAGGGCTGAGGTAGATGTACATCTCGTTCTTGGAGCCGTCCTTCAGGATCTTCTTCTTCTCCGTCGGGGCGATGTAGCTCGCCTCGAGCTTGAAGGCGACGACGTCCTCGCCGTCCTGGTATTCGCCCGTGACCTTCACGAGGCCGCCCTTTTCAGGACCGGAGGCGATGAAGTAGATCGGTTTGGAAAAGCCGAGGGTCGCGATCTTCTGCGTAAGCTCGATGGTCTCTTTGTCTTCGACTTTACTCAGCAGCTTCTGCTGAGCTTCGTCGTAGCCCTTCACTTCCTCTTCGAGGAGCTTGAGCTTCACGCCCTTCTTGCCCTCGATCTTGAAGGTCCAGATGATGCAGGGCTTGGTGTCGTCTTTCTTATGGTCGTCGCTCTGGAGGACGAGGGCGACGGCGGCCCAGCCGGCCTTCATCTTCGACTCTTTCGCCATGTTCTTAAACGTGGAGTCGGGCTTCTTCTCTTTGCCGGCGTCCGTCGGGCAGGCGGGGCCTACGCTCGAGCCGATGTCCTTGAGAATCGCCGGCGCGCCGGTGTCTCCGCAGGCCGCGACATAGGTCGCAAGCAAGGTCGTCGTCGCAACGGCAGTGAGGCGAATCGCTCGCATGAGCAGTCTCCCAAAACGGAACGAAGAAGCAGAAGCCATCTAGGTTCCTCTTCGGGCGGTCTGGGCGATAGCTTAAAGGATGCGAAACATCACTTTAAATACAAGGGATTGCCCGAAAGAATCAGGCCAGCGTGCGGCCGTAGTTCGCAGTGTGGGTCCCGGGGAGGGGAGCCCGGCGGCGGGCGGCGTCGAGGACCGAGAAGACGCGCTCGGGCGCATACTCTCGGGTCAGGAAATCGAGGCGAAAGTCGCGGATGCCGAGCGCCACGAGCTCGGTTTGCGCCGCGGTGATCGCGTAGGCTTCCTCGCCGTAAACGATCGACTTGCAGGACTCGTGCGCGACGTAGAAGCGCTCGCCCTTGGGGTTCTCGATGGTCAAGGAGCGGTAGCCGCACACCTTCGCCGTCGGGCAGCCGTCATGCAGCGCGGTGAGCGAGCATGCTTCGGCGATGAAAAGCGGCGTGTCCTTGAAGAGGATGACGCGGGTCGCGGCGACTTCCTCCAAGGTAAGGCGTGCGAGATGCTCGGTGAGGTTGGCGCGGTCGTCTTCCACGGACAGGCAGACGGTGCCGACGCCCCGCTCGCGCCAGAATCGGTGCGTCTCCGAGTTCAGCGCGTAGAGCGTGAAGTCGGCGGCGACGTCGGTGGCCTCGATGCCCCAATCCTTGAGGAGGAGGAGCGCGCCGACGTTGCCAACCTCGAAACGGGTGACGCCGCGAGCGTGCGCGACCTGGAGCCAGCGCTTCAAGAGCGGCTCGTCCCAGGCGCGGAGGACGGTGGGGATGGCGAGGCGGAGGGGAATGTCGAGGGACGTGAGCTCGGCGGATAGGGCCTCGGGATCGATGGAGGGGAGGAAAGCGCGTTTCGGCTCGAAAATGAGCTCGGAAAGGGTGAAGTCGGGGTGTGCCGCCGCGTAGGCGAGGACCGTACGCGCCGTCTCCAAGCGATCGGTCTTCACGCAATAAGAAACCCCTCCGCTACTCCGCCCCACAGTCCCGCCGTAGCGGGGGGGCCGGGGGGGGGCGGCCGAGGGCGGGGCGAGGGGGGGGGGTGGGGGATGTAGGGGCGGCGGGGCTCCGGGGGCGCCGCCGACGGGGGGGGGGGGGCG
>JANOTL010000078.1:0-3479 GCA_031416315.1 Pseudomonadota bacterium
GTGTTTTTTATACAAAAACGAAGAGAACATTACGCATAACTTTTCAGCCTCTCCCTTGCCGCCGCGCTCCGTTCCCGCTATCCTAGGTTTATGACCCCTCGAACTCTCACCTTTATATTGCTGGCGACCCTTGTCGGCTTCGGGGCGCCGGTTTCCGCCAAAGAGAAGAAAGCTCCCGCGGCTCGGACGTGGAAGAACGTCGTGGATTATGTTCTCGCAAATGGCGCGGACCGAAAAATAAAACTGCCGGGGTCCAAGTTGCTCGGCTACGATTCGGAAGAGGTCCCCACCAAGGCCTTACGGTACAAATCCGACGATTCACCCGACGGGAAGGGCCACGCTATCTATGTCATCTCCGCGCTGGACAAAGATGGGAAGTCTTCGCCGAAGGATATGGTTCTCGGTAACCGAATCGCAGTGACGAAGGATGGAGTGAAGTCGATCAATGACTTTATAGTTCGAACTGATTTGAATGGAAAGATTATTTCGGCGGCGACACTCAAAGGTCCCGCCACCAGCCCCATTGAAACCATTCTTCCGGTGGACTCCGCCGAAGTGATCGCAGGATTTAGAGGCGAGCAGACGATTCACCTTAAAACGATGGACTTCAATAAATTCAGCAGTAAATGAAGCCTCTCTTATTAGCAGTATTGGTCATAATCTGCCCGGTTGCACGAGCAGACGATGAAGGTTGGGTAATAGAAGTCGAAAAAGAGCAGGAGGCCGTCGCACAGGCGAACGAAGACGCCAAGGCCCCCGGCATCACTCCCGAAGCCGCCGCCGAAATCGAACGACAACGGCAGGAGTCGCTCAAAAAGATCGAGACGATCGCCGACAAGCGCCCCGAAAATCCCGCAGCACAACTTGCCGTCAGCAAAAGCCTCGCCTCCGTCGAGGAGGCCCCGCGCGCGATTCCCTATGCCGAGCGCGGTCTCAAGCTCGCGGAATCATCGGGCGATCCGAAGCTTGTGCGCGAGGCACTGCTGACCGGCTCCGAGGTCTACTACAAAGCCGGGAACTACGATCTGGCCCGCGCCCGCGCGCAGCGCATCCTCAAGGACAATCCGAAGGACAAGGACGCCATGGCGCTGTACATGCAGGTGAAGGATCGCGGCACGGCGTCCTCGGGCTCGCCTAGGACGGGGTCGGCGGGCGGCGGCGCGGGCGCGGGGGCGGGGCTGCAATACGCCGGCGGCGGCGCGGCGGCGATGACGGCTGAGGCGCCGCGAGGGCCGGGCGTCGCGATGACGAGCGCCTCGTCGCTCGAGGCGCAAAAGCAGATCGCGCTCGGCTGGAGCCGGATGAAGCTCGACCCGGCGGATGCGCTCAAGAATTTCGAGGCGGCGGTGGCGGCCGATCCGAAGGGGGCGGCCACGCGGGTGGAGCGCTCGAAGGCGCGGCTCGAGGCGGGCGACGCGAGGGGCGCGCTTCAGGACGCGAACGACGCGATCGCGCTGCACTCCGGCTTCGCGGGCGGATACGCGGCGCGCGCGGAGGCGAACCGGGCGCTCGGCAAGGCGGAGGCGGAACTGCTCGCGGATTATGAGGCGGCGGCCAAGCTCGACGGAAGCTTCACCGAGGCATACAAGACGGTGCTGGCCCGCGGCGGTGCGACGGGCGGCGCAGGGGCTTCGGAGGGCAACGCGGCCAACGGCGGGACGGACGTCGGAGGGCATTCGACTCCCTCCGGCCCGATGAGCCTGCTGCACCGATCGACTAAGTCTTGGGGGCTGTTCGCGCTCATCGCCGCGCTGCTCGCGGCCGCGGGCGCCGTCGCGGCGACCGGCGTGCTTAAGCGGCGACGCTCAGGCGAAGACGACTCTCTCCCCCGTTAAGGGAGGCCTCGACCTTCGCGCCGGGCGCGATGGGAGCCACGCCGGCGGGAGTTCCGGTGAAGATCAGGTCCCCCTCGCTGAGCCCGTAGGTCCGGTCGAGGTGCTCGATGAGCGCCTCGACGGAAAAGAACATGTCTCCGGTCGCGCCGCGCTGGCGCATCGCGCCGTCGACGGAGAGCTCGAGCTCGGAGGGTAGCGAGAGCGGGACGAAGTTGCCGACCGCCGCGAAGCCGGGACGGCCTTTGGACGAGGTCCAGGGCAGGCCCTTCTTCTTGGCCTCGTCCTGAAGATCGCGCGCGGTGAAGTCGATCCCGACGGCCATCATCAGGCTGAGGCCCGCGGCCACGACGAGCTCGACCTCGTGGTCGACGCGGCGGCTGTCGGAGGGCAAACGCAGGACGCCGCCGTCGAGCAGCAGGGCGGACGCGGGCTTGAGGAAGACCATGGGCGCCTCGGGGACCTCGCTGCCCATCTCCTTGGCGTGCTCGGCGTAGTTGCGGCCGACGCACCAGATCGTGCCGACCGGCCGGCTCAGGCCGGGCAGGATCATCGCGGCAGGAGGTGCGCCTGGAAGAGCGTCGCGAAGCCGAGGAAGGCGAAGAAGCCGACGATGTCGGTGACGGTGGTGAGGAAGATGCCCGAGGATTGCGCGGGATCGAAGCCGAGGCGCTTCATGCCGAGCGGGATCACGGCCCCCGCGAGGCCGGCGCCGAGCATGTTGACGACCATCGCGAGGCCGAGGACCAAACCCAGCCAGGGATTGCCGTTCCAGAGCCAGGCCCCCAGCGCGGTGACGACGCCGATGACGAAGCCGTTGGCGAGGCCGACGGAGATCTCGAGCACGGTCAGGCGCATCGCGTCGCGCATGCGGACCTCGCCGATCACGAGGCCGCGCAGCACGACGGACAGGGACTGGATTCCGGCGTTGCCGCCCTGGCCGGCGACGATGGGCAGGAAGACGGCCAGGATGGCGATGCGTCCGATCAGGTCCTGGAACTGGGCGACGACGGCCGAAGCCAGGAAGGCGGTGGCGAGGTTGACGGTCAGCCAGGGCAGGCGCTGACGCACCTTGAAGAGCATCGGGGAGAACGCGCGCTCCTCGGCGCTCGAGCCGAACAGGCGCTGAAGGTCCTCGGTCGCCTCCTCCTGGGAGGACTCGAGCAGGTCGGAGGTGCGCACGGCGCCGATCAGGCGGCCCTGCGCGTCGACGATGGGGATCGAAAGGTAGCCTTTCAGCTTCGGCTCGTTGAGGAGCTCCTCGCGGTCGATGTGCGCGGGCACGGAGACCACGTCCGAGCGCATGATCGTCGAGACCTTCGCGTCGTCCTCGGCGAGCAGAAGGTCGCGCATGTTGAGGACGCCCAGCAGGCGACGGTGCTCGTCGACGACGTAGGCGTAGCTCTGCGGGTGCTTCGTGGCGGTGATCGTCTTGAGGCGGACCACTACGTCGCGCACGCTCGTGTCCTTCGAGAAGGCGACGACGTCGGTGCGCATGATCTGGCCCGCGCTGTGGTCGGGGTAGGAGAGGCGCTCCTCGAGCTCGCGGCGGCGTTCCGGAGTGAGGGAGGCGAGCAAGGTGCGGCGCGACTCGTCGGTGAGAGCGCGAAAGGCGTCGGCCGCGTCGTCGGCGTCGGCGAGGCCGAG
>JANOTL010000079.1:0-18379 GCA_031416315.1 Pseudomonadota bacterium
CGGAGCACGGACATGCGGCTAGCAGCCTGCCGTCAGCGGCAGGCAGAAAGCGGTCGGCGGAGCACGGACCGCGGAATGCCGCAAGCGGTCAGCGGTTGCGGATCGCGGGACCGTAAACCTGCGTCCCGCGCCTTTTTAGACACCCTCTGAGACAGGCGGCCGCTGGGAGCCGACCACACGATGAAGACGAGTTCGTGACCACCCGCGGCGTTGCCGTCACCAGGAGCCGCCGAGCGCGGAACGGCGCCAGTTTTTCTTGCTCACGCACACGTAGACGAAGTTCACGTCCCAACCCATCTCCCCCCCCGTTCGCACGCGGCTTGAGAAGAAGAGGGGGTAAAGGACTCCCTGATCCGAATTTTGCTGTCGGTAACGGATCAGCGACCGTGGGAAAGCCGACCTCGCGACTTATCGCGTGCGACGAATATTAGACCTTGTCCCCAAGCGGCTCACAATTTTTGGTGCGGTTCGCAGAGTTGTGGAAGTTTTGGAGAAGGCGAGGACCGTCGCCTCGAAACGCTCGCCCTTTATGGTCAGGGCGAGCGAAAGAAAGAGGTTTTTCAGTGTGCAACCGGGTCTAGAGCGCCACTTTCGAGGCCCGGAACGAGCTCGGGGTCGAGATCGTTGCTTTCGATGTTCTTGCCGTCGCCCTGTCGCCTTTGCGCGCGCACGGTCGGCATGGCGCCGCTCTGCACGGCGTCGTGCGGCGCATACGACGACACCACGACCGCGAACACGGAACCTAACGGGGCCATGATCTTCTCGACCTTGCGCCGTGCCTTGCCGCTGGCGGCCAGGAGCTGCACGCGGGGCGCGCTCTCGCCGGTTCCGAGGGGGATCGAGTGCCAGTCGCCCAAGCCCTTTTTCACGATCCGGCTCTCGAGCTTCCCTTTCATCGTCGTGAGCGTCTCGAGCTCGGCGCCGCTCGCCACCTCACCGACGCGACGCAACGAGTTGCCGTCGCACGCATAGCGGATCGCCGCGCCCGTCATCTCGTTCCAGCCGATCAGGTCGACGGTGGCGCCGTCTTTCCTCGTCTCGAAGAAGACCGCGACCAGCTCCTCGAAGTCGACGAGCTTTGCTTGCGCCCTGCTCAGGAGCTGCTGGCAGGCGGCCAAGCCTTCAGCGCGGACGTCCGCCGATACCGTCTCGCCCTTTAGCGACGATGGCCGCGACTTCGTCGACTGGCAGGCTGGGACGCCGGCCGCGCCTGAGACGCTCGCGATCCACATCATCACCGCCGCGCGCTTCACCGAGTTGCGCGCCAGGAGCTTCAGGGCCGCCGTCTTGAGCCGCGGCGTCGCCCGCAAGGTCGTGCCGGCGATCACGCGGTCCATGGTCGCGAGATCGGGCGTACTGAAGCCCGCGCGCATCAGATATTCGTCACGCACGGCCCACTCGATGCGGCCGTGCACCTCAAAGGAATGCACGCCGATGCGCACGATGATCAGGACCTGATCGCCCTTGGCGAGCTTCGGCCCACCTTCCACCGGCATCGCGATGCTCATGCCGACGAGCGAGCAGTCCTCCATCTCGGCGGCGACGGTGATCGAGCGATCGGCGCCCGGATGAAGGCGGAGGCTCGAGTTGACGCGCAGCCGCGAGGCCCTGCGCCAGCCGCGCCGTTTCTGCGCGAAGAAGGGCATCGAGACGTCGCGGTACAGGAACGCGGCGCCGAGCACCAGCACACAGGAAACGAGGATGACGCGCGCCAAGGTCTCGGTCGCGGCCGTGTCGCCTGCGTCGAGCGCGGCGTGGCCCAAGAGCGCCAGGCACTCCACCATGAAGACGAAGAAGACGGCGTAGCTGCGCCGAAGCAACGCGAAGCAGAGCAAGAGCGGCCCAACCCAGTAGGCGGCGAGCAGCACGGACGCCGCCAAGACCGGCTCGTCCTGGACGATATCCCAGGGCGGCCCGAGCGTCACGGCGCTCCACAGCGGGATCAGGCCGAAGACGGTGGCCATCACTTGCAGAAATCGCGGCAGCTCCGCAATTCGTCGGAAGGCTCGGCTCATACGGTTTTGTCTCCGGGTTGCGGTCGGCGCAAGCTCTCACAGAACACCTTCAGCTCGTCGATCGAGGCATCGGCCCCGGAGATGCTCTTGCACGAGGGGCACGGAAAGCTCGGTTCGCCTTCCATCGCGATCAGCGCGGCGCGCTCGTGCTCCTGCTCGAACGTGTGCTCACAATCCGAGCAGATGAAGGGAACGAGGACGGAGTCGACGAATTCGCCGAAGCTCGCCGACGCGAGGATGTTGCAGTAGCCGACGAAGTTCATCCCGAGCCCGCGCAGCTTCAGCTCGCCCTTGGCGGCCCGCCGCCTCAGGAACGGCACCCAGGCCGCGACGCCGTAGGAGTTAACGTGGCTCACCTTCGCGAGGTCCAGCGTGACGGGGCCGTCGCCGATCGCGTCGTCGATGTCTTCGAGGGCCGCCGCGCCACGCTCGTCGAGCGCGCCATGCAGCGCCACGACCCGTGTGCCGGACCCGGTTTTGATTTTCCACTTCATGCGTCTCGGTTCGGCGCGATCCCGGGGAAACCTGAGAAGAAGGCCGCCGCGGGATTGGCATAAGCCTCCGGATCATATGCCATAAGTTGCTGTCTTGTGGTGAGGCCGTAAGCCATTTCCAGACCTTCGCGGTCGCAGACCTCCCGGATCTTGAAGTCGATCTCTTGCTGCGCCGCCAGATGGACTGCGCCGTCCGGGTCGGTCCCTGCGTGTCCGAAGACGCGGGCGATCCACGCGCCGAACGAGAAGATTCGTGCGGACGCGCGGATAGATGGCGAAATGATTCACATTTCCGATTGAGTTCATCTGCCGCAAGCGCTGAGGCGAGCTCAAGAAACGCCGCGTTTGCGCCGATAGATGGAGAATGTCGTCGCGTTGCTGCCCCATTTCGCCGCTCTTTAGCCTGGTGACCTGCCTGGCGGTCGTCGCGTGCTCGGGTGCTACGTCCGAGTCGAAGAGCGTGCGCAGCCCCGACGAGACGCAGGTGAGTGCCAAGCCGGCGACTCCCGCGCCGCCGCCGAGCCCGCCGCCGGAAGACGGCGCGTTCGACGTCATCGAAGCGGTGCCGATGTCGCTCTTCGACTTCGAGTTTTTGGCGTCCGTTCGCGACTCTTTGCGCACGACGACAGGGGCAGCGGCGTCGGTTCCTCTCGATGGGACCACGACGCCGCTCGAAGTGACGGCGGACCTCGTCGCCACCGGCCAGAAAGCCTTGAGCGCCGCGATCGGCGTGATCTTCCTGGACGGGAGCGCGGAGCTGGTGCGCGTTTTGGACGAGGTCGAAGCGTCGACGAGCCGGCTGGCGACGCTGAAAGTCGACGTGAAGCTTCGAAACGGGCGCGGCGTCGCGCTCGTCCATCCACAGCCGGATCTCTACGTTGCCGTCGACGTCGACGCGACGAAGGCGCCCCGCAAGAGCTACGTTGTCGACACCTTTACGCCGACCGCGGACGATCCTGCGACGCTCGAGCGGCGCTCGCGCATCGAGCTCACGATTGACCCCGAGACGGACGGCGAGCTCCACTACCTCAACGTCATCGACCACCAAGGGTACCGCGAGTACGTCGACATGCGGCACGACCGCAAGCGCGGCAAGCTCACGCTCGACTACGGCTCGGTAGATGCGCCAAAGCAGGCGCCGCGCCATATCGCGATCGAGATCACGCTGCCCGGCGCCGACGGGACGCCGGGGCTCATGATCGGGGTCAACGGATACACGGGCAAGGGGAAGCCGGCCGTCCTGGCGCCGCGCCACTACTGGCACTCGGCGACCGGCACGGACGTCGCATTCTATTCCATCCGCTTCAACAAGCCCACAGGCGGCTTGATCGCGGTCAATGCCGGCTTCATTCCGGCCGAGGCGACGCCGACGCCGGAGATCACCGACGGGTTCGCCTTCGCCGAGCGTTGGGGCTACGTCCGCTTCATGCATGACTTCTTGGCAAGCCTCTTGCGCGACCCAGCCGTGCACCCTGGGTGTGCGACGTTCGGCGCGACGATCAAGAACGGCCTCGTGGGCAAGCCGGGTGCCCCGGCGCAGATCGCATTCTTGCCGGACGACGTCTGCGCCTCGACCGCCGTCGTCACGGATAAGAACGTCATCGACGCCGTCCTCTCGGCGTGTCAGAACGAGGTCCCGTTGAAGGCGAACGTACGGCTTCAGAAGAGCGCGACCCGCCCGCTCGATCTCTGCGCGAAGCTGTTGGAAGGTTTCGCGTCAAAGAATCCGATCTATCTGACGATCGACGGCGATCGAGCGGTGCTGCATCCGCAAGACTATGTGCCGACGGCAGAGCACGCGGCGCTTCAGACCGGACTGCCGCGGCCGAGCGAGGCCGCGCTGACGATCGTGGCGTCGACGCCGGGATTCGACGTGCCGCGGCGGCCGGCCACCGACTTCTGAAACGCGGTCAGACCGCGGGCTTCAGCCTACGGATCAACACGACCGTGAAGTCGTCCGGCAGGCGCCCGGTCGCGCCGATCGCGTCGGCACGGCGGACGAGCGTCTCGAAGACGTCCGACGCGTCGAGGTCGAGCGGCTCCTTCTTGAAGCTGCGCCGAAACTGGCTGGAAGAATACGGCCCGTCGATGACGCCGTCTGTGTAAGCCATCAGGATCTCGCCCGGCGCGACCTCGACCGCGGTGAGGTCGCCGAATCGGTCGAGGCTTGCATGGTTCGGCAGCATGCCGAGAGGGTCGACCCGCTCCGTCACGATCGAGGCGAGGCTGCCGTCGGCCTTGAAATGCAGCCAAAACGGGCTGCCGCAGCCCTGCAGCCGTACCTCTTGCCGCGTGATCGAAGCGAGCGACAGCGTGGAGTTTTGGCTCCCGCCGAAGGTGCCGTGCATCGTCTCGTTCAGGGCGCGCAAAAAGTCCCGCGGCTTCGCCGCGCCGTCCGCCCATCGAGCGCGGAAGTTGTTCCAGAGGCCCGCGACCACCGCCGTGCTCAGCGCGGCGCTCGCGCCCTTGCCGACGACGTCGCCGATGGCGATGAGCGCGCACTCGGCGCCCGCCACCCCGTCGACTCCGCTCGTGTGGATCTGGAACCAGTCGCCTGCCATCGACGAGTACGGTCTGTAGAAGATGCGGAACTCCCAGTCGAGAAAACGCCCCGTCGCCTGCTTCGGCAGGAGCAGACGTTGGACCTCGCGCCCGAGCTCAAGGTCCTTTTGGAGGCTGGAGCGCGCCGCCGCGGTTTGCAACAGGTGGAAAGAAGCGCGCACGAGGATCGCCGCCAGCGCCATCACGACCAGCTGCGCGCACGGCAGGATCCAGCCGAGAGTCGCGAGTCCGGCGGCCGAAGCGGCGGCTAATGCCAAGGTGATGGCGCCACCCGTGTAAAGCGAAGCAACCGGACGCTTGTGGCTCAAAATCCAGAACAAGAGCGGCGCCATGAGCATCACGACGTACCAGTAAGGAACGGGACGATAGAGGAGACGCCCTTCTAGCGCGGCACTCATCACCGAGACGACCGCGTGAAACGCGAGAACCTTGCCCAACGGCGCGTCGACGAACCGGCTGCCGGTGAACGCGTCGGGAATCAGCACGGCGATCCGGCCGCCGGCGAGCTTTTCGCGCATGGGAAGCGGCAACTCCTTGCCCGTGAAGAAGCCGAAGGCCGGCACGGACTGAGTGCGAATCGACTCCGCCGTGACGTAGTCGATGGTCACGGTGCCGTCCTCCGACGCCGGCAGGGGCCGCCCCTGCGTCTGCAGGCGACCCTCCCGCCAAGCGAGGTCGCCCAATCCAAGGTACGCGACGCTCGGAATGATCGTGCGTCCGGGCGCCGCGTACGCCGTGAGCATGGCGTTGCTGCTCGGTAGATTGAGGTGCCCCAGGCGGTCGTCGGGCGCGACGCCTTCGAGCTTTGGCACGAGCGCGCGCACGGCCGGCGTCAGGCTCCGCACGGTTTCGTCGCCCGAGGTGAGCAAGGAGACGGGCAACGCGTCGACGGCCCGCGCCCGCGGATTCGTGTCTTGCGGCATGACGACGGCGCCGTAGGCGAAGGCTCCGCCATGCGTGCGCGGCACGGTCTCGCCGAGCTCGGAGCGCAGGTTCGGGGCGCCGAGCAGGATGATCCGCTCGTACCCCAGGCCGAGCAAGGTCTCGCCAATCGCTTGCCAGTCGGCGAAGGTCGGGAGCCGGCCGAGTTGCTCCACGGAGCGATCGTCGGCGAGGACGAGCCGTATCGAAGACTGCAGCTGCGGCTGCTTTCCGACGGCCGCGCGCAAGTGCATCATCGGTTGAAAGAAGAGCACGTCATTCAGATAAGGGCCGAACTCGGTAACGGAGGGCGCGACGCTAGTGAGGACGAGCACGAACGCCAGCACGCCGCGCAACGAGCGCGCGCGCCTGCCTAGCTTCGCAAGCCGGGTCCTCCGATCGGTCTTCATGCCCTCGTCATCGGCTGGGGGCCGACAGAACCTGTGTGGACGCGCGAAGACCGCGGAGAATCAGCAGTGATTCAAGGTAGTCCGCTGGGACCTCAGGGCCGGGTGGCGCTCATGGGCGGCAGCGCGTGCGCTCGTAGTACAAGAATACTCCGGTGTGACGAGGTCATGTCGGTCTGCGGCCACAGGCCGAGCCGGACCGGATCGCCTGCCGGTGTCCGGCTCCCGGCTGCCGCCCGTATGAGTCGCCGCGATCACGCGCGCGTCAGCCGAAAACCGCGTGCAGTTGCCATCTCCCGCAGCGTCGGTCCGCCTGCCGTCAGGCGCCAGTCCGGAGCCACGTCGACCGCCGGCACCAGGACGAAGTCCCGTTCCAACATGCGCGGATGCGGCAGCTCGATCCCATCGCCCAGGTAGGCCGTCGCGACCTCGTGCCCGGCCTCGCGCCAAAGCAGAACGTCCAGATCGAGCGTCCGGTTGCCCCATTTTTCCCGCCGCACGCGGCCGTGCTCGGCCTCGATCGCCAGCAAAACGCGCATGACGGCTTCCGGCGCGAGCCGCGATTCAGCCACCAGCGCCGCGTTGAGGAACGGTAGATCCGCCGCCCCCACGGGTGCGGTCGCATAGCACGGCGACACGGCCGTCACCGTGCCGATGCGCCCGCCGATCGCCTGAACGGCGCTCGCCAGCGTCTTCTCGCGCTCGCCGAGGTTCGACCCCAGCGCCATCAAATACCTCGCAGGAAGCGTTTGCACTCTCGCCCACCTCGGCTAGAATTCCCCACGACATCGCCAACTGAAGACGAGGGGAGGGGAAGATGCCGCGCACCATGATTCGTTGGGCCGCGTTGGCCGCCGGTTTTCTGGCCGCCGGTTTTCTGGCCGCCGCCTCCACCGCGCCCGCCGCGCCGGCGACGTTCTACGACTACTGCGTCGACCCGCTGGCGTCGGCGGAGCGGCAGCATACCATGTGGGTCATGATGTACAAGGTCGGCGTCGACCCCCGCTTCGACGCGACGCATTGCCGTGAGGCCGACGCCCTGCTCTCGCAACGCCGTCATCTGATCCTTTTCCGCTACGCGTGGGAGCCGGCCTGGGAGCCGATCCGCGATCTGAAGCCGCTGGCGGCGTTGCCACAGCTCGAGTCGCTCTCCCTTTCCTGGAACGAGATCGAGGACGTCACGCCGCTCGCCGCGCTGACCCATCTGACCTCGCTCAATCTCTGGAAGAACCGTGTCCGCGACCTGAGCCCGCTATCGGGACTCGTACGCCTTCGGGACCTGACGCTGAGCGACAACGCGGTCGAGGACCTCGCGCCGCTGGCGCCGTTGAAGAGCCTCACCTCGCTTTCCTTATCCGACAATCAGGTGAAGGAGCTGGCGCCGTTGGCGGGCCTGCGCTTTCTCGATTCGCTTTGGATCGACGGCAACCAGATCACGTCCCTAGCGCCGCTCGCGCGCCTCACGCGTTTGGCCTATCTCTCCGCAGACCGCAACCGGATCGACGACCTGGCGCCGCTCGCCGCGATGACCGCGATGACCCATCTCGCCGTCGGGGAGAATGCGGTCACGAGCGTCGAGCCCCTACGCTCCCTGGTCCGTCTCGACGCGCTCGACTTGGGTCATAACCTCATCGAGGACGTTGGCCCCCTCGCACCGCTCACCGTTTTGCGTTGGCTCGACCTCGACGACAATAGGGTCCGCGAGCTCGCGCCTTTGGCAGAGGCCTTCGACCTTCAGCACCTTTATCTGGAAGGGAATCGCCTCTGCGAGGTCCCGACCGCGATCCGGGAGCTCCAGGCGGAGCATCCGAACTCGGAGAACGTGTGGATCCACCTCGCTCTCGACGGCGAGGCCTTGGACCAGGACCGGACGGGCTGCCCCGCGCGATGAAGCGTTCCGCGACGGCGCCGGAGGTAGCGGACCTGGCGCTCGTCGGCGGTGGTCACAGTCATGCTTTGCTCCTGCGCATGCTGGCTATGGACCCAGTCCCCGGTCTCCGCGTCACGCTGATCTCCGACGTCTCGCATGCGCCCTATTCCGGCATGCTCCCCGGGCTCGTCGCGGGGCTTTATACCTTCGACGAGGCGCATATCGACCTGCGCCGCTTGGCTACGCTCGCGGGCGCGGCATTCGTGCACGCCGCGGTGACGGGAGTCGATACTAAACAAAGACTCGTTCACTGCGACGGCGCCGGCCGTCCACCGCTGCGCTATGACGTGCTCTCATTGAACGTCGGCAGCCGGCCTGCGCCGACGGGCGTTCCGGGCGCCCTCGAGCACGCCATCCCGGCGAAGCCGGTGCCGCGCCTCATCGCGGCGATCGAAGCGCTCGCGACGCGCATCGAGGGCGCGAGCTCGGCCTCGTCCCCGTCGCGGGTGACGCTGGTCGGCGGCGGCGCCGGCGGCACCGAGCTCGCGCTCGCGTTGACCGCCCGTTTTGGCGCGCGCTTGGCTCTGACTTTGATCCACGAGGGACCGGCCCTCGTTCCCAGTTTTCCCGCCTCCGTACGCGCGAAACTCGAAGGCCTTCTCCGCACCCGCGGCGCCAGCCTCGTCCTGGGCCAAAAGGTCGTCGCCGTCGATGCGGGCACAGCCCGCCTCGCCAGCGGCACGGAGCTCGCGCACGATCTCATCTTGTGGATCACGACGCCCTCGCCCCAGCCCTGGCTCGCGCAGACCGGCCTCGAGCTCGATGCTCACGGCTTCCTTCGCGTCCGCGCCACCTTGCAAACGCCGACGCACCCGGAGGTCTTCGCGGCCGGCGACTGCGCCACGATCGACGCGGCGCCCCGCGACAAATCGGGAGTCTATGCCGTTCGCCACGCCCGGCCGCTCTCGGCGAATCTGCGCCGCTTTTTGCGCCAGGAGCCCTGCGTCGCCTTCAGGCCGCAGCGCCGCTACCTCAGCCTCGTCGGCACGGGCGACCGCCGCGCCATCGGTGCCCGTCCCGGCGGGCTGCTCGCCGTCTCCGGCGCCTGGGTCTGGAGCCTGAAAGACCGCATCGACCGCGCCTTCATGGATCAGTTCGCGGCGATGACGCCCGCCACGATGCGCGTCTCGCCGGTGTCTAACCCCTTGGCGCAGGTCGAGGCGTTGACCCGACGCCGCGACGAGCGTTGCGCCGGCTGCGCCGCTAAGGTCGGTGCCGACGTTCTCGGCGAGGTGCTCGGGCGGCTCGATGCCGCGACGCTCGCAAGCTATTCCGGGGTGCCTGCCGGTCGCCAGGCCTTGCCGCTACCGCCCCGCGACGATGCGGCACTCGTCTCAGTCCCCGCGGGCATGCAGCTCGTGCAAAGCGTCGACTACCTCACCGAGCTCGTCTCCGACCCGTACGTCTTCGGCCAGATCGCCGCGCACCATGCGTTCTCCGACGTCTTCGCCATGGGTGCTTCGCCGCACTCGGCGCTCGCGCTCGTGCACGCGCCGCTCGCGGCCAAGCCGCAGATGACCGAGCGCCTCTATCAAATGCTCGCCGGCGTCGCGCAGGCGACTGAAGCGTCCGGTGCCCTTTTGATCGGCGGCCATACTGGCGAAGGCGCCGAAGCCGGCATCGGCCTCACCGTGAACGGCGTCGTCCGCGAAGGCGCGGCGCTGCGGAAGGGCGGCGCGCGGATCGGCGACGCGCTCGTCGTGACCAAAGCGCTCGGCATCGGGACCATTTTCGCCGCCGCCATGCGCGCCGCCGCCAAAGGCGCATGGATCGACGCCGCCGTCGCCTCGATGCTGGTCTCGAACCGCGGGGCCGCCGAGATTCTGCGCGCTTTCACCGTCCACGCCCTCACCGATGTGACCGGCTTTGGCCTCGCCGGCCATCTCGGCGAGATGCTGCGCGCGAGCGGGACCGGTTGCGGCGCGGCGCTACGTCTCGCGAGTCTCCCGATCCTCCCCGGCGCGCGCGAGACGGCGCAGCGCGGGATCCTCAGCACGCTCCACCCGCACAATCTCGCCGCGTCCAGTCTTTTGACCTACCGTCCGGCGCTGGCCACGACGCCCGAATGGCCGCTCCTCTTCGATCCGCAAACCTCTGGCGGCCTCCTCGCCGCCGTCCCTGCCGGCGAGGCCGAGAGCCTCGTCGCCGCGCTGCGCGTGAGCGGTCTCGCCTCCGCGACCATCATCGGCACCGTGTGCGAGCGTGACCCTCAACTTCCAACAGGTGGCGGATGGATCGACATCTCTTAGGCGGTCTGAAGCCCGCGCAATTCCTGCGCCGCCATTGGCAAAAGAAGCCGCTTCTCGTCCGCGGCGCCTTTCCGGCGTTCGCGGATCCCTTGTCGCCGGACGAGCTCGCCGGGCTCGCGATGGAGGCTTTCCTACCCTCACGCCTCGTGATGGAGCGCGGCGGCAAGAAGCCCTGGGAGCTTAGGCGCGGGCCATTCGACGACGCGACCCTGCGCAAGCTGCCGACCTCGCACTGGACCCTCCTCGTGCAGGAGGTCGACCGCGTGTTGCCCGAAGCTGCCGCCATCGTCGACCGCTTCGACTTCGTTCCCGGCTGGCGTGCCGACGACTTGATGGTGAGCTTCGCGCCGACAGAAGGGACGGTCGGCCCACACGTCGACAGCTACGACGTCTTCTTGATCCAGGGCATGGGCCGCCGCCGCTGGCAGATCGCCGAGCGCTACGACGAGACCCTTCGCAAAGGCGTCGACCTCAAGATCCTAAAGAGCTTCGTCCCGAAGCAGGAATGGATCCTCGAGCCCGGCGACATGCTGTACTTGCCGCCCGGGGTCGCGCACCACGGCGTCGCCCTTGAGAACTGCATGACCTACTCGGTAGGCTTCCGCGCGCCCTCACATGCTGGCCTCCTCCAGGGTCTCTACCAGCTCCCCGAAGGCGCCGTCCGACCCTTTGAGACCGAGACGCTCTACCGCGACGCCGGGCGCAAGCCGACGACCACTCCCGGTGGGCTCGACCGCGAGGACTTGGAGCGCATCAGGGAGATCGTCAGCGCGCCGCTGAAGGACGACGACGTCTTGGCGCGCTGGTTCCTGAGCCATGTCACACGAGGTCACGCTGAGGCGCCGTCCTCGGCTGAGCGCCGCCCGCAAATGGCCCAGCACAAGACCCGGGACGGTCGCCTGTTCTTCTACGTCGACGGGCGCGAGGAAGAGATCGACCCCGCCCTCCTCACGTTGGCGCGCTATCTCGCTTCGACGCGGGCTCCCGACCCGGAGCGCTTGCGCGCGCTTTTGCCGCCAGGGAAAAAAGCCGAAGTTGCCAAGAAATTCCTGAGCCTTCTGCGGAAGTCGGGCGCCCTGCGCGGCGTCAGGTTGCGCACGGTCCGCTAGATCTGTTGAAATGGAAGGATCCGAACAGTCCCTAGTTTTCGCCGTCCTCAAGCAAGGATCCACGCCGTGGAAACCACCGCCTCCGTTCTGACGCATCCCAGCGCCGTCGCCAACCCGGGCGTCGCCACGCCGGCGCGTCCGGCGAAGCTGCCCTATCTGCTCTCGCCGTCCCTAGACGTGCTGATGATCGGCGGCGCTTCTATCCTCCTCTTCTGCATCTCCTGGCTCGCGATCGACAAAGGATCCAGCACCTCACAAATCTCCTGGGCCGCGTTTTACCTCGCGTTCGCGATCAACAACCCGCACTTCATGGCGTCCTACGTCTTGCTCTATTGGGACAAACGCGCGCAGCTCTTGAAGCAGCCGCGTTTTCTTTGGGCGGCAGTCATCGCGCCGTCTTTGATCATCGCGTACATGATCGGATGCGTCGCCTTCGCATCGCCGCGCTTCCTCAGCTACGCCGTCAACTTCATGTACTTCACGGTCGGCTGGCACTACATCAAGCAGATCTACGGCACGATCGTCGTCACGTCAGCGCGCCGCGGCTACTACTTCGCGCCCAACGAGGCGAAGACCCTGAAAGCCTGTCTCTTTCCGGTCTGGATGCTGTCCTACCTGAATGGCAATGCCGGCGTCCGCGAGCTGATGCACTACGGCGTCGGCTACAAGACTCTGGCCTTCCCGCTCTGGGTTCAGACCCTCAACTGGGGCCTGCTCGTCGGCAGCGCCGGCATCATCATCGCGCTCGTCGTGCGCAAATACATCCGCGAGGGGAAGCTCCCGGGTCCCGCCGCGATCACCTCGCTCGCCGCGATCTACATCTGGTACATGCCGAGCTTCTATCACGCCCACTTTTGGTACATGATCCCGTTCTTCCACTCGCTGCAGTACATGCTCTTCGTCGCCGCGATCAAGAAAAACCAGTACCACGACGAAGCCGTGCTCGCTGCCCCGAACGACCCGCCGAAGCAACGACTGACCTTCCTCCAAAAGTACTGGGGCTTCGTCGCCTTCATCGGGCTCAGCGCCTACTTGAGCTTCAAGTTCGTGCCGAACGTCCTCGACGCCAACGTCGACTACGACAAGAATATGTTCGGCAAAGAGATCTGGATGTTCGCATTCATCACGTTCATCAACATCCACCACTACTTCATCGATAACGTCATCTGGCGTCGCGACAACGAGATGCTCAGGAAGTATCTGTAGTTCCGTGCTCCAAAAGGGAAGACCCCGACCCGGTCCCATTTCTGAGGCAGGTCGGGGTCTCGGACGTCCACATTACTGGCAGCGGCGCCAAACCAGACTGAGCACCGAGGCCACGGGGCCGCCTTCGTTCTCGCCGAAGCGCACCGCCGCCTCGGCATCGCCCGAGGCCGAAACGCGTGCCGTCACGTTCAGGTTCAGCGAGCGCGTCGCGTCGCACGTCGACCATTTCAGGGTCTCTTCGTCGACCACGTCGTTCACGCTGAACGCTTGCGCTTCGAGCGGTCCGGCGAGCTCGGTGGCGAAGCGCGCCGTGTCGTCGCTGCCCTGGAAGTAGTGCAGGCTGCCGACCTCGGCCAGCGCACCTTCCGTGGCGCTAACCGTGCCGCCGTAGTCGAGGCTTTTCACGGCGTACTGCCAGCCGTCGGTGTAGCCGAGGTCGATGTTCAGCTGGCAGTTTTTGCGCTGCTCGCGAAACGGGATGTCCGGACCGGCGGCGGCCGTGAACGGCGCCCAGCTGATGACGAAGGAGGTGCCTTCGACGGGAACGTTCGCGGTCACGCTGTTCGCCGGGCAGCCGGTACCGGCGTAGCTGAAGCCGCGCAGCTCGACCCATTCGGGGCGCTCCGGCGGCAGGTTTGGATCGTCGTCGTCCCGTCCGTCGTCGTCCGCGAAGGCGGATCCCGTGGCGGCCAAGATCCAGGTTGCCGCGGCCGTGGCCACGAGCACCGCTTGAAATTTCGTCGTGCGCATCATGTCGAACCCTCCCCAAGCGTCGAACGCTGTATGACTTGTTTATATTTCCCGACCGCCGCGCGCACAAGAGGCTCAGGGAACAAACCGTTCCCTGTGTTCCCTAAAGGTCGCGAAACAAGGGAACACCGCGCCAGGCTGACCCGCCGTCGCGACGCGATCGTATGAAATTTAGGACAATTGTCCGCCTCTTGCGCAGCCGCTACTCTCCGCTCTGAAACCCTCTCTCAACGCGCGTCTTTTTTGGAGAACATCATGCTGAAAGCCCTCGCCGGTGTCGTTCTGACGCTCTTGACCTCGCCCCTCCTCGGCGCCGACGTCGTCACCGAGACGTGCCACTACCGCATCTACAAGCCCGATGCGCTCAAAGCATTCTTTACCGACATGCTGCCGCGGTGGGGCCTGGCCCCCTTGCCGGCGAGCTTCCGGCTCCCTGGTGAGGGCGAGGGCGATCCCGCCGGAACGAAGGCCGACCTGATCCCGGTGACGCGCGGCACCGAAGTCGTCGCGACGCTCGCTTATACCGACGACCCGCTACGCGACTCTTCCAGCTTCGAGCTGCGCGACGCTCGCGGCGCCTCGATCTTGAGCGTCGTCGAGACGCGCGAGAACACCGTGAAGCACATCACCATCAAGGCGGCTCGCGACGCGGAGGACTGCTGCGGCGGCCATGCTTCCTTCGAGGTCTTCGCCCCGAACGTTTACGTCGCCAACCACCTCGTCTACGGCGCGCCCGCAGGTTGGGGCACCTTCTCCGACGAGTTCGAGGACACCGTCGCTTGGGTCGAGGATTATCTCAAGCGCACGCAGGTGACGGACCAACTCGTCTTCGCGACGAGCATCTCCCGCTTCAACTTCGCCGTCGCGACCAACCCGCACGTCGTCCCGTATCTCGACCTGATGCGCTTCTCTTACGGCTCCGACGGCGTGACCCTGATCATCGACGGCATCATCCCGTCGAACGAGATCTACGATCAAATCTTCTACGCCGCCCTCGACGTCGGTCTCTACCGCGTCGACCTCCGCGCCCGCATCGACGGCCGCTACCTTCGCGTCGACACCTCGCCGCGCCCCTATCGCTGCCAGTAACCTACCGCCTCTGCGTTCTCTGCGTCCTCTGCGGTATAATGACTTCATGGTTTTTACCGCAGAGAACGCAGAGACTGCCGCCCGTATCAGACCCCAGTCAGCAGCCCCGCAAAATGCTTCGCACAAAGCTCCGCCGCCGCCGCCTTGCCATCCAGCTTCCCGCACTGCGCCACGTAACCCTCGACCAGCTTCCGCAGCTCCTGATCCTTGCCGACGAAAGGCCGTACGCTCTCGGCGACCCGCTTCGCCCGCGCGGCGTTGCGTCCGGAGAAGCCGTCCGGTAGGGCCAATGCCGTCGAGTAATAGTCTTTGACCAACTCGCGCATCCGCGCGTCCTGCGTCGGCGTCTTCACCTTCGAAGACAGCACCAGATCCTCGACGATCCATTGCACGCGCGTCGCGCGCCCGATCGCCGACTTCCGCGCTTTCTCCGCCCAGCCCAAGGCGTAGACCTCGCGGCCCGCGGCCTTCTCCACGCCCGCATAAGTCGACTCGTAGTACCAGGGCGTGTCCGTCGTCTTCAGCTCTTTCTCGAGGAGCGCCCGCGCGCCGTCGAAATCACCGATCTCCTGCAGCAGCCAAGCCGCGGTCGGAATGGTTGCCTTGCGCTCGTACGCCGTCTTCGCGTCCGCGTCGGCCTTGGCCGCAGCCTTCTGGACCTTGGCGACGAGCTCCGCCGGCGCCTTCGCCTTGTCTTTGGCTCGAAGCTTGAACAAGAAGATCGCAGGTCCCACGGCCGACAGGCGCGCGTCGATCGACAAGCTCGGATCCGTCTCCAGCGTCGAGGCGGCCTTAATCCAGCGCTCAGCCAGCGCGTCGCGAGCTTCGCCTGCGGTCGGCTCGACCCAAGCGACCGTCTGATCGGCCGCGTTGGCGACGAAGAGGCGCGCGGCGCGCACCGACTTGTCGTTGATCAGGACGGCTTCGAGTAAGCCCTTCGCTTCCTTCTTCACGTCATCGGCCGCGATCTTCCGCGCCGGTTCGTCGCCGGCGCCGGCCGCGGCCTCGAGCGCCGCGGCGGCGAGCAGGGCCTTCGCTTCGACCATTTCCGCCGGTGCGAGCTTCGCCAACTGCGTCAGGCTGGTGATGCCACCGTCGGGCTTGTTGTCGAAGACGTGGCTCTGGCTCCAGCTCACATAGGCCAGCATGCGCCAATCGTCCGTCGTCGCCTTGCCCTCCGCCGCTCGCGCGATCACGCGCTGCAGATCGCCGCCCGCCGCGAGGCCTGCCGTGAGCGCCGTCTCGAACTCCTCCATCGTCATCGCCAACGTGAAGCGCATCGATTCCTGCGCCTCGGCGTTGTACAGGACGACGGTCGGGTAGCCCGTGACCGCGAGTTTCTCCGACCAAATCTGGGCGTCCTCGGTGTCGCCGTCCAGGTAGACCGGGATCATCGGCTGCATCAACTCGGCGAAGCGCGGCTTCGAGAAGACTTGGGCCTTCAAGTCGTTGCACGGGGGACACCACACGGCGCTCCAAACGAGGAGAACAGGCTTTTTCTCTGCTTTCGCCTTGGCAAAGGCAGCCTCGGCTTTACCATTGAACCACACGGCCTCGGTCGCCGCGGCGAGCGTCGTTTCAGAGGCCAAGAGCGCGCCAACCGCCAGCACCAGCTTTTGCATCGTCCGAGCCATCCCGATCTCCTTGCGACGTGTGACCACGAAAGCAACGCGCGCCGGAGGCGGCGCGCGTCGATCTTGCTAAACTTTCCGCCACGAGGCGACGGTCATCTCGCCTCAGTCGGCGAAAACCTTGGCCTTGAGGGTCACGGCGGTGATTTTGCCGGCGTCGGTCGCGGCAAGGTCCCTTGCGGTGAGCTTCCAAGTGCCGACGGCGTCCTTGCCACGCAGCGCCACGAGTCCCGGAATGCTCAGACCGTCGTCGCCGAAAGTGACGTCGAGGTTCTGCGCGTTGCCGCCCGTCTGGTCCTGGAGGACGACGCGGGTGCCGTCGGGATGGACGAGGACGAGTTCGAGGTCGCCGACATACTCGTGAGCCACTTTGACGTGGACTGAGACGCCCGCGAGCTTGCCGTTCTCACCGGAGACCTCGAGGGCGACCGAAGCGCCGGTCTGGTCGCCGTCGGGTATGGCGACGTCGAGGTTCTGCTCGTCGACGGTGAGCTCACGCGTCGGGCGCTGCGGCTCATCGGGATCGGTGACGAAGGGCGCGAACTCGGTCGAGCGGGTCACGTCCTCGCCGCGGCAGGCGTCGTTGGTGCAGACGTTCGAGACGCGGCAACCGTTGCGCTCGACGAAATCCTCTTCGCCGCGCACGAGGATGCCCTCGACTTCGAACGTCTCGGCATTGAGGACCGCCGAGCCGGAGTTGCCGCCGTAAGTGTCGAGGTTGGCTACGAAGAAGGCGCCCTCAACGTTGGTGCGGACGTTCGCGCCGGCGGCGACTTTGGTCGGCAGGCCGGCCGGGTGACCGATGACCGCGATAGCCTCGCGGTCGTCGATCTTGCCTGCGCGGCGGAACTTCAGCGGCGTGCGGCCCGTCACCTTACGGTCGAGCTGAACGACGGCGAAGTCGGATTGGGACGTTTCGCCGAGGCTGCGCGAGATCAAGCGCTTGCAACTGTAGACGTCACGATTCGCCACGCGCGTCGGGTCTTTGCCGGCGATGTCGACGTTGAAGTCAAAGACGAATGCGATGCTTTCGCAGTCGGCCTGCGTCTCCATGCAGTGGCCGGCGGTGACGAAGAGGTCCTCGCCGACGAGGAAACCGGAGCAGAAGGCCGGGTTCGGCTGCTCGCGAAAGGGCTCGCTCGCGCAAAGGTTGAGCGCTTCGCCGTACGTTTCGCCCGGAAGCTTGCTGAAGGTGCCGTCGGCCGGGTCGACGCCGATGTCGGATTTCTTGAGCAGGGCGCCGGTGGAGCGGGCCGCTTCTCTCAGCTGAGGACTCACGGCGGACTCGTAGAGGTCGTGGCGATCGTCTTCGCCGTAGATGACCTCGGGCATGACGGCCAGGGCGCGCGCCGCCGAGCAGGCCGCGAGCAGTGCGGCCGCGGTGAGGCCGAGCGTGGTGTGGTTCCGGTTTCTCATCTGGATCCCCTTCCCGAATGCGCTGATTTGCTTGGTTCGGACTTACCCCCTGGTTGGCCGACCGGTCAACGGTTTCTTGATAAAACCCTAAGAAGCTCTTGTTGGTCCAAATAATTTCAGCGTGTTGTTAGACACTTGCCAGGCTTGGTCAAGTCCTGGGCGAATCCAGACGATGAGTGGGACGTTGCTATGCGTTTTCGTCATCAGGGGATCCCCATGCGTCGGACCTTCCTCATCCTTATGAGCGTCTTCACGGTTGCGGGTCTCACTCCGTCCTGCAGCGACGAGGCGGCCGAATCCGGCGCGAAAGCGAAGAAGAAAGACAAAGGCTCGGAAGAGAAAGAGGCCGACGACGACGACGACGACGCCAAAGACAAGAAGAGCACGAACGGCGCCAAGGCTTCCACGGGCCAGTCGACCCCCGCTGATTGCGCGGCGGCGTCTGGTACCGGCGCAACGGCCGCCACCGGCTCTTCGGGCGCGGCGGCTTCCACCGGTGCCTCCGCCGCGACGGGCGCCGCGGCTTCGACCGGGGATGCGGCCGGGCTCGCCCTCGCCGAAGGTCCGGCCTACGACACGATCTCGACCATCATCGACACC
>JANOTL010000080.1:0-9054 GCA_031416315.1 Pseudomonadota bacterium
TCCTCAGGACGAACCTTCGGTTCGACTTTCTCTTCGTCTTGGCTTCGACGTCGCTTCGGATGGAGGACAAGCATTCGCTTGTGCCGATGCTCGCCGAGCACGCGACGCATTTCGGCAGTGGCACGCTCAGGTCGGTGAGCAATCAATATCGATATCACACAGAAAACGGTCTCGCCCGGGTCCGCTGCAAATGTCGGCAGACGGCAAGAGCTCGTTTACCTCGAGCCGCGACTCACGCGGGAGACGGCGAGTCTTGCGGCCGGCTTCTTTTGACTCATGAGGCCCTAGCAAACATGGCGACGACGACGTTAGCCAGCGTCGACGCGTTCGGGCGCGGCCTGCCACTGGCGAATCGGGTCAACTAAAGCGCTGACTTCTCCACAGCTTCCAAGTTTCGTGCGGACCTGCGTCAAAAGCCACAATCGGTCGTGGATCACAAATTGCTTCGACGATCGGTATGAAGCTGAAGCAGAATCTGTTGGCGGATTTCGCGTTTTGGGGTTGCCTCGCCCTCCTCTCGAGCACGGTGACGGCGTCCGTTCTTCCTGCCCCGCAAGCGGCGGTAAACGCACGTTTGAACGGTGAAGGCTTGGTGTTGCATGAGCGTGCTAGAGTCGAAAATTTGGACGCGCCGCTAAGCATCGAAGAGATTACCGCTGCAGTCGTCGGCCTTTTTTTCGTTTGGGCCATTGCCAATGCCATCGTCACATCCCCTTCTGCATCGTTCATTGGCAGCTTTCGCCGATTCGGTCGCCACCGGGCACGTCACCTCTACCTTCCGCTCAAATTCCGAGGCAACAGTGAGCAGGATGCTCGGCTCCTCGAGCTTAGCGAGAAGCGCGCTGTCATGATTTCCAAGGCCTCGATCGAACCTCAATCACGGGTCGTGTTTCACCTCGGCTCATTGCCCCAGTACCCTGAGGCGAACGACGAGTTGGCGGGGACGATCATCGCCTCGACCAAGCTGAGCCACGCGGATGGCTATCTCTTGAAGGCTAGCTTATGCCCAAGTAGCGCTTCACAAAGGACCAGGCTCGACCGTTTCATAGAGTCCCTGATCGGGCCATGGTCGAAGGGCGTTCCCTGATTTCAAGACGCGCTTGCGCGTGGAGGCGGGTTCCCGCATCCACAATCGAAGGTCGTCGTCAGTGCATCGACTTCATGGCAAGTTCTCTCGTTTGTGCCTTGACAGGCATCTCAATCGATACCGCCGGAATCAGCGTGTGTTCCAATTCGTACGGCAGGATGATCGAAAATGTCGATCCTTTGCCTAAGGCACTAGCGACCGTCAGCTTTCCGGAATGAGCCTCGATGATCCGTTTGGCGGTAAAAAGTCCGAGGCCCACACCTGGAATTTTGCCTTGAGTGCGTTTCGATCTCATGAACGGAACGAAGACACCCACGGTGTCCTCGCTTGACATGCCGATCCCGTGATCAGTGACTGATAGGATTGCCTGGCCCTTCAGGGGTGTGACCGCAATGTCGATGGTGCCGCCATCTGGGGAGTACTTGATCGCGTTGTTGATGATGTTGTTTACAACCTGCGACATTCGCAGGGGATCAACGCGGCAAATGATTTGCCCTTCAGGCCCTTTGTACACAAGCGCGTGCCGTGGAGAGTAGTTTTGGAAGAGTCGAATCGAGTCCTTGGCAATGTCACACAGGTCGTAATGCATCATGTCGAGCTGCAGGCTGCCACCTTCTAGACGTGTTGTGTCGATCAGGTCGCTGACCATTTGGTCGAGATAGAGAGACTGGCGAGCAATGACGTTGAAGAATTCTGACTTTTCATCGTCCTGAATGCCCTCTAGCACCCCAAGATCGGCCGACATTTTTATCGCGCCGATCGGGCTCCTGATGTCGTGCGCGACGGCAGCCAGATACTGCATCTGCAACGCACGGCTTTGGCGAAGGCTGGTCATCATGCTCGAAACGGCGCTGGACATCTCACGCAACTCAAGCAATCCGATCGATGGCGGCTCCCTGACCGAGCCATTGCGAAATTCATTGAGACTATCGGTAATCGCGATGAGCGGCCGAAGAATGAGCTTTCGGCTAGCCAGAAATACGAGTGGCAGAGCTACCAGGAACACTAAAATGACTGCTACGGCGATTCCGTCGGCAAGCGAATTTTTCTCGCGGGTCTCCTGATCCGACAGCTTGGCGTTCGCGACGTTTGTGGCGGCCAGATGCTTCGCGTCCGCGACGATGGCGTCGACGTCATCACTAACGATACTCGCAATCTGGCGGGCGTCCCTACCCTCGGCTTCAAGTTGGAGGCGTAATGCCAGATAATCCGGAATCGCAGCCGCAAGACGTGCAATGACGATTGCCTCTTCGCCAGAATTCGCGTGTCTTGAGGCCGCCTCCAATTTCTCCAATGCCGTGGCGACGATTGCATTGCGTTTTGTGTCGTGAGACGTGTCGTCAGTGAGTTCAAGCAGCAAGCTTTCGCGACTGTGGGCCAAGATGCTCGCTTCTAGCCCATGGGCAGCATCGATGGTTTCTGCTGTGCTTAGTCTAAGGTCGCTCAACTCGTGAAGGCGATCGGTAAAGTACATCAATGCAACAGCAGTCGAGATCGCCAAGACGGCAATGCTGCAGCCGATGATGGCGGCAAAGCTTCTTACGCGCATCGGAAGCAAACCATTCATCGAGATCCTCTTTGAACTTTGAAGAGCAGCGGAGCCCTAGGCCGCTTGCAGCCTCTTGATGCGCTCCTCCAAGGGTGGGTGTGTCGCGATCAGCGACAGTAGTCCCCTCCTTTTCGTGCCGGAGATCTTGAATGCGGCAATCGACTGCGGAGCGTCCGTTTCTTTCTGGGCCACGTTCTGAAGCGCATATAAGGCCGCAACCATCTTCGGCTTCCCGACGAGGTTAGCACCTCCGCCGTCAGCACGGAACTCTCGATGCCTAGAGAACGCGGCGACCACCATCATGCCGAGCAAGCCGAACGCGATGTCGAACACCAAGACGGCGACGAAGTTGACGACTCCTCTCTTCTCCTCGTCGACGAGCTGGCTCACGGACCAAGCAACGATTCGGGCAAAGAACATCACAAACGCGTTGACCACACCCTGCACCAGGGTCATCGTCACCATATCGCCGTTGGCGATGTGAGCTACCTCGTGCGCCAATACGCCTTCGACTTCGGCTCTGTTCATACGCCGCAGGAGACCCGTAGAGACCGCCACGAGCGCTCTGGCTTTGGTCGGACCGGTGGCAAATGCGTTAGGATCGTCGCTCTCGTAGACGCCGACCTCGGGCACTTTCGGAAGCCCGGCCTGGTTAGAGAAGCGGCTTACGGCGTCCAAGAGCCAGCGCTCCTCTGAGACGATCGTCGCCGGGGCGATGACTTTGACCTTCATCATCCACTTCGCCATCAACCTCGAAAGCGCCAAAGAGATGAAAGCGCCTCCAAAGCCCCAGACAAAACAGAAGGCGGCGAGCGACTGATAGTCGATACCCCTAGCCGTGAGGTAGGGTTGGACGCCTAAAAGGTTCAAAACTACCGAGATGCTGATCACGATCAAGACGTTCGTGATGATGAATAGAAGCAATCGCTTGCCAACGGCCATATCGGCAACTCCCCCTTCTCTTAATTTCGCCCTTAGCCGTTCAGGATCCAGCTTGCACAGGCAGCGGGACCGCTGACGGTCGCTCCGCTGATGCCGAAGCTCGTGGTGAGGTCTTTTAGCTGGGCCGCTAGCTTCGGATCAGTGACCGTGCGTTGGACGTGGCCGACGATCTCAGTCGGGCTAGGGCCGCCGAGAGCGTCAAAGCAGGAAAGTCCGCTTTTGACCTGAGTCATGTCGCTCAATCCGGCGGCTTGCTGCAGCCAGCCGCTTGCCACGTCGAGGACGACCCCTTCGACGAATCCTGAGGCTTGGGCCGGTAGCATGGCGGCGGTTTGGGCGACCCCAGGCTGCCAGGTTTTCAGTTTGTCGGTGGCGAAGGACGCGGTCGAATAGGTGGCGTAGCCGGCTCCGACGATGGCGAGAGCAAGCATCGCAGCCGTAGCAAGTCCTGCGACGACGACGGGTTTGCGGTACCGGCTGAGGACTCGGCGAACGTAGACGGTGTTCAGATCCATGACGGCTCTCCCTCTTTGCGGGAAAAACCCGCTTGATACAGCAAGTATCGTCACTCGAGCCAATTTGCTAAAATAGATATTGGTGATATCGATCATTGGATAAAACAAACTAGAGGAGCGCCTTTGCCGAAGGGGAACAAGCCGTGGCTAAATTTCCATCATTTGCTCTATTTCAAGACCATTGCCGTCGAAGGCAACATCGCGAAGGCTGCCAAGAAGCTCCTGCTCGGTCAGCCGACGCTCTCTACCCAGATGAAGCAGTTTGAAGAGGTAATGGGTCACGAGCTTTTTGACCGCTCAAAACGGCGCCTCGAGGTTTCAGAAGCGGGCCGGCTCGTCCTTCGCTACGCAAAGGAGATTTTTCAGCTGAGCGACGAGATGCTCGACGCGCTGAACGATCAGCACGTTGCCACGAAAGTCCATGTTCAATTAGGTGCCGCCGACACCGTATCAAAGCATCTGACTCTCAAGGTCTACCACCATGCACAGAGGTCCCAAGACGGGGTGGTCTCCATCGTCGAAGGTCACGGCGACGAGCTTTTGCGGGAGCTTCGTGCCCACCGCCTCGATCTCGTCATATCGAACTATCCACCTCCCGTCGGAGCGGCAGCCGGCTTCTACGCCAAAAGCATCGCGAAGATGAACGTCGTCGTATGCGGTTCGGCAAAATTTGCCGGTCTGAAGAGGAAATTTCCAGAGTCTCTAAAGGATCAGGCATTTGTGATGCCGACGCTGCAAAGCAAGCTTAGGGGCGACGTCGAGCACTACTTGAAGCTCCGCGACATTCGCGTCAACGTCGTGGCCGAGATTCAGGACACGGCATTGCAAAAGCTATTGGGTACACACGGCGACGGTCTGATTCCAATCGCCGAAGCCGCCGCTGAAGAGCTCTTAAAGAGCAAAGATTTGGTCGTGATCGGAACGCTGCAAGAAGTCTACGAAGAATTCTGGCTGATCGCCGCCGAGCGGCGGATGCAGAATCCGATCGCTGCGGCGATCATGAAAGACTTTAGGCTGTGAAAATGCAGAGCCCCCGAACAAATCGGGGGCGGCGGATGGATTAGACGACGGCCACAATTCTCGACTCTCGCCTTGGATGTCGGGCGAAAGCGCCTAGGGCGGCTCCGTTTAGAAGCGGGGACGACGAATCGCGCCACCTCAACACTGCTCCGATTGCCTTGTGCTCCGGCATCTGAGCGCTCGGCAAAACAGTCACACGTCCTCCCTTCAACAACGTCAGCTCGGCAATGTCATCAAGAAGGTCATCGGCGGTGGCGTCCGTTCTTTGATCGAGGACTCGGACATGGCCCGTCTTCCTATCGAGGTGACCCCAGACGTTGCGGTCCTCGGCAATTAGCAGGCTGAGCACCTGACCTCGAGCTGCGGCATCGGCGATCTCCTTGAGGTCCGTCGAGGCCAGGCCGGAAGCGTTCGCCTTGTGAAAAGCTACGAGCACTTGATTATCAAGCGCCGAGAAATACTGCTGCATGATGCCTTCGCTCATTCCAGCAAGGGCCTTCGTATCGATGTCTTCGATATGGCCGACCATACCTCTACCGACCAAGTTCACGTTGGATCCGTTAGTTCTGAAGGCCTCCTGATAGCGCTGAGGTCCTGCTAGCAGGAGCGGTAGACGGTCGTTTTGGAAGTGCCTCTCAAGTAGCCGGTGCAGCGCCAACATCGACTCTCTGAGATCTTTCTGGCGACGAAACTTGATGCCGCCCTCGAAGAATCGCTTCGATTTCTCATGATCTGGCGCAAGGCGTTCGTGACTGCCACTCATCTGAATTCGCTCTAAGCTCTGTGTCCCGTCTGCCGTCACCAAGATCAGATCGGCGCGGTTCTTCCGAAACGCCAAGATGTAGTGGCTTCGACGAAGCTGCATGCAACGAAGCACGGGCTTCAGGTGAAAGCTGTCGGCTGCGACGGCGAGGTCGGATGTCGAGGTCGGAAGGCGTAAGATTCCGGTGACCTTCTCGCTATGAAATATCGCAATACCACCTTTTGACCGAGTCAGCCTCAGCGCGGACAGGGCCTTCTTCAAAGGCTGAAGAAGACGCTCTCTAGTCTTGGCGTCGTGCGTTCTGGAAACGAGGGCCTCCGCCGTTCTGTAGAGCCGCTGAAGATTCGCGGCGAGCTTCGATCCATCGCCTAGTTCGTTGACGTTTGTCCCGACGTAGATGGAGATTGCGGGTGCGGCCTCAATGCGAACGAGATCCATTGCATCGCTTACGGTCAACTCTTTCATGGGTTGGGTTTCCTTCTGCGGGGGCGGATAGCCCCCTTTGGTTACGCCTAATGTCTCGGCACTACGGAGCTTTGCTGAAATGGATATTGGCAAAGCTCTAGTTCGCTTTTTCAGAAATGGCGCTGAGCGCCGCCTTTGGCTTGATGACGAGCGAGGCAACAACGGACCCGCCGAGAATCAAGCCGATGATTCCGAGAGACCATCCGACAGGAAACTTGCCGCCGAAGGCATCGTTGAGCCAAACCATCTTGAGACCGACGAAAATCAAGATGAAGCTGAGTCCGTACTTGAGGAACCTGAACTTGTCGACGACACCAGCGAGCATGAAGTAAAGTGAGCGAAGTCCGAGGATGGCAAATATGTTCGAAGTAAAGACAATGAATGGCTCTTTCGTGATCGCAAAAATCGCTGGGACGGAATCGATGGCGAAGATGATGTCCGAAAACTCGATGACCGCCAGAGCTAGGAAGAGCGGTGTCGCGTAGAGAACGCCGTTTCTTCGCACGAAAAACCGCTGGCCTTCGATCTGAGGTGTTACGGGAAACACCTTTTTCACAAGCTTGACGAATAGGTTCGCGCCAGGATCGGACTTCTTCTCGGGCGCGAAGAGCAGCTTGAATCCAGTTAGGATCAAGAACGCGCCGGCGATGAGAACAATCCAATGATACTGGAGCAGTGAAGCTCCCAGTGCGATGAAGATTGCGCGGAAGATCAGCGCTCCGATGATGCCGAAGAAAAGGATGCGGTGCTGATAGAGCTGCGGGACGGCGAAATACGAGAACACGACGATGAAGACGAAGATGTTGTCGATGGCCAGAGCTTTTTCAATGATGAAGCCAGTCAGGAACTCTAGACCAACCTGCTTCGCTGCGATCGCAGCGTCGAATCCGGGAATCGCCGTCAGCCGCAGGTCGGCTGGAAATGTTTTGAGGGCGTAGAAGTAGAGGCCGACGTTGAAGGCCAACGCCAGCGAGAACCAGACTACGGTCCAAGATGCCGACTCTTTTACTGTGACGACGTGGGCTTTACGGTGGAATACACCAAGGTCCAAAAAGAGCACCGACAAAACGAAGGCCGTGAAACCGGCGTAGAACCACCAATAGTCTGCAAACGGAAATAGAAGCACGTCCGCCATCACCTACTCCCTGAGCCGTTAGTTGGTTTAGCAATCTGGACCCGTACCCAGGCCGGGGGCGCCTGCCGGCGGATTAGGTATCCGCCCACATGTCCATTCCCTGAGATTCGAGCAGCTAGCGCTGCCTTGTTCTCAAAGATCGGACAAGTGCCGAATTTGCTCAAAGTGATAATTGGGATCTACGTATTCGTCTAATACGAAGTGGGCATTGGGCGCAGATGACGCGGATCGAAACGACGATCCTTACGCGGCAAGGTGGCGAGCCAATTCCGAGCCGAAATTTCTAGACGCGCCCGTCACGAGAATCATCGGCTCTTCCAATTGGCAACTGCGTCATCCGACGCGTTGACTTGGTCTCGAATATGCAGACACCCTGTGCAAGTAGATCACGCGCCCCACACTCGGACACGCGACTCGAGTGCGCGCCTGCGCCGTCACAATTTCACTGCAAGAACATGTCTTTGCGAGGAGGAATCGGTATGACGAACCGCGCCGGTGTCTGGATCGACCATAGAATTGCTTACGTACTGCGTCCGGGCGATGGGGACTGCAAGGTCGAGACCGTCGAATCCGGTGTCGAGCACAGCCGTCGGAGTACGGGGGGCAAGGGGAAGTCGCGACCTTACATGCATGAAAACGCCGCGTCCTCGGCATCCCACTTCGATGCCTCTCGGAAGAATGCTCTCAACAAGTTTTATCTACGGGTCAACGAGCATCTGAGGGAAGTTGAGGATCTTCTCATTCTCGGACCAGGAGAGGCGAAGAGTGAGCTTCGGTCGGTCATTCTTAGGGGAGAACAGCTCAAAGATTGCAATGTCAGCATGGAGCCGGCGCCGCAAATTACGGAGGCCCAGCTGAAGAAAACTGTTCGACGCCATTTTGGAAGGGTTCCCAAGCGTCACTGGCCCGACGCGCCTGGACAACGGCCTCACTAAATCGGGGGTGGCGCCGAGAAATTCATGACGCGGGATTTGCACCGATCAGGCCTACTGGCTCGCCTTCCGAACACCCTCACGTGTCTAAGGTTAGCCCTTGCCTTCGCCTTCCCCTCGATAGACGAATCGCTGCGACTCCCTGTCGTGATAGTCGCCGGAATAAGCGAATACTTGGATGGCGCCTTGAGCCGGCGCTACGGCATCGCAAGCAAGTTCGGTCGTTTGCTTGATCCGATCGCTGACAAGGCTTTCGTTGGATCCGTGCTGGGAACGCTAGCTTGGTTCGGCGAATTGTCCATAACGGAACTGCTCTTCATTGCGACGCGAGATATCGCTGTAGCATGCGTGATCGTTTGCCTTCTGATAATCCACAAAGGCGACGAGGTACAGGCGATGCGACCTGCGATATCGGGAAAGGTTGCGACGGCGTTTCAGTTCGTGCTCTTAACGACGTTGGTCGCGAAAGTCAGCACGCCCTATCTTCTCTTGGCAACCGGTGTAGCTAGACCCTGGCGCTTTCGCGCCAGGGTCTATCCCGAGCGGAGCGAGGGATCTCGGCGATTACACCTGCGCCGCCGCTTCCCGGCACCATCATGGGGGGCAGCTCGGAAGAAGTCGCATGAAGAGCGACGCGGCAACACTG
>JANOTL010000081.1:0-15518 GCA_031416315.1 Pseudomonadota bacterium
TGTAGGCGGCTTTCGAGCGGCCTCGTCTCACTGTCGTCCGCTAGACAGTTCGTTCGAGTTCGTTTGATGAACGTACAACGGGCGTACATCGGACGCGAAAACGGCCTGGGTTTGAGGCCCAAGCCGTTGATATTGTTGGTAGCGGGGGACGGATTTGAACCGCCGATCTTCGGGTTATGAGATTCTTGAACAATATCAAGTAGTTATGTGTGGTTGCTAAGAAATTCCTGTTTATCCACGCGGTTCGCTCTTGAGGAGCAGTTCGGGGAAATTGGGGTGATTTCGGGCGATTTCGGGTGGTGGTGGACCGGCGGTGGACCCTCTTTCTTTCGTGCCGAGTTGTCGGGCGCGGAGCCCGAGAGCGGTATCCAGTATGTCACGGAATGCGTGACTTACTGGAGAGATGGCCGGGTGAACATCGCTCGTCAGACGCCCAACTGGAGCCCTTCTATATAGGTCAAAAGGTCAGCGAAGATGTCCTTAGCGTCTGGTAGACCGAGCTGGGAAAAATTTCGCCGGCACGCGAGGCTCATCGCGGCGACGAACTCCTGATCTTCGAGAATAGATCGAATATCGGAAGTCGAGCACGTTGTGCTGCGGTTGGCAAAGCACTCGCGGATTGCAGACGAGACCAGCGTCCGGTCTGTGTCGATCCGAATGAGTGACCACATGTCAACGAAGTCCTTGAAGCGCGAGTTACCGGTTCCGAATCGGACAGCGGTCTCGAGTTTCTCAGCGAAAATGAACTCAGGAGGATAAACCTTGAATGCAAGACTTTGTTCGTCGGATTGCATTAGGAAGAGGTTTCGGAGTGCGACCTCCTGCTCGTTCACAATGTCGCCCGCGCAGACGTCGACTCTTAGCGCTTGCGAAGCCTGCTTTCGAAAAAATGTCCAACCGACCTCGAGCCGGTCGCCGCCATAGGGTGTTTCTCGTTCCATAGGCTCAGAAGTGACGCCGTCAAAACGGAATCCATCGTCGAGATCAACGAGCAACGCGCGTTCAAAGGTCTCCCTGACAGAGGCCATGGGCATTCCTTTCAGGAGCAGATCGATATCGACGGTATATCGAGGAATCGGCAGCGTCCGATACATCCGCAGGATCAAACTGCCGCCTTTCCAAACGAAGGCGCGGCCTGTGTCGATCGAGGATAAGCGAGCGAGAAACCGCTCCTGACTTAAAAGCAGCTGTGCCTGCGGCATCGTCAGCTTGAGCGACTTTGCCAATTCCGCTAGTCGAGCTCGCATCTCCACTTCACGAGCTCTAGTCATAGCAGCGCCTCGACGAGCACTTTGGCGCGTCCCTTGATGCGGAAGTCTGCGGCGATTCTCGTCAACTCCGTGGCGCTAGGGCGCAGGCGCTTTCTCTGTGCCAGGCGGAAGATCTCAATCAATTGAGACAACGGAGTGCCGTTTCTAAGTAGATCGATAAGCGTTTGCTCCACGCTTGTTACCGGTATTCCCTTGATAGTTTTCGTTCGGATTCGCTGAATGTCGCCCCGCACTCTATGAAGGGTGACTTCAGACAGCTTTCGTTTTGGAGCATTCCGATCGGGAACGAAAATTTCGATGTTGCCAGGCAGCTCGTCGGTTAGGCCGTGAAGGAGGAGTGCCGTTTGTAAGCCGATGATTCCTTGTGGAACGACAGCTAGCTTTTCGGCGATCATGCCAACCAGGTCGGTCGGTTCTGAGCCCGGAAAAGCATAGAGGCCTTGTCCCCTGCGCTCGATGGCGCCTTTGCGGACGAGATAACTCATCATTGCTGGCGAGACACCGGCGGATTGAGCGTCCCTAGCCGTAAATAGCTGTTTTTTTAGTGTTTTTAGCTTGCGCTCGGAATCCATAATTAAAATTATAGGACGCATTGAGATGGATTGCGACCTATTTCTTTAAGGTGCTAGAGCAGCGTTCGGTGCGGTGTCGAGTAGCCCGATCGCATTGCTGCCAGGACAGCATGAGGATCGATACGCCCCTTATAGCTAACGATGCGCGCTTCGGGAGGAAAGGCATTCTGGCCAGCGCCCAATCTTTCGTCGATGCAAAGAATCATGCGCGTCGCATCGATCCGGCGCAGGGTTTCGACTTTGTGACGCAGATAAGCGGTCGTCCAGTATCCGACGATCTCGAGGAGCCAATCGGGCTCGCCGCCGGTTCGATGATGGATCGCAAAATCAGGAAAGATCAACGAGCCGCCGGCGCGAAGTGGCTTTGGTTCGCGAATCAGGTCGAAGTCGTTCGTCGCGCGGGTAAAATCGCGTGCGAATTGCCGCTCGACCTTGCTATCAAACGGCTTGACGCTCACTTTCGGGAAGATGGGGTCGCCGTTCCTAATGACATATGAGCGCCGATCCTCGGCGCTCGGCACAACCACGGTCATTGCGAAGCGGTCGCACCCCGCCAGAAAGGGTACGACTTCGGCAAGCGATGTGCCATAGACCCGCGAATGTCGAAAGAGCTCCAAAGGCCCTGAGAGGCCGATCGAAGCTTGATAGTCTTCTTGTCCATCCGGTGCCGCGATCGTAGAAATGAGCCCTCGGAGCTTGGCTTGGCGAATGACCGGCCTGACGTGCCCGGTTACCAGAAGCTCGATCCGTTCAGATTTCATGACGAGGCGTCGAACGAGGGTGCTGTTCGCAGCGAGCATGATGTCGGAAAAGCACGGTTCAGTGATGGGTTCTTCGAGTCGACGTTCGTTTGGGAAGTCAGCAAACAGCATTCGGTCAAATCCCGAGACGTCCGAAAGGTTTGACTCGGCGCAAACTCGGGTGACTAGCGCTGAGCGGCGCAACCCGAGTTCTTCACCTGCAAATACCGCCCCGTCCGACAGTTCGAACGCTCGACGTCTCAGCGCGAGAATTGTTTTTCGCGGATACGCAACGCTCGCTTTGAAGGTTTCATCGAGCGCTGCCGCTGCATACTTGAGCTTATGCCGTGGACAATAGTAGGGCAACGGTTCTTGCAGTCGACGCTTAAGCTGTCTGACGCTGCACCCGACGAGGCGATAATACTCCGTCACGAGCGACATGACCCAAGGCTCGTCGCGTCCATCAATGTACTGAGGTGTTAGCGCCGCCGGCCCGGTCGCCATAAGACTCCTTTCGCTTTCCTTCGAAAGCACGGCCGCGTCGTCGCGACTGCTGAACTTCGATCGTATCAGCCGCCAAAAGTTCATAAACGACCGCGCGCTTGTCAGGTGCCGGACGGAGAACCCGCCCTATACGCTGGATGTGCTCCCGGGCAGCGCTCGATCCGCCGACGACAATGGCGACTTCCGCATCCGAGACATCGAGACCCTCGTTCAAGACTTTGCACGACACGATGGTTCGGAGTTTCCCAGAGCGAAATGCCGCCAGCACGGCATCGCGCTCAACCTTGCCGACATCTGCCGTGATCGGCGCAATCAAAAGAGTCCGAGAAATATGCAGCGCGGTAGCGGCGTCGGCTGTAAAAATGAGTTTCTTCTGACCGGCATGACGGTCGAGCAATTGCACGAGCAGCTCACGTTTTTTTGTCGTGAAGCAAAGCATGCGCCGCGCCCGATGATGCGCAGCCATAGCGGTGCGTCCTTCCGGAGATTGCATCGCAATCCGCACGAATGTTTCCCATGGTGAATTCGGGCAGGCGCTAACAAAGGCCGTTCGATACTTCTGAAAGACTCCGTAGTCACTTTCGTAGGCCTGCCGCTCGGCCGGTGTCAATGGCAGGTGCAGACAGGCGAGATCGAAATCGGCGAGGACTGTTCCCGCAAGGTCTGCGAGTTTCTGCTCAAAGACGATTGGGCCAATCAAGCTCGAGAGGGCTCCTGCCTTCGCCTCGTCAACGGTCGCGGAGAGCCCAAGGCGAAACGGCGCAACTGAGGACTCCAATGCTTCGTCACGCATCGCATCGCCGAAATGGTGTGCTTCGTCGACTATTAGGAGGTCGAACCGATTGCCAAGCCACCATCCACCCCGGAAAGCGCTTTCAAAGGTCGCAACTGTAATCCCTTGAATGTCGCGTTCGCCGTCTCCAAAACGACCGATTGGTCCGTCATAAAACTCCTTGATGGCCTTGACCCACTGATGGAGGAGAACACGTGTAGGGACGAGACAAAGGGTCGCTCGTCGAGACCTCTGCATCGCAGCCAACGCGACCCGGGTCTTGCCGGCGCCGGTCGGGAGGCAAACGAGACCGCGACCGCCGGCTGACCTCCAGGCCAGCAGCGCGGCTTCCTGGTATGTCCGGAGCTCAGGCGACGTCCAATGACCGGCCGGTGTCTCCGAGTTTCGGACCATGTCTCGGACTGAGCCGAACGAATCACGAAGGCGCTTTGCGAGAGCAATGTAGTGGTGAGCGGGGGCCCGCCAAACGCTTTCACGTGGATCCCATGTCATGATGTCGGCGAGTTTCTCGGCGGACTCCTGGGATATCCCGTCGACGATGATGGTTCCACGGTCGAATTCAATTGAAGGTGTTGTCTCGTGCATTCGCAAGACATAGGCGAGCCGCGACGGCATGTCGCATGACATCTGATGTCTGCGGACTCAGCTGTGCTGATCGCCTTTAGCTCGCCAAGTCCAACAACGGACCGGCCGAAGCTGCGATTTCGGGCGGCCTCCTTAAATATAGGTCCCTCAGCAATGCTGACCGGCTTGAAATAATGTTCCGTGAGGTCGCGGAGAAGGACCCCAGCGTCACGAAAGATCAGTTCTTGGGGATGATTTTGGACGGAGCAATGTCGCCTATGCGTGGGCGGAGACCAAGGAAAGAGGACCAAGCCTCAGCTAACTAACCGCGAGGGAGGGGGGGGCGTTGCATCCCCTTTCCTTCAAAAAATGCCTTACGGAAGCCGTGCTTTCGCAGCGAATATTCCAGCTGCCGCCGCCTTCGCTCGGACAATACAAACGACTTTCTACGTCGGACTTGATCGCTGATAGGCTTGGCTTAAGGCCAACAAGTTGGAGAACCTCTGTTCACGGCCAATTGATTTCGTGAGACGCCCATTCGCAGAAAAAGCCCAGAGATAATCTCTAGCGACAAACGCCGATGCTCCCCGCGAAGCTGCCGTCCTCGCGATACGTCACACGCAGCTCGCAGCCTGTAGGCGTGGTCCACTCGCCTTGAGCGACCCACTCGCGACCGCCGGCGGAACTCTGCAGCCGTAACGATCCCTTCTCGAACGGCATCTCACCGCTCGTAAAGCCTTGCTGCGCCAGACCCTGCTCCCACCCTGACTCCATCGCATTGAATGCCGGCGTGCCTTCGGCGTGCTCGGCCTCGAGCGTCCACTCCTGGACTGGCACCCAACGGCTTGCCGTGTCGACGGCGGGTGGCGCGATGGATGGGGGCGGTGTTCCAGCGATCAAGGCCTCGGTGAGCGGTATCAACTCCGAATGGAGCTCGAGGCTGTGCTGCGCCAAGCTGAGCACGTCCCCGTCGGCAGTGATGAAGGCCACAAGGGGTAGGGTTCGTCCGTTGGGAGGAAGGAGCTTATCGAAGCGCCGCCAGCCGCCGTCGAGCGTAAGCGGAAATTCCGGCCGCACTCCGTGCCCATCGGCGAACGCCGCGGCGGCCCGCGGATCGGGTGCGGCTCCGCGTTCCTCGCCCTCGACGAGGTAGCCCATGACCTGAACACGGCCGAGGTATAACCCCTGCAGCGTGTTGAAAAGGGGCACCTCATGTCGACATGGTTTGCACCATGCCGCCGAGAACACGAGAACTGCCGGTTGCGACGCAGCAAGCCCGAAGTCCGACCGGTCGATGCGCGGTGGCGCAGCGCCAGCTTGGTCGTCGATCCGGCCGTAGCAACCGAGAGCTCCGGCGAGAAGTAGCCCCAGAAGCGCCAGCTTCACGGCGTTTCGGCTCCCGCGCGCTTATGAGCCAGACCCGGCTGCGTATCGCCGGAGCGAAGCCGAGCTTGAAGTTCCGCATACGCCTCGTTCGTATGGGCTTTGTGGCTGGGGATCAACGCAGTGTTAGCATCGTCGTGGGCACGACGCGCTTGCAGCGCAGCGATTACATGAGGCCGGTTTTCGCCGGCCGCCTCCGTCGCGAGCGCATCGTTCACTTTCGCTTGTCTGGAGGGGAGCTCCCCGAAGTACTTGTCGAAGGATTTGCTCCAGTCGTCATTAGCCTTGCCCGCCCAAACGGCGGCCCCTTCGAGATCACCGGCGGCAAGGTGCAAACGCACTAGCGCCGCATACGGAGCCTCGGACGCGAGCAGTGCTGGGTCGTTCTCGATCGCGGTTGCCCGAGCTAGCGCCGTTTCCTTATCGAGGGATCCGGCATGGAGGCCCAGTACCGCGCACACGATGCCCCGTATGCTCGCCTTTTGGGGGGAGTCGCCCGGCTGTCCGGCGAAACCGTCCCGCGCGATCTCCTCGCAACGGGCGGCGCCAGCCGCCAAGCCCTTTTCCAAGCTGACCCGGTGCACTTCACTGCGCAGAGCGGCGTCATAGACGGCGCGATACTGCGAACCCGGCGTAGCATTGGCCTTGGCGGCTGCCTGGCTCAAACGCTGGCGGGCGTCTTCGGCCGTCAGTTTGCCTGTCGCCACGAGCAGGGGGGTGACGTATCCAGTCACGGACCAGATGTCGATCGTGGTCGACGGCGTACCGGCGGCGCTCATGGCTGCAATGTCGGCTTCGAGCTCGGCCAGGAACGCATCGACTTCGGCGACCGTGCCGGTGAGCGCCAAATCGAGGGCGCGGCTGACGGCGGCATAATACGTGCGCTTGCCGATGGACGTGTCGAATTCGATCTGGATGGTTTTGCCCTCGGCGTAGCGCTTCGCATAGAGCTGCGTAAGCGACCCCTCATCAGCAAAAGTAGCGAGCGTCTCTTGTAGGAGGCCGACGGTGTCTTCGACCTGGCCGCCAGTCGAGTAAGAGGTCCAGCGCTCGTTCTTTGGGTGGTAGAAGAAATAGATTGGAAAATAGACGCCTTCCGTTGGCAGAAAGTCATTGAGCGCCGAGCGCTCGAAGAAGACTTCGTCCAGAATGAGCACTTCATAACGCTGAAGCGTCGGGACCAGCCGCTCTTTTCCTGCGGCCAGCGCCTCGTTTAGTGCGAAACAAGGAGAGCACCATGCGCCCGTCATCCGCAGAAGAAGCGGCTTCCCGGAGGCACGGGAGCGGGCTATTGCCGCATCGACGAGCTGGCGTTGGGCGGTTTTAAAGCCAGGCTCCAACAGGCCTAGTGAGCCCACACGCGGTGCGTCTTCGCGGGGCACTTCCTTTTTCGTTGTCGACTTTGAGCAGGCCAAGGTGCCTGAGAGGCACAGAGCCATTAGGGCCAGGGTCAGTGATCTCTGAATCATGTTTCGTTTCCCAAGAGTTATGCGGTTCAAAGAGCCCGTTCAATATCAACACTGAGGGCGACGCCGTCGAGCGGCGCCCGCACGGAGCAACTGCCTCCTGTGCATACCAGACCGCCCGGCTCGCGTCCGACTGCCAGAGAGAGCTGTATGCCGCCAGTTGCGAGACCGATTTCGCCGGAGCTCATAGCCCGGGCATCGATCTCTGAGACGTTGACGTAGTGCCCGCTCTGGCGCACGTGCGACGCGGCCGTGGTGAAGCGCATGTCGGTCGACCACCGTGTGAGCGTCGGTACGGCGGCATCGAGCCGAAGCTTGGTACGTCGCCCGTCTTCGGCGAGCCTACCGCTCTCGAGGGGCGCGGTATCGTGCCTCTGCATCATGACGAGACCGTGCAGGCCATGGGTGAGCTCACCGCCGACGGACACAGCGCCTTCCGTATGGCGTTGACGGAGCGTGGCTGTAGTCCCACGCTGCTGGCCCACGACGGCATCGACGTCTTTGCGCGTCCATCGCGCGAGCACGGTCGACTGTCGGTCGACAACCGCGTAGCCGTCCAGCTCGAGCGCAAGATCGCGCACCACTGCGACTTTGGCGATGCCCGCGTTACCGAGCGCGAGCGTGGGCGTGAGTCTCGCGGCGAAACGGGTATCGGAGGCGAGCGGCTGGAACGGGAATTCGGTCAGCTCCGACAATGAGGCTCGTGGCGGCAGGTGCCAGGTGCGCTGGGCGTTAGCCGTTAGACGGAACGGACCGCCGATCGGAGCCTGCGCGGCAAGGCTTCCGACGTGCGGTGGGAGCTCTCCGGTATCAGCGTTCGCCTCAGGTAGATAGCGAACGAACTGTGCTGTGGCGCCACGAACCGAGTCACCGACGCCGAGGTGCGCACCGTAACGCCGGTCACGGTAAGTCTCGGGAACGCCGACCGAGACGTCGCGCGCCTTCTCAAATGCGGCAACTCCGAGGCCGCCGTAGACTGCTGTGGATCCCGTGATGCGTGTGAAGGCGGCGGCGACCCGTTCCCGAGGCCGCTTCACGGAAAGATCGTGGCGGGCGTCCAGCTCGTACGGATAAATCCGGTCTCGCACCGTGCCGGCAAGCACGCTGGCCGAGTAGCCTTTCCGATCGATGCCAAAGTGGGCCCCCATGACGCTCGCGGCCGAGTTCGTCTCAGGCCTCCGGGCAGCATCCACGAGCGCGCCGCTGAGGATCGCAATGCTTTCGTCGCCGAGCCGTGCGCGGAGCATCGGATTGGGTGCGCGCCACTCGACGTAGGAAAATCCCACCTCATCCTCAGGTCGAGTCCAGCCCTCGTTCCAGTCGTGCGAGTCGTCGTCGGCGCGGTCACGTCGCTGTCGCAGGGCATCGTGCGACAAAGCGGCGGTCCACTCGCTCTTGTGCCATGTGACGCCAACTGTATTTGCGGCGGCGGCAGCTGCGCGCGAACCGGTAGCCGAGCGTTGTGTCCGCACGGTCGACGTGTTCGAAATCGTCCACGGTCCCGAGCTCGCCGCCACTGGTCTTTTGCCGATCGACTCGAGCCGGTCGAGGACCGCGTCATCGACCACCTCAAGCCGCTCCATAAGCTGCCCTTCGTGACTAAAGAGCAGCGTGAGCGGTAGCTGTCCCGACGCCTGCGTCTGGTAGAAAATGGCGCCAGCAGGATCTCTGAGACTCGCATAGGGCCAACTGACATCGGCGAGAATGCCGCTTGCCGTTGGCCATGCAGGATCCTCGTCGATGCTGATCGCGACGACGTCAAGATCGACGAAACGGCCCTGGCGCACGGCCAGGCGCGCGAGCTCGTCGCGGCATGGCACGCACCAGCTTGCCCAAAATGTGACGAGAGCCGCCCGTTTGGTGACGACGGCTGACAGGGGTGTCGGTAGACCTTGCGCATCGGTGAACCGCGCGTGCCAAACGCTCGCAGCCGTCATCGCGCTTGCAGGCCTGGCGATTGAGGTCGCGAGTGCGCAGAAAGTTAGGGCTAGCGGCAGTGCTTTGGTAAGGGCCTTCACGGCGGCCGTTATGGCATAACGGGCTCAATCGAGCTAGTTCTGCGGATCATCGCAAATCTTGTTTAGTTTACGGGGGGTTGTGCCTGGCATTGGGTTAGTCGGGGCGGGATGTGGGGGGGTGACAGGCCTTGGACGACCGCGGCGATAGCGTTAAGCAGGGGAGCGGCACGTTCGCGATCTCAGCCGTGCGCAACAAGTGTCAGGTGCCCAAGCGCGGCGTGGTTCGAGATCGAAACCCGTCTAGCGAAGGATTTCGATCCCGGCCCAGTTCTCGAATTCTTCTAGATATCAAGGGCAGACCGCAGGCGTGCAGCGGACTTGGTGAGCCCTCGATTCGCAGGTGAAGCGAGGATACCGTCCAGCTCAATTGGCGGCGCCTTCAGCCGTTCTTGCACCTCAACTAACGCGGCACAAACGCGTTCAGTATCGAGGTCAAGGAGACTGAAGACAAAGTCATCTGGGTGAATCGCCGCAACTTCGTAATGCGAAAGCGCAGCAGCCGGAAAATCCGCGAGGTTGAACGTTACGATTTGCTCGGCCCCAGATACGATTGCCGCCGCCAAGACGTGTCGGTCTTTCGGATCTGGAAGCAAGAGGGTCGGTACAAGGTCTACGTACTTTGACCGCTCGATCAGCGCGTCTGGGACTGCGCGATCCATCAATGTGCGGACTCGCGAAAGCTTGGATCTGTCGATTGAGGGATTGCTCGTGGAAACCGCTGCAATCCATTCGTCGTGAATGTCTTCGGTCCATTTCGCGCGGAACAGGTGTTTCGTCGCGAGCGTCAGCAGCACATCGCGAAGCATGACGGGATACAGCACACATGCATCGTAGACGACGGTGAAATTGCTGCTAGCCATCGGATGTCAATCGTAGTCGAGTTTCAGATCTTGAGACAGCGCTGCGAGCTCTTCGAAGGCTCGCTTGCTCTCCAAATCACTCGCCTGCTTGTAGGTCATCAGGTCGGAAAATTTGATACGCCTGTGCGAGCCCACTTTCCGAAACGGAATCTTTCCGGTTTCGAGGAGCGAGATCACGTGGGGGCGCGACACGTTAAGATAGTCTGCGGCTTCCTGAGTCGTGAATTCCTTGTTCAGAGGAATCAACGTAATCGAATTTCCCTTTGCCGCTTCCGAAAGCACGGCGAAAAACAACTCCAGGACACCGGGAGGGACCGAGATGCTTCGCTTCAGCTTTTCGAACCTAAGTTCGAAATTATTAGATGATAGATGCATTTGATCGCGTAACGGCGATAACGCCTCCAGCGCTTCGCGCGAGGTTTTCACGTCTTCTTGAGTCGGTATGTAGGCATCTTGGAGTTGTGCGGACATAGGTCCTCCTGTCGGCGACCGTAGCACATATTCGAAACTAACGAAACATTCGAAACAAACGAAAGAGCATCTGCCTTTCGGCAGATTTGGTCTCGAGCATGAATCCGTTAATTTATCAGCATGTTACAACGCCGGGACTTGGCTTCAGCCGGCCAGGTCAAGGGCGGCGGTAGTTGTCACGTCCCTTTCAACCGGCCGCCGCAAGTAGAGCTCCGTGGTCGTCGCAAAACGGTGTCGCGCATGGCCCTTAAGCGCAATCAGCTCGACTTTCGAGTAGTGGCCGAGAAAGTAAATCGAGGCGCGTCGCAGATCTTTGAGAGTCACACCAGGTATTCCGTATCGTCGCCAAAAGGCGATGCTGCTATCCGGATGACGCGGAAAAAGCAGCTCGAGTCTTTTTCGCTCGTTCAATTTGGGAACGAGCCATTCGGCAGCCTCTTGAAGAAAGCAGGCGACCATGCCGAAGCTGGCTCGTTTCGGCTCGCGGAAAATCCCGTCACTACCACGCTGACGATGAATGCGAACAGCGAGCCGATCGTATAGGTCGGACCACCTCTTGACTCGGCAGCATTCAATCGATGCGGCCGCGCTTCCGGCAACGAAGTCTGCCGGACGCAACGCGAACAGTTCGAACGTTCGCAGCGAAAAGAAATACCCGATGACCGCAAGGAGCGCGCATTCCGGTTCTGCCGCCTTCGCAAAGGCGAGAATTTCGTCCGGTGATACGATGCGTTTCAACGGCGTCGGATTCTTTGGGCGCTGCGGAGAGCGAAGCCGGAGCGGCGTGTCCGTATAGACAATGCCTTCTTCGGTTAAGAATCGGTAGAATGCGCGTAAAGCGGCGACCGCCTTCCGGCATGTGAAAGCCGACTGTTTGCGGGTGCCTAGGACGTAGTCTGAAAACTTCAGTGATCGACTTGGCCAGAGGTTTGGATTCTCAAGCTTCGGAGTGCGCTCGAGGAAGAACGGTAGGGCAAATTTTCGCAATGAGTGTCTATGTTCCCAGACCGTTTTCGGCGCCCGACCTCGGCCCTTCAAGTAATTGCAGTACCGCTTTCTCACTTGGGGAATTTGCTTTCGGGTTTTTAGCCCGAAGTGCGATGGAAGACTCGTTCGATGCTTTGAGAGGGTCCACCGTTGGTGGACCTTTTCCTTAGGAACGCGCCTGAAGGTGCGTCCGAAGGTGCGCGATTCGTTTTTGCGTCTCATCGCAGATCTTTTTGTAGGTCTTCTTGGTCGCGGCCGAGATCTCGAGGCTGGCGACTTTCGGGAGGGCGTCTTCGATACGATCGAAGTTGGTGAGCCATCGCGTGCGCAGAAACGGCTCTTTGACGCCGAATTGCTTTGCTAGGCCATCGAGGTCCGGTTTGCGGACCTTTGCCCAGGCGTTCGTGCTGCCAAGTTTGAACGCGAAGAGCTGGCTGTACTGCGGGTAAAGGGTCGTAGAGACGATGTCGTAGAATGGTGCGAGCTCGAGATCGCCGCTTCGCAGCGAGACGAGTGACAGATTCTTGGCATGGCCGTCATTGTTGCCGACGGCAAGGTTGAAGGCGATCCAGTCCGTGAAGGAAAGGAGCGCGGCAGCGACGTTTGCGGCATTTCCCTTGAGGAGCTGGTAGCAAGCCGCAGCACCTGGTCCGCCGTGCGTCTCGTATTTCTCTTGGCTCGGCACACCTAGCGCCTGGCAGAAGTCCTGAGCGTGGAGGCGTCGGACGGCGCCGTCGACTTCATCGCGGTCGAACCGCGCGACGACGAGAACGGGATGTTTACCGCCGGTCAGAAATGTTGGCGGCACGTCGAAGCCGACGAGCGCCGCAAGCTGCAGGCACAGGAATTCATTGTGCACCGAATCAAGGAGCTTCTTGCCTGATTGGATCGGTAGTTTGACGATGTGGGTACTTGGCTCGCCCTGTCGGGGGAGATGGATCTTTCCGTGCTCAATCGTGCACGCAAATTTTGCTTGAGCGCCGGCGAGAGAGAATCGGGGGAGATCATCGTTCGACAAGCCGATCGCAGAATGGAGCGCTTCTCCTTCTTCGATGACCTTGGCGAGCGCTTGTTCGGTGACCTCGATCGGTTCGGAGCTCGGCGCGGTGCGAGAGGGGTCTTTCTTGGGCGAGATCTCGAATGCCCCTGCGCAGTCCTGTCCAAAGTGTTCGAGAAAGGCGAGATCGTTTCCCTCGGGAATCCCTGCGAGGCGTTCTACACGGCGGCGCGCTTCGCCTTCCGGGAGGAGATTGTCGAAGAAGGCGGCGACATTGCGGCCTCGGTGGGGTTCTTCGCGGACCGGCAGGACGACGCTCAGTGGGAACACGCCGTCTGTCGTGAGCCAGTTGGAAGCGTAAGTAAACGTGTAGACGCTGTCGTGATCCTTGGTCAGCGAGCCGACGAGCGCTCCCTCGAATCTGACGTAGAGTGTGGGGGTCATTTCTTGGATCCAGATTTTGGAGCTGGCCACGTGATCTCGAGTCGGCCGCCCAGAATCTCTATGAGGCGGAGCGCCGTTTCGAGTTTTGGGGCGGCTTCGCCGCGCTCGATCTTGCTTAGGCCCTCGACGGAAAGGGCAGATAGGCCCGCTAGTTCTGTTTGATTGAGCCCTAACTCGTGTCGTCTCTCGCGAATACAAATTACAAAAGACTCAATACTATTAAGATGTTGTGAAGCACCTGCTTGAGATTTCGACGGCATCGAGTCTCTCCAACTGCAGTTGGAATTTCCGGGGTGAACTTAACCCTGAATCGCCTGTTCCAACTGTAGTTGGATTATAGATCGAGATGACGGAATCGGGGCAAATATTCCAACTGAAGTTGGAATAGGCGTTAGTGGCAGAAAGCGGGTGGAGACGTTCGCGTTACTACCGCGGCTGGCTAGTAACGCGGTCGTTACTCTGCCTGAGCCTGGGCGTCCTTCCTACAAACGGGGATCGAGTGGGCGTTGGCAAGATTGAGACGACCAAGGGGTCACGCGTTCGACTGAAGTGCTCAGGCGGGCCGCCAAACTCCCGGTCGTAACCGGCATCAGCCCGATGCAACTCGAGGTGCGAGAGGGCGCGCGCAACGCGACGGTCTGCGGCTGTGCGTTTGGAAAATAGAATTGGCCGCGGGTGACTGCGAGGGTCCGGCGACGTTCGCGATTTCGGTGGGTTGGAGGCGGCTAACCAAGCAGTTATGAGGAGGTTGGTGTCCTCTCCAGTCACAACCAGTCACCTCCAGTCACAATGTGTCCGCATCCGTCCTCCCTCGCTCCCTCCACGCCGCACTCCCGCGGCAATCCCACTACCCAGTTTCTCCGGCCCTACACCGATTTAGTTGCGACCAAAACGACCTCCATGTCGTTTTGGTTCGCCCCAATCACCCGCTATAGTGAGGTCCACGAATGCCCGGACACCCCGGTCCATTCGCGTTCTTTGAAAACCTTCGTACTTTAGAAAAGCCGGACGCCGTCGCGTCAGCCCTCGGGATCTCGATTAAGACGATCTACGACTGGCGCTACCGCAGCCGGCAGAGAAAGGTCCCCGCCGGTCTGTTCGTCACCTTCAATCGACGACTCTTCCTCAGAACCGACATCCTGCAAGAATGGATCGCCTCACAGAACCCTTCAGCGCGCTGAAGGAATGGAGGCATCGATGTCGATCAAGAGAGTTAAGCAGACCAGCGGAGAAGTGAAATGGGAAGTGCGACTACGAATGGGTGGTCGCGGATCTAAGCGTCTCAGGCGGATCTTCGAAAAGCGAACCGATGCAGAGGCGTTCCTCGATTCGATCCGGGTGCGCAAGCACGAGTCGAAGTCGGCCGCCAACGGAGTGCCCGATTTCGAGGAAACGACGTTTCGCAAGGAGGCGGAGTTTTGGCTCAGCCATAGAAGTCAGGTCTTGAGTCCAGGGTCGCTGGTCGCGGTAAACACCATCCTGCGAGGTTGCCTCGAGAAGTTTGGGCACATGGCGCCCAATAGGCTGCATCCTGGTTTCTTGGCAGACCTTCAGGCGGCCGAGCTCAGCAGAGGGCTCAAGGCTGCGACCGTGAACCGAAGGCTCGAGGTCATCTCGTCGATCCTGAACTTCTCGGTGCGTAGCCGCCGCATTCCGTTCAACCCGGCATCTGGTCTTCAGAAGCTTAAAGAGGTCCGGGAAGGAATCTCGTTCTGGGAGAAGTGGGAAGCAGAGGCCTTCCTAGCCTTCACTAGCGAGAAGTATCCTCCCGGAAGCGACAAGCGCTGGGTCTACGTGGTTTACCTCCTGGCATTGAACACCGGAATGCGCTGCGGAGAGCTCTGGGGACTTCAGCCCCGCGACTTGGTGCAGGACGGGGAGATGATCCACGTCCAACGCCAGTTCGATCGGGTGTCGCGCACCTACCGGCCGCCGAAGAGCACGAAGTCACGCTACGTGCCGTGCAATCCCGAGCTTCGCAGTGAGCTCGAGGCGATCATCCGGCAGCGAAAGGTCGCACTGATGGAGCCGATTTTTTTCCACAAGGTCGGAATTCCGCTTTGGCACGAGGCGTTCAGGACCAAGTACTTCGAGCGGGACATGAAGGAGGCCTCGGTCCGCAGGATCCGCTTCCACGATATGCGGCACACGGCCGCGACCCTCATACTGGCAGGGAAGACGGACATCAAGACGGTCCAGGCGATCTGCGGACATCAGCAGATCAACACGACCCTCCTTTACGTCCATCTCCTCGGCGACAGCATCAAAGAGGTCGCCCGGAGCTGGGCGCTATCCCCTGGCGGCGGCAAGAAGGACGACGGAGGAAAGACCGGCCGCCTGCGCCTCATCTCGACGACCTAACGGTAAGCGCACGGCCTCGCCCACCTAGGCATCGCGACGTTGCTCCGCTACGTTCCGCGCCTCTCAACGAAGGAGGCACTGAATGGC
>JANOTL010000082.1:0-15391 GCA_031416315.1 Pseudomonadota bacterium
CGCCGCCCTTGTCATCGGTGCCATCCTGCTCTTCTACGGCCTGAGCGAACGCGACTCGGTAACCTCCCAAGTGAAAGAGGTCTTCACCGGGTCCCCGACCAACAACTCCGTTCTCCTCATGGCCTGTGGCGGTGGCTTGGCAGCGGTAGGCTTGGGGCTGCTTGTCTTCGGGAAGAAGAGCGTTTGACCGACCGTCGCTTCCGTTCCGACCGTGGTCGTTGCAACCGACTAATCTGACTGGCGAATCGTTCTGACCGCTGCAAACCGAGCGAAGCACTCAAGATCGCGGACGTTGCCTCCGAATTTAGAGTGATCAAGGGAGGTTCGTTCGTGCGCGCGCCCGGCTCGATTTTGGCACGGTTATGCTTCTGGCTCGCTGTCATCAGCGTAGCCCCGAGCTGCTCAAAATCGTCGATCGCTGCGAAGTCCAAGAGCGGCGCGCCGGAGGCAGCCGGTCCATACTCGCAAAAAAAGTTCGCCGCGGGTGAGGCGGCCGCCTGGTCGCCGGGCGCGGCACTCGCCGGTTTCGAGCTCGCCTTTCCCGCGGGTGCGCTGACCACTCCGGTCGTGATCACGGCGACCCTGCTAGGGACTCCGGCTGCACCAGTCCTGCGCCTTGAAAGCACCCCTCCCGTCGTCATCCCCGGCATGACCGTAAGACCGCCGACGGCTCTGACCGCGTCGCTCGGCGCCGCCTCCGCCTCGGCCATCTTCTTTTTGTCTAAGGACGGAGCCGAGGTTCAGCTCGCGCGCACCGCAGTTCCCGACGGTCTCACGCTGGCGCTGCCGTATTTCGGGGAGATCCGCGCCGCCGTTCCCGCACCGCTCCCGGAACTCACCGACCTCAGCCTCGCCTTCGCGCCGCCCGCCGTGATCGACACGTCGAGCGATGTCATTTTCACGTTTACAACGACGCATCCCGGCACCTTCGCCCTTAGCGTCGAAGGCGCGGCTGTCGCCAGCGGCGCCGCCTCCAGCGGCGCCAACGAAGTCGCGGTGTCCAGCAGCCTCTTTCCTTCGCGCGACTTCACCGCGGTTCTCCGTCTCGACGTCACCGACGCGCAAGGACGCAGCGTAACAGTCGAACGCGAAGTCGCCCTCGATCATTCGCCGCCTGCGGTAACGCTGTCGACCGTCCCAGCCCTGCTGCAGGGCGGCACGGCGCTCACGGTGGAGTGGACCGCAATCGACGTCTTTCCGACGTCGCCGCCCTCTTCAATCTTGGAATACTTCGACGGTCAGTGGCACACGATCGTAACGAGCGAAGACCCCGTCGCCGCCGTCAACTGGACGGTTCCGCCGATTACAGGGTCGATGCGCTTGCGCGTTTCCACCACCGACGCATCTGGCAAGACCGCGAGCCTCGAATCCTCCGTGATCGTCGTCGACTCGACGCCGCCCGCGCCGCCGCAGGCGAGTTTCGTCGCGCCGCGCGAGCTCACGCGCCTGACCGAGTCGCCGAACCTCGCCCTCACGCTCGCCACTTGCGCCGACGCCGCGCAGATGCTTCTCAGCGAAAGTACGAGCGCGCCGGCCGAAGGGTGGCAAGCTTGCAGCACCGACCCTGGAGCGTTGACCGCGGTCCTCGCGCCGGCGCCAGCTGGCTGGCGAGAGCTTCGCATCTTTTTGCGCGATCTCGTCGGCAACGTATCTGCGGGCGGCCCGGTGACGGTTTTCTTCGAGCCTAGCGACGCCGATGTGCATGTGTTTGGCCAACCGACGCAGTACTCGGTCGCGACCTTCGGTGCTGAGATGCGCGGCGACACTTATCATGCGCCGGTTTCCTTTGTGAAGATCTCCGGCCTCTGGGTCGTCAGCGACTACATCAACAAACGCGTGCTGATTTACAACGGTGCGATGGGGACTGACGACTATCTGCAAATCGGCGGCAAGCGCGCCCCGTTCGAGCCAGTCAGCGCCGGCGTCATCGGGCGTCCAGCCCAGGTTGCGAGCAACGGCCAGAATTTGATCGTCGTCGATCAAGACCATGCGCGAGTCTTGATTTGGAACCAACTGCCCACCCGTTCGTTCCAGCCGGCTGACCTCGTCATCGGGCAGAGCAGCTTTTCAGGCTACACGCCTTGGGCTGGAGGGCCAGGCCCAAGCGCCGCGTCGTTTTACGAGCCGTTCGGCGCCGTCATGGTGGGGAAAAAGCTGGCGATCAGCGACTTCACTCACGACGCAGGTTCCGGCCGTGTGACGGTGTTCAATCATCTGCCGACCGCGAACGGCGCGAGCGCCGACACCGTCCTCGGCCAACCGAGCATGACCTCCTACGTTCCGCAGCCGCTGAGTGCCGGGCAAATTAGCCTTCCCGCGCAACTCGATTCCGACGGCCTACGCCTTTCGGTGCCGAGCAGCTATCCAATGCGCGTGACCATTTTCAACAGCCTTCCGAACGCCTTGCCGCCCGGTTCGTCGGCGCAAGTCGTCCTCGGCCAAACGAGCTTTATGTCGTCCGATTACGGGTTAACCCGTTCGAGTTTTTTTCGCCCCATGCACGCGGCATTTGCCGGCGACCGCATCTACGTGTCGGATTGGCCCGGAAGTCGCCTCATGTACTGGAGCGACGAAACCTCCGAAGGCAGCGCCGGCGACGCCGCCGGAGTCGTCGGCCAAGCGGATTTCGTCACGAACCCCGGCGGCTACTCGCAGTCTTTGCTCGGAGACGCGTTCTTCTCGCGTTACGATCCCGATGACGATGAGACCTACGTCGCCAATCGCAATGCCAGTCGCATCGCCGTTTACGCTGGTCGTCCCGACTCCGGCGCCTCGATCAAGCGCATCATTGGTCAGCCGAATCATACTGCCGTCATGCCCAACCGACGGAACGCCGGGACGCCTGGCGGCCTCGTTGAAGCCTTTGGAGTGTGGGCGACCGACACGCGCCTCTTGGTCTCCGACGGTGCCGCGGGGCGGGTCCTCGTCTACGACCGAGCGCTTCCGAGCGTCGACCCGCTGGCCGTCATCGGTAAGGCGGACTCGTCCGACACCTGCCTTTTGCGCGCGTGCACGCCTTCGGCGACCGTGATGACCTCGCCGCGCGGGATCACGATGGACGGTTCCGGCAAGCTCTACATCGCCGACTCCGCGGCCAACCGTGTGCTGGTTTACGACGGCGTCCCGACCGTGACGGGTGCCGCCGCGGCGCTCGTCCTTGGGCAAAGCGACTTCGCAGGTTCGGCGGCGAACGCCGGTGCCCTAAGTGAAACCTCTCTCAGCAGCCCTTCGAGCTTGGCCGTCGCGAACGGCATGCTGTGGGTCGCCGACAGCGGCAATCACCGCATCCTCGGTTTCCCGCTGCCGATCGTCGCCAACCGTCCCCAGGCGACGATCGTCCTCGGTCAAAGCGGATTCACCACGGCAAGCTCGGCGACGACCGCCACGACCTTGAGCCATCCGACGGCGATTCGCGCCGCGAGCGGCCGCCTTTGGGTCGTCGACGCCGGCAATGCCCGGGTTCTCGGCTATGCGCTCGCCGCGGCGAGCGGCGATGCCGCGGAGATCGTCCTGGGCCAAGCCGATTTTACCAGCGGCCTCGGCAACGTGGCGAAGGGCCGCTTTTCCACGAACATGAGTGACGCGCTGTGGGTCGTCGACGGGGATCTCTTGGTCGGCGACGCCGGAAACAGCCGCATGACCGGCTACCAACTCGCCGCTGTTGTTTCAGGTCAGGCGCCGACGTGGACGATCAGCGGCCGCGCGCGCCCGCGCGCTTTCGCGGCGAGCGCAGGCGCCGACCCTTGGTTCTACGTCGCCGAGGACGGGCACGTCGGCACCAACCGCGTCATTGGCGTCAAAAAGACCAAGCTAGCGACCATGCGCGATCCGTGAAGCGCGTAGCGCCCCGGGCGGTTTGACGCAAAAAAACGCGGCTCCGAAAGCCGCGTCGTCCTTGACTCATTTGGGGTTAAAGCGAGCAACTCGCCAGTATCAACTCGTTGCAATCCTGACCACCCGACTGCACGCAGCGCTGGCGAGCCTGCATTCCGGCGGCGTTGATGGCCGGCATGCCGTTGCCGCCCGCGAGGCCCGCGCCCCAGGCGCCGGTGCTCGGATCGCGTTTCACGACGCCGCAGCCCTTGCGGTAGCTCAGCGCGAGGGTGCAGTCGTCGGAGGCGTTCGAGCAGAGGCTCATCGCCTCGGCTAGGGCGGCGGCGGCGCTCGCTTTGTCCTTCGACGCGATCGCGGCGCCGAGCTTTGGGGAGTAGGCGATCGCGCCCCAGGAGCCGTCGCCGTTGACCGCTGCTGAGCCGAAGTTTTGCACGTAGATGTGCTTGCCGTCCGCGACGGTGATGGCTAGGCCGACGCCGAGCTCCGTGTAAATCGGGTTCAGAATGTTGGCGCGGTGGCCCGGGCTCGCCATCCACGCGGTGAGGGCGGCTTCGGGCGAAGTGTACGAAGTGCTGCCAAAGCCGTTGTAGATGTTTTCGCCAGTCGTACTCTGCGCTTCGTAGCCAAGGGCCAAGATGCGATCACGCGGGGTGAGGCCCTCGGGCGAATTGTGGCCGAAGTAGTTACGGCGCGACTGGTCGTCGGCGTGGATCTGCGCCGCCTGCTGCAGGAAGCCGGAGACGCGCAGCTCGCGCACGCCGTTGGCGCGGCGCTCGGCATTGGTGAGGTCTACGACCTTTTGAACGAAAGCGGGGTCGTGCTCCTGCGCGTAGGCGTCGACTGCAAGGAAGGAAGAGAGGACGGTCAGTGCGATCAGGATCTGCGTTACCATGGTGTAGGCCTTTGGTTTTGGGATGGGGTGCTCGTCTCACCTCCCGAAACGCCGCGCCCGGGTGTTTGCTGCATCTATATATTTATGTCAATTATTCTGGCGTGTTGCCCTGTCGGCTGCAAGCGCGACGCGCCGAAGACCCCAGCTCGCGAGCGCCGACGCCGACCTTGAGGACGGCCCTGAGCTCTGCCTAAGCCACCGTCTCGTGAAAGGGTTGCCAGTGACCCTCAGTTTCAACGGAGCATCTCCATGACGCGCCTCGCTCCTTGCCTCGCCTTCGCCGCCGCCGCCGGTGCCTTCGTATTCGCCTGCAAATCGACGGACCCCACCAAGAGCCGGACGCTAGACGCCACCGTCCTACCCGGGACCACCGCGGTGCCGCCTCGCGAGGACGTCTCGTATCGCGCGCTCGGCGTTTCGCCCGACTGCAATGAGAAGGCGTTCTCCTATTCGGAGCTGCTCGAGATCGCGCGCAGGCCAGAAATCAAGACGCAACAAGAATTCCTCGACGCCCTGCCGAAAGGCATCATGCAGACCTTCACGTTGATGCACGTCAGTGAGAGCGCGCAGGCCGAGGGCGTCTCCGAGGACTTTCCCGGCGCGATCCGCATGACGCAGGACGGCCGCCTCGTCTTTCGCTACACCTGCGATCCGCGCTCGCCGGTGTACGGCGGCATCGAGGTGATGCGCTTCGACGAGCCGACGCAGAGTTTCCATTTCACCGAGATCCACTTCCCCAACGAGATCCCCGAGCGTGTCCGCGAGGACGCCGAGGACTGCGACGGCTGCCACGACCATGGCGGCGGCGGGCTCAGGCCACATTGGGCGATGTATCCCGACTGGCCGGGATTCTTCGGCAGCCACGACGATTTCTTCCCGACGGGGACGCCGAAGGACGTCGAGCAAGTCTCGCACGCAGCGGGCTGGGCACCGACTGCGGTCGCAAAGGAGCACGAAATCTTCCGCCGGTTCCTCGACGCGAAGGTCCTCAAGAACGACGCGAAGGGCGTGTCCCCCGATCCGTGCTACGCGGCATTGCCCTGGCCCAAGCCCTTCCTCGAAGGGGGTACGGTGCCGCCCCTCTACGCCGAATATCCGTTCGGGACCTACAATGCTCACGCCGGCGGTCGTATCTACGCTCTCAGGCCGAACCTCAAGCTGACCGAGATCTTTTCCAAGCTCCTGGCGCGACGCAACACGCGTCACATACTCGCGCACGCCGAGTATCCGAAAGTAAAGCTCCTGCTAGCGTTTGAAGCCGCGCGATGCATGGCTCGGCCGCTCGCGGGTAATCGGAAGATCAGTTACGCGCAGCTACACGGCTTGATGAAAAAGGCGCTTCCTGCGTACGTGGCACCGCTCGCGAGCCAGGCGACGGCGGTGGATTTACGCGGCAACAAGATGCTGCACCACGATCCGCGCCATCCCAAAAGCCTCGCCCAAAGTCTTTTCGGCGCGGCCAAGGTCATGGGGCTCGAAGGCAGCGACTGGACCCTCGTCTACAGCGGCGACTCGCCCGCCTTCGAGACCGGCGCCGGTCCCGGCGCCAACGCCGATTTCCCAGGCGACTTGCCGCTCACCGCATACGTCCAGCACGAGATCCTGGCCGACGTCGCCACCGACCCGCGCGTGGCCGACGCGGCGCTCGCGAGCCTATGGACGCGCGGCACCGGCGAGACTGACGACTTCGGCGAGCACTTCGCGTGTATCGACCAACTCGCGGGACCGACAGTGTTCAAGAGCGAAGCGGCGCGTGTCGGCGTTTGCGACGCCTTGGCGAAGCTGATCCAGCCTTAATTGACAGGCGAGGTCCAAGTACATGCGCGCGTTGTACGCCTTCGCGCGCGGCGGAATCGGCTCTGATAGCTAGTTTCTGGCGCGGAACGAGCCAGAAGCTATCCTGAGGGCGAAGCCCGAAGGATCTCGTCGATTACAACGCCGACCTCCGCAGACAAATCACGACGCTCATGATTACCAAGGTCGACGATCGCGTCTTTCTTGGCGCGGCTAAGCCCCTTGAGCTGACGCTCGCGGCGCCGCGCAGAAGGGAAGTCCAGACGCAGCAGAATGAAAAGCGATGCGGCAACGCTCGCCGCGGGCTACGGCTCTATCATTGGCATCTATCTGCGGCAGATGATCAAGAAGCAGAGCGATACCTCAGCGAAAGCAGCATAGAGCAAACGCCACGGCGGGCCGAAAGGCGCGAGCGGAGGTGCAATCGGGCGAGATCCTTCGGGCTTCGCCCTCAGGATAGTTTCTGGCGCGTTCCGCGCCAGAAACTAGCTACTTGTGCCCGGAGAACTCGCGAACCTGTTTACTAACGAACTGCCCGTTTTTGAGCAGTTTGAACTCGAAGTCCAGCGCCCGCGGCTTGTCTTCGTCCCATAGCGACCACTCACAGCCGTGGGTCACCGCTTTCGGATAATAGTCCGCATTGGTCCGGCAGTAGGCCAGCTCGACCGCGCGCGCGATCTCGACCATCGCCAGTGTTTGCTCGCGCGTCATCACCTGTCGCGTCATCTCCGGTTTGTCCGCCCGCGGCTTCGCAAAGCGCGTCACGGTGATCGAGGTCGGCACCTCGGCCGTCAAAAGGACCGCGATCCCCTGCTCCGACCAGCTGCCGGGTGCCGGGTTGGTCACGAGGTTATTCTTGTCGTTTGTCGAGATCGAGTAGCCCGACAAAGTGTCCGTGTTCAAGACCCGCGTGATTAGCACGGCGTTGGCGTCGATCTTCGACTCGAGATCGTAGGCCGGGACGATCGCGAGTCCCATCGCCGCGGTCGCGTGGTCGACGCGCGCGAAGCTCCGCTCCTCGATCGCGCGCAAGTTCCACAGGCTCGCATAGGCGGCCTTCATCGCGCACTCGACGGTGTCGGGCACCAGCTTCTTCTTCAGCGCTCCGACTTTGTTGAGCTTAGTCTGGATGAAGCACTCGCTCGAGTCTTCGCTCAAGCCGGGCCGGACCTTGAAGCTGTCGTAGAGGCCGGCGCCGTTGAAGCCCGTGATGTCCTCGGCGTTGGCGCTCGAACGGACTTTCACGCTCGCGACCTCGCCGAACGTCGCCTTGATCTTCGCCTTGACCGGCGAAGACAGCGCTTCCGGAAGCTTCGCTCGCAGGAAGAGCGCCTGCACCTCGGCCGCTTGCGCCCTGCGTTCCGACGTCGACAAAGTTCCCGCCTTTTCGGCCAAGACCAGGACGTCGACCTTCGCTTTGAGCGCCGCGTTCGCCGGATCGGCGAGCATCTTCGGATAAAAGCCGACCGGAACCGCGACCCCTCTGGGGCTGAGATCGTAGCCGAGCCGCGCGCTCATCGTGCCTGCGTTCGCCGCTCGACCGAGCACGTCCCGCTGCGCCAAGAAGCCGATGTTCGCTGCCTTGGAGCCGTACTTTGTGCGCGCCGCCAGGCAGTCCGCCGCGTCCTCGTCGCAGAGCTCGTCGACGCTCGCTACGACTTCGGTGTCGTCGTAGCCCATCGGCACCCAAGGCTTCGCCATGCGCTCGGCCAGGCGCCTCTCGACCTCGGCTTCGGTCGCTGGCTCGATCCTGAAGCCGTCCATGCGCACCGTCAGCTTCACGGGCTTACCCGCGAGCCCTAGCCATTCCGCGGTGTCCGGCGCCGCACGGCGTAGCATCATGTTCGGAGTATCGCGCTCGCGCGATTTCAAGTTCACGTGCGAGTTGGGGTCTTGATAAGCTCTCGTTACGACGCCGGCGACCACCGTCAGATCGAGCGGCAGCTCGTCGAAGACGACGATGTCGGTGGCGCGCAGCGTGTCTTGGGACGTCGGAAAGACCTGCAGGTAACCGTACGCCACGCCCGGGTTCAAGGGCAGGTAGTCGGTCGCCCCGAGCACGTCGTTCATGGACAGGACACGCAGGCCGAGGGCGGAGAGATCGGCCGCGACCGTGGCGGTCGTTTGCTGCACGCCGGTCGCGACGAAGGCCATGTTGACGTTCGGGAGCTTGAAGAATGGCATCACCGTCTTCGCAACGCGGAGAATGGCCGCCTCGCTCGCCACGTCCTGCGGGAAAAACTGCAGGCCGTAGATGTCCTCTTTCGTCGCGTCCAGCCGATAACGCTGGATCGCCCCCGCGACGTAACGTTTGTCGTCGGTGAAGTAGGTGACAAGGTTGTAGGCCATCGGTGCCTCTGGAATCTGCAGATATTCCCGCGCGAAGTTGTAGTGCATGAGCGCCGACTGCGGAACGGCGCCGTTGACCGTGAAGTTGCCGTTCATGAAGTGGACGACGGGGGCCTCGGGCTTACGCGCGTCGATCAAGAACTTCACCGACTTTCCGTGGACGCCGAGCTGGTGGTCGTTGCTCGCGAACATCTCGAAGAGCTCGACGGTCGAGATCTTCGCGACCTCGCTCAGTGCGCGGCAGTCCTGGTCGGCGCAGTCGCTAGCCAAAGCTTGCGCGGCGTCGACCGGATCTTTCGTCGGCCGGGCGACCGGCATCTTGACGACGGCTTTGGGCTCGCCTTCTCCCCGTTTCGTGCAGCCGGCGATGGCCGAGACGACCGCGACAAGGGCCAGGGTCGAGAGGAGCTTTCTTTTCATGCTTGCGCCTTCACGCACCTAGGTCCAGCGACGTAACTCAGTATAGGCACGGCACTGTCGCGACGCTCTGCTTTTGAGGGGAAGCTCCGAGAACCAGTACCAATTTCGGTCGCTCGCGCCCGCACCTTGACCAAAACTTGCGAGCTGCCCTTGCCGGCAGTATTCTGCCAATGAAGATCAAGACTTACCTGGAGTGCAAAACGTGGCGGGCCTTTCCGACCTCCCGGACTTTTTCGGCAAGATGGGAGCCACCAGCGGCGCACCCGCGACGCCGCTCGAGTTCGTTCTGCAGCTGACCTCCGGTGCGGTCGCGAGCGGACTGCTAGCCTGGTTCTACGCGCGTCACGGCCGCTCCTTGGCCGATCGCCGCGCCTTTGCCGCCAACTTCGTGCCGGTGACGGTAGCGACCCTCTTCATCATTTCGGTGGTGAAGTCGTCGTTGGCGCTCTCGCTCGGCCTCGTCGGCGCCTTGTCGATCGTCCGCTTCCGGACCGCTGTGCGCGAGCCTGAGGAGCTCATCTACCTTTTCATCTGCATCGCGCTCGGCCTCGGCTTCGGCGCCGGCGCCTGGCTCGTCTCGGGCCTCTCGTTCGTCGCGCTCGTGATCGTCCTCTTTCTCGTCAGCCTCGTTCGGCGCCGTGCCAATGGCAGCGGCAGCGGCCTCTTCATCGTCATTCAGGGCCCGCAGTCACCCGCCTTCGACGTTCAAAGTCTCTTGCAGCTCTTGGCGAAACACGTCCGCCGTTCCGCCCTGCGCCGTTACGAGGTCGGCGACGGTCGCACCGAGGCCGCCTTCAGCATCGAGGTCGCGTCGAGCGCCGTCCTTGCGACCCTAGTCTCCAGCGTGCGGGCGCTCGATCCGAGCGCCCGTCTCGTCCTCTACGATCATCAGGGAAAAACCCTCGAGTAAGGTCTTGAGCATGCTGCGAACCTTAGTCGAGCGCTCGACGCCCCGGCTGGAGCGCAAGTTGATCGCCGACGCGGCGGGCGGCAGCGACGTCGGGGCGCTCGTCTGGGCCGTGAAGACCCTGCCGGCAATGGTGCGCGAGCCTTATCCACCGCGCAGCGTCCACAGCCTTTATTACGATACCGAAGATCTGGCGTTTTTCCGGGAGCACGCCAACGGCTTGGCCGAGCGCTGCAAGCTGCGCGCACGCTGGTACGGTCGCCCCGGAGAGCGGCCGATGCAGGCCCTGGCGCGCGCGACGAACGTCGTCCTCGAGCTGAAGACGCGCTCGGGCGACGTCGGCGGCAAGCTCCTCGTGCCGCTTCGTGAGACGCCGCGGAGCCTCGACGCGCTCGCGCGCGCGAAGGACTTCGCCCCTTGTCCGATGCCGGTTCTGCTACCGGAGTGCATCGTGTCGTACGACCGCCGTTACTTCGCCTGCGGTACGAGCGACCTGCGCCTCACGATCGACTACCGCTTGCGCTGCAGCTCGTTTGGCGGCGACGAGCGCGGCGTGCCGCTCGGGGAGGGCGCCGTGATCGAGCTCAAGGCCAAACCCGAGCACGGTCTCGCCCTAGCCGACCTTGCCGCCGCGCTCGGCCTGCCGCCGAGCAAGAACTCGAAGTACCTACGAGCCCAACGCGTACTGAAGCGGTTTCTCTAGGAGCTGCGCTTGAGACGCCGCAAGAGCCGGCGAGCTAAGCTCGGGCCGGGACTCCAGTCGTCCTGCGTCAGCCTTTGCACTTCCTCGTCGAGCGGTTCGTCGTCGCCCTCCAGGCGCGACCAACTCTCCTCGAGGTCATCCTTGGCGATCTTCAACTCGTCCTCGAAGCGGCTGTCGACCAGCTCGGTCTTCGGCGGGTAGGAGAAGCGCATGGTGGGCGGCGGCGGGACGAAATGGTGCGGAAGCGGGATGCCGGTCTTCATGGATTGGTTCCTCTAGGGGTCGTGGTCCGCGCTCGGACTAGACACCAGGTCGGCCTGCCGCCCAGAGTCTTGACGAGCCTCCGCAAGCAACCGAAATCCATACGTAAATACTCATGGATTTCAGGCCTTGCCAAGATGCCGTCGAAAACTCTCTCAGGTCGAGCCGGTCAAAGGACCCCCGACCTCCCCGAAACGCCGGTCCGCCTAAGGAGCCGGCGTTTTTTTCGCGCCGTCCAAGCTTTGGTCGGCGAAAAGACCGCCGCGCCCTGCGTAAATTGCGGAAATGCGTGGCGAAGGGGCACGGCACGGAATATGAATTATGAAACGCCAAAGGTTACCTGCAGGAGTTCCTCATGACGCGCCGTTTCAGCCGCCATCCCCAGTCGTGCTTTGGCAAGCTCACGCTCGTCGCGCTAATGCTCGCAACCTTCCCCCTTGCCACCTCGTGCCTCTCGCGCGACGGCCGCATGGGCGGCAACGGCGGCGTCGGTGACGGCGGCGCGGCCGTCCTCGCCTCGATCGGCGGCATCTCCGACCAGGACCTGGCCCGCCCCGATCTGGGCTTCTTCTTGGCCTGCAACAACGGCATCCGCCTCAAAGGCGAGGCGAAGAAAGACGGCGGCAAGGAGTTCGTGCGCTTCTCCGGCGACGGCATCGAGGACGGCAAGACCTCCTGCTCGATGGAGATCCGCGCCGACGTCAAAGACGAGAATTACATCTGGTTCGCCCGCGACAAGGGCGAGCCCGTCAAAGGCTTCCTTTACGGCTCGAACGAAAAGCTGGTCGAGAAGCGCTCTCTGTCTTTGACCCTTTACAAGCTCTACTCCATCAAGGAAGCGTCGGAAGACTTCGCCGCGACCGTGGCGGTCGAGCTCGACTTCGCCGAGGGCGCGACCGCGCCCGACGCCGCGAAGTCTTCGGCCAACCTCGAGTGCGGCGATAAAAAGCACGGCGGCACCTACGTCAAAGGCGAGGGCAAGCTGGCGACCCTGAAATTCCCGAGCCTCAAGGTGAAGGACATGAAGGGCGTGAAGTGCGAGAAGGTCGTCATCCTCGTCGACCAGGTCTCCGCCTTTACGGGCGAGACGGCGGCAGTGGAGCTCCTCGAGTTCAAGGACCCGAAGAAGGCCGACGACCTAAAGTTCCCGACCGACCCAGCCAAGCGCTACCTCTTGAAGGCGACCCCCACCGGCGGCATCGACGTCGGTGCCGAGCTCGTCGGCCCCTGTCTCCGCTACGAGGCGCCCAAGTGCCTCGACATGGTCGAGTTCGACAAGTTCCCGTTCACGAAGAATTACATGGTCGCTTTGGTCGAAGGCAAAACCAACGCCGGAGAAGGCGAGCGCGTCGCTTACTACGTCGCCGTCGGCGAAGCCGGCATCAACCCGCAATCGGGCATGCTCGACCGCGCGGCGATCAACGCCGCACTCAAGGCCGACGCCACCGAGGCGCAAAAGAAAGCCTTCCACTTCTATGCCGAGGCTCTCGGGGACGAGCTCTTCAAGGCGCCTTTCGACGCCAAGGTGATCTCCGGCGAAGCCCTCGCCGCCCACAAGGTCTCGCTCGAAGAAGTCGCCGTCACCAAGAAGGTCATGTTCCTCAACCTCCACAAGATCTGGGTCCACGGCTTCCAAGCCGTCGACGAGGCCGCGCTCGCCGCCAAGGCCGAGGCGGCGAACGGCGCCGTCTGGTTCGCGACGGTCAAAGGCAAAAAAGACGCGCAAACAGACGTGGAATTCGTGGTCACCGGTTTCGACAAGTACTTGCGCTCGGCGAAGGCCCCGGCCCTCGTCGCCGAGAAGCCCGTCTTCTTCAAGGACACGCTTTTCATCGAGGACCTCAAGTCGGCGCAGCCCTCCGAGCGCTGGCGCGTCTACGCGCTGAAGGGCGCCGCGATGGCGGAAGCCACCTGTGAGCTCGAGAAGCCCTACCTCCTCGACTTCCAGCCTGAGCTCCTCGCGACTGAAGCGAAAGACCTTAAGCTCGATCTTTGCGAGATCGCCAAGGACAAGTTCAAGCCCGAGCTCCTCGACGGCAGCTGGAAGCTGGAAGCCAGCTACCAAGCCATGGGTTGGTTCGTCGCAGGCCACTGTCCGGGCTGCAGCGGCACCTGAAAATCCGGTCTTTTCCGGCGTCTAGGTGCTCTCTCAAGTTTTCTGCGCTGGGGCCGATAAGCTCCCGCACGAACTCGAGGAGAACCTAGATGAAGGACCTCTCGAACAAGAATCCCAGCCAGATCCGCCGTAGCCACAATTCGGAGCTTCTCCGGAAAATGCGCAACGGGGAATCGCTCACGAGCTTCGACTCGAAGGCGTCCTGGTTTCCGCCTCGGCCGATGATCGAGAAGGACAAGGACGCCATCATGCGTCTTTACGACGTCGACGCGCCCGGACACTCCGACGCGTCGAACGCGGGCTCGCGCGTCGAGCGTGAGAAGAAGCCGGCACGCGAGGGCTTCAAGGTCCTCACCTTCGACAAGAAGCCCACGCCGTAAAGGCGTCGCTCCCGAGTCAAAGGCGCCAGTAAAAGCCCACGTCGGAGGCCGGCTGCACGCCGGCCTGGTCGATTTTCTCGCCGTCGAGATCCTTGCCCGACATGACGAAGTACTGCATCCCGATGCCGACCCGCATCTGGAAGCTCGACCACACCCATTGGTGGGCGACCGTCAGGCGGAAGAAGTTCGACTTCAGCTGCTCGAAGGCCGTCTGCTCGATGCGCGTCGTCATGAGGACCTTGTTGCCGTTTGCCCGCGAGTACTCACCAGTGAGCTGGAAGCGCTCCTGCGCTAGGCCTGTGATCGACTGGACCTGGATCGACTGCTGGGTCAGAGAGCTTTCCCCCGCCTCGTCCTTCGCCTGGTTCTCGGTCGTCGCGACCGGCTTCTCGTCGCCCGCCGCGGGCGTCTCCTCGGCCTCGGCCTCGGCGGGCGAGGGCTCGGGCGCCTTCGTCTGCTCGTTGCGGCTGTCGTAGTCGGCGTCCGGGTGCTTCGTCTCCCAGAGCTTGCGTTGCCCCTTCTCGGAGAGCTTCGCGTGCACCTTGCCAAAGCCTTTGCCCCAGAACGTGTGCAGCTTCAAACGCGGCGACAGCGTGTTCGTCCAACTGATCGACGGGCGCACGATGCGCGCGTCGAGCTCCTGGAAGTGCTCGTCGACGCTGCCCCAAAGGAAGGTGCTCTTGCTCAAATAAGCTGCGCGCATGCCGACCGCGATCAGGTGCTCGCTGGTGCGAAAGACGGTCGCCTTGCCCTGAATCGTCGTCGCGCCAACGGCGGTGGAGATCAGGTCGGTGCCGATCATCAAGGATCCGGTGAGTCCGACCTCGAGCTCGGTGCCGATCTTCACCTCACCCTCGGCGAGGGTCGCGGCCGTGAACTCCTCGACCAGGGTGTAGCGGTCGGACTCGCCCGAGGCGGCTGCGACGACGGCGGCAGGCTGCGGCCCTTGGGGCTCGCCTTCCGAGCCCACGGCAATGCCGGCGCCCCCCCAGGCGATGGCCAGTGGCAGGAGCCTCATGGAAATCCGTTGGTTTCCTTGCGAGCGCATGGACGGGCGCGGACTCCATGTAGTATGGATGGCGATCTCATTCGGTAGTAACGCTGATAAGTTAGCCCAAAACCGCTCTGGGTGGAACGGAAAGGCACAGATGACCACGCGCGCCAGGATAGAGCCCAGGAGGCTCAAGGGCTTCCGCGACTATCTACCCGATCAGATGGCGACCCGAACCGCGATCGTCGACGCGATCCGCGCCGAGGCCCGCATCGCCGGCTACGCTCAAATCGGCACTCCGGCCCTCGAGTACGCGGACACGCTCCTCGGCCAGGGCGGAGCCGAGACGGACAAGCAGGTTTACCGCTTCAAGGACCACGGCGACCGCGACGTCGCCTTGCGCTTCGACCTCACCGTGCCGTTCGCGCGCTTCGTCGCCGAGCACCAGAGCGAGCTCTTCTTCCCGTTCAAGCGGCTCCAAATCGGCGAGGTCTGGCGCGGCGAGAACACGCAAAAAGGCCGCTACCGCGAGTTTTGCCAGTGCGACCTCGACATCATCGGCGTCGACTCGCCGTCGGCCGACGTCGAGATCCTCTCGACCTTCCACAAGATCCTGGGCCGCGTCGCCACCGGTCCGTTCACGATCAGCGTCGGCAACCGCGTGATCCTCTCCGCGCTGATCAAGAAGGCTCTGCCCTCCCTCGAGAGCGAGACGGCGGCCCTGATTGCCCTCGACAAGCTGGC
>JANOTL010000083.1:0-10643 GCA_031416315.1 Pseudomonadota bacterium
CGCGTGCGCCGGGATCGTCATGAAGATCTGCGGCGCCGGAAAGGTAGGAACAGCACGAGGTCGAGCACGATCGGCGCCGCCAGGATCGAGTCGCGGCACAGGAAGTTGATCTTGATCTGCATCGGCATGTCCATCCAGCCGCGGATGTCGATGTTGTCCCAGCCTTCCTTCTGGTCGCCGCGCGGAGGGTAATAGTCGATGCGGACCTTGTGATGGAACTTGCCGTAGAGCTCGGGGTACAGCTCGGGCTCGAGGATGGTGTCGAGGACCGACATCTTCGAGAGCTCCTTCGTCTTGAACGAGCCCGGATCGTCGAGCACCTCGCCGTCGCGGTTGCCGAGGATGTTCGTCGAGTACCAGCCGGTCAGCGCGAGCATGCGCGCCTTGAGCATCGGCGCGATCGTCGTTTTCATGAGAGTCTGGCCCGTTTTGAAGTCCTTGCCGCAGATGGGCGAACCGGTCTCCTCGGCGAGTTCGACCAAGGCCGGGATGTCGGCGGACAGGTTCGGCGCGCCGTTGCCGTAGGCGATGCCGAGCTTGATCGCGGCGTACGCGTAGATCATCGACGGCGGGATCGACGGGTCGCTGTCGCGCAGGCCCTGCTCGAACGCCTCGAGGTCCTCGTGGCACTTCGACGGCGCCGGCAGGCGCTCGGTGGAGCCGCACCACAGCATGACCACGCGGTCGCAGCCGTTTTTCTTCTTAAAGTTCTCGATGTCGGCCATCACCTGCTCGGCCAGGTGCATCTTGGACTTCCCCTTTTTGGGGTTGGTGGCCTTGATGTTCTTGATGTAGGCCTCATCGTAGACGGCCGGCATCGGCTTGATCGCCACGAGCTCCTTCTTGATGGGAGAGAGCATGGCCGCGTCCAGGACGCCGCACTTCGTCGCCGCGACGAACATGTCGTCGGTGAAGAAGTCCCAGCCGCCGAACACCAGCTGGTCGAGCTTCGCCAGGGGAACGAAATCCTTGATGAGGGGAGAGCGGTTCTCGTAGCGCTTGCCGAGGCGGATCGCCTGCATCTGCGTGACGGAGCCGACGGGCGTGCCGAGGCCCTTCTTGACGAGCTCCACGCCCGCGATAAAGGTGCTGGTCACCGCTCCCATGCCGGGGAGCAGGACGCCGAGCTTGCCCTTAGCGGGCCGGATGCGGCTGTCGGTCTTGGTCATCGTGATTAATTCTCCTGAGATACAGCATGATGGCGAAATAGAGGCAGCCGCCGATCGCGGCGGCCCAGAGGAACTCGTAGACCCGGTCGACGAACGCGAGCAGCACGAGCAGATAGATGAAGTCGCGCTGGGCAAGCGTGTTCTCGAGACGGGACAGCTTCGATTCGAAGCCGTCGCCGTCGAGCTGATCCACCACGCGCGCGTCGCCTCGATGAGCGCGCCGGTGCTGCCAGGCCGTCCACGCCGAAGCGAGGACGCCGAGGTCCGCGACCGCCGCCAAGGCCAAGGTGTGGGCGCCGTTGCCGGTAAGCCAGAAGCCCACGCCGAGCGAGGTGAACAGCGCGAGGTGCACGAGGTTGTCGCCCCAGAAGTCGAGGTCGGAGCCGAAGGTGCTTTCCTGAAAGCGCACGCGCGCGAGCTCGCCGTCGCAGCCGTCGAGGACCGAGTGCAGCCAGACGAGCATCGCGCCCGTGACATAGGCGAGGCGCGTGTCGCCGAGGAAGAAGCACGCGCCGACGAGGCCGATGAGCGTGCTGAAGATCGTCATCTGGTTGGGCGTCACCGAACTGTCGAGCAGGGCGCGGCTGGCGGCGAGGGAAAGGTGGCGGTCGAAGTGGCGCGCCATGAAGCCGTCCTGGGACTTGGGGCCGGCGACCATGAGCCAGTCGACGATGGGCCCCTGGGACAGCGGCGCCTCGAGGCGCTTGGCGGAGCCCTCGGGGAGGGGCTGCTTGGCGCGCGCGATGACGTCCTCGCGCGTGAGCACGACCTGCACGACGCTGAGGCCCGCGGAATCCTCGTAGCTGACCGTCGACGGAAAATCCTGGCGCGCGATGAAGGCCAGGGTCTCGACTCGGATGAGGTGGTCGGCCGAGATCCCGAGGTAGGGCGGTTCGCACTCGTTGAGCGTCGCCTGGTTCTTCGACACCCAGCTGACCTCGAGCCCGGGCGGCAGGCGCAGGATCCCGATCTGCGCCTCGTCCGGCTGGGACATCGCGACGAAGACGGATTTGATGCCCGCGCGCGCCGCGGTGAACAGCTGGCGCTCGAGCACGAGCATGCCGCCGGCCCGCTGCCAGAGCAGCTTGGGATGGGCGACCCATAGGATCGCGCGCGTGAACGTGGGATTAGGCAAGTGAGGCTCTCTTGCGGGCGCCGTAAGCGGCGCGGATCGCGGACAGGCAGAACGCGGCTTCGGTCAGATTCTCGCCGCGCCGTAGGCCCGAGCACTCGGCTTCGAAAGACGGCCACATCGCGGCGAGCCACTCGGGGTGCGCGGAGCCGCCGGACAGCTTCTCGGGAAATTGAATCGTCTCCTCGACGCCGTCGGCCTTGATGATGAGAGCGTCATCGCGAAGTTCCGCGGAGCCGCGTTCGCCCGTGACGAAAGCGGAGTTGGAGCGCTCGCCGGCACGCCACGAAAGATGCATCGTGCCGGTCGCGAGCGGTGCGCTGAAAAGGGCGGTGGCGACTTCATCCACGGAAGATAGGGGTTGGAGCACGACGTCTACGAGCTGAAGCTTCGGGCCGAGGAGACGACGCATGAGATAGAGATTGTGCCAACCGTGGTCGACGAAAATGCCGCCGCCGGAAATCGCCGGGTCTTTGCGCCAGTCGTTCGGCGAAGCCGAAAGAGACGGCCGCGTGCGAAGCACGCGAATATCGGCGTGGCGAATAGCGCCAAGCCGCCCGGATGCCGCGACCTCGAGCAGGCGCGACCATTGCGGTGAAAAAGCCCAGTTGTTTATCGAGTAAACGCAGACGTTCCTTGCTTCAGACTCGGTTTGGATTTGGGAAAAAGTCTCGGGATCCAAGGTGAGCGGCTTCTCACACAGGACGTGAAGGCCCGCGCGTATGCCCGACAAAACTCCGTTGCCGTGAAAGCTTGGCGGAGAACAAACGACGAGGGCGTCGAGTGACTTCTCCGCCGACAGCAAGGCTTCGACGGAGTCATAAACCCGCGCGGACGGCAACGACTTTTTCGCCGCTTCGCGGCGCAACGGCGACGGCTCGGCTACGGCATCAACTTTTACCATGCAGGCACGGAGGGCCGACAGATGGGCGCCCTCGGCGATGGCGCCGAACCCAACCAAGCCGACGGAGCTTATCTTGCTCAGAGTGAGCGCCTCTTCTGAACGACCTGCATCGCATCGGCCATGAGATCGAGGCCGTCGAGCGCTTGCTTCTCGGTGATGACGAGAGGCGGGTTGATGCGCAAGGACGGGTTATAAGCCATAGTCAACACGCCGCGCTTTAATCCCTCTTCAAAAATCTCCCGACAAATGGCTTTGTCGAGTGGTTTTTTGTCCAACGGATTGATCAAGTCCACTCCGATCATAAGTCCCCGACCACGGAGCGAGCCGATCAACGGCTGCTTCTCTTTAATCTCAGTCAGGCGCCGGAGCATCGCCGCTCCTACCGTCGCGGCGTTTTCGACGAGCTTATCACGCAAAATAATTTGCAGCGTCGTGTCGCAGGCGGCCGACGCCAACGGGTTGCCGCCGTAGGACGAAGACGACCCCGAGGGGTTCGACCACGGCTTGGCGTTCGCCATCTCGCTGCTCGTGACGACGCCCGAAACCGGGAATCCGCCGCCGAAGCCCTTGCCGATGGTCATCATGTCGGGAATGACTCCCTCATGATCGCACCCGAACATCTTGCCCGTGCGTCCGAAGCCGGTGATCATTTCATCCGAGATGAAAACCGCGCCGATCTCCTTGGCGATCTCCTGCACGCCTTTGAAGAAGCCGGCGGGCGGGATCACGTTGCCGTTGGTTCCCTGAATGGGCTCAACGATGATCGCGGCCACGGCGCCCGTCGTCTCGCGTTTGATCTTTTCGCGCAGGAACTCCAACGAATGAGCTCCGCAATCATGCGGCGCTATGGCGCCGAACGGACATTTTCTGCTGTCCGGGTAAGGGGAGAGGTGCAAGCCGGGCGCGGTCGCTCCATATCCGTTCTTGAAGCCGTCGTTGAGCAGACCCATGACTCCTTGCGTCTTGCCGTGGAATCCACCCCAAAATCCGATGACTTCGAATTTCCCCGTCCTGCTCTTCGCGAGCCGCAGCGCGGCCTCGACGGCCTCGGCGCCCGACGAGTACAGCTGGCAGCGCGTGAGGCCCTTCGGCGTGACGCTCGCCAAGGTCTTGAGGAAATTCACGCGGTGCGGCGAGGTGAAGGAACCGACCGCGGTTTTCGCGGCCTGCGCGCCGACGGCCTTGGCCCACTCTGGATGGCCGTAGCCCAGGGACGCGACGCCGATGCCGGCGACGAGGTCGAGGTATTCCTTGCCGTCCACGTCGCGCAGCGATGCGCCGCTTCCGCCGTCGATGGCGAGTTGGGCGTACAGCGCGATGGTCTGGAGGCCGGGAGCGATGTACTCCTGCTCCTCAAGGAACATGGCCTTGGACTTCGGTCCGGCGGAATACGGAGCGTCGGTGAGCGTCTGAGGGGTCATGTGAGTTTAGGCCTTCCTACCGGCGACCTGCCTCAGCCGGAGGCGAAGGCGGCGGGCGATCTGGACCGAGGCTTCGGCGCGCACGCGCGCGAAGCTCGGCCAGCTGTTGATGTCGATGATATAAATCTTTCCATCGGGAGTCACGATGGCGTCGCCGCCGAACACCTCGACCTTCACTGCCTGGGCGGCGAGCTCGGCCTGGGCGGCGAGGTCCTCGAGCTCGAAAGGGAGGCGGCGGGCGGTGGAGGGATCGTGATAGAACCAGGTGAACCATTGGCCGGGTCCGACGCCGTAAAACTTGATGAGGTCGCCGTCGGTGTGGCGCTGGATCACGAGGTCCTTGATCTCGCGGCTCTCGAATTCGCGGCGGATGTGCTCCGCCTCCTTCCAGTCCTTGGCGAAGACCACGTCGAAGGCGCAGGTGTTGTGCACGTCGCCGCGCTTGAGCCACCAGCCGCCGTCGGCTTCGTAGGAGGGAGGAACCTTGTTCGCCTCGGCCGTAGTGCGGCGGACCTCGGTGGGCGGGTAGGAGAGGCCGGTCGTGTTCACGAAGGACTCGAGCATGCGCGTGCGGTAGCAGCCGAGCACGGAGTCCGCCGGGTTGACTGTGACGACTCCGGTCTCCTCCTCGATCTTCTTAAGCCGCATCAGACGGGGGTAGGTTTCACACATCGGGACGATGAGGTCGTATCCTTTGGCGTCCGCGCGGTCGAATTCCTCCGGCGTCATAACGGTCGTTTCAGTCTTTAAAATGGAGAGCTGGTCCATCACGGCCTTCAGGATCAGGGCGTCGTCGCTCTCGCGGCCGGGGGAGTTCTGAGTTTCGCGCAAAATGCCGAGGGCTTTCATCGCTTCGTCTCCGTGGTGAGGAATGCCTCGGCGGCGGCCACGTCCTCGGGCCGGTCCACGTCGAGGGATTTGGACAGCAGCACGCCGGCCACGCGGGCTTCGGCCGCGAGCGCGGACAGGAAATCACGCAGGCGGCCGTGCGCGTTCGCGGCGGGCAGGCGCTTTGCGGCTGCGCCGGTCATGTAGTAAAGGCCGCACGTCACGAAGCGGCGCGTCTTGGCGTCGGGTCCGAGGGCGCGCACGAGGCCGACCTCGTCGACGTCCGCGTAAAGGGGTTTCTCGTCGTCGACGTGCGCCGTCAAGGCCAAGCCGGCCTCGGCGCGAGACGCGCGGCATTCGTTGATGAAGCGCGCCGTGTCTTCAGGTTTGACCAGAGCGTCGACGGTGCTGATGACGAAGTCTTTCGCCGTTTCGGCGAGACGCAAAGACACCAGCCGGAACGACTCGAACGATGAGGCGGTGTCGGCCGTGACGAAATCGAAGGACACATCCGGGAACGCGGCGGTGAGATAGGCGCTGACGGAGCCGCCGCGTGAATTGGTCAGAACGACGATTTCTTTACACCCGGACGAGCGCAATCCGACGACCACCCAGTAGATGAGCGGCTTCGCCGCTATTTTAATCATTGGCTTGATCTCGCCGACGGCAGCCAAGCGGGAACCTTCACCTGCCGCGATGATGCCGGCGCGGATCACTTCAGCACCCCTTCGAGCTCCGTGACCGAACGGATCGTCCAATCCTGGCCCGCGTCCGGCGCATTTTTCGCCGTGGTGATCAGCGCCTTCTTCATGCCGACACCCGTCGCGCCGGCCATGTCGCGCTTGATCGAATCGCCGACCATCACGCATTCATTGGGCGCGGCCTGGCAGGCATTCGCGGCATGGAGAAAGATGCCCGGCTCCGGCTTGATCACGCCGAGCACGCCGGAGTCCGCGACGACCGAGAACAGCGGCCTCAGCCCTTCCGCGCTCAGGATGCCGTCCAGATTGCCGTAGAAATTCGACACGACGCCCAGCTGGTAGCGCTTCGCCAGCCGTTCCAATACGGGCGTCAGCTGCTTGAAGTGGGCCCGGCAGTCGCCGGTGAAGCGGCCCGCGACCGGCTCGATGAGGTCGCGGCGGTCTGGGGCCACCGCCATGATGACGTCCGTCACCTGCAGGCGGACGGTCTGGGCCAGGTCGAGGCCCTTAAGGGCATGGCGCGTGTGGAGGTTGTCGTCGGAGTCGTAGAAGGCGCGCTCGAGGCGCTCCAAGGGGGCTTCGAGGCCGGCTTCCTTATAAAGGGGGAGGAAACGCTCGAGCCAGGTGGTGCCGTCGGCATCGAGGGTCCCCCCATAGTCGAACAGCAGGGACTTCATTTAAAAATTATACTAAATAGCCATGAATCCACAGCCCGCCCGAAGTAGTCCTTTTATGACAAGGCCTTGACAAGGATGGGTAAACCTGTTATAACTCGCTGTCGTTACAAAACGCGCCGAGTCCGACCTCCCGGGAAATCGGGGGGGCGTCGGCGCTTTTTTAATGGGTACTTGGCGGGTCGGACGGAAAAAAGGAGATAAATGCCTAAGCTCGAAGAGGTCAAGGAGAAGCTCGGAGCCCTGAAAGGGCTCGCGGAGATGTTCCTTGGCCCCAAGGACGTCGTCGGCATCGACGTCGGATCTTACTCGGTCAAGGTCGTCCTCTTTAAGCTCGAGGCCGGCGCGTACACGCTCAAGGCCTGGGGCCAGCTGCCCCTGGGCGCGAAGGCGGACGCGGGCCCCGACGAGAAAAAGGCGGCCGTGGTCAATTTGCTGCGCGCCTTCTTCATCGAAAAAGGCGTCAAGGTCAAGGAAGTCTCCACCTCTTTGTCGGGCAACGCCGTCATCGTGCGCTACGTCAAGTTCCCGCGCCTGACGAAGACCGAGCTCCAGTCGACTTTGGCGACCGAGGCCGAGCCCTTCATCCCTTTCGACATCAACGAAGTCCAGCTCAGCTTCCACATCCTCAGCGAGATCGTCGAGGACGGCCAGAAGAAGATGGAGACCGTGCTCGTTGCGGCCAAGCGCGACCTTGTCCAGCAGCGTCTCGAGATCCTGCAGGGCGCCGGGCTGGTCCCGACCATCATCGACGTCGACAGCTTCGCCCTCGAGAACATCCACGAGAAGACGCGCGACGCGAAGGAAGGCCCTGGCGCGACGCTGTACCTGAACATCGGCCACATGGTGACGAACCTCTCGATCGTCGAGAACGGCGTCACGCGCGTCGTGCGCGACATGTTCATCTCGGGCAACACTTTGACGAAGGCGATCATGAAGGCGTTCCAGTGCGACGCGGCCCGCGCCGAGGAGCTCAAGCACTCGCGCGGCGTGTTCGTCGATCCCGCCGAGAAGGAAAAGGCGCTCGCCGACGGAGACCGCGACGGCCTGGGCGTATCGCAGGCGGTCGGCCAGGTCGCGCGCGACCTCGTCGCCGAGGTCCATCGCTCCGTCGACTTCTACCTGTCGCAGGGCCCCGACCGCTCGATCGGCCGGATCATGCTCGCGGGCGGCACCGCGCGCCTCAAGAATCTCGACAAGCACCTCGCGCAAGAGCTCAAGGTGCCCGTCTCGGTCCTAAACCCTTTCGCGTTCGCCAAGGGCGGGGACGCCGTGCCCGAAGCGCTGGCCCCCAGCTTCGGCGTGGCCGCCGGCCTTGCGCTGCGGTCGAACAGGGACTGGGAATAACCGCAGATGATCAAGGTTAACTTAGTCCCCGCGGAGCTCCTCGCCAAGGCCAAGCAGCGCCAGCTGCTGATGCAGGCCGTGGTGCTGGGAAGCCTCATGGCGTTGATCCTCGTGGTTGTTTCCTTCGGCCATTGGTACGGTAAGCGCACGCTCGAGGTGCGGCTCGCCTACGCCGAGTCGGAGCTTCAGCGCCTAGACCGGATCGTCAAGCAGGTCGAGGAGCTCGAGAAGGCCGCCGCCGCCGTGCGCGCCCGCCTGGGCGTGATCGAGAATCTCCTGCTCGGCCGCGCGTATTACCCCATCTTCATGTCGGAGTTCGCCCGTACCGTTCCCGGCGGCGTTCGCGTGAACACGATGACCACCGGAAGCGGATCCGCGGTCGGCACGATCAGGCTCTCCATCGGCGCCATCGCCAACTCCAACGAGGACATCGCGGCCTGGGTCAAGACGATGGAAAAGAACACCCGCTTCGGCCTGATCGAACTCGGCGCGGTGACCGCGTCGGGTCCGACGCAATACGCCTTCACCATGACCGCGACGTACACGAGCAACTAACATGGCCATGCAACTCTCGAAGCAGGAAAAACAATACCTCGGCGCGGGCGCCGTGCTGTTCATCGTCTTCAGCGTCGTCTATGTCAAGTTCTTCTGGCTGCCGATCAAGGTGGCCAAGGAAGAGGCGACGGCGAAGATCGAGGCGATCGAGGCCAAGATCGTGAAGGCCAAGCAGCAGGCGGCCCGGCTCGAGCGTCTGCAGGCCGAGATCGCGAGCCTCAACGAGCGCGCGGCCGAGGCCGAGAAGAAGCTGCCGAAGACGAAGTCCGTGCCCGACATTCTTCTGTCCCTTTCCGCGCTCGCGCAAAAGAGCCGGGTGACCATTCAGAGCTTCGCTCCGGGCCCGCAGAAAACCCAGACTTATTTCATCGAGCTGAACTATCCGTTGTCGATCCGCGGGTCGTACCACAACATCGGCCGTTTCCTGGCCGCGCTGTCGCTCGAGGAACGCATTTTCAACATCAAGGACATCAACTATCCGACGACGGACGCCAACGGCGAGATGACCGTGACGTTCACCTTGCTCTCGTACCAGTATAAAGGATGATGATCACCACCATCGCTTTACTCCTCGCGACGTCCGGTCCCGCTTCGGCGGGGCCGGCGCCGTCGCCGGCCGCCGTCGCGGCCTCTACGAGCACCGCGCTGCCCTTAGGCGTCTCGACGCAGACGGTCTCGACCATCTACACGGGCGATCGCTCGCGGGACCCCTTCATGCCGGCCGCGATGGGAGCCAAGTCCGCGCGCCGCGTCACCGACGAGAACAAACCCGAAGGCCCCGAAGTCGTCGACATCCACGGAATGCAGCTTAAGGGCATTCTTAAGGACACGAAGATAGACTTCGCGTTGTTCTCCGCCGAGGCCGGCGGCTCCTACATTCTACGCGGCGGCAAGCTTTACAATGAGCGCAACAAGCAGGTCCCCGGCATCACCGGCAACATCAAAATAAAGCAGAAGACCGTGGAACTCATCACCGCCGACAAGGACGTTCAGGTGTTCCGTCTCGGCGAGGAAGACAAAGAGAAGGAGAAGCGGTAGCCGCGGAGAATCTATGATCAATCAATCCATGAAAAAAGCCCTGTCCGCGGCCCTCGCCGTCATCCTCGCGACCCCCGCGGGCGTCGTCCCGGCTTTCGCGGCGGACGCGGCGTCTCCGGCGGTGTTCCAGGGCATCACGGCGACGGATGACCTCGTCACGATCAAGCTCAGCACCTCCGTGATGTACAACAGCTTCCTGACGCAGACGCCGCCTCGCCTGGTGCTCGAACTGCTCGACACCAAACACGAAGGCCCGACGCAGTCCGCCAAGGGGAGGGGTCTGTTCCTCTCCGGCGTGCGCTCGAGCCAGTACGAAAAGACGCCGCGTCTGATCACGCGCGTCGTGATGGACCTCGTGAAGATGGCGGGCTATAAGGTCGGCACGACGAAGGACGGCCTCACCGTCCAACTCGTCGGCTCCGTCGATGACGCTCCGACCTCCGCCGCGCCCGTCGCGCCGGCTCCGGTCGTCAAGCCGGTCGCCAAGCGCGCCGCCGCCGCGAAGGCTCAGGCCCCCGCTCCCGTGCCCGCCGCCGCGCCCGAGATGTCGGCCATCGACACTGCCGCCACCTCCGCCGCTCTCGCGCCGAGCATGAAGGCCGCCGACGCCGCTCCGAAGCCCAAGCCCCGCCTCAACATCACGGCCGCGCAGGCCATGAAGCGGGCCGGCCTCTCCGGAACCATGACCGAGGAACTGGCCGCCTCGGCCCAGGCCTCCGACATCACCAAGACGAAGGTTGATCCCTCCGGAGAACCCGAGGAGGCGGACCGCACTACTCGCCCGGCCGGCGGACGCATCTTCCGCGACATCGTCAGCCGCTTGCCTCGCGACATCGTGACCTTGGATTTCGACAACACCGACATCCGCGACGTC
>JANOTL010000084.1:0-15266 GCA_031416315.1 Pseudomonadota bacterium
CGCCTCCCCCCGGACCCGAAGGGTGGCGTCTGGATCAAGGCAGACGGCCAACAGAACCTCGTTGCCCTTCCCCGACTTGGCCAGCCCGCATCAAGCCGTCCGCAGGACAAAAGCGCGCGCAGCGCCAAACGACAAGCCCCCCCCCTCGATGCGAGGGGGGGGGGCTTCGTCCGGACGAAACCGATGCTGCTAGCGATCAGCTAACTTTCCCGTCGCGAGCCTTATTCAACTCATGCACCGGCCCGCCGCCATGCCGCTGCTCCATCTTCTCCGCCATCGCATTCAACTTGCTCACCAAGTCATGCAATTCGTCTTTGTCGCGGATGCGGCAGCGAAGCTTATAATCGCCGGCGGAAAATTGGTCGACGAACCGCTCGATCGAGACGAGGGGGCCGTAATAACGATGTGTCAGGCGAATCAGCATCGCCAGCATGACGACCATGAACACGGTGAACATCACGCCGATGCGAATCGCATTGCTGCGAAACACGTCGTTGGTGACCAGCTCCCACTGGAGCTTCGTGTCGACCACGTTGAAGATGCCCATGACGTGCTGATACTGCTCGACGAAGGCGTTGACGAACATGTAGGCGGAGACGCCTACGAACGCGGCCGAGAGGCCCAAAACGTACAGACCGAATTTGATCTGCTTGAACGGCTCGATCAGCGTGTTCTTCAGATTGCGTTTGTACTTCGGTTTGGACTGGTTCACCACGGCGCTTCCTCCCATGTGTGGGGTTTCGGCGCTCGGTCCCGGAACCTTAGGCGGAAGGCGCCGGTCTCCCCTTGGGCGGCCACGAAAAGGCTTGCGCTTGGGCAGGAGCCTCGATAGGTTCCCGCGGTACTCGTTAAAACAGCTTGGAGACCACTCGTGCACGGTTCTCGCCACAGACGGAAACATCCCAAGGGACGCCGCAAGGTCGGCCGTAAGAAACGCCGGATGATGGCCAAGCGCCGCCACTTGCGCACGGTCTGATCGCCCTCGATCGATACCAACAGGCGACCTGGCTTTGTCCGGGTCGCCTGTTCGTGCTTGTTCGCTCCGAACCGCTCATTCCCGCCGCGATATCCCAGCCTTAGCCTTGCTCCGCCCGCGCCGAACTCGGAATTTTCCCAGCATTTTCGCTTGGACACCCGCCCCATATCAGCGGTTTAATTCGAAAAAGATGGGGTACTCCCAAGGCGACGGCATGGTATCCTTTAGGACAAACTTCCCATCCGAAAAAAGCCCCGAGATTTGCCAAGAAAGGCGCCGCCCATGCTGGATTTCATCTGCGAACTCGAAAGGGTGCTCAGCAAATGGCCGGAGAACGCCAGCTGGAACCTCGCCCAAATCGCCGACCATACGGCTACGGGCGTCCCCCAGGTCGTCGACATCCTCTCCGACACCCTGGACCGTGAGCTCGAGGTCCACGAGGCTCTGACCCGCGCGGAAGCGATCAAGGCTCTCGACATCCTCAAAGACCGGATGTCGGGTCAGCTCCAGGCGCGTCAAAAGCGCCTCGAGGTCCGTCGTGAGAAAGCGATCCGTGCCTTCGACCTAACGATGGAGAAGGTCCGTGTCCTCCAGGGTGCGAAAAATTGGCGCAGCGCCTACAAAACCCTGAGCTACTACGTCGGCCGCCATGAGAAAGACCTTCCGGGCGAGCTCCTCCTCAGCCTCTGCGGCGAGTGCCTGCGTTTGGGCTTCAAAGCCGAGGCGAACCTCCAGGAGCTCTCGATGTGGCTGCGCAAAGGCGTGGCCGCGAGCCTCTCCTCCGAGACCGCCCACGGCGTCGAGGAAGCCCTCGACTTCATCGATGCGTACGGCGAGCTCTTCCAGGAAGAAAGCCAAGCCGCCCCGGGTCGCCGCCTCCTCGGCAGCGTCATGGAAGGCTTGAAGCGCGAGGCCGTAAGCCATAACCTGGCGCCCCAGTATGAAGTCCTGGCGAAAGACCTCGGCGTCGGCTGATTTAGTCCGTCGTCCCGGCTGATAAAGGAACGGGCTTTGGCCAAGAAGAAGAAGTCTGCGCCGCGGGCCGTCTTATCCAACAAGCTTGGAAAACTCCCGCGCGCGCTTCCCGTATCCGCGACCTACAAGCACTGCCCCGACAACGCGTTCGACTTCAAGGACACGTCGGGGCTGGGCAAGTCGCACGACATCATCTCCCAGGAGCGCGCGGTGCGCGCGATCAACATGGGCCTGGGCATCCGCAAGCCTGGCTACAACATCTACGTCGCCGGTAGCCAGGGCACCGGCAAGACGAGCGTCATCCGCACCTTCCTCGAAAAGTGGTCGGGCGACGCAGAGACGCCCGTCGACTGGCTCTACATCTACGACTTCAACGACACGGAAGCGCCGAAGGCGATCTCGGTCGCGGCCGGCGAAGGCCGGAAGTTCAAAAAGCAGATGGAGACCTTGGTCAAGAATCTGCGCGAGCAAGTGCCTAAAGCTCTTCAGAGCGAAGACTACGAAAACGCCGTGAACGCCTATGCTTCTGCCTCCAACGAGCGCAAAGCCAAGCACTACGCCGACCTCGAGAAGCTGGCGAAGTCGATGGACTTCGTCGTCAAGTCGACGCGCATGGGCATCGAGACGATCCCGATCGTGGACGGCCGCGCCCTGACCGAGAAAGAGTACGGCAAGCTCAACGACAAAGACCGCGAGACGATCGAGGACCACCGCTCGCAGCTCGAGCCGGAAGTCCTCGACTTCGCGCGCAAAGTGCGCGCGATCGAGTCGGAGACGAGCGAGTACATCGAGGCGCTCCGCGGCGAGCTCGGCAACTCCGTCGTCGGCCAGGAGCTCGATCCCCTCATCGAGGAATACGAGAAGCGCGATCCTGCGACCCCGCAGCTCGTCGCCTACTTGAAGGAAGTGAAAGAGCACATCCTCGAGAATCTCCTCGATTTCGTCGACCTGGGCGAGGAGGAAGGCCAGCAGCAATCGCCCTGGGGCGACGAGGAGCGCGACCGGTACGTCAAATACCGGGTCAACGTCTTCGTCGACAATACCAACCAGAAGGGCGCGCCGGTCATCATTGAGACCAACCCGACCTACTACAACCTGTTCGGCCGCATCGAGAAGAACGTCGAGCACGGCATGTACCTGACCGACTTCACGATGATCAAGGCCGGCTCGGTGCACCGCGCCAACGGCGGCTACCTCGTCCTGAACGCCATGGACGTGTTCAAGACGACCTCGGGGATCTGGGACACGCTGAAGCGCGTGCTCAAGAACCGCCAGGGCTTCATCGAGGACATGGGCGAGCAGTTCTCGCTGCTCCCGACCTCCGGCCTGCGCCCCGTGCCGATCAGCCTCGACGTCAAAGTCATCATGATCGGCAACGACGACATCTATCACATGCTCCACGACGGCGACGACGACTTCGCCAAGATCTTCAAGATCAAGGCCGACTTCGACTACAAGATGCCGCGCACCGACGAGACCGAGGAAGCCTACGCGCACTTCGTCTCGACGCGCGCGGAGCTCGAGGATCTCCTGCCTTTCTCCCGCGGCGGCGTCGCGGCGGTCGTCGAGTTCGGCTCGCGGCTCGTGGAGGACCAGCGCGCGCTGTCGACCCAATTCGGCCAAATCAAGGATCTGACGATCGAAAGCGACTACCTCGCGCGCGCCCAGGGCGCCAAAGGGGTCACGCGCGATCACGTCGAACAGGCCTTGGACCAGAAGTTCTTCCGCCACAACCTGGTGGAAGAGCAGATGCTCGAGATGGTGCGGCACGAGGACGTCCTCCTCTCCCTCGACGGCGAGCAGGTCGGCCAAGTGAACGGCCTCGCCGTCTACGACATGGGCGACTACTCGTTCGGCAAGATGGGCCGCATCACCTGCACGATCTCGGTCACCGACGAGGGCGTGCTCAACATCGAGCGCGCCTCGAAGCTCTCCGGCAAGATCCACGACAAGGGCGTCTTCATCATGTCGGGCTTCCTCACGGCGGTCTTGGCGAAGAAGAAGAACCTGGGCGTCGCGGCCAGCGTCTGCTTCGAGCAGAGCTACGGCCTCATCGACGGCGACAGCGCGACCGTGGCTGAGCTCATCTCGATCCTCTCGGCGATGGGCGAGATCCCGGTGAAGCAGGGCTTCGCGATGACCGGCAGCTTGAACCAATTCGGCGAGGTGCAGCCGGTCGGCGGCATCAACGAGAAGATCGAGGGCTTCTTCAAGACGGCGAAGCTGGTGGGCAAGGGCAATGGCCCATATTCCGTGATGATTCCGCATCAAAACGTGCCCAACCTGATGTTGCATCGCGACGTGCGCGCGGCGATCAACGAGGGCTTTTTCCAGGTGATCCCGATCCGCTCGATCGGCGAGGCCTTCGAGATCGTCACCGGCATGCCGCTCGGCTTCACGAACGTGCTGCAGAACGAGTTCCCCGCGGGCTCGGCGCTGGAGAAGATCGAGAAGCGCCTGCGCGCCTTGCGTAAGGGCAACGAGGACGAGCACAAAGAGCGGCCGAAAGCGGTCGTCAGCACCTCGAAGACGCCGAAGCAGAAGGTCGCCAAGCCTCGAGCCGCCAGGCCCCCGCGGCGCAAGTGAGCCAGGTGGTTCGGCTAGCGACCATGGCTCACCACCCAAAGGCCCATGAGCGTGACGAACGAACCACTCGCCGACACACTGAAGTCTCGCGCAAGGCTGAAGGCGGCCGTGCGCGAGTTTTTCTCGGGGACCGGGGCCGGCTACTTGGAGGTCGACACGCCCGTCGGCGTGATCTGCCCGGGGACTGAGGTGCATCTCGGCTACTTCGAGACCGCGTGGCGCGATCACCAGAAGCGCGAGCACCGGCTGTTCTTGCGCTCGAGCCCCGAGCTGCACATGAAGCAGGCGCTGGCGGCGCTCGGAGAAGGCGGGATTTTCCAGCTCGCGACCTGCTTCCGCAACGACGGCGAGATCTCGGCCTGGCACCATCCCGAGTTCACCATGCTCGAGTTCTACGAGACCGGGACCTCCTACCACGATTTCATCGCGCGGACGGAGGCCTTGCTCACTGCGACGCGCGAGGCCTTCAAGGCGACGAAGGTGCCGAAGACTTTTCGGCGGGTGACGGTGGCGGAGGCCTTCCGCGAGTGGGCCGGGCTCGAGCTGGAAGACGAGGACCCGGAGCTGGCGCCACGCGGCAAGAGCGCAGGAATCCGATCTTTGCGCGGCGACGAGGACTTCGAGACCGCCTTCTTCAAGATCTTGATCGACCGGATTGAGCCGGGAATCGAGCGCGAAGGCGCCGTCGTCCTGCACGACTATCCGGCGTCGCAGGCGGCGCTGGCGATGGTCGAAGGCGAGGTCGCGCGGCGATTCGAGTTTTACGTCGGGCGGGCGGAGCTCTGTAACGGGTTCCAAGAGCTTCTCGATCCCGCCGCGAACCGCGCCCGGATTCGCGCGGCGATGGCACGGCGGAAGGCGCTCGGCAGCGTCGTGCCCGACGAGGACGAGGACTTCTACGCGGCCCTCGAAAATGGCCTCAAGCCGTGCTGCGGCAACGCCTTGGGCTTCGAGCGCTGGCTCGCGCTCCTGCTCGGCCGGGACGGGATCGCGAGCGCGGTGCCCTTTCGCGCGGCGGCGCCTTATCGAGGTCACGAGTGAGGCGGGTGACGTCGACCGGGATCGGGAGCCTGCCGTTCACGGAGTCCGAGCGCGCCTTGGACCACGTGTTCGCGCGGTACGGCTTGCCGTTTTATCCGCAGCTGCCGCAGGTGCCGCGGCAACCTCAGCTCGCGTCATTGCCTCAGCTCGTGCGCGAGGTCCTTTCACCCGAGGCCGCCGAAGCGCTGCGGCCGGGTCGCGGGCGCCAGTTCCTGAAGCACCTGTGGCGCGACGACGCCTTCGCGGTGGTCGACGGCCTGCCGGGGTTTGGGGCCTTCGTTCGGCGCGCAAAGCTCGAGGGCCGCGGCGCCAAAGGGCAGCTCGCGGGGCCACGGACTCTCGCGGCGTTCGCGGGCGCGATCTTCGGCGACGAGGTGCCGACTGCCGATCTTCTCCTCGGTGCGCGCGAGTGGCTCGGTCGCCTGGTGCCGGCTTATGCGACGAAGCTGACTCTCGTCGTGCTCGACGACTTTTTGCTGGCTGCGGCCGCGTCGAGCGAAGATGCCATTTGGGTCAGTGACTTGGAGCACGCGTTGCGGGCTCGGGGCGTGCGGCTCGGGCTCCACTCCTGTGCGCCGTTGGACGCGGCGCGCGCGCTGGCGCGATTCTCGGGGCTGATCCTTGCCTTCGATCTGAGCGTCATCGACCTCCTTGCCGCGCGGGCGGCGATCTCGCCCCACTTTGCCGCCGGCGGCGGCTTGATTCTCGGGATTTTCGATACGCGCTCAGAGGCGCTCGACGTGCCGCGCGGGATGGACCTGGCGCGGAGAGCGTACGCGCTGATGCCGGAGTCTGCGGAAATATTCATCAGCGGGGGCTGCGGTACCGGCCTGCACGCGGCCTCCTTCGAGTACGAGCTGGCGCTGGCCCTCGCCGGCGCGCGCACTTGAGATGAGACATCGAATCACCATTTTCCTGCACCTGAACGGGCGTTTTCGCGTGAGACGCGTCTGACGCCAGATGAGCAATGTGGCACGGTGCCTGCATTGGGCTCTCCGCGAATGACACGAGGAGGAACTATCATGCGCAGAGCCACGCTCACCATCTTGACGCCCTTGATTGCCGGTGTGTTTACCTACGGTTGCACGAAATCGCCGGAAGAGAAGCGCGCTGAGGCCCAGAAAGAAGCGGCCGAAGACATCGCGGACGCCCAAAAGAAGGTCGCCGACGCCAACGTCGAGGCCAAAAAGGATATCGCCGAAGTCCAAGCGGAAGCCCGCAAAGACGTCGCCGAGGTCAATTCCGAGGTTCGCGAGGACGTCGCGGACGCCCAGAAAGACGTCGCCGAGACCCGCGCCGAGGCGAACAAAGAGATCGTCGAAGCCCAGACCGAGGCGTCCAAAGAGGTCGCCGAGATCAATCGTGATGCAGCCACCGACCGTCCCGTGACCGACGCCAACGCGTTCGTGACGACGCGCGACACCTTCGTCACCACGGCCCAGACCCGCGTCCAGACCAGCCGTGACTCGATCGACCGCCTGGAAAAGGCGGCGAACGACAAGGCCGCGATGAACACGGTCTCGCCCGTTCTGGCCGACACGCGCACCAAGCTCACCGCCGCGGAGTCGCAGCTCCAAAACGTCAAAAACGCCACGCAAGATCAGTGGGCGAGCTTGAAAACCAACATGGAGACCAAGCTCACCGAGCTGGAAGCCTCCATCAGCACTCTCGAGCAGCAAGTCTCGGCGCACTAAAGCGCTGTTTCATCGCTCGAACCGACCCGCCGCAGCGCCTTCGTCTTCACCTCCGGGCTGAAGACCCCGGCCTCGCGGCGGGTCTTTTCTTGACGTTCCCGCGCCTTTGAGACCAAATCGCGGGATGCCTCTCGCCGCGATCAGCGCCTGCCGCCGGCTGCCCGCCTCCCTAAACGACGGGGAGCGGCGCACGATGTTCGCCTTGTTCTCGCGCTATTACCGGGATGTCGCGTTCGAGACCTTCTCGAGCGATCTGAGCGAGAAGGACGTCGTCTGGGTGTTCGCGCAGCGCGGCGCCGTCGTCGGCTTCACGACGCTCCTCGTCCGAGAGAGCGAGCGCGAGGCGCTCCTCTACTCGGGCGACACCGTGCTCGAACGCGAGCTGTGGGGTTCGAAGCTCTTGCAGCGCGCGTTCCTGCGGGAGATCGTCCGCGTCAAGCTGCGGAGGCCCTGGCGGCCGGCATATTGGCTCCTGATGAGCAAGGGGGAGCGCACGTACCTCATGATGCGGCGCAACTTTCCCGTGTCCTATCCGCGCGCGGGGGCCACGGCGCCGTCGCGCCTGGCGCGCGTCATGGATGCCTTCTATGCACAGAAATTCGGCGCGGCGTACGACCCCGAGCGCGGACTCGTGCGTTTCGGCGAGCGCCGGGGCGCGGTGCGAGAAGAGCACCTCGCCGCGCAGGCTGCGCAAAGGGAAGGCGGCGATGCCGAGGCGGCGTTTTTCCTGAAGCGCAATCCCGAGCATGCCGACGGGGTCGAGCTTGCCTGCATCGCGGAGCTGCGGCTGCGCGACGTGCCCTGGCAAATGAAGAAATTTCGGCGGCCGGCGCCGTCGCGGGAGATCGTCCTTGAAGTTTGATCGCGTGCCGACGCGCCGAGATCCGCGCTGGCGTTTTTTGGCGCTTCTGGCGAGCTACGTCGTCTTCGGGATCACCTTTCTCGGCTTTAACCGCAGCCCCTTGCAGATCCTCATGGTCGTCTCGGCGACGTGCGGCCTCGACATGCTGTTCCATCACGTCGCGCGCGGGCGCAAGGACAGGACTGTGCTCTTCCCGCTGAGCTCGATGATCAGCGGCTTCGGGCTCGGAATTCTGGTGAACTACGCGCACGGGCCCTGGCTCTTGTTCGTGCCGGTCTTCTTCTCGGTGGCGTCGAAATACGTCCTGACCTTCAAAGGACGGCACGTCTTCAATCCGACTCTGATCGGCGTGACCCTCAGTCTCTTGCTCGGCGAGGGCATGATCAGCGCGTCGCCGAGCTATCAGTGGGGGGGGTCGCTGGCGATCTGCTTCTTCATCGTCGGCGCGGCGCTCTCGCTCTTCATCCGCGAGGTACGGCGCGTGCCGTTGACCCTGGCGTTCCTCGGGTTCTATTTCGTCGGGCTCGCGATCCGCGCCTACGTCATCCGTTATCACGTGCCGACGGAGACCTTGTTCTTGGGCGCGTTGACGGCCCCGGCGTTCTTCCTATTCACGTATTTCATGCTCACGGATCCGAAGACCTCGCCGCCGACGGCGCGAGGGCAGGTGCTCATGGCGTTCGTGATCGTCGGCCTCGACCTTTGGCTGCACAAGATGCACCGGCTTTCGACTTTGTTCCTTGCGGGATCGATGTACTTCGCCGGGCGCTTCGTCTGGCTCCACGTCGCAGAGCTGGTGAAAGATCCGCGGGGTGTCGGCCCGCGGCTTTCGCGATGGGCCCCTCGGCCGCTCACGGCGGCGGCGATCGCGGCGCTCGGGCTGGTCGTGCACGCCGGGTTCATCCGGCCGAAACAAGACGCCGAGGCGCACGTGGCGATGACCGCGCAGGCGGCCGACGCGGTCGGGATCGCGGCCCGACCGAGCGACGCTCTGAGCCTCGTCGACCCGCGGATCGCGCATGTGGCGAAGTGGCTCCTCTCAATCGGCGACGCCGTGGCCTCGGCGGACGTCGACCTCGACGGGAGACAAGATCTCTTCTTCACCCTGCCCTTGAAGCAGGCCGAGGACCGCGGCGCGCTGTACCTAAACCGCGGCCACTTCAAGTTCGAGCGCGTCGAGATTCCTGAGCTCGCCCTCTTGGTCGCCGAGCCAAGGACGCACGGGTTTCCGGCCGGCGCCGTGTTCTTCGATGCCGACAACGACGGCGACCAGGATCTGCTCGTGCTCTTCGCCTGGGGAGAGTCGCGGCTTTTTCGCAACCGGCTGCTCGAGGACGGCAAGCTGAGCTTCGCCGCCGAGTCGGGGCCGTCGGCGCTTCGCGATTACACGGTGAGCGTCGCGGCGACGGTCGTCGACCTGAACCGCGACGGCAAGCTCGACGTGTTCCTCGCGAACGTCCTGCCGACGACCTTGCCGGCGTACGACCAGCCGACGCGTTTCGACATCTTCCGGCTGCCGCAGCCTGCGCACGAGGGCGACCGGCGGATGTTCGACTTCATGCATCGGACCTGGTACGACGCGGCGAACGGCGGCGACAAGTGGATCTACATGAACGAGGGCGCAAGTTTCGCGCGGCAGAAGGCCGCAGAGCGCGAAACCTTCGGCACGCGGTGGACTTTGGCGGTCGGCGCGGCGGATCTCAATCGCGACGGCAGCCCGGAGCTTTATCTGGCGAACGATTTTGGGCCCGATCAGCTGTTCCAGAACGACGGGAAAGGCCGCTTTGCGGCCGTACGCGGCAGCTTCATCGGCGAGATGGGGCGCGACACGTACAAGGGCATGAACGTCTCGATCGGTGACGTCGACGGCAACGGCCACCAGGACCTCTACGTCTCTAACGTGCACAAGCCGCTCCAGGCGGAAGGCAGCCTCTTGTGGATGAACGACGGCACCATGGCGACCGCGGGCGCCGCCGCTTTCACGGACCGAGCATCCGGGCGGAATGCGCTGAACGAGCGGCGCTTCGGTTGGGGCGCGGCGATGGGTGACCTAGACCTCGACGGCAAGCTCGACTTGGCGCAGGCCAATGGCATGGTGAACGACCGGTACGATCGCACGGCGGCCGAGGGCCAGCCTTGCGACGATTACTGGTACTACGCCGAAAAGGTGGCGCTGACGAACCCCGACGTGCACGGCTTCGCCGACCGCTGGGCCGATCTGCGCGGGCGCTGCATCTTCCCGGCCGACGCGAATCGGCTGTATTTGAACCGAGACCGCTACTTCGTCGACGTCGCGGCGAGCGTGGGCTTCGATCTGCCGAAGGACGCGCAGGGGAAGCCGAGCGGGCCGTCGCGCGCCGTGGCGATGGTCGATCTCGACGAGGACGGCGACCTCGACCTCGTGGTCACGCATCAATTCTCGGGGCCGAGCTTCTTCGAGAACGGCACGGCGCAGGCGGACGGGCCGCACTGGGTGGGGCTGGCGCTGGAGGGCGACGGCAGGCGCTGCAATCGCGACGCGATCGGCACGGTCGCGCGGGTGCAGGACGGCGCGTATCCGGAGCAGATGCGCGAGGTGCAGGCGGTTTCCGGATTTTCGGCGCAGGGTGATCGCCGCATCCTTTTCGGCCTTGGCGGGAAAGGCGGCGCGAGCCGGGAGGTCGCGGTGCGCGTGAAGTGGTGCGGCGACGGACCCGAGCAGGCGCTCTTGCTGCCTACGCGTCAGTATCATCGGATTCGCCAGCCGCGCGTCTCCGAGCCGATGGCGGGCACGCCATGAGCAACTGGCTGCGCTGGATCGTCGTGCTTTGGCTCGGGGCGTTGAGCGGCTCGGACGCGCTTGCCGACGAGCTTCCGGACGAGGTGGACGACTGCAACGCGCTTTGGAAGAAGGACGGCTCCGGCTGCAAGGATTTGCGCGGGCGCGAGGGTCACTGCCTGTGGCATCCGCGCCGTTCGCCGCCTCAATGGGCGCAGACGAAGTGCGACAAGAAGGACCAATGCCTCCACTGCACGGCAAAGGTGCTGCAGGGCGACGCCAAAGCGCTGGCGGCGAGCGTGGAAACGATGTTGGAGGAGGAGGAGTTCGACGAGGCAAGAGGCGCGCTGAGCTACATCGAGTCGAAGACGGGGACGAAGAAGAGCGATCTCGCCCGCCTCTACATGCAATTCGGCTATCACCTCGCGAAGGCAAAAAAAATGGGCGAGGCATTCGACGCCAACGACCAGGCGATGCGCCTCGATCCGAATCTGCTCGAAGCTTTCTTCAACGACGCCTGCTATCAGTCGATCGATGAAAAGGCCGCGAAATCGCTCGCCGCCCTGAACCTCGTGGCCGACAAACTGACGCAGGCAAATGCCGGCAAAGACCGCTGGCAGAAGTTCCGGAAGATGATGGCCGAAGACAAAGACCTGGCGTTCGTGCGCAAAGATCCCGACTTTAAGAAGACGGCGGCGCGCTTCGAAGCGGTGAAAGCGGCGGTGCTCGCGCCGAAAGCGCAGCCGGCGCCGAAGCCTAAGGTGAAGGCGAAACCGGCGCCCAAGAAGCCGACTCCGTGAGCGACTCCTCCTTCGTGACGTTGTGGCTCGCAGCCTTCGTCTCGACCCTTGTCGTGGAGACGGTCGTCTACACGATGATGTTCCACGCAGAGCCTCGTCGCCGGGTGATTTTCGCCGCGATCGCGGTCAACTGCCTGACGCACCCGACACTATGGTCGCTCGGCGGCTACCTGTTCTTTCAGCCGTACCTTGTCTGGATGGTGGCGTGCGAGATCGTCATCATCCTAGCGGAAGGCGCGATGATGAAGCGCATCCTGAAGGTGCCGTGGCACGATGCGTTGGTGGCGAGCCTGGTCGCCAACGTCCTTTCGGTCGCGTTCGGTTACTTGCGGCGAGCCGTGTTCTAGGGCAAGACCCGGTCCGCGATCGCATTGGCGAGCTCCGACGGGTCGGCGGCATCGCGGTTCACCAAGACCGCGATCATCGCGCGCTGCGCCGGGAAGCGATGGATCACGGTGCGGAAGCCGACCGAGCTGCCCGTGTGCGACTGGCGCGCGAAACCGCGGTAAGAGCCGAGACTCCAGCCGTAGCCGTACGTCGTCGGCGTTCCGTCGCGCAGCCGGCCGGGCTCGAAGATCCGGCGCATGCTGTCGACGTTGGCGAGGCGACCGCTTTCGAGCGCCGCCTCCCAGGCGACGAGATCCAGGACCGAGGAGTAGATGCCGCCGTCGCCGCGAGTCGCGCTCGTGACGCTCTGATCGGTGCGGCGAAATCCGGAGCCGACCTGCGCGTAGCCGAAAGCGCGTTGCTCGATCGCGGTGCCCTCGCCTTGGTACACCACGCTCGCGTGCATGCCGGCGGGTTGGAAAATCTCCTCACGCAGAAGCTGGTCGAGGCGTTTGCGCGTCGCCTCTTCGAGAATGAGCCCGAGAAGAACGTAGCCGCCGTTGCTATAGGCATATTGGGTTCCGGGCGGGAACTGAGTGCGCGAAACGCTTGCGAGGAGCGTGAGCACGTCCCGGTCGCTGAGCTGCTCGGTGCGGCCCGCGGGGATGAGATCCTCGTAATCCTGCAGCCCGGAGGTATGGTGCACGAGATGGTCGACGGTGATCGCGCGACCGTAGGCGGGAAAGCTCGGGAAGAAGTCGGTGAGCCTTTGGTCGAGCCGTAGAGTGCCGCGCTCGATCTGTTGCGCGACGGCTAGGCCGATGAACTGCTTGGTGACCGACGCCAGGCGAAAGTTGGTCCGCACGCTCGCAGCCACGCGATCTTCGAGGCTCGCAGCGCCGTAACCGGCGCGGTGCACGACCTCGCCGTCGACGACGACCGCGACGGCGGCGCCCGCAACGGTCGCACGATCGAAGTCGCGGAAGAGGGCGTCGATGTCGGGAAGCTGCGGGTCCAGAGTGAGCTTTTGGGCCAGTGCGGACGAGCTGAGAAATAGGCTTGCCACGAGCAGCATCGCTCCCTCGATAGACATGAATTCCCCCTGGATTTGGGGAAATCATATCACCCGACGCGGAATGGGTCGCTAGCCTAGGGCCATCTCGAAGCCGGGCGCGCGCGTGCCCGGGGGACGGCCGCGCGGCCCTCGGGGAGGATCTCGAACAAGGTCGCAGCTACTTTGAAGCCGAGATATCCGCGGGTTGCCCGTGGAATCGGCTCGAGCTCGGGCTCGGCGAGGCCCATGAGATGAGCGCGGCCGCCGCTCTCTGTTTTTTGGTAGCCCTCGCTGCCGCGCGACCTTATGGCCACGCCGAGTATGGGAGCGGGGCGTTCTTCTTTTCTTTTTCATTCATGAACGGCGGCACCGGCGAGGCGCAGGAAAGCTTCCGAAATTCAACGCACCCGGCGACCTGGCGATCGGCCGCGGCTTTTTTACCGTTGTCGCGAAGCCGCTTTACGAACTTCTCGCAGTCCTGCGCCGTCAAGTCGCAGAGTCTCTTGTGGTGCCGCTTGATGTCTTCGTCGACGTTCTTTTTCGCGGCGTTGCGCAAGCCATCGAGGCAATACTGCCGACCCGCAGGGTTTGCGAACAGGTGCGTCTGACAAGCCGCCTCGAGAATCTCGCGCAATTCCTTGATGTCGTCAGCCTCATTGACCGCAGATGTGCACTGCTCCTGACCGCCAAGCAGGCAAGCCTTCTTGATCCAAAAGCCAAAGTCCGGACCCAAGTAAGCGAGCACGGCGCAAGCGGCGGCGCTTTTTTTGGTTTCGCAAAGCGGCTCCAGTTTGTTGAGCGTCGCCGCATCCTGACAGGTCTGGCTCTTGCTGCAAGCCAGTGCCAAGCACGCGGCCTCGACCTTCCAGTCGCACCCGAACTTGAAGAAGTTCGCGCCGCGCCGCGGGGTATTGTGCATATAGTCCTGGGCGCCGTGGATGATGCAGTCGGTCTCGATGCCGAGCTTGCAGTCGCCCTCGTCGTTCGGCCAGGCGTATGCGGCACCGGCGAACCAGTAAAGGAGCAACCCGATCGTGAAAGTACCCATGGTTTCGACCTGGATTGGGCGTTACAACTGACATCATACTCTGCCGCTACGAAAACGAGCAAAGATCATGCTTCCTGGACTGACAGACTTGTTTCACGCGGTACTTGCGGTGAGCGTTCTGCTTGTACTCGGCGGAGTCGCCGTGATCTACCTCGGCGGGTCCGTTGTCCTCGGCGGCGTCATACTGGTCGCCGGCGCGATTCCTTTGATTTACATGGCGGCCGCGGCCGTCTCGCACAACGCAAAGACCACGGGAAATTGGCGCCGCTACGTCACTTATCTCGACGCGATCCCCGAGCGCGAGCCTGAAGACTTGAGGAGGATCGTGCCGCCTGAAGGCTCAGTACCCCTGGGAGCCTTGCGCCAGCCCGAAACAGTAGCGGTCCCTCAGTGTCCAGGCCAAGTCTTTACGAGCGAGGATGTACCGCTGACGATTGCTGCCGCGTCCGGCCGGGCTTCCGTTTTGGCGTGGATGCTCGGTCGGCCTTCGCCGCCATTCACCTTCCACGGCGCAAGCAACTCCAGTCCCAGGCGCCCCGCCATCGCCGCCGCCCTGGTTTGCGGCCATTTCGGCGAGCTTGCTCGGGCGCTCGACGGGGTGACAGGGCGCAGTAAAGTGATCGAAGCGAAAGGCCTGGGCGTGTTCTCGGCTCTTCACTACGCCAGTTTTCTGGGTGACGTCGCGGCTGTGAAGACGCTATTGAGCCTGGGCCTCGAGGCCGACGCGACCGCCCAAACCTTCGTCGTCTCGCCGGGCTATTCTTTGGACCTTCGGAGCCATGACGACGGTCGGTTTCATACGGGTAAGCTCAAAGGTTGCTGTCAAATGACGCCTTTGATGAATGCCGCCCAGCGAGGCTCCCTGCCCATCGTCAAGATGCTCCACGAACACTGCGTCGACATCGGGCGCCGGGACTCAGGACAAAAGAAAGCCCTAGATTTTGCCACGGCGGGGGGACACGGCGACGTCGCCGCATATCTTAAGGCAGCCCGGCGTCCGCGCAATTGCTCTGGTACGGGGCGCAGTAGCTAGTCTCTGGCGCGAAACCCGCCAGAGACAATCCTGTGAAACAAAGCGACGAAGGATCTCGGCGAAAACCAACTGAAACAATTGACTCGGGTAGATACTTCGATGCGCTAAGGAT
>JANOTL010000085.1:0-14726 GCA_031416315.1 Pseudomonadota bacterium
CCGCTCGGCGACGACCCCGACGCCGGGACGCGTATGAGCATGATCCCGGCTAACGTCGAATCCGCCGACGACATCTTGGCCAATGGCGAGGTGAAGCGGATCTTCGAGACGCACCTCGTCGACTTCCGAGCCACGCTCAAAGACCGCGACCTCGAGATTTTCGACGCGCGGCTCATGGCGGAAGATCCCTTGACCCTTCAGCAAGTCGGCGATCGTTATGGAATCACCCGCGAGCGCGCCCGGCAGATCGAGGCCCGCATCATCTCGAAGCTGAAGACCTTCGTTGAGAAGGGCGGCCTCCTAGACGCAGAGGTCGTGCGCGGGTGAGGACCGTCGGGACGAAGGTCATTTTTTTGACGCTCGTCCTCGGGTTCGTCCTGAGCCTCGTGGCCGACCAGCTGACGAAGTTCGCCGCAGAGAACGCTCTCCTCGGCGCGGTCGATCCGACCAACGCCGAGGTTTACGAGGGCAAGTTCGAAGACCTCGTCGTCATCGGCGAGCGCCCGACTCCGGAGGCGCCGCATCCTTTTGCGCTACGCCTCGCCTACCTGCGCAACTACGGCATCGCCTGGGGCCGGCTCACCGACCTACAGCCCGACCAGCGTCTCCCCGTTTTGTCGATGATCGCCATCGTCTCGGTCGTACTCGTCAGCGTCATGGTGCGCTCGTTGAAGTCGAAGACGCTCGCGGTCTATTTGGGCGCTTCTCTCGTCGTCTCAGGAGCCGTCGGGAACGTCATCGACCGCATCCGCCTCGGCTACGTCATCGACTTTGTCGCGGTCGAATGGAACGTCTTTGGCTGGGCCTACCGCTTCCCGACGTTCAACGTCGCCGACATCGCGATCACCGTCGGTTTCGTGATGATCGTGGTAAGTCAGCTGCGTCAGCGCCAGCGTTAGGGCGCCTTCAGATTCGCCCGGAGGCTCCCGATCCGTGACAAGGACGCCGTTCGCCGCGTATCCTCGCTCGCCTTCGCGCGCGCCTGCAGCTGCGCCGTGTCGGTCTCTTCGTAGGTATCCGCCGGCATTTCGTCGAGAAAGCGCGTCTTCCGTCGTGACGACCGGTTTTGTCCCGACGTCCGCTCGAGGCAATACGAAAGGATGAGCCGCGACTTGGCGCGCGTCAGCGCCACATAGAAAAGCCGGCGCTCCTCGCAGACCGCCTTCGGATCCTGCGCTGAGTTTTTGTGCGGGATCAGGTCTTCCTCCAAGCCGACGACGAAGACGATCGGAAACTCGAGGCCCTTGGCCGCGTGGATCGTCATCAACGAGACGTGGTTCTTGCCTTGCTCCTCTTTCTCCCGCTGATTGCCGTCGAGCGTCATCACGTCGAGGAGCGCCTGGCGGTCGATCTCGCCGTCTTCTTCGAGGAGATCCTTCGCCACCGTCGCGAGCCAACCCGGCAGGCTGCGCAGGTTCGCGACCTTCCGGTCGCGCGAGCCGCCCTCTTCCGAGCGCTCGCGGATGTCCTGCTCCAAGTGCGACGCCTTGATGATCTCGCGGCCCAGCGCCTCGATGGCCTCGGGCGAAGAGAGCGGCATCCGGCCCAATTCCTCGATCATCCGCGCGAATTCCCGCGCCGACGCCTCCGATTTTCCGCCGCCGAGGCTCTCGTGCTTCACCACCGCGAACGGCGTCAGGTGCTTCACGTTGGCCAAGGTCTCGATCCGCTCGAGCGACTTCATCCCGATCCCTCGCTGCGGCGTGTTGATCACGCGCCACAGGGCCAAGCGGTCCTCAGGGTCGATCACGAGGCGGAAGTATGCGAGAAAATCTTTCACTTCCTTGCGCTCGAAGAAGCTTTGGCCGCCGTAGGTCTTGTAGTTGATCCGCGCTTCCCGCAGAGCCAATTCCAGGGGCCGAGCTAAGGCATTCGCACGGTAGAGGATGCCGATGTCCTTCGGCTGATGCCCCTGCCCGAAGAAAGACAGGATCTTCTGGGCGATGAAGTTCGCCTCTTTCGTCTCGTCCTCCTGCGGCACGAGCTCGATCGGCGCCGTCTCTTTCGAGGCGCTCCACAGCGTCTTCTCCATCCGCTGCGTGTTGTTCCTGATCACCGCGTTGGCGGCGCCGAGAATCACGTTCGAGCAGCGATAATTCTGCTCCAGCTTGATGATTTGAGCGCCGGGGAACATCTCCTGGAAGCGCTCGAGTACCGTGTACATCGCGCCGCGCCAACTGTAGATCGACTGGTCGTCGTCGCCGACGACGCAGACGTCGTGGCCGTCGCTGGCCATCAGCTCCAGCACTTTGAGCTGCGCCATGTTCGTGTCTTGGTACTCGTCGACCATCAAATAGCGGTACTTCGCCCGCAACGCCGCGCGCACGTGCGGGCTTCCCGTCAGCAACCGAACGCAGCGGTAGATGCAGTCGTCGAAGTCGATCACCCGGTTCAGCTTCAGCTGTCGCTCGTAGAGCTCGTAGACTGCGGCAAGGACCGCCGTGTCTTCGACCCGTACGCCCTCCGGAAGCTTCTCCCCTTTCAGGAGGTCCTCCGGGCTGACGAGGTAATTCTTCAGGGTCGAGATCTGGTTGTGCATCCGGTCGGCGTCGTACTCTCCCGCCCAGTGCTTCTCTTCGAGCGCCTTCCGCACGAGGTCGATCTGATCTCCAGTACCGATCAGGCCAAACTGCTTCGCAAGCCCCGCGTCCTCTGGATAGGTCCGAAGGATCGACAAGCAGAAGCTGTGAAAGGTCCCAAGCCAAAGCTTCTTGGCGCGGCCCTCGCCGACCAAGGCTTTGACCCGCTCTGTCATCTCCCGCGCCGCCTTGTTCGTAAAGGAAAGCGCCACGATCTCGCCGGGTTGAATCCCAGCGCCGACCATGTGCGCAATCCGGTACGTGATGACGCGGGTCTTCCCCGTCCCGGCGCCGGCCAGAATCATCATCGGGCCGTGCGTTCTGCAGACCGCAGCGCGCTGCTCAGGATTGAGATCGTCTAGGCGAACCATGGGACCGCTAGACTCAGCTCACTGGGCGAGGAAGTCCAGGAGCTTCTGCTTGTTCGCGGCACTGATCGTCTTCGGGGTACGCGGCATGAAGCTCGCGTCGGTCGCCGCAAGGGCCATGCGGGACTTGGTCAACGCGGCCGACTCTTTGAAGTTGGCTTCGTTGTCTTCGTAGATCTTGCTCGCGGCGCCGGTCGTGCCATGGCAGCCGGAGCCCGTGCACGACTCTTTGATGATGGGCGCGACGTCCGAGAATTTGATCGTCGCGGTCGTGCTGTCACCCTTGTCCGCATCGTCTTTGCTGCCGCAGCCCACGGCAACCGCAACTGCCGCCAACGTCAGAATAATTCCGCGAGATAGGATCGCCGAGCGCGTCATGACCGATGCCTCCTGAAACTGAGCCTGGTACGGGATTCTTGAGCTACTATAGCAGACGATGACGCAATCCGATCTTTCCAGCCAACTTCCGTCCCTCGTCGCGGTGCTGCTGATTTTCGGGCATTGCCTGGGACTTGCGGCCGAATGGCGCGTGCATCGTCGCAACTGGGGCATCCTCCAAGAGCACGGCGCCGCCGCCCGCCGTCAGCGCCTCATGTCGCTGTTCTACGGCCTCACCCTCGTGTCGGTGCCGCTCCTCGTGGCCTACGGGATCTATGACGACGCGCGTCCCGGCCCGACCGAACTCATGCTTGGTCTCGGTCTCATTGCCTTGAGCCAAGCCCTTCGCCGCTGGGCCATTGCGTCCCTCGGCGCTTATTGGACGATGCATTTGATCGAGGTCGAGGGCCTTCGGCCGCTCAACGTCGGACCGTACCGCTGGCTGAAAAGTCCCGAGTATATTTCGCGCGTTAGCGAGCTCGTCGGCGTAACCCTCGCTACGGGCTCGTATTTTCCGGGAATCATCCTGCTCTACGCCCTGTCGGCCTTGGCCCTCAGGGCTCGCAGCTCGGAAGACGCTTTGCTCTATCAAGCAGATCGAGTAAGTTCCCGCGGCCTACCAAATCCGTAAGGAGAACCCTTGATGAGCTTCATGACCGCCCTTGTCGCCACGGCCTACGCCCAAGATGCCGTTCCCGCGGGAGCCGCGCCCAAAGGCCCGTCGATGGTCGAGATGCTCGTCATGCCGCTCGGCTTTCTCGTCATCATGTACCTCTTCGTCATCAAGCCGCAGCAGAAGCGCGCAAAGGAGCATGAATCGCTCCTCACGAACTTGAAAGCCGGCGACGAGGTCGTCACCTCCGGCGGCATCATCGGCAAAGTCCGTTCGGTCGCCGAGTCGTTCGTGACGCTCGAGGTCTCGCAGAATACCTCCCTGAAAGTGCTCAAAGCCAACGTCCAAGCGCTCGCCAAGGCGCCGACGCCGGCCAAGGAAGCGGTGAAATAATCGCCGATGTCCTTCGGCGCCTGCGCCCAGGGTCTGCTACGATGATGGGGAACAGCTCGTCGGGAGTGACCCCACCATGGCGCAGGCCCTGATCTTTTTGGCCGCACTTTCGTGTTTCTTCGTCTCGGCTTCCGCGAGCGCCTTCGACGCGCGCCCGATCCCGAACGAATACGAAGCGACCACGGGAACCGGCCTCGCGCTGAACAACACGGGTGCGGCCGCCACTGACGCGCATGCCGCCGTGCGGGTCAATCCCGCGCTCCTGTCGACCGAGCGTGCGTACAGCCTGAACGCCGGCTACCACTGGCCCACCTCGGGCCGCGACTTTTACCAAGCCGCCGTCGTCGACGGGAAAACCAACGCAGTCGCCGCCGGGGTCTCCTATACCGGTTACACCGAAGACTACGACCCTAAGGAAAAAGAGCTGGTCGCCGGCGTCAAATCCGGCGAGGCCAAGGACTCCCCGGTCGTCCGCCGCGGCGTCATCGGCGTCGGGCAGGCCTTCGGGCGGATCTCCGCCGGCATCGGCGCGACCTACGTCGAGTCCCACGCCATCGTCGAGGGCGATGCCGACGTCAAAGGCGTCGGCTTGAACCTCGGCGTCGCCGGCGCCATCACGCCCGAGCTGCGTTTCGGCGCCTCGCTGGAGAACGCCTCCAGCCGCAAGATCCGCGACTACGCGCCCCGCACGATTCGCGCCGGCATGGCTTACTCGTTCAACGAGAACGTCATGGCCTACCTCGACTTTCGCCAGCGCGATCGCGTCTTCGCGCTCGAAGCACCGGAGTGGACCCTCGAAGACTCCGCGATCGAGCGCAAGGCCCAGCGCGAAGAGCTGGAGAAAAATCCGGAGCGCATGGCCTTCGCCTCCGTCTCCGCCCGCGTCTACGACTTCTTTCGGCTGATGGGTAGCTACGGACAAAGCGTCGGCGACATCGAGCGTCGCGCCCTGTCTGGCGGTGCCGCCGTCGTGAACAAAAACTTCAGCCTGACCTACACGGCTTCGCGACCCTACATGGCGCGCTCGACGGCGCACCAAGCAGTGAGTCTCGGACTAGATATGGCGATGTAAACTTGCGCGCAGTTCTGACCCACAAGTTCCTGAAAAACGGCGTCGAAGTCGTCCTCAAAGAAAACCGGTTCGCCCAGGCGACGGCGGTCCAATGCTGGGTCGGCGTCGGCTCGCTCGACGAGCTCCCGGAAGAGCGCGGCATGGCGCACTTCCTCGAGCACATGCTCTTCAAGGGCACGAGCCGCCGCAAAGTCGGCGAGATCGCGGCGCAGGTCGAGGCCGCCGGCGGCGAGATCAACGCCTACACAACCTTCGACCACACCGTTTATCACCTGACGCTGGGCTCGTCGCAGGCCACCCTCGGCGTCGACCTCCTAGCCGACGCGATCGGCGACAGCACTCTGGACCCCGGTGAGACCGACCGCGAGCGCGAGGTGATCCTCGAGGAAATCCGCCGCGGCAACGACAGCCCGGGCGCCAAGGTCGGCCGCAAGATCTTCTCCCTCTGCTTCGCCGGCACCGAGGCCGAGCGCCCGATCATCGGCTTCGAGGCGGGCGTCGCCGGCTTCACCCGCGACGCGATCAACGGCTTCTACAAAAAGTGGTACCGGCCGCGGAACATGCGCGTCCTGGCCATCGGCGACTTCGACTCCCACGAGATGCTGGCCGAGATCGAGAAACGCTTCGGTACATTCGAGGACGCTCCGCTTCCTGAGCGTCGCTATCCGCACTTCGACGAGGAAAAAGCGCTCGTCCGCAAGGTCTCCCCCGACGGCGGGCCGCTCGCCATCGTCATGAAGGGCGACTTCCAACAACCGCGCCTGGAGATCGCGTTCATCGCGCCCCCGGCCGAGCACCATGACGGCCCCGCGCTGGATTTGGCGGCTTTCGCGCTCGGCTCCGGCGAAATGAGCCGCTTGAACCGCCGCCTCCGCGACGGCGACGGCGTCGTCAACTCGGTCGGCGCCTCGGTCTATGCGCCGCGTTTCGGCGGCGTCTTCGAGCTCTCGGCTTTCACCGACGAGGACTCGCTTCTCCCGGCGATCACGGCCTTGGCCCGCGAGATCGCGCGGCTGCGCACAACCGAAGGGGTCACCGAAGGCGAGCTCGACCGCGCCAAAGCCTCGTTGAAAGCCGACCGTATCTTCCGCGACGAAACCGTCGACGGCCAGGCGCGCAGCATCGGCTACGGCATGCGCACGCCCTTCAAGCTGCAATACGACGAAGTTTACGACGCGCTCATCGCCTCGATCCCGGAGACCGCGCTCGAAGGCGCGGTCCACCGCTGGCTCGACCCGGCGCGCGCCCACATCGTTCTTCTCGTCGCCGAAACCTCGCCCCTCACCGAAGCCGCGGTCCGCAAGGCCTTCGACGACGGCTGGAAGGAAGGCTCGGGCAAAGCCGCGCGCGCCGCGGCCACCCAGTCCAACGCCGCCGCCCAACGCCGCGACCGCGAGGAAGCCGTTGTCCTCCGCATCGCGGACGGCATCAACTTCGTCTATCGCCAGAACGCCAGCACGCAGCTCTTCACGCTCACCGCCGCAACCGAAGGCGGCCTGCGCGCCGAGGACGAGAAGACCGTCGGCCTCCACTATGCGATGGCGGGGCTACTTGCGACCGCGAGCGGCCGCCGCAACTTCGAGACGATGATGGGCCTGATCGAGGGCCACGGCGCCGTTTGCGAAGGCTTCTCGGGCAAGGACAGCTACGGCTTCCATGTGCAGGCGATCCCCGAGCACGCGCACATGATCCTCGACTGCTTCAGCGAGTTCTTGCTCGACCCGGTGTTCCCCGAAGAGCAGTGGGAATCCTTCCAACGCGAGATCCAGCAAGCCATCGCGACGCAGGACGATTCACCCTCCGGCATCGCCGTGCGCGCCTTCCAACGCAAGGTCTACGGCCAGCACCCGTACCGCTTCCCGCTCTACGGCACGGCGGAGACGGTCAACAGCTACAACCCCGACAATCTCCTCGCCGCCTACTGCGCCTCGCGCGATCGCGGTCCCTGGTGCTTCGCCGGCACGGGCCCCTTCTCCCCCGCCGAGGCCCAGGACCGCGTCGCGAAGGCCCTCGAGGGCTTCCGCCCGAACGGCGCGCCGCGCAAATTCGCGAGCGAAGCGCTTCGCGGCAGCAGCGAGTCCGCGCGCCTCACCATGACGAAGGACCGCGAGCAATCCCACTTGGTTTACGGCTTTCCAGGCCTCGACTGGGGCGATCCCGACCGCGCGGCGCTCGACGTCCTGGTCAACGTCCTCGGCGGCCACGGCGGGCGGCTCTTCATGCAGCTGCGCGACAAAGAGAGCCTCGCATACTCGGTCAGCCCGATCGTTGCCTACGGCCGCCACGGCGGCGCCGTCGGCGCCTACATGGCTTGCGCCCCGTCGAAATCCGAGCGCGCCGCGCAAGGCATCCGCGACGAGATGGACAAGCTCTGCAAGGCGCCGCCAACGACTGAAGAGCTCGAGCGCGCGATCGCTCACATCGTCGGCACCCACGAGCTCTCGCTGCAACGAAGTGACTCGCAGACGAGCACCATGGCGTTGATGCAGCTCTACGGTTACGGGTGGGACGACTTCCTACGTTATCCCGAGCGCATCGCGACAGTGACGGCCGGCGACGTCCAGCGCGTCGCTCGCCGCCTCTTTACGCCCGAGCGCGCCATCTCGGTTCTGGTCGGCCCTGCGGAATTGGTCTAGAAGTAGCGGATCTGACGTTGACTGTTGTAGAGGGTTGAGGCGATGAGCTGGCTCGGACGGACGTTGCAATCATCGATCGGCGGCAAGTGGGTCGTCGCGCTGACGGGCTTGGGCCTCGTCGGCTTTCTGGTCGCCCACCTCGCTGGGAACCTCCTGGTCTTCGCTGGGCCGCAGGCGCTGAACGACTACGCCGCCGGGCTACGGAAGTTTCCCGCCTTGCTTCTCGCGGCGCGCGTAGGGCTAGTCGCGATAGCGCTGCTGCACATTTTTTTCGCGGTCAAGCTCAACCTGAAGAACCGCGCTGCGCGCCCGGTCGCCTACTCCGCGAAGACGTACGTCAAGGCGAGCCTTCAGTCGCGGACGATGGTTCTCACGGGCGTGCTCGTTCTGGTCTATGCCCTCTGGCATCTCGCCGACCTGACCTGGCGCCTCACGGACTCTGCCGTCCAGCAGCTCGGTCCCTTCGACGCCTACCAGATGGTGGTCTTGCGCTTCTCTAATCCTCTGAATTCACTGTTTTATATCCTGATGATGGTGGTGACCGGCATCCACGTGAGTCACGGCGTCCAGAGCGTGTTCCAGACGTTCGGACTGAACCACCACAAGTACAACCGATGCTTCCGATCGCTCGGCCCGCTTCTCGGCTCCGCGCTCGCGATTCTCTTCATGGCGATTCCCATCTCCGTTCTGCTCGGCATCGTGAAGTAAGGGCACCCAATGAAACTCGACGCCAAAATTCCCGCCGGCCCGATCGCAGACAAGTGGACGAAGCACAAGTTCGAGTCGAAGCTCGTCAACCCGGCGAACAAGCGCAAGTACCAGGTCATCGTGGTCGGCTCGGGTCTCGCCGGTGCCGCGGCCGCCGCGACGCTCGCCGAGCTCGGCTACCAGGTTTCATGCTTCTGCTTCCAGGACAGCCCGCGCCGCGCCCACTCGATCGCCGCCCAAGGCGGCATCAACGCGGCGAAGAACTACCAAGGCGACGGCGACTCCGTTTACCGCCTCTTCTACGACACGGTAAAAGGCGGTGACTTCCGCGCCCGCGAAGCCAACGTGCATCGCTTAGCCGAGGTCAGCCGCAACATCATCGACCAATGCGTCGCGCAGGGCGTGCCTTTTGCGCGCGAATACGGCGGCCTCTTGGATAACCGCTCCTTCGGCGGCGCCCAGGTCTCGCGTACCTTCTACGCCAGGGGCCAGACGGGACAGCAGCTCCTTCTCGGCGCCTATCAATCGCTCGAGCGCCAGATCGGGCTCGGCCGCGTGAAGATGTACCCGCGCACGGAGATGCTCGACCTCGTCACCGTCGACGGCAAGGCGTCCGGCATCGTCGTCCGCGACCTCGTCACGGGCGAGATCTCCAGCCACGCGGCGCACACGGTCCTCCTCTGCACCGGCGGCTACGGCAACGTCTTCTATCTGTCGACGAACGCCAAGGGCTGCAACGTCACTGCGACCTACCGCTCCTACAAAAAGGGCGCCGGCTTCGCGAACCCCTGCTTCACGCAAATCCACCCGACCTGCATCCCCGTCTCCGGCGACTACCAGTCAAAGCTGACCCTGATGTCGGAGTCGCTCCGCAACGACGGCCGCGTCTGGGTCTCGAAGACGAAGGGCGACAAGCGCGCTCCCGACCAGATCCCGGACGCCGAGCGCGACTATTTCCTCGAGCGCAAATACCCGAGCTACGGCAACCTCTCGCCGCGCGACATCGCCTCGCGCGCTGCGAAGGAGGCCTGCGACGACGGCCGCGGCGTCGGCGACACCGGCCTCGGCGTCTACCTCGACTTCCGTGACGCCATCGCGCGTCTGGGCAAGGACACGATCGCCGCGCGCTACGGCAACCTCTTCCAGATGTACGCGCGCATCACGGGCGAAGATCCTTACAAAGTCCCGATGCGGATTTCCCCCGCCGTGCACTACACGATGGGCGGCCTCTGGGTGGACTACAACCTCCAGTCCACGATCCCGGGTCTTTTCGTCTTGGGCGAGGCCAACTTCTCCGATCACGGCGCCAACCGCCTCGGCGCTTCCGCGCTGATGCAAGGCCTGGCCGACGGCTACTTCGTCATTCCCTCGACCCTCGGCAATTACCTCGCCGACCTGAAGCGCGAGCCCGTCACGACCGCACATCCCGAGTTCAAAAAGACCGAAGACGCCGTGAAGGACATGACGAAGAAGCTCCTCGCCATCAACGGCACGCGCTCCGTCGATAGCTTCCACAAAGAGCTCGGCAAGATCATGTGGGACTACTGTGGCATGGCCCGTAGCCGCCAAGGCCTCGAAAAGGCTCTGAAATTGATCCCCGCCCTGCGCGAGGAATTCTGGCGGAACGTCAAAGTCACGGGTGAGGGCGAGAACGTCAATCAGGCGCTCGAGAAAGCCGGACGCGTCGCCGACTTCCTAGAGTTCGGCGAGCTCATGTGCCGCGACGCTCTAGTTCGCGAGGAGTCGTGCGGCGGCCACTTCCGCGAAGAGTATCAGGAAGACGGCGAGGCCAAGCGCGACGACGAGCGCTTCGCTCACGCCGCGGTATGGGAATACACGGGCCAAGGCAAAGAGCCGAAACGCCACGTCGAGCCGCTCGCCTTCGAGAACGTGCACCTGGCGACGAGGAGCTACAAATGAAACTCACGCTCAAGATCTGGCGGCAAAAGAACGCCAAATCCGCTGGAAAGATCTCGACTTACAAGGTGGACAAGGTCTCCGAGCACATGTCCTTCCTCGAGATGCTCGACGAGCTCAATGAGGACCTCATCAAGAAGGGCGACGATCCGGTCGCCTTCGACCACGACTGCCGCGAGGGGATCTGCGGCTCCTGTTCCCTCATGATCAATGGCGTCCCGCACGGCCCCGACCGCGGCACGACGACCTGTCAGCTGCACATGCGGCGGTTCAAGGACGGCGACGAGATCACGATCGAACCATGGCGCGCCAAGGCCTTCCCGGTTCTTAAAGATCTGATGGTTGACCGCTCGCCTTTCGATCGGATAATCCAGGCCGGCGGCTTCATCTCGGTCAACTCCGGCGGCGCTCAGGACGCGAACAGTCTGCCCATTCCGAAGGGCGACGCCGATCAAGCCATGGACGCCGCGCAGTGCATCGGTTGCGGCGCTTGCGTCGCCGCCTGCAAGAACGCCTCGGCCATGCTCTACGTGGCCGCCAAGGTCTCTCACCTTGGCCTCCTCCCCCAAGGTCAACCCGAGCGCCAAAAGCGCGTGCTGAGCATGGTCAAGCAGATGGACGCCGAAGGCTTCGGCAACTGCACCAACCAATACGAATGTGAAGCCGCATGTCCGAAAGAGATTTCCGTCGAGTTCATCGCCCGGATGAATCGCGACTACGTCAAAGCCGCCGTCCTCGCGCGCGAGGTGACGAGCACGGGTGGCGGCGAATAGCGAGAGAGGCAGCAGTCCTCCCATGAAGTTCGAGATCGTCGTTCAGCTGAAAAAAGAAGTGCTCGATCCAGAAGGCCGCGCCATCCAGGAAACCCTAGGACGGCTCGGCTTTCGCGCTTTGCTGGCGGTCGAGGTGTCCAAACGATACGTCGTCGACCTCGCGGGCAGCGCGGAAGCTGACGGCGAGGCGCTCGCCACGCGGATTGCCAAGGAGTTCCTGGCGAACCCCGTCTCCGAGATCTTCGCCGTCAGGAGGCTCTGATGCCTCGCATCGGCCTCGTGCAATTCCCCGGGTCCAACTGCGACGCCGACGTAGCCCTCGCTTTGAAGCGCGGCTTCGACATCGACCCGACGCTCGTCTGGCACACCGAGACCAAGCTCCCCGCCGTGGACGCCATCGTCCTCCCGGGCGGCTTCAGTTTCGGCGACTACCTGCGCAGCGGCGCCCTCGCCTCGCACTCTCCCGTCATGGCCGCCGTCAAGGAGTTCGCCAAGAAGGGCGGCCCGGTCATCGGCATCTGCAACGGCTTCCAGGTCCTCACCGAGTCGCACATGTTGCCCGGCGCCCTCCTCCGCAACGCTTCACAGAAGTTCGTGTGTAAACAGGTGGAGCTCGTCACGGCGCCGGGCTCGACCGTCTACCACAAGAGCCTCTTCGGCAAGACGAGCCGCGTCCCGGTCGCTCACGGCGAAGGCCGCTACTACATCGATCCCGAGGGATTGAAGCGCCTGAAGGACGAGCAGCAGATCGTCTTCCGATACGCCGAGAATCCGAACGGCGCCCTTGACGACATCGCCGGCATCGTCAGCGAGAACGGCCGTGTTCTCGGCATGATGCCGCACCCCGAGCGCGCCACCAACCCGCTCCTCGGCAGCGACGACGGCCTCGCGATCTGGCAAGCCTTCCTCGCCACCTTCATGTGAGGCTCTGATGCTTCCCGTTCCTCAACCGATCGACGACACGCCAGGCCCAACGTTCACCGCGGTCCTGAAGAAGCACAAGATTTCGATCGAAGAGTACGCCCGCATCCTGAAGATCTGTGGCCGCACGCCTTCGCTCTCCGAGCTCGGCGTTTTCTCCGCGATGTGGAGTGAGCACTGCTCCTACAAGAGCTCGCGCGTGCACCTGAAGCGCTTCCCGACCGAAGGCCCCGAAGTCGTCGTCGGCCCGGGCGAAAATGCCGGAGTTGTCCGTCTTTCCGGAAAGTTGTGCGCGGTCTTCAAGATGGAGTCGCACAATCACCCGAGCTACATTGAGCCTTACCAAGGCGCCGCCACCGGCGTTGGCGGCATCCTGCGCGACGTCTTTTGCATGGGCGCGCGTCCGATCGCGAACCTGAACGCGCTCCGTTTCGGCGAGCGGAAGCATCCGCGCACGGCCCACCTTCTCGAGCACGTCGTCAAAGGCATCGGCGACTACGGCAACTGTGTCGGCATCCCGACCGTCGCTGGCAACGTCTCCTTCGATGCCTCCTACAACGGCAACTGCCTCGTCAACGCGATGACGGTCGGCCTGATCCACGAGGACCAGATCTTCAAGGGCTACGCGACCGGCGTCGGCAACCTCGTCATCTATCTCGGCTCCGCCACGGGCCGGGACGGCATCCACGGCGCGAGCATGGCCTCGGACGCCTTCTCGACCGCCGACAACGCCGAGCGCAGCACCGTCCAGGTTGGAGACCCCTTCACCGAGAAGCTCCTCCTGGAAGCCACGCTGGAGGTGCTGGAGCACGGTCTCGTCATCGGCCTGCAGGACATGGGCGCCGCCGGGCTGACCTCTTCGTCCTTCGAGATGGCCGGCCGCGCCGGCAACGGCCTGCGCATCGACCTCGACAAAGTTCCGGTCCGCACGACGGCGATGACGGCTTACGAGCTCCTCCTCTCCGAGTCCCAGGAGCGCATGCTCATGGTGATCGAGCCGGGCAAATGGCCCGAGCTGCAAAGAGTCCTCGAGAAATGGCAGCTGGCGTGCACCGTCATCGGAGAAGTCACCGACACCGGCCGCGTCCACGTTCACTACCAGGGCAAGCTCGAGGTCGACCTCCCCGTCGCGCCGATCACCGACGACGCCCCGAAGTACGAGCGCCCGATGACCCCTCGCAAGATGGGCGGCTCGGGCTCCGTCGTGAATCGCGAGGTCGACGAGCTCGCGCGCAACCTCGGCGTCGAGAAACTAACCCTGGCGATGCTCGCCGACACCGGCGACAAAGCGGGCATTTATCGCCAATATGACAGCCACATCGGAGTCCGCACTGTCCTTTCGTCGGAGCAACATGGCGCCGCGGTTCTTTGGATCCAGAGCGCATGGTCCAATGCGGGCGACGAACACCTTGGCCTTCTCACGAGCGCGACCTGCAACGAGCGCTACTGTCGCGTCGACCCGCGCCGGGGCGCCGCACACGCGGTCCTGCGCTCGGCTCGTGCCATAAGCGCCGCAGGCGGCACGCCACTCGCGATCACCGACTGTCTCAACTACGGTAACCCGGAAGATCCCGAGGTCATGTGGGACTTCTCCGAAGGGGTCGACGGCATCTCGGCCGCTTGCAACGCGCTCGCCGTTCAAGTCGTCTCGGGCAACGTCAGCCTCTACAACCAGACCGATGGCGTCTCGATCGCCCCGACACCGATGATCGGCATGGTCGGAAAGATGAAAGACGTGCGCCGCGCCGTCCCCGCGCGCTACGGTCAGGACGTCGAGCTCTTCCTTTTGCATCCCGCCGGCTCCCCTGCCTTCTTTTCGGGCTCCCTCGCCGCTCGCCATCTCGGCGTCGACGGCCGCCAAGGCGCACTCCCGGAGATCCCCTGGGAAGCCGAGCGGGAAGCCATGGATTTCCTCAGAAACATGTCCGCCGCCGGCTCACTCCTCGCCTGCCGCGACGTCGGTGACGGCGGCATTGCGCTCACCGCGATCAAGATGGGTCTGAAGGACGGCCTCGGCCTCACCCTCGACCTTTCGAGCGCCGACATTCAAGCCGACAGCGCCGTTCAACGTTACTTGGGTGAGATCCACGGCGCCTACGTCCTGGCGCTGAAGTCTGAAAAGCAGGCGGATACCTTGCGATCGGCAGCAGCGCTGCGTTACAACAAGCTCTCTCCGGTCGGCCGGTTGGCGGCGTCTGACTCCATCGCCTTCGGCGGCTGGCAAATCGACCGCGAAAAAGCGACCGAGACCTACGAACAGGGCATCGCCCGGTGACATCCATCCGCAGATCACTTCGAGAAGAATGTGGCGTCGTCGGGATCCTCGGCGACCCCGAGGCCGCGAGCCTCGCCTATCTCGGACTGTTCG
>JANOTL010000086.1:0-8531 GCA_031416315.1 Pseudomonadota bacterium
GAGCCGCTTCCCGTGCAAAAGGACGTGCGCTTGCACCGCGTCGGGAACCTGTCACGAGAGTTCGCGGCCGCTGGTCACGACGTCACGTGGTGGACCTCGAACTTCGTCCACGTCGAGAAGACGTTCGTGCGCGAAGGCGCCGCCACCGAGACCGTCGACGGCGTCCAAGTCCGCATGCTCCCGGGCCTCGGCTACCAACGCAACGTCTCGCCGCGCCGTTTCCAGCACCAAGCCGATTTCGCCGCGAAGTTCGCCGCCGAAGCCCGGAAGCATCCGAGCCCGCCCGACATCATCTTGGGCCCCGTACCGACGATCGAAGGCGGCTACGCCGCGGTGCAGTTCGGCAAGGAGCGCGGTATTCCGGTCCTGACCGACATCCGCGACGAGTGGCCCGACGAGTTCGTGCGCCTGGCTCCGTCGCCGGCCCGCTGGATCGCTCGCCTCATCCTGTCGTCCTACTTCAAGAAGATGGAATTCCTCTGCAAGAACGCGACGGGAATCATCGGCATCTCCGATCGCAAGCTGGATTACGGCCTGAGCTTCGCCGCGCGCCCTCGCGGCGCGACCGACGGCATCTTCCCGATTGGCTACGACCCGACGCCTCAGGATCCGACGAAAGTCGCCGCCGCCAAGGCCTGGTGGAAAGAGAAGGGCGTGCGCGACGACGCCTTCGTCGCCTGCTTCTTCGGCACGATTGGCAAGTTCTTCAACATGAAGACGGTCATCAACGCCGCCCGAAAGCTCCGCGGGGAGATGCCCATCCAAGTCGTCCTCTGCGGCTACGGCAGCGACCTCGACAACTACGCAAAGCAGGCCGCAGGCATCCCGGAGGTCCTCTTCCCCGGCTGGGTCGACGCGCCAAAGATCGCCGCGCTGATGGAGATGTCCTCGGTCGGTCTCGCTCCGTACTTCAGCGACGCCTCGATGTCGCTTCCCAACAAGCCTTTCGAATACTTCTCCGGCTCACTTCCCGTCGTCTCGAGCCTCAAGGGCGAGCTTGCCGGCCTGCTTGCGGAGCACCGCTGCGGCGTGACCTATGACGATGCCGACGTCGAGGGCCTCTGCGCTGAGATACGCGGCCTGAAGGACCCGGCAATCCGACGCGAAATGGGCGCCCGGGGCCGGAAGCTTCTGATGGACAGGTTCACGGTGCAGAGCATCGCCGCAGGCCTCATCCAGCATTGCGAGCAAGTCGTTCGCCGCGGCGCGGCGAAGTCCTAGCGCGTCGTCACGATCTCCGACATCCCCGGCGGCGGACTCGGCTGCAACCGCTCCTGACGCCGACACACACGGATCAGGTCCGCATCGGCGCCGAGCTTCTCGAGGATCGAGACGACGCCGTTCAAGGCATTGCGCTTCGAGACGATCGCCATCGCCGTGAGCACGAGGAGCTGAAAATCCAGCCACACCGAAGAGCGCTCGACGTAGAAGATGCCGAGGCGGCTCTTCCACGGGCGGATGAGTTGGTTATATGCAAGATCCGGATCTTTCTCGTCTTTTAGGATATCGCCTTCGTCCGAGAAGACGATCGATGCGAAGTCGGTGATGCCCGGCTGGACGGTCAGGAGGCGCTTTTCCACCGACGTGTACAAATCAGTCTCGCGCTTCACGTTCGGGCGCGGGCCGACGAGGCTCATGTCCCCGACGATCACGTTCCAAAGCTGCGGCAGCTCGTCGAGCTTGTAGCGGCGAATGAATTGGCCGACCGGCGTGATGCGGCGGTCGTTGGCGCCGGTCGAGTCGACGCCGGATTTGTCCGCGTTCATGACCATCGATCGCGTCTTGTGCATCTTGAACATCGTCTCGCCGCGTCCGACGCGCGGCGCGGAGTAGACTGGCGAATGCTTGTCCTGACGCCATACGAGAAAAAAGGCCACGCCGAGGATCGGCGATACCGCGATCAATCCGCACCCCGCGACGAGGATGTCAAAGAGACGTTTCATCATTTCGCTTTTGCCAGCATGTCGCGCGCCGTCTTGACGATGTTCGGCGCTTTTACGGTGCTGTAGTAGGTAGTTTCCAAGGGCGCGCTTGTCGGAGCCGGCGCGGCCTGGATGCTGAGACGCTTCGGTTTCGCGAGAAACGTCCCGAGATCCAAGGACTCGACCGCGTTGGCGATGATCTCGCCGCCGAGGCCGCAAGTCTCCCAGGCTGCGTCGACGACGAGAAGGCGGCGCGTTTTGCGCACCGAAGCGACAACCGCGGAGAAGTCGGAAGGTCCGAGAACGCGGATGTCGATGACTTCGGCGCTGATGCCGCTGGTCTCGAGCTCTTTGGCCGCGATCATGCACTGCTGCGTCGACCATCCCGCGCCGACGAGGGTCAGGTCTTTGCCTTCACGAATGGCTTTCGGCCCTTCGGCGGCGAGATCGAGATGGCGCACGGGAGCGTACGGCTCGGCGTCTTCGTACAGCCACCGGTCGTCGAAGAAAACGACCGGGCCTTCATAAAGCGCGCTAGCGATGAGAAGGTCCCGAGCGTCGAGCGCCGTCGCCGGCATTACGACCTTGAGACCCGGAACATGGGCGAACCACGAGTGCAGCGACTGCGAATGCTGCGCGCCCTGTTGGCCGCCGCGGTTGACGATGCCGCGGATCGTGACGGCGGGGTACTCGCGACCGCCGAGCATGTGGCCCCATTTCGCGGCCTGATTCACGATCTGGTTAGTGGCCAGGATCATGAAGTCGACGCGCGGGTGGATGACGATCGGCTTGTAGCCGTAGAGCGCAGCACCGATCGCCAAACCCGTGCAGGCATCCTCGGAGACGGGCGTGTCGATGACGCGCTCGAGGCCGAACTCCTTGTCGAGGTTCGTCATGGAGTTTCCGACGTACCACGGGCTCCAAAGCCCCTGGCCGACGACGAAGACTTCCGGATGTTTCGACAGAAGATGATGGAAGCCCTCACGGAGAGCGCTGCCGTAAGCGAGGGTCTGACTCATGACTTCCTGACTGCTTTCGGCTTGCCGCCGTTGGGATAGACGAGGTCCATCAGCGCCGACGCCTCCGGGTACGGAGCCGCTTCGGCCCTGCGCGCGGAGTCGTCGACTAGCGCGCGGATGCGAGCGTGCTCGCGATCGAAGTCGGCGTCGGTGATGTCGCTGCCGGCGACGAGGGCCTCGCGCAAGCGCCGGATCGGATCGCGACGCTTCCAGAGCTCGAGGTCGCCCTTTTTGCGGTCGACGCCGACGTCGATGTCTTCGCGCGGGCCGACGTGACCGCGCCAACGGTAGGTGACCGCTTCGAGGAAGCCCGGGCCTTCACCCGAGCGCGCCCGCGTCGCCAGGCGCCCCATGGCGTTGGCCACCGCGACGACGTCGTTGCCGTCGACGATTTCGTGCGCGACGCAGTGTGAGACAGCGTAGCGAGCGATGCAGCTAGCCGGCTGGCGGAGCCTGATGTGCAAGTGACTGGAGAAGAGGTTGTTCTCACAGACGAAGAGCATCGGCAGACGAAAGTTGGCCGCGTAGTTCATCGACTCGTGGAAAGTGCCTTCCTCGGTCGCGCCGTCCCCGAAGAACGCGACGCCGACGTCGAAGTCCTTGCCATTCTTGCCGCCATCGAGCTTGGCGGCGAGCGCGGCGCCGACGGCCATCGAGATCGTCGCGCCGACGATCGGCACCGAGCCGGCGAAGCCGAGGCTCTTCGCGGCCAGGTGCATGGAGCCGCCCATCCCCCGCGAGCAGCCGGTGACTTTGCCCAGGACCTCGCCGAAGAGCTCGTCGACGCTGCCCCCGACTGCTAGATAATGAGAGTGAGAACGGTGGGTTCCGAACGCGCGGTCGGTCCCGCGCAGGAAGCGGGCGACGCCGACGGCGCAGGCTTCCTGACCGATGGCGAGGTGGGCCGGGCAGACGATCTGTCCAGCGGTCACCATGTCGGCGATCTTTTCCTCCGCGACGCGGATCAACACCATGCGATAGAGCGCGTCCTTCAGCCAAGCACGCGGCGTGTCGCCGACTTCGAGGGCGCCGCCGTACTTCGAGCTGTCCTCGAGGTCGCCGAGGTTGGTCGGACAGATGCTGGGCGTCACGTCGTCTCCGTCAGGGGCGATAGAACTTGCGAACCGTCTGCGCGACGTAGCGCACGTCGTCATCCGCCAAGCTGAGGTTGAGGGGCAACATCAGGCACTTCTTGAAAAGGGCGTCGGTCTTCGGAAGCTTCGTGTCGGTGAAGCCGAGCGCGGGCCACTGGTGAACGGCTTTGCCGTCCCACTGGATCAGCGAGCCGACGCCGCTCTCGGCGAGGTGGTTCTTCAAGTCGTCGCGACGCTCGGCCTCGAGCTCGTAGTTCTGATAGATGTCGAAATAGCGCGCGTCGGCATCCGGGGCCGGGGGAAGCTGCAGCTCTTTCAGGTCGCCGAGCAGCTCTTGGTACATCCCGGCGATCTGCCGGCGGCGTTCGATCGCTTGCGGGTAGGCCTTAAACTTCAGGTTCAAGATCGCGGCCTGCATGTTGTCGAGCCGCGAGTTGAGGCCCCAACCGGTGATCTCACGCTCGCCGACCGCACGGCCGTGGTCGCGTAGGCGCTCGAGATTGATAGCGACTTTGGGGTCGTTGGTGACAACGACGCCGCCGTCGCCGAAGCAGCCGAGGACCTTCGCCGGAAACAGGCTGAACGTTCCCGCCGCGCCAAAGGTGCCGGCGCACTTGCCGTCGAACTTCGCGCCGAGGGCCTGCGCGGCGTCCTCGATGATCGTCAAGCCGTGCTTGTCGGCGATCTTCTGCAGCGCCGCCATGTCGGAGACACGACCATTGAGCTGGGTCGGCAGAATGCACTTCGTCTTGCTGGTAATCGCGGCTTCGACCGACTTAGGATCCATGGTGTGGGAGCGATCGCACTCGACCAGGACCGGCTTGGCGCCGACCCAATGGGCGGCCGAGGCCGTCGCAACCATCGTATGAGAGGCGACGATGACCTCGTGGCCGGGCCCGATTCCCGAGGCGAGCAGCGCCATAATGATGGCCTCGGTGCCGTCCGCGACGCCGTAGGCATACCGTACCTTGAGGAATTCCTTGACGTTGTTTTCGAATTCCTCGACGTCGCGCTGCATGATGTACGCGCCGCGGCTCATGACTTCGCGCAGCGTTTCCATGATCTCGTTTTCCTGCGATTTGAACAGGAACGGATAGTTGAAAAAAGGGACTTTGCGCGACGAAACAGGCGCGGGTGTCATAGGGAAGACCACCGTAAATGCAAAGGTTCTATACAAGCCGTGGCCGGAATCTATAGCTCGGATCGAGGCAGCGTCAAGGCAGATTCAGCCCTGGGGACACGCGTTGAAACCCTCATGATTACGACACCCAGCGTTGCATCCGGGGGACGGCCCCTGCTAGCTTCCGACTTTCGCCCCGAGTAGGAAGAAGATCTATGAATCAGGCTCTGCGCCCGCTCGTCAAAAGACTGTCCGGCATCTCGCCGCCGTTCGGGGCGCGGCATTGGAAATGGTGGCGCTTCGCCTTCTTCTTCATCGCCGATTCGAGCGCGGTCGCGTTCTCCTACTGGATCGCATTCGTACTGCGGCTGGACGACCTGACCATCGCGGAGTTCCGCTCCGTCTTCTGGCTCACGCTCCCGATCCAGCTCGTGACCTATCACGTGGTCGCGGCGATCTTCAGACTGAACCGGCAAGTGTGGCGCTATGCCAATTATTTGAGCGCGCTTCTGATTCTGAAATGCACAGCGGGCGCGTCCCTGCTCGCCCTGATGGTCAACTTCACGTTTGCTCGCGAGGCGATGCCGCCGCGCTCGGTGCCGTTCATCGCGCTCCTGATCTCCTTCGTCCTTCTCACGATCACGCGCTTCTCGTGGCGTGCGTGGTCGATCTACAAGGTGACGACGCTCACCGAGAGCCGGGATCCTTGCTTCATCTATGGCGCCGGCGCCGCCGGCGACTTCCTGGTCCGTCATGCGGCTTCGACCCCGAAGTTCCCGCTGGTCCCCGTCGGTTTCATCGACGACGACCCGAACAAGCGCGGCCGCCTCGTCCACGGCCTGCCGGTCTTGGGCGCCGCCGCCGATCTCGGCGCCCTCGCCGAGCGCCTCGAGGTCAAAACCGTCGTCGTCGCGATGCACGCCGTTCCGGGTGGTACGATTCGCAGCATGTTCGAACGCTGCCACGAGCTCGGCATCAAGCCGCTGATCATGCCCGAGCTGTCGCAATCTCTCGATTCTAACGTCTATACCCCGCGCGAAATCGACATCAAAGATTTGTTGAAGCGGTCGCCACGCACGATCGATCGCAAACGCATTCATACGTTTTTCTCCGGCACGACCGTCCTCGTCACGGGTGCCGGGGGCTCGATCGGGTCCGAAATTTGCCGCCAAATCGTGGCCGCGAGCCCGCGCACCCTCGTCCTATTCGATTCCTCCGAATACAACCTTTATGCGATCGAGCAAGAGCTGGAAGCCGGCGTCGGTCGAGGCGTGCGGATCATCCCCGTGCTCGGCTCGATCACGGACGCGCGCCTCGTCGACGAGGTGTTCAGGACGCATGCCCCGAAATACGTCCTGCACGCCGCCGCCTACAAGCACGTGCCGATGATCGAAGCGAATCCGCTCACCGGGGTCGTCAACAACCTGCTCGGCACCAAGATCGTCGCCGAGGCGGCGGCTCGCCACGGCGTCGAAAAGTTCCTCCTCATCAGCACCGACAAGGCCGTGCGCCCGACCAACGTCATGGGCTGCACGAAACGAGCGTGCGAGTTGGTCGTGCAAAGCATGCATGCGCTCGAAGGCTCGCGCACGAAGTTCTGCGCCGTCCGTTTCGGCAACGTCCTCGGCAGCTCAGGGAGCGTCATCCCCAAATTTCTCGACCAGATCCGGCGCGGTGGCCCCGTGACCGTGACCCATCCCGACGTCACGCGCTTCTTCATGCTGACCAGCGAGGCCGTCGGCCTAGTCCTCAACACGATCATCGTCTCGCAAGGCGGCGAGATCTTCATCCTGAACATGGGCGAGCCGGTCCGGATCGCGGACATGGCGCGCCAGCTCATCATGCTCGCCGGCCACGACCCCGATGAAGGCATCCAAGTCGTGTATACGGGCCTTCGCCCGGGCGAGAAGCTCTACGAAGAGCTGATCCTCGAAGGCGCCGAGAAGTTCCGCATGGACGACGAGATCTTCGTCGCGACGCCGGAGCCCTTCGACCCGGTCGCGCAGCTCTCGCGCATCGTGGCGACCATCGACGCCGGCGTGCGTGGCGATACCAACACGTGCCTACGCTTGCTGCGGAGTCTCGCCGAATACCATGTGGATGCGCCGCCTTCCGAGCTCGAGGCGGAGCCCGAGGGACCGGCCGACGACGATCCGCCCGTTCAGCTTCACTGAGTGAGCATGAACTTAAAACGGCTCGTAGCGGCCGCGATCGTCGCGATCGCTTGCCTGACGTGGCCTTTCTCACGCCCCGAGCGAGAGCTTTATCCACCTGAGACAATAGAGTTTTTCGGGCTTCACGGGCACCGTCCGCTGCCGGTCGTGACGGCCGAGCGCCCGGCGGCGATCAAGCTTGTGATCAGCCCCGACTACGGCGACGTACGCGGACCCTTTCCACCGCAGGCGATCGCGGCGCTCGACGGGCAAGCGTATCTCACGTCCCGTCAAGCGGAGATCGAACGCGCCCCGTACCGCTTCCCGCAGCGTCTCGGGATCGCCGTCGGCACGCATGCCCGCGCCAACACTTGCACTCTGACCCTGGTCGTTGGGACGCGCAGGTCGCAGCCGCTCGCGTGCGCGACGCTCAAGAACAATGCCCTCGCTCCGTTCGCGTTCGATGCGCCCATTCCCCCGGGCGTGCAACTGGCTCGCCTCGAGTCGACGTCGACGAGTGAGGCCGACGGCGTGTCGCCGTATGCGTTCGTCGGCAACGACGGCGCCGATTGGGCCTTGCCGATCGAGATGCCCCCGAGCTCGAACGCGTTCACCGCGCTTTCTCATTGGGCACGGCAAGCTCCCCTCGAGGTCTCGTTCTACCTCGTCGCGGTCGGCATCCTCATCGCCCTCGGCCTGCAGCGTCGTCTCAGTCCTGTCCGGTTAGCGCTGACCATGCTGAGCGCGCAGGTGCTCGCGCTCTTAATCATTGCCAGACCGCTGTCCGGCTTCGACGAGACGGCGCACCTCGACATGCTGTTTCGAGCCTCGCCCGAGGCTCAGTCTCCGACGGAGCTGCAGGCCTTCTTCGATCGAACTGCGCCGTACGTCGCAGAAAACGATTTCTTCCGGCTGAATCCGCGCACGTACCCCACGGCGAAGCCCGATTGCCCGCACATGATCCTCCTCTCGTGCGGCTTGAGCGAGCGTCCGAGCAACTTCTACGCCGCAGTCATGGGCGTCGCCTCGCGCTTCAACGCCGGCTGGACGCCGGACACCCTGAATGCAGCGGGGCGGCTCGCCAATTTGGCGGTGATCGGCGCAGGCTTGATGATCGTCCACCTCCTGTTCGGTGCGACGTGGGTCGCGTCGGCAGCCGTATTGCTCCTGCTGGCCGCCGCTCCCATCCTCCAAATGCCATCGGTGACCAACGACGTCTTCAC
>JANOTL010000087.1:0-11283 GCA_031416315.1 Pseudomonadota bacterium
GCTGCCCCCGGCTCGGGCGCGGGTGCGGGCGCGGGCGCGGCGCCAGGTCCCGGGGCGGGCGAGCCCGGCGGCGTCGGCGCGGGAACCGGGGTCGGAGCCGGCGGCGGGGGCGTCGGTGGTGGTGGCGGCGGCGGCTCTTCGAGGCCGCCCACGATTTTAACGTCGGCGCAGGAGTAATAATTCGTCGGCGGATTGCGGTCCGTCATCACCTGGATCAGCTGGATCGCGCAATTCGAGCAGTTCGTCGCCGGCACCTTCACCGTCGCGGAGTACTTGTGATAGGTCGCCGGATCGCCGAAGTCGACCGGCCCGTCCTGATCGTCAAGGATTTCGTCGAGCAGGATCGTCTTATCGAAGTCGAGGTCGCCATACGGCGAGAAGGCGATGCGGTAGCGCCCGGGGTGCTGGATCGTCTCCTCCCACTCGACGAGGAGGTCGGCGCCGGCGGTCAATTCGGTCCGCTTCGTCGGATCGGTGGTCGCGGCGACGCCGCCGCACGGCGCCGTCTTCAAGCTCGAGCTGTCGTTCCGCGGCTTGATCGCGCCGGTCAGCGTGATGCGCGCGTGCCCGTGCGCCGAAGAGGCCGCAAAGCCGACCAAGTATGCCGCTAGCACCCATCTGATCCCGTTCATGCGGTCCTCCACCAAGCGCCGAGCTCAAGCGCGTGCGCCGGCTCGATCGCCGCGCCTAGGCGCGGGGTCATGATCTGCGCGCCATACTGCGGCGCCAACTTCGTCAGCGTCTCGACCGGCTCGTCCCAAGCATGCATCGCCAGGCTGAACGTGCCCCAGTGCACGGGCAGGAGGAGACCCGAGCCCAGCATCTGATGCGCCTTCAGCGCGTTCTCCGGGCCCAGGTGGATGTCGCCCCAGGCTGGGTGCCAAGCGCCGATCTCCAGCAGCACGAGGTCGAAGGGGCCGAGCCGGGCGCCGACCTCGCGAAATTCGTCGGTAAGCCCGGTGTCGCCGCTGAAGAAGACGGCGTGCCGATCGCTGCGCAAGGCCCAGCTCGACCAGGCGGTGATGTTGCGATCGTGCAGCGCCCGCCCGGAGAAATGCTGCGCCGGCGCCGCAGTGAGGGTCATGCGCCCGCCGGGGAGCGTGTGCGCTTCCCACCAGTCGAGCTCGACGATGCGCTCCGGCGGGATGCCCCACGCCTCTAGGCGCCCGCCGACGCCGAGCGAGGTGACGAAGGGCGTCTTGGCGTCCTGCGTCCTCTTCGCCAGCTCGCGCACGCTGAAGTGGCACAGGTGGTCGTAGTGATCATGCGAGATCAGGATCGCATCGAGAGGCGGCAGCGCGGCAATCGACGCGGGCGGCGCGTGAAAACGCCGCGGCCCCGCGAACGCGACGGGCGACACGCGCTCGCCGAACACCGGATCGGTCAGAACGCGCACGCCGCCCAGCTCCAGGAGCACCGTGGAGTGACCGAGCCACGTGGCGCGCAGCCCGGACGTCGGCGCCGCCTGCCAGGCGAGCAAGGGACTCTCCATGCGGAGCGGGGCCGGCGGCTTCCTTTGCGTCTGCGCGAAGAAATACTCGCCGAGCGTCGGCAAGGGGTTGCCCTTGAGCCCTTCGTTGACCTTGGCGGTGTTGTGGAAACGGCCGTCACTGTAGCGCGAGGCGGCGCGCGCGCGCTCTTGCCGCAGGCCCGCCATGATCGGGCGGCAGCTCGCCAGACGCTCTTTGCGAGATGGTGTGAGGCTCATGACGGAAATGATACAATGCGAGCCATGCTGGCTGTCGTAAAATTCGGCGGCACCTCGGTTCAGAACGCCGAGGCGCTGCAGCGCGTCGAGCGCATCGTCACGGGCCTCGCGGGCACGCGCCGCCTCGTCGTCGTCTTGTCGGCCATGGGCGGCGTCACCGACATGCTTCTCGACGCCGCTGCGAAGGCCGGGACGGGGGCTCCCCACGCGGCCGCGGTCGCCGCTTTCGGGAGCCGTCACGAGGAGTTGGCACGCGCCATCCTCGCGCCGGGAGCGCGCCTCGACGAGGCCTTGGCGCTCGTCAAGGCGACGACCGACGACCTGGCCCTCGTTTGCCAGAGCCTTTCGGTGCTTCGTGAGACGACGCCGCGCATCGAGGGCCTCGTCGTCGCGCGGGGCGAGCGGACCTTGGCGCGCCTCTTTCACCTTCTCCTAGCCGAGCGCGGCCTCAAGGCGACTTACGTCGACGCGGTCGAGATCGTCACGGTCAAGCGCCAGTTCGGCTCGATGTTCCCCGATCTCGAGACGACCGGCGAGTTGGCGCGCGCCCGCCTCGTGCCGCTCCTCGACGCGGGGCAGATCGTCATCGTCCCCGGCTACATCGGCAAAGGCCCCGAAGGCGAGCTCGTCACCCTGGGCCGCGGCGGCTCGGACCTGACGGCGACCGTCCTGGCGCAAGGCTTACGGGCCGACTCGGTGACCCTCTACAAAGAAGTCGACGGCCTCCTCACGGCCGATCCGCGGCACGTCGCCGAGGCGCGCATCGTCTCTGAGGTGCATTACCGCGAGGCGGCGGAGCTCGCTTACTACGGCGCGAAGGTCTTGCATCCGCGCACGATCATCCCGCTCCTCGCGTTGAAGATCCCGCTTTTCGTGCGCAACACGTTCCGCCCCGACGAGCCGGGGACGCGCATCGCCGGCGACGTCCTCCCCGGCGCCTTCCCGGTGAAGGCCTTGACCGCGGCCTTCGGCCAGGCGCTCGTCGCCATCGAAGGCAAGGGCATGATGGGCGTCCCCGGCATCGCGGGCCGCACGTTCCAGGCCCTGGCGCAGGCCGGCATCTCGGTGTCGATGATCACCCAGGCTTCGAGCGAGGCGAGCATCTGCTTCATCGTGCCCGATGCCGAGGCGAAAGCCGCGCAGCGCGCGCTCACCGAGACCTTCGCCTTCGAGATCCAAAACGGCCTCATCGACTCTGTGCAGCTGAAGATGAACCAAGCCGTCCTCGCCGTCGTCGGCCTCGGCATGAAGGGAACGCCGGGCATCGCCGCGCGCGCCTTCACCGCGCTCGCACGCGCCGAGACCAACGTCGAGGCGATCGCGCAGGGCTCCTCCGAGCTCAACATCTCGCTCGTCGTCGATCAGGCCCACGCCGCGCGCGGCCTCGCGAGCCTCCACCGGGAGTTTCGGCTCGAGAAGCTGCGCACCCTGCCGCGCGCCACCGAGCACGAAGTGCATTGGGCGCTCTACGGTACGGGCCAGATCGGCCGCGCGCTCTTGCGGCAGACGATGGAGCAGCACGAGTACTTCCAACAAAAGATGGGCTTCGAGCTGAAATGCTTGGCGCTCGTCGACTCCTTCGGCCTGAGCCTCCGCGAGCAAGGCTTCGACCGCCGCGCGCTCGAGGACGCGATCGCGACCAAGGAGCGCGGTGGCCGGCTCGAAGGCGGAGACGGCGACGTCGCCCAACTGTGGCAGATCGCCGTGGCAAAGGGCGTCTTCGTCGACGCGACGGCGCGTGACACGGCGCCGCTCCTTCTGCAGGCGCTCCGCGCCGGCTGGCACGTCGTGGTGGCCAACAAAAAGCCTCTGGCCGTGGCGCAAGCGGCTTTCGACGAGCTCTTCGAGACGGCGCGCGCGCGCGGCGTTCACCTGCGCTACGAGGCAACGGTCGGCGCCGGCCTGCCGATCCTAGACACATTGACGAAGCTCGAGGAAGCCGGCGACGAAGTGAAGCGCATTGCGGGCTGCTTTTCCGGCACGCTCGGCTACCTGATGACGGCGTTGGAGGGCGGCACCCGGTTCTCGAAGGCGGTCCTTTCGGCGCACGCCCTGGGCTACACCGAGCCGGATCCGCGCGAAGATCTCAGCGGCATGGACGTGGCGCGCAAGGCCCTGATCCTCGCGCGCACGCTCGGGCTCCGGCTCGACCTCGAGGACATCGAGGTCGAGGCGCTCTTCCCGGCCGCCCTGAGCCATGACGATCCGAAAATCTTCCTGTCGGGCCTCGCCGCGCTCGACGACGCATGGACCGATCGCCTGGAGAAAGCGCGTCGCGACGGCAAGGCGCTCCGCTACGTCGCGAGCATCACGCGCGAAGGCGCAGCGCAAGGCAAGCTCCGCGTCGGCGTCGAGGCGGTTCCCCTCGCCTCCCCGCTCGGCCGGCTGCAAGGGACGGACAATCAGGTGACGCTGACGACGCGCCGCTACGACGCGAATCCCCTGGTCGTCAGCGGCCCTGGAGCGGGTGCCGCCGTGACGGCCGCCGGCGTGCTCAACGATCTGCTGGCGATCGCGACGAGCGGGCGCCGTGCGGGGCGGGATAAGTCGTGACGGCGGTGCGCGTCTTCGTGCCGGCCTCGATCGGCAACGTCGGCCCTGGTTTCGACGTTCTGGGCGTGGCGGTCGAAGGGCTGGGCGACGTCATAACGCTCGAGCTCACGACGAGCACCTCGGCGAGCATAGGCGTGGTGAGCGGGCGCGACGCGGAGCTGATCCCACGCGATCCGAAGAAGAACTGCGCGGCGATCGCCGCGACCTCGTTCCTCAGGCGTTGCGGCGCCAGCCATGCCGCAATCCTGGGCTTCGAGCGTCGGCTGCCGCTCGCAGGCGGTCTTGGCTCGAGCGCGGCGGCGAGTGTCGCGGGCGCCTTCGCCGCGGCGGTCGCCACCGGCTGCGTTCTAGGCGCGGATGCGAACGCGGCGCGCCCCGACGTTCTCGCGTGGATCTTCGAGGCCGCGCTCGACGGCGAGAGCGCGGTCGCGGGGCGGCACTTGGACAACATCGCGCCGATGCTGCTCGGCGGCCTTTGCTTGGCCTTAGGCGTCGCGCCACCGCGCGCCGTGCGCCTCCCGGTCCAGGGCGACTGGTGGCTCACCGTCGTCTCGCCGGCGCTGCGCGTCGAGACGAAAGCTGCTCGCGCGGTGCTGCCGGATCAGGTCGAGCGCGCCCTCTTCGTGAAGCAGATGGCCTGCACCACGGGGGTCGTCACGGCCTTCGCGACGGGAGACGCCGCGCTCCTGCGTGACTCTTTGCATGATCACTTCGCCGAGCCACGGCGCGCGCCCTTAATCGCGGGATTCGCCGCGGTCAAAGCCGCGGCCCTCGCCGCCGGCGCGCTCGGCGCCTCGATCAGCGGCGCCGGGCCCACGATCTTCGCCGTCTCCCCTACCAAAGACGTCGCGACGGCCGCCGCCGCGGCGATGGGCCAGGCCTTCCTCCCCGTCGCCAGCGAAGCGCACGTTGGGCGTATCGATTCCCGCGGAGTGCGCGTCGTATGAGCCAAGTCGCCAAGCTCGGATGCCTCGAATGCTCGCAGTCGTATGCGCTCCACGAGACGCGCTTCGTCTGCGACTGCGGGGGCCAGTTGGAAGTGCGGCATCCACCCGCGGCTTTCGTGCCAAACGCCGTTTTCGACGCGCGCGCGCTCAGCCGCGCAGACGTCGACACGAGCGGAGTCTGGCGCTTTCGCGAGGCCGTCCTCAACCTCGATCCCAGAGAAGTCGTGACGCATCCCGAAGGGGGCACGCGGCTCTACGAGCGCGCGGTGCTCGCGCGTTTCGCAGGACTGGACGGCGGCGTCTTCCTGAAGCACGAGGGCGAGAACCCGACCGGCTCGTTCAAGGATCGCGGCATGACGGTCGCCGTCACGCAGGCGAAGCGCGTCGGCGCGAAGTGGCTCGCCTGCGCCTCTACGGGGAATACCAGCGCGTCGCTCGCGGCCTATGCGGCGCAGGCGGGGCTGCCCGCGGTCGTCTTCGTCCCTGCGGGGAAAGTGTCGACCGGGAAGCTGGCGCAAACTTTGGCCTACGGCGCGACCGTGGTGGCGGTGCGCGGCGACTTCGACGCGGCCATGCGCCTCGTGCAGGAGTCCGCGACGCAGCTGGGTGCCTACCTCGTCAACTCGCTCAATCCGTTCCGGATCGAAGGGCAGAAGACGATCATCTGGGAGATGCTCGCCCAGCGCGCCTGGAAGGCGCCCGACTGGATCGTCGTCCCCGCCGGAAACCTCGGCAACACCTCCGCCTTCGGCAAGGCGCTCAAAGAGGCCAAAGCCGCCGGCTGGATCGACCGCCTGCCGCGTCTCGTCGCCGTGCAGGCGCGCGGCGCCAATCCCTTCTTCCGCAGCTTCGCAGGCGATTTCGCGCGGCGCGAGGCGGTGGCCGCAGAGACGGTCGCGACCGCGATCCGGATCGGTGATCCGGTGAATTTTCCGCGGGCGGTGCGCGCGATCCGGGCCACGAACGGGCTCGTCCTGGACGTCTCCGACCAGGAGATCATGGCGGCGAAGAAGGCGATCGACGGCGCCGGGATCGGCTGCGAGCCGGCGAGCGCGGCCACGCTCGCGGGGCTGAAGAAGCTGGTCGAGGCGAAGACGGTGAAAGCGGGAGATTGCGTGGTCGGGATTTTGACCGGCCACGTTCTGAAAGATACCGAGGCGGTCATGAAGGCGGGGTTTGGGGCGCCGTTCGTGGTGCACGAGATCGAGCCGGAGATTGGGGCGTTGCGAGGGCTTTTGGGGGCGCTCGGGAAATTGTGATGCTGCGATTTGGCTCCGCCTCTGTCAGGATCCGCCCCATGCGGTCCTTTGCCCAAGCTCTCCTGTTTCATTGCCCAGAATGCGCCGCGCCCTTCAGCCGGTTGAAGGTCCTGACCGCGCGGCTCTCGCTCACTTGCCCGGCGTGCGGCGCGCGGCTCACCTGGGCCTTGAACGGCATCCTCGCGTGCATCGCGTTGCAGGGCTCGATCGCCGTCCTTCTGCAGGCCTTCCCGGACCGCGTTTCCGAGCTCACAGGCGGCCTCTTGCTCCTCGGCCTGCCGCTCTTCTTGATGCCGCTCTTGATTACGATCCGACCAAGAAATCAGTGACTTAAAAAACTCTTTCATCTCCGGACGACTCTGCTAATATCCCCCTTCCGCAGCAGTCGGGGTGTAGCGCAGTTGGTAGCGCGCTACGTTCGGGACGTAGAGGTCGCAAGTTCGAATCTTGTCACCCCGACCACTTTGAAAATCCGAGACGCCCGACGCAGACGCGTCGGGCTTCTTCGTTGGCTCGTCCGTCACGGACTCGACTTCCTGGTCTTGCGCACGAACCTAGCCGCCCCGCGACGATCCGACTCGGCGTCGGAGGTCTCTTCGCGGACCTTCAAGAAGGCGTCGCCGATTTTTCTGCGGGTCGAGGCCGCCGCATACTTCTTGAAGCGGGGGAAGAGGCCTTCCTCTTCCTCGTCCAAGTGATGCTCGAGGATCTCGCAGAAGATCTTCATCTGCTGAATTTTTCGATCTTTGGCGCGCACGCGTCGGATGCCGGCGAGCACCGTCTCGTGCACTCGGTGCTCCTCGATTCCTTCCAGCGCCAGGCCTTCGAACTTCTCGTGGCCGCGAACGACGCTCAAAAAGGAGCGCTCCTCTGCGGCCATGTGCGACGTCACGACCGCCTCGAGCTCGTGGAACGACGCGACGATCTTCGCGTCCGACGACCGCTTCGACTTCACTTCCTTCATCAAGGAGCGCATCAGCTTGTGGTCGGCCAAGAGCAGCTTGATGATGCCATGCGTGGTGGTCGGCTCGCATTCGGCGGCCACGCGTCTCAGTTTGGATTTCGCCACGGTCCCCTCGTAATGTGTGAGAGGATGTTACCGTCAACCGAGCCAACTGCCCAGGGAGCTCGTCGCCCATGGAAGCCTCGATCCTCACGACCGTGCTCCTACCCGTCGCCCTCGGCGTCATCATGCTCGGGCTCGGGCTCGCGCTCACGGTCGAAGACTTCAAGCGCGTCGTCCAGCAACCGAAAGCGGTCCTGGTCGGGCTCTCTTGCCAGATGTTGCTCTTGCCGCTCGCCTGCGTCGGCATCGCCAAGCTCTTCTCGCTGCCGCCCGAGCTCGCCGTCGGCTTCATGCTGCTCGCAGCGTCCCCTGGCGGCGCGACCGCCAATCTCTTCAGTCATTTGGCGCGCGGCGACGTGGCGCTCAGCATCTCGCTGACAGCGGTGAACAGCGTGCTCTCCCTCCTGACGATGCCGCTCCTCGTCAACTGGTCGATGGCGCACTTCCTCGGCCGGGAGCAGATGATCCCCTTGCAGGCCGACAAGGTCCTCCAGGTCTTCGCCGTCGTCCTCGCGCCGGCGGCCGTGGGTATGCTCATCCGCGCCAAGTCGGCGAATACGGCGGAAAAGCTCGGAAAGCCCGTCAAGATTCTGTCGATCGTCTTCCTGGTGCTCGTCATCGCCGCGGCCGTCGGGAAAGAGCGCGCGAGCATCAGTGGCTTCATCGAGCAGGTCGGGCTCGCGGCCTTGGTCTTCAACCTCACGAGCATGGCGGTCGGCTACTTCGTGCCTTTGCTCGCGCGCCTCCCCAAGCGCCAGGCAGTCGCGATCGGCATGGAGATCGGCATCCACAACGGCACGCTCGCGATCGCGATCGCCAGCAGCCCGCTCTTGCTCAATAACTCGACGATGGCGATTCCGGCGGCGATTTACAGCATGATTATGTTTTTTACGGCGGGCGTATTCGGTTGGCTCGTTACTTTACGGGGGAGGCGTGTAGAAACGCGTGACCACCTCTGAGACCGTATATCCGTTGTACATGTGCGCGATCACGAATTTATTGAGCGACGCATCGTAGCCGACGCTCGGATTGCTTTGCTGCGTCACGGTCGTCCACTCTTCGCCGACGGGGAAGGGTGAGGTCCAAACGTCCAGCGACTGATCGTAGTAAACGCCCTTGATCTGCTGCGTGTAGTCGACCGGCGGCAGATAGGTCGTATAGCGGTACACCGCGAGAACGTCGCCTTGATCACTGATCGCGTAGCTGAAGCCGCTCGCCGTCGGCGACGTCGCGCTGAGCGCAGAGATCGCGGGTTTGCCTGCCGAGCAATTGATGTTGCTTTGCGAGGTCACGACACAATGCGTCGCCCATACGGTGTTGGGCGGACCGCCGTTGAGAAGGAAGGCCGCAACGTGGGACCCGTTGTCGGAGATCTTCACGGCGAACTGGCCCGGCTGGTCGCGCGCGACCATGTCGTTGTAGATCTGCATTGGGGTCGACCACCCGAGGGTGCGATCGTAATGAACTAGATAGTATTTAGCGGTGCCGGCTATCAATTTGGCGTAGACCACGATGCCCGTGCCGTTCGCCGCCATGGCGCAGTCGACGAGCGAATACGTGGATCCCGGTTCAAACATCCCGTTGCCATTAGTCCAACTGGTGTCGTACTGCTTCATCATCAAACTGGTGCCGTCGGTCCAAGCACCGAGCCAACGGGTTATGCTCATGCTCCGCGGGTTACCGCAGACCGCGGGCATGCTCTTCACGGACGGCGACGGCACCGCCTCGATCGGGCCTGGAGTGCCGAAGATGCTATTCGCCGTGGCGACGCCGTAGATCGCGTCGACGCTCGAATCTCTCTTGAAATAGACGCCGCCGAAGCCGCCGTTGCCGGAAGTCACAAGCAGCGGCGTGCCGGGCGCCGCTTGCGCGGCCGAGGAGATCATCTCGATGCTCAAGGGCCAAATGCTGTACGGAGCAAGCGCCGTCGACGCCACGACGATATTGTCTGAGCGGCGCCATGCGAGTAGCAAGCGGCTTGAAGAAGTGAACGAGGGGAAGACTTCAAGCTCGCTGCTCAGCTGCGCGGCGTTGTGGACGTGGAGCTCCGTGTCCCAGGCTCCGTCTTGGTACGTCACGAGCGACGGGTACTCGAGGTCCGAAAAGGCGACGGCGATCGAGCCCGTCCCAGAGGTCGCGAGGCGCGGGCGCATGGGATCGATGGGGCGGCCGAACATGATGAAATGGTTTTCGGGGCCCAAGCCTTCGCTTCCGCTTCCGCCGCTCGCCAGCGCGAAATTCGCGGCGCTGGCTGAGAGGCGTGCCGGCGTCGCGGTCTCCGACACGAGGCGAATGCGGGTCGTGGCGCTAGGCGACGCGGGCAACGAGACGATCTGTGAGCCATCGTTGACGACGCCAGTCATCAGGGTCGTGGGATAAGTCGCGCCGCCGTCGACGGAGACCTGAATCTTCAGGGTTCCAGTAAGGTTCGACGAGGTCCAACGAACGGTGGCGGTCGAGCCGGTGGTTAAGGACTCACCGCCGTTCGGGTAAGTGATCTGCAGGGTCGAGGCGGCAAGAGTGAAATCCGCGTCGGAAACGTCGGAGACGGTCGTGCCGACTTCGGACACGCGCACGCGCGCCGCGGTCCCGGCGCCCGTCACGACCCATTCATGGGTCACGCCCGAGACGTCGGGCGCAATCAAATTCCACGTCCCGCCCGCGTTTTCCTGGTACTCGAGCTTGACGTTGCCGACGGTCCCCGTCTTGGTCCAAGTCAGAGCTCGCTTCGAGCCGACGATCCAGGTCTCGCCGCCGTTTGGCGCGTCGAGGCGCAAGGAAGGAGACGCCGCCAGAGGCGGGGTCTGGTCCAGACCAGGACCAGGAGATTGGCCCGGTTCAAGCGTCGCCGGTGCGCCGCCGGGCGGTGGAGTCATCTGCGGCGCCGCGTTCAGCTGCTCCACGGCCTCCTGCTGGAGCACGGCCTCGTCGACCGTCGGGTCGAGCTGCTTCGCGCGCTCATCGGCGGGCAGAGCGCTGACGAAGGTGAAGACCGCCGCCTTCTTTTCGGCCGTGCGCTCTTCCGGCGGAAACGCGGCGATCAATCGGTCGTAGAGCTCGGCGTCGACGATCGCGCCGTTGGCCTCGCCGACGAGCGCCAGCGCTTCGCGCAAGGTGCCAAGCCCCGAGGCGCCGCTCTTCGCCGCAAGGCGCGCGTCGAAAAGAGCCCCTGACGCCACGAAGCCCTGCGCGGCCGCCGCGACGGTGGCGACGCCCCGCGCGATCCTCGAGGCGAGATCGGCATCCGTCAGCACGGCGGCGGCCTTCACGTTCGCAGTGCAAAGGGCGGCGGCGAGCGCGCCGTAATCAGGCGTTGCCGTCTTATTGCGGCGCACGGCCGACGCCGCGAGCGCGCCGAGCTCCCAGAGCGCCGGCACGTCGAAGCGGCCACGAGCGAGCAAGCTGCGACAGTCGGCGATCACCAGGACGCGGTCCAAGATCTCCGCCGCGGCGGTCGCCGCCGGGCCGAGGACGACGGCGGGATCGAGGCTCAGAAGTGGCGGAACGACCGCACGCACGCCGCCGGCGGAAAAGCGCAGGAACTGCGTTCGCGGAAGACCTGGTGCCGTGAAGCGCCCTCCGACCGTCGGCGCGCTGCGAATCGGACGCCAGCTCGCGAGCTCGCCGGCGAACACGAGCTCTTCGATGACGACGACACCCGTATCCTGGAGACGCAGGTTCGTGCCCGAGATCGCCACCGGCTCGTCCGCCGCGGTGAAATCCGCATCCGAGACGGCGCCGACGACGACG
>JANOTL010000088.1:0-27470 GCA_031416315.1 Pseudomonadota bacterium
GACGGCCGTCGTGCGGCAATCCTCCGAGCACTGGCCGATGTTGCGCGAGCCGCACCTGGGCTCACGCTCATTCGCAGCGACCGGTGTCCGCGCTATCCAGGGCTCGTGCGACGTGCGCTGCCTGGAGTCTGCCACGACCGCTTCCTAAGCCGCCGCGGCTGCGTCGTAGGCCAGGGCGAGCTCAAGCGCGGGGGCTTCGACCCACTCTTCAGCCTGAACCACACATGCGCCATGTTCCGCGACCGCTTGAAGACGCTGACCCGTCGAACTTGGTGCACGACTAAGCGACCTGACAACCTGCAGCACCTGATTGACCTCTACACGTGGTCGCACAACGAGGTCCTGCGACTCGGACCCCACCACGTCACGGTCTGACACACAATTACGTCGGCCAGTTTGTGAAACGCAGATGGCGCCACGGAGAAAACCGTGGCGCCATCCCCGGGTTCAAGGTCGCTCCCGCATGCGCGGCATGCCTTACCCGTTTCGACTCCGTAGAGCCTTCGCTCTACGTCTCCAAAATAGTCCTTTTCGCGGCGAAGTCAAGACGGCTCCGCCCTTATTTTCCAGGGGTTTTCTCAGATTTCGTTAGGCTCGACGAGGCCGGCGCCGTGCCCGCCGAGGCGTTCGATTAATCGGCTTCGGCTTCGGCTTCGGCTTCGCCTTCGGCATTGGCATCGGCATCGGCGGTTGCGTGGGCCTGGGCAAGGGCACCCCACGTCGGCTCTGGCTTGGACGTAAGTTGTCGCATCGGCGTCAGCAGCGACACGCGTCGCGCGCCGTCACGTAGAATCGGCAAGCCGATCGATACGAAAGTTCATCGGCTAATGCAGTGAGTTGTTTCGTGGCGGAGCCTTCGCGGACGCCGACGAGATAGATCACGTCCATGCCAAAGCCGACGTGGGGTGCCCATGCCCAGGCCCACGCGACCGCCGACGCCGACGCCGATGCCGATGCCGATGCCGATGCCGACGCGGCCGCTAACGCGATCTGCCGGACGCAAGCTAGTCCACCCGCGGCAGCGCCAAGAACTTAAAATCGATCCGGATTCGCGCCATAATAAGGTATGCTGAAGCATGCGCTACACACTCCTCGGTTTATTGGCATCCTTCTGGGCGGTCTCAGCCTGCGTCACCGATCCGATGGCGGAGAAGCAGTCGTCCTACGTCAAGGATCTCAGGACGGCCGACGGTCTCTGCCGCACGCTCTTGAAGGCGAAAATGAAAGAGAAGGACGGCAAGAAGGCCGTCTACTACTTCGGCAAGCTTGCGCGCGAGCCGGCGAAGTCCTACGCCGTCATTTACGCCAAGGACGGCGGCGCCATGGCGACCATCTGCGACAACGACAAGGGCAAGATCATCGACTGGATGAACTTGGCGAAGAACAAGGCGAAGGCCTTCGAAACCGTCTACGGCAAGCGGCACAAGGAGTCGCTCGCGGGCCACAAGAGCGAGCTTACGATGTCGGAGACGGCGAGCTCGGCCGTGGTCGAGGTCTCCGCGTCGGGAAAAGCCGTGGAATACTGGCTCCCGAAGCACATGGAAAAAGAGTTCAACGACATCTTCTACGATCTTTGGAAGTGAACTCGTAAGAAGGTCTCGAGGCGACGGCAGACGAGGCCGGGATCGTCGAAGTGCGGACAGTGGCTCCCGTGCTCGACGATCGCGACCTCGGCGCCCGGCAGGAGCTTCGCCAAGCGCCACGTCTCGGCGAGCGGCACGATCTGGTCACGCGCACCGGCCACGATCAGAGTCGGGCAGTCGATCACCCGCGGAAGCTTCGCCACGTCGAAGGCCGCCAGGTCTTCGGCCAAGTCGAAGAAGAGCTTCGGGTTCACCTCGAGGACCTTGCCGATGTACTCCTCGATGTCCTCGCTCTTCGCCAGCTCGGGGTTGAAACCCTGCCAGCGGATCACCTCGATCGCGAGCGCCATCGCGACCGGATTCCGGCCGCCGTGCGGAGCGAGCGCTCCCGTCACCGCCGGCATCAGCGCGGGGATGACCCGGTTGAGCCCGATCATGCTGTTCCATACCCAGCGCGAAAGCGGCTGGAGCTTGAAGTCCCGCGCCGGATCGCGCGCCGGCGAGGCGAGAAGCACGAGGCTCTTTACGAGCTCCGGCGCGTCATGCGCGAGCTGCAAAGCGATCGTGCCGCCCATCGACTGGCCAAGGAAGGTCGCGGCCTCGACCTCGCGGAAATCGCAGAGGGCGCGGACGTCAGCGACGATCTGCTTGATCGAGAGGCGCTCACGCGGCTTCAATTTCGAGCGGCCGTGGCCGCGGAAGTCCATCCAGATCTGGCGATAACCGCGCGCGCCGAGATGCGCCATCGGATACTTCCAATGGCGGATCGAGCAGCCGAGCCCGTAAATGTAGAACAGCGGGTGACCGTCGCCCCCGCTGTCCTCGAAGTAGAGCTCGACGCCGTCCGGTGCCACGAAAGTGCCGCGCATCGGCTGCGCGGCCGGCTTCGTCGAACGACGCGGTTTCTCGAGATCGAAGGCGGTCATCGAAGACCATCGTAGCACGCCGGACCCTTCAGAGATCCAGGCTCAAAATGCCGACCGCGTCGCCGGAGAATGCGCGCATCACCTGCAGTCTTTTGGGGAAATTCACGTCGTTTTCATATTTCCGCGCCAGAAACGCCTCGTTGGCGTCGACGTCGAACTCGAGCTCGGCGTACTGCAGCATGCAGGTCAAAGTCGCGCCCGCCTTGATGCACTGGCCCGTCGTCGCGCTGTCCGCCTCGGTGACGGCGAAGAACTGGCCGTCGACCGCTTTCCCGCCTTTGAGCTCGATGATGACGTCGCGCTCGCCCACGATGTCGTGGGGGAGGCAGTAGCGGATCACCGTCTCGGCCTCGCCGAAGACGGCGGTGCTGCCCTCCATCGTGAAGCGCGCGAACTCGTGCAGCTCACGCTTCACCGGCACCGAGTAATAAGCCTCGACCGGGCTGCGCGGCGTGGGCGACCACGGCGTGTATGCGAGCGCGGCTTGCGCCACCAGAGTCGAACCAACGAGTAGCGCCTTCGGAATCACGGAACGAATCATGCTAGCCCCCTCATGCTATAGCGAGTCGCTCGCCCCTTGCCGTGGCGAACGAGAACCCCCAGGTTGGTGAGATGCGCCAAGTCCCGGCGCGCCGAGACCTCGGATACCGAGAACTTCTGACTGATCGTGCGCGCGTCGCAGAAGCTCTCGTCTTTGAGATGCTCGACGATGCCGAGCTGGCGGTAGTTGAGCCGCTCGCTCTGCGGCTCCTCCGCTTTGGCCGTCGCCACGACGTGCAAGGTGCCACCGAGGAAGCCTGCGCTGAGGCCCGAGCGCAGCGCATAGCCAGCTTCGGTCACCTCGATCCAACCAGAGAAGGGGCCGAGCAGCTGCCTGAGGCGAGAAACCGCCGTGTAGATTAGTTGATCGTGTTTGAGCGGATTGTACTTGTAGCCCCAGATCTCGCGGATGAGCTCTTCCTTCGTCCCGTGGCCCGCGGCGAGGCTCTTTAGCAAAGTGCGGAACACCTGCGAGACGCCGCTCGGGACGAGATGCAACTCGCCGCTGTCGTAGGCGAGCAAGGCGCCGGGCAGGAGGTCGACGAGCAAGCCGGCCGTTCCCGGTGCGATCGCGAGCTTACTCATCAGGAGCTGCAGATAGCCGCTCTCGACGATGCGCCGCACCGCCGACTCGGACCGCGAGACGGAGAGGTCGACGAGGTCGCCGAGCGGATCGTCGCCCATCAGCGCCTGGCCGTTGTAACCGCGGAAGACGTCGCGACTCAGCATGCGCTGGCTCACGGCGCGGCCGGTAAAGCGCGTGAGCTCGGCGAGCTCCTTCTGCGTCCGCTCGCGCTCGGCGTCGAGCGAAGGGCAGGGCACGCGCTGAAGCAGGACCAGCTCGAGACCGCGCACCTCGGTCGCCACCGTCTTGTCGACGAATGGATCGAGCGCTTTGGCCGCGTTGCGGACGAGGTTCAGGGCTTGCAGATGCTCCCCTTCGAGCCGCATCAAAGCCGCGTAACGCATGTTGAGAATGATGCCGTAGCGGCGATTCTGCGAGCCGTAGACGAGGCGGCAGGCTTCGTCGAGCGCGGCTTTCGCGCGAGACTTGCGGCCGCGCAGGAGATGCTGGCGGCCAAGCTCGAGGAGGAGCCGCGACTTCGAGTAGTTGTCTTCCGACGTGAGCTCCGCGGCGACCGCCTCCAGGTGCGCGACGTCTCGCTCGGGACCCAGCCCGTGCGTCGCACTGTGGATCGCCAGGGAAACTTGGATCGCTTGGCGCAGGCCGCCGTCACCCAAGAGCTCAGCGTAACCGAGCGCGCGCCGAAAGCTCTCGCCCGCCGCTTGGATCTGACCCGGACCGACCTGGCTGTGCGCCATCAGATCCGACGCCAGCGCCTTGCCGTAGAGGAAGTTCGCCTCCAGCGCCGCGTTCAACGCGAGCGAGGCGTAACGCAGAGAGTCCTGGTATCGGCAGCCGACGAGGCGGTAGAAGCCCGCGCCCTGCCACACGTAAAAGCGGACTTTAGCGCAGGGATGGCGCACGCCTTCGCGCAAGTTTTGCGCGAGGTACCGGCGGCCCCGCGCATAGTGGGAATGCCGACAGAGGTTGATGCCGAGGAAAAAGCGCGCGACGAAGCCGGTGACGGCGTCGATCTCGCCTTGAAAGAGGCGGTACGTCGACTCCGCCTCGTCCAAGCGGCCGCGAAAGGTCAGGGCGCCGATAACGAAGCCGGCCGCCTCCGGCGGGATCACGCCGCCGGGCGAATCCACCGTCTCTGCCAAGATGCGGCCGTAATTGCCGCGATAAAAGTGGGCTTCGATCGTCATCGCGCCTGTCTTACCACAAACACGGACGGTTTAGGACCAGTCCGATCAAATTCGATCACGAATTGTGAGCCGCCCTTAGTACTGCTCGCAAAGGCGCCCCTGTAGCTTCGTTCGTGGAGGTTACCAACATGCAAATCGTGACTAGAGTCTTCCCCTTTCTCGCCGCGCTCGCCGCGGTCGCCCCGCCAGCTCTCGCCGATTCCGAAGTCTTTGTGAGCGTTTGCGCGCGTCAGGCGCCTTTCGAGGCCTTCCTGACGTCGACGCTCGCCAAGCCATGCGATCAGATCACGTCAGAAGACCTTGCCGCCGTGAAGCGCGTTGCGGTCCCCGGCCGCGAGCTCGCGACCGTCACCGCGGACGACGTCGCCAACCTGCCGGCCCTGGAAATCCTCAACATCACGCGGAATCCGCTCAACGAGGGCCTGCCCGAGGGGCTCCTCGCGGCGCTCCCCGCGCTGAAAACCCTGGTCATGTTCGGCACCGAGCTGACCTCGCTCCCCGAGGACTTCCTCGAGGCCAACCCGCACATCGAGAACCTGCACCTCTTCGACAACCCCTTCGTCACCATTCCCGACGCCGTCCTCGAGCGCTTGGAATACGCGGCAGAGATCAAGGTGATCGATCTGAGCGAGGTGCTGGAGGCACCGGTCAAGGACCGGCTGCGCGCCCGCTTCCCGCTCGGCGGACCGGTCGAGCTGACGTTTTACTGAGGCAACGACCATGGAACCGCTCGTGATGAAATTCGGCGGCACCTCCGTCGGCTCGCTGGAGCGCATCCGGGCGGTCGCGGAGCGCGCCTTGCAGGCGCAAGCCGAAGGCGTCTTTCCCGTTCTCGTGGTCAGCGCCATGAGCGGCGAGACCGACCGGCTCCTCGGCCTCGCCCGCTCCCTCGGCGGGGCTCCCGACCCCGCAGAGGTCGACGTTCTTGCCGCCACCGGCGAGCAGGCGGCTGCCGCGCTCGTGGCGCTCGCCATTCAACGTCTGGGCGGGAAAGCTCGCTCCTTTCTCGGCGGCCAGCTCGCCCTGCGTACCGATGGACCCCACGGCGACGCCCGCGTGAAAGCCTTGGACCCGAGACCCTTGCGCCGCGCGATCGGCAGGGGCGAGATCCCGGTGATCGCAGGCTTCCAGGGTGTGAGCGCCAAGGGCCGCGTCACCACCCTAGGGCGGGGAGGCTCCGATACCACCGCCGTCGCAGTCGCCGCGGCGCTCGGCGCGCGCGTCTGCGAAATCTACACCGACGTCGACGGCGTCTACAGCGGCGACCCCTCGCAAGTCCCAGAGGCGCGGCGCCTGACCGCGGTCGGCTACGACGCAATGGAGATCCTCGCGAAGCGCGGCGCGAAAGTGCTGCATGCCCGCAGCGTCACCCTCGCCCGCCGGCACGGCATCGAGCTCGAGGTCCTTTCCAGCTTCGCTTCGACCGTCAAGCGCGGCACGCGCGTCGGACCCGCCCGCATCGCCGACGGCAATCCCGGGCTCGCGGTCGCCTGCGACAAGCAGTTCGCGCATCTCCTCGTCGATGGCGTGATGGTCGAGCTGCGGCAGAGCGAGGTCGAAAGTTTTCGCCGGGCGGTCGCCTGCAAGAGCGCCTTCGCGCAACCCGAGTTGGCGCAGGTCTCCCTGGTCGGCGACGCCGCCGACTCCGTCCTCGCGGCCGAAGTGATGGCGCATTTGGCGCGCGAGAAGCTGCCGGTGCGCCGCATCACCGCAGAATCCGGCGCCATCACGTGCTGGGTGGATGCGCACGCGGCGCTCGCCGTCATGCGCGCGCTCCACGACCGATTCGTGCTCCCGCACTCTTGATCACAAACTGAAGGATCCTCCCATGAAATCGCAAGCACCCGTCACGTTGCGCAGCTTCGCGCCGACGCCTTCGCCCGAAGCCACGAAGAAGCAAGGCGGCGCCGAGCTCTGGTTCGATGCCAGTCTCCTCGGCGAAGACGCCGCGAGCCTTTTGCCGCGCCTCGGCCGCTCCGGCTATACCGGCATCCTCCTCAAGGCCAATGATCTTGCGACCCTCGTGCCGCAGGTCGGCCCTCAGCTCCTGCCGATCGTCGCGGTCGAAGGCGAAGCCGAGCTCCTTCTCGTCCCCCAGCACGGCGTCGTCGCCAGCGCGGACGAGAGGATCCTGAGCCAAGCGCGCGGCGCCGGCTTTCCCACCTGCCTGCGCGCGTATGTCGACGACGGCGACAGTCTCCACGACGCGATCGACCGCGGTCAAAAACACGATTACCTGATCCTGCGCTTCAAGGATCCGACCAATATCCCGCTCGAGCTGGTGATCGCGACCCTGCAGCCGACCAACACCGTGTTGATCAAAGAAATCTCGACCTCCGAAGACGTCGACGACGCCGTCGTCACGCTCGGCGTCATGGAGGTCGGCGCCGAAGGCGTCATGTTCTCGCCGAAAAACCACGCGGTCCTCGACGACTTCCTGGGGCGGCTCGCGGCTCGCGGCGAGGCCCACATCGCCTTGAAGCCGGCAACCATCGTCCGCAGCGTTCCCGTCGGCATGGGCTATCGCAGCTGCATCGACCTCGCCACCTTGTTCACCCCGCGCGAGGGCATGCTGGTCGGCTCGACCTCGCAGGGCGGCATCCTCTGCTGTCCCGAGGTCTTCTTCCTCCCGTACATGGAGCTGCGCCCATTTCGCGTCAACGCGGGCGCCGTGCATAGCTACGTCTACAATTTCGCCGATCGCACCGACTACATGAGCGAGCTGCGAGCCGGAGCCAGCGTCATGATCGTCGATCTCGATGGCAAGGCGCGCCGCGCCGCCGTCGGCCGCATCAAGACGGAGGTGCGCCCCTTGCGGCTGATCGAGGCGCGCTTCGACACCGGCGAGATGATCAACGTCCTGATGCAGGACGACTGGCACGTGCGCATCTTCTCGGCGAAGGGCGAGCCGCTCAACGTCACCGAGCTCAAAGCCGGCGACGAGGTGATGGCCTACCCGGCGCGCCCTGGCCGCCATGTCGGCATTAAGGTCGAAGAGACCATCCTCGAGTCCTGAGCCGTCCCCCTCGCCCCCATGAGGTTTTCGATGAGTGCCCGCACGATCCGTTTATCCCGCTTCACCCGGCGCGGCGCCACCGCCGGGGTCCTCGTCCCGATCGACCACGGCCTTACGCTCGGGCCGCTCGGCGGCATCCGGAACTTAGCCGAGATCGCGAGCTGGATCGGCCACCCGGCGATCGCCGGCGTGATCGCTCACAAGGGCATCGTCGAGCGTCTCGGCGACCGGGGCCTGATCCAAGGCCAAGGCGTCATGGTGCATCTGAACGGCATGAGCTCCTTCGCCCAGGATCCCGACACCAAGACCGCGGTCACGAGCGTGCGCGCGGCGCTGCGCCTCGGGGCCGACGCGGTCTCCCTCCAGGTCAATTTCGACGGGCAGAACGACGCGCACAACCTGGCGCTCCTCGGCCGGATCGTCGACGAGGCGCACCGCGAGGGCCTGCCCGTCCTGACCATGCTCTACGACAAGGTGCAGCACGAGGGCGACAAGACGCGGATCCTGCGCCAAAGGCATTTGATCCGCCTCGCGGTCGAGCTCGGCACGGATGCGCTGAAGCTCGCGCCGCCTCCGGCCGCGCGCCTCGCCTTCGAGCTGCCGGAGATCGTCGCCGACCACGCGCTGGATACCGCCATCTACTTCGCCGGCGGCGCCACCGTCTCTGACCAGGAGCTTCTGACGCTGGCACGCGAAGCCGTGCGCGCCGGCGCCAAAGGCCTTTGCGTCGGTCGCAACGTCTTCGGCCGCGCCAGCCCGGGCAAGATCCTGGCGGAGCTCGACCGGGTCATGAACGCCGCGCCTTTGGCGCTGGCGGAAGAAGCTTCGAACGGAGGGACCGCGCTTGGCGTGCATTGACGCACACGCGCATTTGCGTGCAGACCCGGAAGGCGCGGCGAAGTTCGTCGCGCTGATGGACCGCCTCGACGTCGAAGCCGCGTTCGTCGTCTTCGGAGGCCTCGTGCCGCCGGCGGTGCTCGCACGCCAGATCTCCTACGGCGGCGGCACCGACGCGTCCGCCGACAACGCCGCGCTGCTCCGGCACGCGGCGGCGCACCCGGGGCGCCTCATCCCCTATTACTTTGCCAATCCTTTGCAGGGCAGTGCCGAATACGAGCGCGACGGACACGCGTACGCCGGGCTCAAGCTCGGTCCTGCGGTGCACGGCGTGCCGCTCTCAGATCATCGTACGGGGGGGTTGATCGAAAGGGCGGCACGTTTCGGGCACGCCGTTTACCTGCATTGTCTCGCGAGGCCGGGGTTCGATTTGCCGGCGTTCGTGACCCTGGCGAAAACGCACGGCAGCGTGCGCTTCGTCCTCGGTCACGGCGGCATCGGTCAGGCCGATTTCGACGCGTTGGAGCGGATCGCGCCGCTCGACAACGTGGCGCTGGAGACCTCGGGCGCCTTCACCGGTTTGATTGCCGCGGCCTTCCGCATGCTCGGCAAGGACCGCGTCCTGTTCGGCAGCGAGTATCCGCTCCAGGATCCGCGCGCCGAGCTGGCGAAGCTCGACTGCCTCGCCCTCACCGCCGAGGAGCGCGCCGCTTACCTCCGTCTAAACAGCTTGAAGTGGATGAGTCCCCATGCTCCCTGACCGCCTCCTCGACGTCCTCGCGGCGGCGCGCAAGGCGCCGTTCTACGAGCCCCGGCTGCCGCGGCTGCGTCGTCTCGACGACGATGCGTGGCAGGCGGTGCCGCTCACCCGCAAGACCGACCTGCGCGCCGCCTATCCTTTCGGGATGCTCGCGGTCGAGCGCACGCGGCTCGCGACCTATCACGAATCGAGCGGCACAAGCGGCGAGCCGACGGCGTCTTACTTCACCGACGCGGACTGGGAAGACGTGACCTCGCGCTTTTTGCGTAACGCCGTCGGCCTCGGTCCGGACGACACCGTCCTCGTGAAGACGCCCTACTCGATGGTGACGACCGCGCATCAGATGCACCGCGCCGCGCGCTCGCGCGGAGCCCTGGTGGTGCCGGCGGACAATCGCTCGTCCAACATGAGCTATGCCCGGGTCGTCCGCCTGTTGAAGGATCTCCCGATCACGGTCTCTTGGTGCTTGCCGACCGAGGTGATGCTTTGGGAGGCCGCCGCGCGCCTGGCCGGGCTGGATCCGCGCCGTGACTTCCCGGCTTTGCGCGCCTTTCTCGTCGCCGGCGAGTGTTTGAGCCCCGCCCGCCAGCGTCGCCTTTCCGACCTCTGGGGCAATAAGCGCGTGCTCCAGGACTACGGCTCGACCGAGACCGGGAGCCTCGCGGGCGAGTGCACGGCCGGAAGGCTGCATCTATGGTCCGACCGTGTCTATGCCGAGGTCCTCGACGCGAAGACCGGCAGGAGCGCGCCTTCCGGGACGGGACAGCTCGTCGTCACGACCCTGCAGCGCGAGGCCATGCCGCTCGTGCGCTACCTGCTCGAGGACCAGGTCCGAATCGAGACGGAGCCCTGCGCCTGCGGCTCACCGCATCCGACGATCGAGGTCTTCGGCCGCGCCGCCGATCTCGCCACGGTACAGGGCGCCCACTTCTACCCGATCCAGCTCGAAGACTGCGTGTTTTCCTTGCCCATGGAGCACGGCGTGACCTTCTGGCGCGCTCGTCACGGCGGCGAGGCGCTGGCCATCGAGATCGACGCGGCGCCCGGGCACGCCGGCAAGGCCGCCGAAGAGCTGACGCGCCTCATCCTGCTTCGGCTCGGCGTCAAGGCGAGCGTGCGCGCGGTCACGGGGCTCGTGCCCCATGCAGCTTTGGCGAAAGTCTCGAGCTTCGGCAAGCCCCGCTACCTCTTCCGCTCCCACGAAGATTGGCGCGACGGCCTCGGTTACTGAGCTCACGACCTCCCTCTTCACTTCTTTCGACGAGGATCCCATGTCTCGAGCACCCACGCACCTCGACGCCAAGCTCCGGGCGGCGCTCGCGGCCGATCCGGAACTCGGCGCCGGCGACTTCCTTTGGCATGTGGTGCGCGCCAACCCGGCGCGCGAGCTGCCGATCCTGACCTTCGAGAGGCCGGTCCGCACGTTTTACGGGCGCGAGTTCGCGACCCTGAGCCTTGCGGAGCTCTTCGAAGTCTCGACGCGCTACGCGGCCTGGTACGCCGGCGCCGGCGTGAAGGCGAAGGACGTCGTGTCAATCTACCTCGACGACGGCGGCGCCTACCTGATCCACTTCCTGGCGCTGACGAGCCTCGGCGCGATCCCGGCACTGATCAACGGCAACATGCCGATTGCCGTCGCGGCTGGTCACGTCAAGCGGATCGGCTCCTTCGGCCTCTATACCGAACCGAAGCGCGAGAGGGCGTTGGCGGATCTGCCGGAGACGCCGCTTTCGAGCCTGGCCTTTCTCGTCACCGACGCGACCGCGACGACGATCGGACGAGGTGAGCCGGCGCGCTTGCCGCAGCGCTACCCGTACAAGCACCATGCGGACGACCCGATCATGATCGCGCACTCATCGGGGACCACGGGCATCCCGAAGCCGGTGCTCCTGCAGCACCAGCGCTTTTTCCACGGCATCCGCTTCCGCCTGAGCCAACCGCCGACGCCCGGTAACACGCAGATTCTGTCGACCTTGCCGCATTCACACAACTGCGCCATCGCCTACATCATGCTGGCGCTGTTGAACGGGACGCCGGTCTACCTTTTGTCGACGCACACCGGACACGCGCTCGTCCGAGCCATCGACCGCGTGAAGCCGACGATGGTCGTCTCGTTCCCGCAGACCTTCGTCGAGCTGACCGAGGCCGAGCCGGAAAAATTCGACCTCGCGAGCGTGATGCTTTGGATGAACGGCGGCGACGCCGCGCACGAGACGCACATCCGACGCCTGGTCGCCTTTGGCCACCGCCTCCTGCCCGACGGCCGGAAGATCGCGGGCTCGATCTTCGTCGACGGCATGGGCTCGTCGGAGATGGGCTTCTCCCTCTTCCGTCACGTCCACACGCCGGAGACGAACGATTACGGCCGCTGCGTCGGCAAGCCGCACGACTGGGTCGACGCGCAGGTCTTCGGCGAAGGCGGCGAGCGCCTCGGCGCCGGCACGGTCGGCCGCCTCGGCGTGCGCGGCCCCTCGGTGACTTCGGGCTATTGGAACGACTCGCTCCTCACCTACCGCACGCAGCTCGACGGCTACTGGCTCACCGGCGATCTTGTTTACAAAGACGAGGAGAACCGCTTCTACCACGTCGACCGCGTCCCCGACCTGGTGACGACGGCCGAAGGCCCACTTTACAGCCTCGAAACCGAGGAGCTCCTGATGCGCCACGTGCCGGAGATCGCCGACTGCAGCGTCTTCGACGCCGGAGGCAAGGCGCACGCGCTGGTGCGGCTGCGCCCGGAAGGCGCGCGCTTCACGGAGGCGGGCTTACGCGCGCGCTTCAACACCGTCCTGTCCGAGCTGAAGCGGCCGCTCCTTGCGCAGGTCGACGTCGTCGGCACGAGCAAGATCCCGCTCGGCGCCACCGGCAAAGTCCTAAAACGCGAGCTGCGGGATGCCTACCATGTTTGAGCGCACCGCCCACCCCATCAACCCGGAGGAAATCTCGTGACCGTGATCCCCTTGGACCCACGCTGGAGCCCGCTGATCGAGCCGTCGTGGATCGCCGAGCTCGACGACGCCCCGCTCCTCAGGCGCGCCGCGAGCGGGCGCGCCAGCCGCGCCGAACTCCATGCCTTCATCGCGCAGCAGTTCCACTATTCGCGGCACTTCACCCGCTATTTGTGCGCGCTCATGGGCAACTTGAAGGACGAGGCGGACCGCGCCGAGCTCGCCGAGAACTTGTTCGAGGAGCTCGGGCTCGGCGCCGGCGGCGGCGTCGCCCACTCGCTCCTCTATCGACGGATGATGATCGCGATGCGCATCGACGCCAACGCGGTCCCGGTGCATCCGGCGACGCGTGCCCTGGTCGAGGCGATGCTCACGGCCTGCGCCGATCCCGACCCGGCGGTCGGGCTGGGTGCGCTCTGCCTTGGGGCTGAAGCGATCGTGCCGCACGTCTACAGTCAGATCCTCGCGGGCCTGCGCGCCGTCGGCGAGCCGGAGGCCCACCTCGAGTTCTTCGCGCTCCACATCGAGGCCGACGACGAGCACGCGATCACGCTCGGCAAGATCATCGAGCGCGAGGTCCTTGCCGATCCGACGAAGCGCGTCGCGCTGCGCAAGAGCGCGCAACGCCTCATCGCGGCGCGAGTCGCTTTCTTCCGCGCCGTTCGCCCGGCGCATCCCTTTCCGCTGCATGTGGAGGCCGAAAACGATGAGCGCGTACACGTCTAAAGATTTCGCCCGCGTCCCGGCGGCGCTCACGGCCGCGCTTCCCGACACCCTGATCCACCGAAACGTCGCCGGCCAGGCCGCCGACGCGGGCTTTAGCGCCGAGCGTAAGCATCCCGTTCATCTAGTTGACCTGCCGGCTAAGACTTTGAGCGTCACGCTCGGCGGCATCGTGCCCGCGGGACGCACCGGCCGCCACCGGCACAATTACGAGACGATTCTCTACGTCACCAAGGGCAAAGGCCGCACGGTGATCGAGGATCATGTCGTCGACTGGGAGGCCGGTGACGCCGTCTACATTCCCGTTTGGGCTTGGCACCATCACGAGAACCGCAGCGCGACCGACGGCTGCGAGTACTTGGCCTGCGAGAACGCGCCGCTCTTGCAGAATCTGGGCGGCATCGCCCTGCGCGAAGAGGAAATGCATGAATCCCTTTGAAGGCACGCCCCTGCGCGGCCGGCATCCCGACTGGCAGGAGCTTTACGCGCGGGTCCCGGCGGAGCGGCTGCCGTGGCATAGCGCGGCGCTCGACCCTGACCTCGAGGGCGAGCTCGAGCGCCGCGCCTTGCGATCCGGACGGTTCCTCGACGTCGGCACCGGCGCCGGGCATCAGGCGGTCGCCTTGGCGCGGCGCGGCTTCACCGTCACCGGCACCGATCTGTCGCCGGCGGCGATCACGCAGGCCGAAGCACTCGAAGGCAGCGTGCAGTTCGTCGTCGACGACGTGCGCGATACGGCCCTGCGCGAGATTTTCGACTTTGCCTTCGACCGCGGTCTCCTCCATGTGCTCGAGGAATCGGAGCGGCAGCGTTTCGCCGAGACGATGGCCGCGCTCCTCCGGCCGGGCGGCCTCTTGTTTCTGAAGTGCTTCAGCGACGAAGAGCGCGAGGCGCCGGTCGGTCCGACGCGGTTCGCCCGCCGCGATCTCACCTTCGTCTTCGAGCCCGCCTTCGCCGTCCTGAGCTGCGAGAGGACGATCTTCCACGGTCCCCTTCCCCACAAACCGCGCGCCTGGTTCGCGGTCCTGGAGCGACGCTAGGTGAAAACGCATGCATTCACGGCGAAGAGCGTCTGGCTCGGGGGGCTCGCCGGCGACGGCCTGGTCGAGGCCGGCGAGCTGAAGACGGGCTACTCCGTCCCGAGCTCGCTGGGTGGGCCGGGAAAAGCCTCGAATCCCGAGGAAATGCTGCTCGCGGCGGCGACGGCGTGCTTCTCGATCACCCTCGCAGCGGCGCTCGAGCGCCGCGGCCTTTCGGCCGAGGCGGTCGAGGTGACGAGCCAGGCGACGTTCGGATTCGACGGGCGGACCCTTCACCTGACCGCGGTGGAGCACCGACTGCGCTTGCGGGCCGTCGGGGCGGAGCTCGATCGGGAGAAGCTAGAGGAGGCGCTCAAGGCGGCCGAGCTCGGGTGTATGGTGAGCCGGGCCTTGAACGTGGCGGTTACGGTCCGCTACGATTGAAAGCGCCCCGGATGCGGATCCGGGGCGCTCGAAACGAAATTTTTCCGTCGCACCGCCCTAGCGGCGGCACGCCATCAGCTTACAGGCGCTCGAACACGAGCGGCAGGAAGTGCGCGCCTTCGCCACGCTCGCCGGCGCTTCGGTCCTCGGGAGCCGGCCGCGGAGACTCGGACGGCGCGCTGGTTGACGTCGCACCTTCGGCGAGGCCCATGCCGCTCGGTTGCGTGGATGGCGCGGGCGCCGGAGCCGCCATCGGCGGACGCGGTGCCGACGAATCTTGCCCACCAGACGCCAGGGCCTCGTTGACTTTGCCCACTTCGACGCCGGTGCAGCTGCTGGCGTAGTTCATGGCAAAGTCGCCAGCGAAACTATTTTGCGTTGCATCGCGGAAACGGCCGCGGAGCGAGCTGGTCATCGTGTCGACGCAGCTTTCCTGGCCACCATTGGGCTCCTGCTCGCTTGCGTACAAGCGCGTTTGGTAGGAGTTCACGTCCACCCGCGTCAGCTCGAAGGCGCCGTTGAAGCGGGGCTTCAGCGTGAACTCGCCGCCGATCTGGCCGATGACCGTGCTCTTGAATGAGCCGCTGGCGTCGTAGCAAGCGCTGCGCGGCTCCGGCGATCCGCTGCATGCGAGAGACTGCGAGCAGCCGTTAGCGCCGTCGCACTCCCAGTGCATGTAGTAGCTGGGGAGACACTGGTTCGCCAACAGGTCGGAGACCGAGGCCGCGACCGAGGGGCCCGCGAGGCAGGACAAGCGCTCGAGCGCCGAAGCCCACTGCTTATTCATGGCGAGGATCGCCTCGACCTGCACATCGAAGCTGGCCGCGGCGAATTCCGTCGCGCAACCTTGGAACTGGTCTGCCGTCTCGTACCAGTTACCCTGGTTCGCGGCGAAGTAGAGGGGGCAGAGCACAGGGGCTTGCTCGAGACCGACCCAAAGCTGGTTGCCCGCTTGCAACTCATCTTTCACGAGCTTTTGGCTGCCTTCTTGCGCCTTCATTCCGAGGCTATAGAAGACGTTCTGCGCTTGGTAGCAAAGCTCCGGGGGCGCTTCCCACATCACGGGCTCGGACGCCTCGACCGACATCGTCGCGGGGGTCGGCTCGTTCAGCGCGAAGCCGTCCTTGGGCACCTCCGGCACTGGCGACGCGCCGCCGTCGGAGGGCTCGCTTTGGCCGTAGCCCTGCCCCATGTTCGCGAACAACTTGGCGCATTGGCCGAAGCCGCCTTTGGCGGCGAAGTCGGTCGGCGCTTTGAAGCGCGCGCAGATGTCTTGACCCTTGGACCATGACGCGCTCTGGACAAGCTCGCCGATCAGCTCACGGGTGCGTTGCGCTTCGGCAGCGAGACGGCCGTTGAAAGGACCGCCCACGGTGACGTCGCACTCGGGGCGACGGTAGACCGCGAGAGCCTCGGCTTCCGTGGCGCCTTGCGCAGTGTCTTGGATCAGGTACTGATAGCTCGACGGGATCGACTGCTCGCCGTCGGGGTTCGACTGGGTCGAATCCACTGGTTTGTAGTGGTACGTCTGGGTCACGCGGCAGAGAAGATTCAAATTCTTGCCGGCGGCGTCGACGAAAACTTTCATGTTGCCGAGGCCGGTCGAGTGGTCGAGCGCGGTCGCGGAATTGGAGCACCAGGGAAGGGTCCAGTCGCGGTTACGCTCTTTTTCGGCCATCGCCTCGCCGTCACCGTTCCACTCGAGCCAGGTTTGGCAGACTTGGTCGCGGGAGCCCGCCGCCGTTGCGTCGGCAAGCGCATCGAACTCTTCGAGCGCGTAGTAGCCCGGATACGAGTAGGTGACGAGCTTGCTGAGCCAATTGCCGGCTTCGTCCTGGTACCACTCGTCATACGAGCCGGTGACGTCCGCCGGCGCGGAGACCACCTTGCAGTCCTGGGGCGTGTACGGGTTGTACGCGCAGCTTTGCTTCTGCCAAGTCGTGTCGCGCTCGACGAGCGCGTCGATTTCGGCTTTGACGTCGGCCGACAGCACGCCATAAACGCCGCCGAGGCCGGCATTGAAATCGTCGATGTTCTTGAAGCTGATGGGCACGCCCTTCATCGAGAAGACGGGCTCGCCGCCCGCGGCCAGACCGCAAGCCTCGGCGATCTTTTTCGACTCGAAGAGGCGGACTTTGTCGAGGGCCTGGGCGAAGTACACGTTGCCGACCGGAACGCCGTAGACGTAGGCCGCGGACTCGCCTTCTTGGCCCTTGATGCCGGCCTTCCATTCGCCGGTGAAGGGCTTGGCGAAGACGGTCGGCTCGAGCTTCTTCTTTTCTTTGATCGCCGCGAGCTTCGACGGCTTGAGCGAGGTGCTCTTTTCGACGTCGATTTTGCCCGAGGCAAGCTTATTCTTCGGGTTGTAGACGACGTTCATCGAGATGACGCCGTCCGCGCCGAAGATGCTGGACTCCGGCTTCCCGTCGGCGCCGGGCACGGTCACTGCGACCTCGAACGCGTAAGTGCCGTCGGCGCCCCGCAGTTCGACGACGATGGCGAACTCGACTCCCGCAGGGACGTCGACCTTGTACGCGCCCGTGGTGTCGTCGATGGCGCCTTTGAATTTGACGCCGTCGGTCGTGGTGGCCACGATGACGCGCTCCGTGCCGCCGGCGTCGAGCCAGAGACCGAGGCCTCCGCCGTCCCGGTCTTCCGCGACCTTGAACACGCCCGAGACGCTCACGACCTCTTCGAGGGGATCGACGACGGGATCGACGGCCGGCGGGACTTCCGCGGTCGGGACCTCCTCAGCCGGCGGCACGACCTCGTCGGCAGCGGGGGCCGTCGCTTGGTCGGCCGGCGGCGCGACCGGAGCGGCGCCTTGCGGGAGCTGCTGGATGGCGTTCTTAATGGCTTCGCCGCCGCCGCCCGAAGACTTCGAGCAGCTCGTCGCCGTCATCGCGAGGGTCGCGAGCGACGCGAGGACGAAAGGAACTTTTGCCTTGATGATCATGCGCTTTTCTCCGCTGCCAGTAGTTCTCGGGGGTCCACGATCGCAGATCCCACCCCTTCGGCTCGGCGGCAGGGAGCCCTTGACTAAAGATTTTGCTTGCTTAAAATAACTTTAAAAACAGATAGTTATGAAGAGCTCGGCCATCGCACAAACGCGGCCACGCCAGGCGAGCCGCCGCCCTCCGCTTCTTGAGGCGGCGCGGCCGTCCCGACCGTTTCAAACATTGCCGCCGGACCAATACGCCGCGATAATCTGACGGCTCGGTCGACCGTTGAAGGACCTCTTTCCCCGCTCTCGAGGATGCGACCGTGGCCGGAACCAGCCTACTGACTCTGATCGACGACATCGCCTCGCTCCTCGACGACGTGGCCGTCCTGAGCAAGGTCGCCGTCAAGAAGACCGCGGGCGTGCTCGGCGACGACCTCGCCTTGAACGCCGAGCAAGTGGCCGGCGTCGACGCGAACCGGGAGCTCCCGGTCGTCTGGGCCGTCGCCAAGGGCTCGATGATCAACAAGGCGATTCTCGTGCCGACGGCTTTGGCGATCAGCGCGTTCATCCCCGTCGCGATCACGCCGCTCCTGATGCTTGGCGGGCTTTTCCTCTGCTACGAGGGGTTCGAAAAAGTGGCGCACAAGTTCCTCGCGGCACCGGGCGAGGACGAGAAGCATCACACCGAGCTCGTGGCCGCCGTCGCCGACCCCGTCGTCGACCTCGTCCTTTTCGAGAAGGACAAGATTCGCGGCGCGATCCGGACGGACTTCATCCTGTCGGCGGAGATCATCGTGATCACGCTCGGCTCGGTCGCGGGCGCCGCCTTCGGCACGCAAGTCGCCGTCCTCGTGACCATCGCGGTGGCGATGACCGTCGGCGTCTATGGGCTCGTTGCCGGCATCGTCAAGCTCGACGACCTCGGCCTTCATCTCTGCTTGCGCGCGGGCGACGGCGCTTGGCCCACGCTCCTACGCAAGCTCGGCGCCGGCCTTCTAGCCGTCGCCCCCCTGCTGATGAAATTCCTTTCGGTCGCCGGAATGGTCGCGATGTTCATGGTGGGCGGCGGCATCTTGACCCACGGCATCGCCCCCCTCCATCATTGGATCGAGGCCGTCGCCGCGAGCGCCGCCGCCGTGCCGGGCATCGGCGTCGTGCTCGACGTGATGGCGTCGTCCTTGATCAACGCCGTGGCCGGGGTGATCGCGGGTGCGTTGGCGCTGGGCTTGGTCTTGCTCGTGAAGCGAGTGCGCGCGAAAGTGTCGGCGTGACCTGAAGAAGGCTTAGGGCCTATCCGCGCAAGTTTCCGCATTCAACAAGCCGCATACCTCCGCCGCCCGCCGCGGCAACTCCTCGTCGCGCAGATGGCGCGACGTCCTCCCGTCCGGCGCGACGTGCCAAAGCCCGTCGACGTTCGCCACCCTCGGATGCTCGAACGCGTGGCAGCCGTTACAGGTGTTTTTCGACAGCTTGAAGCGGAGCTCCTCCAGGTCCGCGGCCGAGAGTCCGCCCGGATTCTGCAGCTGCCACTTCTTTGCCCGCGGGGCCAAGGCCGTCAGGCCGCCGAGGGCCGGCGGCATCCGGTGCGACTCCGCCAGAATCGCGCTCTGATGATCGTAGGCCCACTGGCTCAGGGCCTCGCCATGCGTCAGCGACCAATCCGGGGTTTGCGCCAGCGCCGCGTTGCGAATGGCGAAATGGCCCGGAACGACCTCGTCCAAGGAAAACTGCCGTAGCTCGCTCGGAAAGACCAGGATCTCGTTGCTGCGGATCTGCCCGAGCGTCGCGCCGTAGGTGAAGCTCCGCGTCAACGCTTCGAGCCGCTCGAGGTAGCTACCGGCCGGCGTCGCGCCGAGCGCGTGCCAGCTCGACGCCCAATCTCGGGCCGTGCGCAGCCCGGTCGGCAGGTCGAACTCGAAGATCAACGTGAATTGCTCGACGTCGTCGCGACCCTTGACCGCGGCCGGATTAAGCGTCGGCTCCTTCAAGACCGCGAAGACGTAACGTCCTTCGCCCGCCGACGTCGCACAGCGCGCCTCGTCCCGCAAATCGGGCCGGTAGACGATGGCCCGCAGAGCGAACGGTGCGAGCGCGAGCTTCAGCGAGCCGTCCTCCACCTCCCCGGCCGCCGCTCGTGCGGCGCGCGAGGCCTGAGCCAGGGCGAGATCACGGCCGTCCCGACGCCGGGACGCGGCAGAAGCACGCGCGCCGGATTTTCCGGGCTGGCGGGCCTAGAGGGGTCGGGCGTCAAAGTTTGCTCCCGTTCCCAGCTCCAGAACCAATCGGTGACGAGGCGGGAGACTTCTGCGTCCGTCGCGCCCGCAGGGAGCAGCGAGCGGACAATACTGGCGAAATGCCAAGGGCCGCCGGGATCGGCGCGTTGGTCGTGAATCACCGTCGGCGCGTCGACGTAAAGCTCTCGCGCCGGATCGATGGCGTCGGGACCCGTGCACACGGCGGCGGCGAGAAAGAAGAGGGAAAGCATGGGCGAGGTCCTCCAGAAGCCGAGCCTAAGGGCCGCGGGCTAGGAAGGGCCACCGACAGCGCCTCGCATTTCGTGAGCGGATTCGAGCGGCACCCGGGCCCCGTGCTAAAGTCGACGCATGCGGCGCCTCCTCGCAATCCTTCTGTCCACCCTTTCTGCGACCTCGACCGCGGCCGCGGCGCACGGCGACACGAGCTACGAGCCTTGCCTTCTCCTCTGCGCCTTGCCGAGCGGCCGCACCGGACCGCGTTCGAGCGAGGCCGAACCCGAGGCGGGGACCGTCACGGCGCGCCTCGAGCTGGTGTCGGTCGAGCCGCAGGGCCACTACGAGCGCGACCAATATGTTCCCCTCGCGCGCGGCGCGGAGGTAACCGCCGTCTTGTTGCTCCCGTCCTTGACCTATGCCGTGACGCCCGACTGGCTGATGAGCGGGGGCTGGCCGTGGGAGTACAACCAAAGCACCGGGGTAACGCTTCCGACGCTCCACGAAGACGATGGTGACCATCGCGCCGTCGCCGGCGGCGGCGTCTGGATCGCGACGAGCCACCGGTTCGACCAGGTCGCGGCGGGCACGTCTCCTTGGGCCGGCGTCGGCTACCGCTTCGGCGGCCCGCAGGGAAGAGGCGACGTCGAGGGCGAGATCGAGGCTAACCCCGACGCGGCGATCCGGGCCCTGGGCGTCGACGCCGACGATCTGTACGGCAGCCTTGCCTTGGAGCTCACCGGCATCAGCGGGGATCACTCGCGCCTGTGGATCGGCGGTGAATTCCGCCTCCACATGCTGCCGCGTTGGCGGCGGCTCTTCGCCACGACCTCGTCGTACGACCTCCTCTTCACGCAGCCCATGACCGAGGCGCTCGCGGCGAGCTTCCGCCTCTCAGGCTTTCAGACCTACATCCCGAGCCTGCGCGTGTTGCAATCCTCCCTCGGGATCCCGGCCGTCGGCGTCATTTACGCGCTGAGCCCAAGCCGGAGCTTCGACCTCTCCACGTCGACGCAGCTGCACGGCAAACGCCCGATGAATCAAAACTCGCTGCGCACGATCGACCTGCGCTTTGGCACTAACATCTCGTTTTGACGAGCGAAACGAACGGTCTGACGGAATTTTGTAAAGCTGCCCGGTTTCTGCTCCGAAACGTGCGCGCCAGGGGAAGGTGGAGGAGAAGTGAGGGCCGACCGCGTACCGATCATGCATTTCATCGAGGAGCGTTATGCGACGCGCCCGGTGCAGCGCATCGTCGAAACCTGGCGGGTGGAGCCGAAGCAAATCATCGAGCGCCTGACCGAGCATTTCCGCGAGATGGGGATCTTCGCCGTCGACGCGCACAACGAGCGGCTCGTCCTACTTTCGATGCTGCACACGCTGCGGCACTCCCCGGAGATCCTGCGCCTCGTCCAGAACGCGCGGCGCGAGGAGCAGAAGTCGCAGAAAATTCGGCACCAGGAGTAGGCGTCGAGCCTAGATTTCCTGCGTATCCAGCGCCAACGCGTGGATTTCCTTCTTCATCAGGTCGCCCAGCGCGCGGTAGACCATCTGATGTTGCTCGACCAGGCTCTTGTCCTTGAACTCCGACGCCTTGATCACGACGCGCCAGTGGTCGCCGCCGCCGGTCATATCGGTTGCCGTGATCTTTGCCGAAGGCATATGCTCGCGCAGCTTCGAGACGATGGTATCCGCGGTCACCATGAGGTTCCCTCCATGCGCACCTTGTACCTCGCGAGCAACAATCGCCACAAGCTCGACGAGCTGGCCGCGATGCTCGGTCCGCGCTTTCGTGTCCTCCTCGCCCGGGATCTAGACCCCGCGACCTCCTGGGACGAGTCCGGCGCGACCTTCGAGGCCAACGCCCGGATCAAGGCCATGGTCGTCCGGAGGCAGCTCGAGGCCCGAGGCCTGAGCGCCGCGGTCCTGGCCGACGATTCCGGCCTCGAAGTTTTGGCCTTGGGTGGCGCCCCCGGCGTCATCAGCTCACGTTACGCGGGGAAGGACGGAGACGACGTCGCCAACAATCGCAAGCTCCTGAAGGACCTGGAAGGTGTTCCGGCCGCGCGGCGGGCGGCGCGGTTCGTGTGCGTGCTTTGCTTCGTCGACGAAGAGGGAGTGGAGAGCTACTTCCGCGGGACGTGCGAAGGGCGGATCGTCGAAAACACGGATGCAGCGCGGGGGGAGCATGGATTTGGGTATGATCCGCTGTTTCTCGTCGGAGAGGGCGGACGGACTTTGGCGGAGATGACCGCGGACGAGAAGAATGGGGTGAGTCACCGTCGGCATGCGGTGGAGGGCTTGCGGAATGCGCTCACGGAGGGCTGAGCGAAAGAAAGCAGCCGACGATGAGACGCTCGGCCGCCGCCGTCATTTGAGCTTCTTTTGTGCCGCCTTCTTGTACTCCCGGTACTCCTTGGCCGTGTGAATCCAGCCAAAGTCCTTGTGGTTCAAGCTCTCCTTGATCTCCGACCGATACTTGTCCGGCTCGACCAAGTACCCCTGCAGAATCAAGGTCGACAAGCTCGGCTCGTTCATCTTTGCATAACACTTCGCCAGCAAGAAGATCGCCTTCCGCGCGATCGGCTCTTCGTCGGCCCAGATCTGCTTCTTGATCTCTTTGTCGTAGATCATTTTCAAAGGTTTGATCGCGTCGCCGCACTGATCGAGCTTCCGATACGCCGAGCCCATGTTGTAGAGGCCGAGGACGTCGATGTCGCCGCTGTTGCGCGCGCGCTCGTACGCGGCGACGGCCTTTTTCATGTTGCCGGCGTCGAACTGCTTTTGCGCTTCCTGGTAATCCTTCGAGGACTTCGCCTTCTGCCGGTCGGCGTCGCCGGCCGAGGTGCCGGCGGTGCCGGCGACCTGGATGCCGCCCAAAATGAAGCCCGTCGCGAGGAGGCAGGGGGCGTCACCCGAGCCGTCACAGCAAATCTCTTTGACCTCTGCCGAAAGGCGCTTGCCGTTGTAAGCCGTGCAGGCGCCGCCGCCGGGCGGAATGTAAGCGCCTATCGTCTCGCCGTTCAGGGCGCCCGGATCGTTCGACAGGCCCTTCTTGATCGCCGACGACTTCACGACCTTACCGCGGATGTAGAGGCCGCGGTAAGTCGCATAGAACTGCTTCTTGCCCGCGGCGTCGAGGTCGGTGATCCATTTGTACTTGGACTTGGCGGGATCGAAGAAGGTCTCCGGCTCCATCGCCTTGCAGCCCTGCACGTCGAGCACGATCGGCCCCGACACGAGGGAGAGGCATTCGGCGCGCGCCGTGACGCTCGCGCCCAAGAGCATCAGGGTGGCGGCAATTCGTCCGCAACCGGCGGCAACACGTCCTCGACCGTCCATAGTAGCTTTCCTCCGCTCTCGAACACGTGGTCGCGGCGGTCGCGGTACTCGTACCGAACTTCCAGACCTTCCGGCTCTTTGCTTAGATCGATGTTAATGGAAGGCAGCGTGAAATTGAACTGCGCGTCCAAACGCGTCAGGAGATCGACCGCGAGCCACTTCGAGGAGCCGACGGCGCGGTACTCGAGCTTGGCGCTCACGATCTCGTTCGACGCCAAGCCGTCGAAGGCCTTGGCGAGGCCGGAGACCTGGGCGACGAAGGCGTGCAGCGGGGCGCCCGTCTTCGCGTCTCGGGAAGCGATCTGGGTCGACATGATCTCATCATTGCCGGCGAGCATGATCGTGGCGATGGTGACGGGGGCGGCGGTCGTGCCGGAGTAGACGCCGATGGACTTCAGCTGGGTCGCGACCTGGATGCCTTCCTTGCCGGAGTCGGGCTGGCCGTCGGAGACGAAATAGATTTCTTTCGCCGCATCGGCGCGACCCGCGGCCAGGAGCGCCGAAGCGCGAGTGAGGCCGGCCTCGTAGTTGGTGCCGCCTTCGATGTTGCAGATGACGTCGGCGATGTCGCCCACGCCGGCCAGCTCGGTGAAGAGCAGGTTGACGTTGTCATAAAGACGCGAGGAAGTGCGATCGAGATCCGAGTTGAAGGTGACGACGCCAAAATTGGCGGCGCCCCCCGGCAGCGCGAGGAGGACCTGGCGCACGGCTGCGAGCCGGCCGCAGTTGCTGCCGGTGCGAGGATCGTTCTGGCCCATGGAGCCCGAGGTGTCGATGACGAAGACGATGTCCCGCTTGAGGGCCGCCGGCGGGCACAGGCGGCCGCTGAGCGTCACCTTGGTGCCGGAGACCTGGTCCGGGTCGAAGCGGTGCGGGCCGACGCCTTGGAGGACGAGGGACGAGTCGTCCGCCGCCTTCGGCACGCTCGTCGGATCGGACTCGCACTGCCAAAACCAGTTCAGTCGCTTGTACGCGGGGTCTCCGGACGGCGGCGGCGGGATCACCGGCGCCGGGGCGCCCGGGGCCGGAGGCGCCGGGTCGGGTGGCGGCGCGGGCGTCGGCGCCGGGGATATGACGAGATCTGCGGACTTTTTCGCGCTCGGCCCTTCGAATTCGGTGTCGTTCCCGCAGGCGGTGAGCTGTCCCACCGTCGATAACGACGTCAGCAGCAGAATCGTTTGAAGCTTGCGCATTGGGATCGTCCTCCAGGCCACACGCGAATTACCTGGAGGGGTCCTCGGAGATTTTGGGGAAAGCTTGAAGGCGCGGTCGAAACCCGGTGGAATCAAGGGCCTTCCTGTGCGCCATTCGGCGGCCTTTGGCGGCAACCCGCCCGGCCTTGTCAAGATTTCAGGCGATCTCCCGAAATTCTGCGTGCAAGGACGCAAGCAAAATTCTTTTCGCGTCGCGCGAGGGAGACGAACATGAAGTTCATCGCATTGAAGATGGGACTGATCGCCGGGTTGGCGCTCTCCGTCCACGGTTGCTCCGGGGACCAGCAGCAGGAAGAGGCCATCGAGAACACCGAGGGCGAGAACGAGGCCGGCGGCAACCAGGCCGCCGAGGGCTCGGGCAGCGGCGAGGAAGAGAACGAAGAGGGCAACGCGCCGGCCGAAGGCGGAGAGGACGGTGAAGGCGGTGAAGCCGACGGCGAAGACGCCACCGGCGACGAGTCGGCCGAAGGGGGCGAGGCGCCTGCCACGGACGCCGCTACGGACGCGCCAGCGACCGAGGCTCCGGCCGCGGACGCCACGGCGGCAGCCGCTCCCACGGGGGCTCCGGCTGATGCCCCTGCTGCCGGCGGCGCAGCCCCGGCCGCGGCCGCTCCGGAAGGCGGCGGCGTCGATCCGAACCGCGTGGTGCGCTTCGTCGTCGCCGACGGCACGGCGATCAAGTCGGCGGCCAACGACACGGCCGGCGCGGCCGGTACCTTCTCGCAGGGCGACATCGTCATGGTCGTCATCGAAGGCGAGTGGGCGAAGCTCAACGACCAAGCCTTCGTGAAACTCTCCGACCTCTCCGAGAAAGCGGTGCCGCGCATGAAGGGCAAGACCGCCTCGTGGTCCGCCGCGGGCGGCTGAGGACGGGATCCGGCAGGAGCGCGACGCGTGCCTTTGCTACAATGACCCTGGGAGCCCCATCACGGCTCCTGGGGAGTTTCCGTTGGCGTCTTTGACCCGCAGCATCTCGCTTTTCGGCGAGCTCGTCATCAGACCGGTGACCAACGTCGGCAAGTACGTCACCTTTTTCGGCGTGTCGGTGCAGCGCGTATTCTACCCGCCGGTCCGCTGGAAGCTGCTCTTTCGCCAGCTCGAGTTCGTCGGCAACAAGTCCTTTGGCATCGTCATCATCTCCGCCGCGATGATCGGCGCCGTCTTCGGCCTCATCCTGGGCGACATCTTCCGGACCTTCGGCGCGGAGTCGATGCTCGGCGCGGCCTCGGGCATAGCACTCGCGAAGGAGCTGGCGCCGGTCATGACCGGATTCCTCGTCACCGCCCGCGCCGGCTCGTCGATGGCCGCCGAGATCGCGACGATGCGGGTCAACGAGCAGATCGACGCGATGCGCGTCATGGCCGTGAACCCTTACGGCTACCTCGTCGCCCCGCGCATCGCCGGCGCCATCTTGATGCTGCCGCTTCTTTGCTGCGTTTTCATCCTGACCGGCGTCTTCATGAGCTTCGTCGTCGGCGTCACCTTCTTCGACATCGACGTCGGCACCTTCTTCGAGAAAATGCGCTGGTTGGTGAAGCCGAAGTACATCCTGCAGGGAATGGAGAAGGCCGCGATCTTCGGGGCGATCTTGTCTTCCGTCGGCTGCTACAAGGGGTTTTACGCGGGTGGCGGCGCGAAGGGCGTCGGGAAGGCGACCACCGACGCGGTGGTGATGTCGCTCGTCGCGATCTTGGTCGTCGACTACTTCATCAGCTTCTTGCAGTACGACAAGCCGTTCTAAACTCAGTTCAGAAGAACAAGTGCAGCTGCGACGTAATCCCCTTCCGCGACGCCTTCGCCTCTGCCTTCGTCGTCGGATCCTTCGTCGTCTCGTTCCGGATCTCGTAGACCGTCATCAAATCGACGCCCGGAAGCAGGAACGAGCGGACGCCCAATTTGATCTCGTTCGAGTCGCCCGGCAAGAGCTGCACGTTGGTGTTCCCGCGCGCATACGCCAGCGTCACGTAGTTCTCCCGGAAGAACTGCGTATAAGTGTCCAACGTCATGACCCCGCCCTGCCGGTAGTCCTGCGTGTCGATGTCCCGCTTCAAGCTGACGGCGTCGAAGCCCGCGACGGTGCGCCCGAGCTTCGCCGCGCCGCCGATCGAGTGCATCTCCACCTGCGTCGTCTTCGGCGCGAGCCCCTCGCGCTCGTCGCTCGTCCGCCAATACGAGTAGTTCACGGAGCCGCCGAAGGAGACGAAGCGCATGCCGGTGTTCGCCGCGAAGCCCTTCGTCTTGTCTTCGGGGTCGCCGACCTGCTTTTGCACGACGTGGACGTTGAGGTAGGGCACGTTCGGCGCCGTGCCGAACGACAGGGCGTTGAAGAGGACGTTGTAATTTCGCGTCTGCCCGGTCATCGCGTAGGTCGTCATCTCCTGAGCTAGCGCGTAATGGTCCGGGACGTAGTTGCCGAAAAGCGGCTTATAATAGCCACCCATCACGAAGATGTTGAACGCCAGGTCGTCGACGAGCGCGTAAAGGCTCCGCATCTTGACCTGGCTCAGCATGTCCTCGTACTTGGCGTTCTCCGCCGGATTCCCCTGCATGCGCCCTTCGTAGACCAGGTGCAGGTTGCGATAAAGGGGGCGATGCCGGACGGCGAAGTCGACGTCCATCAGGAAGCTGTTCCAGCGCTCGGCCTTCACCGACTCGCCGGCGACCTCGGACTCGAGATCGAAGCGCACGACCTGCCAGCGCACGTCGCCACCGGCGTCGGTCTTCGACTGCTCGACTTGACGGTATGGGTCTTCCTGCGGGATCTGATAAAGGAACTCGTCGCGCGACTCGCTCTTGCGGAACTCGAGGCCATCACGCTTGTAGAGCTCCTCCGGCGGGGCGACGTTGGCGATCTCGACGTGCGGGAAGCCGATCTTGCCGGGACCCTTCTTCTTCTTTGCGCCCTTCTTCTTCTTGTCGTCGTCGCCGTCCTT
>JANOTL010000089.1:0-18058 GCA_031416315.1 Pseudomonadota bacterium
TGTCGTCGTCGCCGTCCTTCAAGATCTCGCCTTTGAGACCAAACTTCATTCCTTTATAGGGACGCTGGCCGTAGACCTGCTTCGCCACCGGCGCGGTCGACGGTTGCGGCTTCAGGAGCGGCACCGAGAACGTGCGCAGCCACCGGTCCTCGTTGAATTTCCCGTATTGGCTGCGCAGGCCGCCGCCGTTGGGGTTCACGTGACAGCCCTGGCAAGAGAGCGTGCAGCGCCGATCGACCGGCTCGAGATTCTTGCGGCCGCCGACGTGACAGCCCGCGCAATTTTGCGCGAATCGCGTCGACAGCCAGGGCTCCGCGGCGGCCGGCCCCGCGAAAAACCAGCTTCCCAGCAGGACGATCGAAAGAAGGCACCAGCGCATCGTGGCTCCAAGGTCTCAATATGCGGAAGGTTTCAGGCGATTCTAGCCGCATGGGTGCGCGCCCGCAAGCAGGCGACACCCGGGGCCTATCCTTGTAACATGAGGGCTTCCACCGGAGGGCCCCTCTTGAGCGCGATCCACCGCGACTACGACTTCAAAGCCATCGAAGCCACCTGGCAAAAGTACTGGGACGATCACAAGACGTTCAAGACGCCGGATGCCGACGGGTCGAAGCCGAAGTACTACATTCTCGACATGTTCCCCTACCCCTCGGGCGACGGCCTCCACGTCGGCCATCCCGAAGGCTATACGGCGACCGACATCCTTGCGCGCCACAAGCGCATGCGCGGCTTCAACGTCCTCCATCCGATGGGCTGGGACGCCTTCGGCCTGCCCGCCGAGCAGTACGCCGTGAAGACCGGCAAGCACCCGCGCGAGACCACGGCCCGCAACGTCACGCGCTTTCGCGAGCAGATCAAATCGCTCGGTCTCTCATACGACTGGGACCGCGAGGTCGACACGACCGATCCCGGCTACTACAAATGGACGCAGTGGATCTTCCTGAAGCTCTTCGAGCGCGGCCTCGCCTACGAGTCCTTCGCCCCGGTCAACTGGTGCCCCGAGCTCGGGACGGTCCTGGCCAACGAGGAGGTGATCGACGGCAAATCGGAGGTCGGCGGCTTCCCGGTCATCAAAAAACCGATCCGCCAGTGGGTGCTGAAGATCACGGCCTATGCCGAGCGCCTGCTGGCGGATCTGGACCTCCTCGACTGGCCCGAGAGCTCGAAGGAGATGCAGCGGAACTGGATCGGTAAGAGCATCGGCGCCAACGTCACGTTCGCGGTCTTCGGCTCGGCCGAGTCCTTCGGCGTCTTCACGACGCGCCCCGACACGCTCTTCGGCGCGACCTTCTGCGTGCTCTCGCCCGAGCACGCCCTGGTGAAAAAGATCACGACCCCGGCGCAAAAGCCCGCCGTCGACGCTTACGTCCTCGGTGCCGCGCACAAATCCGACATGGAGCGCACCGCCCTCGGCAAGGAGAAGACCGGCGTCTTCACCGGCGCCTACGCATTGAATCCCGTCAACGGCGAGCGCGCCCCCATCTGGATCGCCGACTACGTCCTCGTCACCTACGGCGAGGGCGCGATCATGGCCGTCCCGGGCCACGACGAGCGGGACCATGAGTTCGCCGTCAAGTTCGGCCTGCCCATCAAGCGCGTGCTCACCGGCGGCGATGAGCCCGACATCACGGTGAAGGCGCACACCGGCGACGGCGAGCTGGTGAACAGCGGCTTTCTCGACCAAATGATGAAGGCCGAGGCCATCGCAGCGATGTGCGCCTGGCTGGAGAAGAACGGCAAGGGCAAGAAGGCCATCACCTACAAGCTCCGCGACTGGCTCTTCTCCCGCCAGCGCTACTGGGGCGAGCCTTTTCCCCTGGCCCACGACAAGGACGGCAAGGTTTTTGCCGTCGCCGAGGCCGACCTTCCCGTCCTCCTTCCCGAGCTCGATGACTTCAAGCCCTCGGGCAACGCCGAGTCGCCCTTGGCGCGCGCGGGCGCCTGGCTCGAATACACGAAAGACGGGAAGACCTACCGCCGCGAGACCAACACGATGCCGCAGTGGGCCGGCTCCTGCTGGTACTACTTGCGCTACATCGACCCGAAGAACGACAAGGCCGCCTGGGACAAGGACAAAGAGAAGTACTGGATGCCCGTCGACCTCTACATCGGCGGCGCCGAGCACGCGGTGCTCCATCTTCTCTACGCGCGCTTTTGGCACAAAGTGCTCTACGACTGCGGGCTCGTCTCGACAAAGGAGCCGTTCCAGCGTTTGATCCATCAGGGAATCATCCTGGGCGAGAACAACGAGAAGATGTCGAAGAGCCGCGGCAACGTCGTCAACCCCGACGACGTCGTCGCCGAGTGGGGCGCCGACTCCTTGCGCCTCTACGAGATGTTCATGGGGCCGCTCGAGGCCGCGAAGCCGTGGCAGACGACCGGCATTACCGGCGTGCACCGCTTCCTGAAGCGCGTCTACCGCTTGGTCGTCGACGAAGACGGCGCGCTCAGCAAAAAGATCGACGCGCCCGCGAACTCGCCCGAGTTCGAGCGCACGCTCCACAAGACCGTGAAGAAGGTCACCGAGGATACGGAGGCCTTGCAGTTCAACACCGGCATTGCCGCGATGATGGAGCTGGTGAACGCTGCGTACAAGGAGCCGCAGATCACGCGGAAGGCCGCCGAGACCCTGGCGCTCCTCGTGGCGCCTTACGCGCCGCACTTGGGCGAAGAAGTTTGGAAGATCCTCGGGCATCAGGAGACCGTCGCCTACGCACCCTGGCCGACCTTCGACCCGGCCTTGGTGGAAGACGACACCGTCGAGATCGCCGTGCAGGTGAACGGCAAGGTGCGCGCCACGCTCACCACGGCCAAGACCGCCACGAAGGATCAGGTGATGAAGGCCGCGAAGGAGCATGAAGGCGTCAAGAAATGGCTCGAGGGCAAGGAGCTCGCGAAAGAGATCTTCGTCCCCGGAAAGATCGTCAACTTCGTCGTGAAAGGCTGAGTCCTTGCAATATCTCTTCTTCAAATGGCTGCACTTGATCGCCGTGATCAGCTGGATGTGCGGCGTCCTCTACGGCTACCGCCTGCTCGTGAACCTCGCCGACCGCGGCGAGGACGCCAAGATTCGCGGCGTCCTCGTCGAGATGTTCGGCCGGCTCTACCGCGTGATCACCATGCCGGCGATGGGCATCGCCATCCTCGCAGGCTTCGGGATGATCGCCACGACGCCGCAGATCATGAAAGGCGCGGGCTGGTTGCACACCAAGTTGCTCATGGTCGTGCTCCTGATCGTCTCCACCGTGCTGATGAAGCGCTACCTGCGTCGCCTCGAGGCCTGGGGCGCGGACCGGCCGCAGGGGAAGACGCTGCGCCTGCTGAACGAGGTCCCGACGCTCTTGATGATGGTCATCGTCGGCCTCGCGGTGTTTAAGCCGTTCTAACGCGGCCCAGGTAATCGCCTGAAACCACGGCCAAACTAAAACCCTTTGCGGCTTTCCGCGGCCTGGGCAGTCTTTGCCCGCCGCGCGCCGCCGCAAGCACTGATATTCTTTAGGAAGTCCCGCCTTTCCTCCGCCTCGGACCCTACTCCTCGGATCCCTCGTTGCGTTACCCCACGTCGCTGAAACGCCTGCTGCGCCCCCAGCGCCTCGCGATCGCCGCTGCCGCGGCCGTCGTGATGCTCTTCGTCATGGCGTTCGGCTGGCTCGAGCTGACGAAGTACGCGCGCCGCAAAATCGACCAGACCGTGGCGAAGCTCGAGAAGCGCCTCGGCGTCGAGATCAAGATCGGCAAGACCAAGCTCGGCCTCGGCGGCGCGGTCTTCGAGGACATCGTCGTCGGCGCGGACGGCGCCGTCGTCATCAGCCGCGCCGCGGCCGAGGTCGGCCTCAACCCGTTCGCTGACGACTTCGGCCAGCTCTCCTCCGTCGTCATCCAGCGGGCCCGCGTGAAAGCGGCGACGACGGCCTTGAAGGGGCCTTTGAAGGACTCGCTCGAAGAGCTCGAAGGCGTCGCCTCGCCGGAAGGCAAGGACAAGGCGCGGAGCAAGGCGGCGCGCGCCGCGCTCGAGAAAGCCTTCGCCTCCCTCCCGGTCGACAAGCTCCTCGTCCGCGGTGGCGCCTTCACCATCGTCGACGAGAAGGGCGACACGCAGATCGCGGTCAAGGGTCTACGCCTGATGATCGACCGCGCGCGCTCGAAAGCGTTGTTCCAAGCGAGCCAAGTGAAGACTGGGAGCGGCGTCTTCGAGCGCTCGCTCGAGGGCCGCTTCGAGCTGATGCCCAAGGAAGACGCCTACCGCTTCTATTTGCGCAAGCGCACCGCGCGCAACGGCCGGGGCGCCTGGTCGGTGGCCGGGCGCTTGGCCAAGGATCTCTCGCGCCTCGAGAGCGACCTCGACCTGCAGAGCCTCCCCGCGTTCCTGGTGCCCGCCTTCCATGCGGTCCTGGGCGACACGCCGCGCGTCAGCTTGAAGGGCCGCGCCAAGGCCGAGCGGAAGGACGGCGTCTGGAGCTTCGAGACCGACCTCGCGAGCAAAGGCACGCGGATCACGGTGCCGCTCGTCAGCACCATGCCGCTCGGGCCGATGAGCTTCGATCTTTCCGTCAAAGGTCGATACGACGGCGCCGCGCGCCAGCTCAACGTGGACGAGATGACCGTCTCGCTGCCCGAGCAGACGGGGAAGAAGGCGGCGAGCGCCGCGCGGTTCGGCCTTTCGTTCGAGGCGACCTTGCCCGAGCGCTTCACGAACGCCGAGGGCGAGCGCGACCTGAGCGCCTTCGCGCTCGCGGGCTCGCTCGTCCTCGCCGAGACCGACTGCCAGACTTTGCTCGACGGGGCGCCGCAGGGGCTCCTGCCGGCATTGAAGGGCTTCAAGCTCACCGGCGTCGCCAACGCCACGCTCGAATTCGCCTTCGACGGCTCGCGTCCCGAGTCGGTGCAATACGACTTGAAGGACGCGCGCTACGGCTGCAAGGTCAAGGCCGAGCCTTTCGACTACTCGCCCGAGCATCTCGCCGGCCCCTTCACGCTGCAGCGGGAGGTGTCCAAGGACGACGAGCCGCTCGAGATCTCGGTCAGCCCGATGAAGAAGGGCTATACGCCCCTGGTGCAGGTGTCGAAGAACGTCGGGATCGCCTTCACGACCTCCGAGGACGCCGGCTTCTACGTGCACCGCGGCATCGACGCGTTCGCCATCGACAGCGCCTTGCGCCGGAACCTGACCGAGAAGCGCGTCGCCGTCGGCGGCTCGACCATCACGATGCAGACCGCGAAGAACCTTTTCTTGAGCCACGAGCGTACGATCTCGCGGAAAATGCAGGAGCTCTTCCTCGCCTGGCACCTGGAGAACGTGCTCGACAAGGACCGGATCCTCGAGATCTACCTCAACATCATCGAGTTCGGGCCCGGGATCTTCGGCATCACTCAGGCCTCCGACCACTTCTTCGGCAAGCACCCTTTCGACCTGACGCTGATGGAGTCGGCCTACCTCGCGGCCCTCCTGCCGAACCCGAAGGCGCGCTACCAGTATTTTTGCGAGGGCCGCCTGACGCCGGCGTTCCAGGACATCGTCCAGGGGATCCTCCGGCGCATGGTGAGCTTGAACCGCATCCCGTACGAGCGCTACTACCAGGCGCTCGCCTCGGGCATCGACTTCAACGCGGAGGCGCGCACCGGCGCCCGCGAATGCACGAAAAAGAGTTGGGCCGAAGGCGCGCCGCGCACCGCAGCCCTGCAGAAGAAAGACAAAGACAGAGGCGGCGAGCTCGACCCGCGCCCCTTGAAAAACGACGGAGACCGATGAGCCTCGTCGCCGACAAACCCACGCCCGAACCAGCCCGAGGCCTCGCCTCCCACGTAGCCGCCGCTGTGCGCGCGTGGTGGCGGCGGCATTGGTACAGGAGCTGCACCTTCCTAGCCGTCCTTTTTCCGGCTTTGGCGGCGCAATCTTTCTTCCCGATCATTCCGCAGTCGGCCTGGGAGATGGTCGGCGAGAGCGTGTACGCGACGCTGCTCGGCTACCAAAGCCCTGACGTCGCGAAGCCTTCGCGCGTGATGCTCCTCGAGGTCGATCAACGGACGCTCGACGCTTACGGCTGGCCGATCGACCGCGGCTATTACGCCACCATGTTGGCCAAGCTCCAAAGCTCGGGCCACCCGTGGGTCCTCTCCCTCTTGCAGTTCCAAGCCCTGGAGAAAGCGAAGCAGACCGCCGAGGACAAGAGCGCTGCAAAGAGCCGGGACGAGGCGCTGGCGGCCGCTATCAAGGGCTACGGCCGCTACGTCGGCTCCGGCCTCGAGATCCGCTCCGGCGCCGAGCTGACGCCCGATCAGGAGGAGCGCCTCCTGCCGTCGATCACCCTGACGAAAGCAGGAGCGGTGCCGGAGCTCCCTTACCTGCCCCTTCGCCTGATCGAAGACCAGAGCTTCGTCGAGGCGCAGCGCGCCTTCGGGTTCGGCACGCATTTCGGCCTGTCGCCAGTGATCCGGTGCATGCAGTTTTACATCACCGACGCGGCGCACAGCGGCGCCTTCGTCATCCCGTCGTCGCTCGCCTGGGCCGCGACTTATGCGCGCGAGGCGCGGATGGCGACGATGAGCGGGGCGAGCTGGCCGCGCTCGAGCGACGTGCCGCCGGCCGGGACGGCAGAGGCTCTGCAACTCGGCTACAAACATTGTCTGTCGAGTCCGGGCCTCGTTACGCGCGACTTCCTGACGCAGCGCCGGATCGAGCGCGTCTCCCTCGCGGATTTCATCGAGTCGGACCGCCGGCAAAGCCTCGAGGGCAAGGTCGTGATCCTGGCGCGCGCCGACATGCGCCGCTTCCGCGGGCCGGGATCGGCCACCGCGACCGACGACGGCGTCGTCGAGGAGCAGCTGCTCGCGGCCCGCTTTCTCGACGACCTCCTGACCGACCAGGCGATCCGCCGTGAAGATGCGTCGCGCGTCCGTTTCATGACGAGCTTGCCCTTGATCCTCGCCGCGGCCCTGTTCGCGGTCGCCATCTTCGTCAGCCCCTTCGGCGCCGTCTTTTCCGCCCTGATCGTCCTCGGGGGCCTAGCTGGCCTCGCCGGCTTCAACCTGGCGCGCGGCGCCTATTTGATGCCGCTGGAAGCCATGGCCTCGATGGCGTTCACGGCGGCCTTCCTCAGCCTCCTCTACGCCTATCTCTTGTTCCACTGCATGCGCCGCGAGGTGCGGCTCGCCGACGGGCTCAGGCGCCAGCTCTCCGCGTCGAACACGCTCGAGTCTTTGGAAGAAGGCATCCGCGAGGTCTGGCGCGTCGAGTTCCCGAACGGGGACGTCGACCTCGTCGACTACGACCGCGAGCTCTACGCGGCGGCCGGCGATCCGAGCGCGCTGCTCGCCTTGCTCGAGCGCAGGAAGCGAGGCCACTACGAGCTCCCGAAGCCCGCGGCCTTCGACACCGTCGTTTCGCGGATGACCAAGCGGATCGGCCGTACGCCGGCCTCGGCGCGTTCTTTCAGCCTGAAGCTCGCGGTCGACTCGCCCTCCGGCCGCCTCGGCGCGGTGCGGCTCTCCTGCAGCTTTGCGGCGCACGAGGAGCGGCTCGTCGCGCAATTCGTCAACATCATGAAGCTCGAGGTCTCCGAGCACTGGCACCGCATCAAGATGCTCGTCGACCAGAAGCTCCTCGACTACAAGGTCCTGGCCGAGCAGAGTCGCGTCGAGATCCTCGAGCGCTTCCTTACCAAAGTGCTCGTGGCGAAGTTCTCCGACGACTTCACGATGGAGGAGAACCTGCGCACCGTCCTGACGCCCCGGACGACGCGCGCGGCGCTGATGCAAGCCGACATCCGCGGGTACTCGCGCGTCTCCGCGAACATGGAGCCGCTCGAGATGGCGCGCCTCCTCCAGGGCTACTTCCGCAACGTCGTCGACGCAGCGCAGACCGTGGCCCAAGTGAAATTGATCGGCGACTGCATCTTCCTCTTCATCGAGGAGGACGCGGGCAAGGACGGCGCCTCGCCCACCGACCTCGCGCTGGAGCTGGCCGCCATCTTGATCGACGAGACGCGGGCGCAAAACGCGATCCGGGCCAAGTCGGGCGGCGAGGAGCTTAATTTCGGCATCGCCATCCACTACGGCGAGGTCGTGGTCGGCAACCTCTCGTCCGACTCGTGCATCGACTACACCGTCATTAGCCCGAACGTGAACCTGGTCGCCCGCCTCGAGGAGGTGACCAAGAATCCCGGCATCGCCCGGGCGATCGGGGCGAACGGGATCATCCTTTCGGAAGAAGCGGCCAAGGCCCTACGCAAGTATCAAAACGCGAGCTTGCCGCTGCTGCGCCTCGACGAGATCGGGGTGACGGTGCGCTCGTTCCCGAACGTCAAGACGGTGCGTGGGCTCTCGGCGGATGAGGCTTTGATCCTCTTGCCGTCTAAGGTTGGGGCGGCTTGAAGTTCCTAGATTGCCGCCCTCGTTAGCTCCGTCCGCGGCACCACCGGCCCAAACTTACCATTCGCGTCGACGCCGATCTCGGCCGCCGGGATCTTCGTGTCGTGGGTGAAGAAGACGAGCCAATGGTCGCGCACGGCGAGCTCGTACAGTTTTTGCTTTTCGTCGATCAACAATTCCGGGAAGCGGTCGTAGCCCATCGTGATCGGCGCGTGCACCCAGGCGGTGCCCGGGATCAGATCTCCGGCGAAGAAGACGGTGCGGCCGCCGTCGTGCGCATAAAGCGTGTGCATGTGGCCCGGCGTGTGGCCGTCGGTGTAACGGAACGCCAGACGGTCGGCGGCGGCGCGCAGGTCTGGACGTAGGGTTTGCAGAACCGCCATCGGCAGCCGCTCGCCCTCGACCACGACCATGCGCTGGGAAGCCTCCAGCTTCTCCACGAGGCCCGGGATGAACGAGGCGCGGTCTCGCGCATGCGGCGCACGCGCACGCGCGAGGGCCCCTTTTCCGACGACGTAACGGGCATTCGGGAAAAGCAGCCGGTCGTTGCCGGCGGCGATCTCTTCGTAGGATGGGAGGAGGCCGCCTGCGTGATCGAAGTGCAGGTGCGAGAGAATGACGAGGTCGACGTCGGCGTCGGTGAGCCCGAGCGCCTTTAGGCTGTCGAGAAGCACATGCCGGCGCTCGGTGACGCCGTAGCGCTCCGCGAGCTTCGGCTCGAAGAAGGCTCCGATGCCGGCCTCGCAGAGGATGCGCACGCCGGAGATCTCGATCAAGAGCCCGCGGCTCGCGAGCTTGATGCGGTTCTTCGCGTCGACCTCGACCCACTTCTCCCACACGGCCCGGGGCGCGTTGCCGAACATCGCGCCGCCGTCGAGCCATTGCGAGTTGCCTTCGATGGCGCTGATGCGAGTCGGGTCCATGAGCACGTCCGTTTCTTGGTACGACAAGATCGCAAAAACGCGGCGCATGGGCAACCGATCCGTCTGCTGATCATTCTTTAGGCTAATCGGCAAAAAGACGGCGTCGGGCGGACATTCGCGGGTCTCGTCCGGACTTATCAACACTCGCTGTGGATAACTTCCGAGACGTGTGTGATGACGCTCACCTCGCGCCTTTCGGCGGTTCGCCGTGTCTCGCAAAATCCAGACATTTCGTAAAGTTGGGGTGAAGAACGCGAAAACGCGGTGGTCGGATGAGAACGTGCTTCCGTTTTGCGGCGGCCTTCGGTAGCGTCTCTCCACTTCTCCCTGATCCCCGCTGAGGCCGACGCTCTGATGTCCTTCCGTTCGCGCGCTTTTCTGTTGCTGTTCCTCCTTGGAAATGTCGTGAGCGCCCGCGCGCTCGCCTGGGGCGAGCGCGGCCACGATCTGATCGCGCGCGTTGCGTCGCGGCTCGTGATGGAAAGGGCGCCGGAGGACGACGGATTCGCGCCGATCTTCTTCTACAAGGAGCACGTCCTGGGCCACCTCGCCAACGTGCCCGACATCGTCTGGCGCGCGATGGGCAAGGAAATCGAGGACGAGAACGGGCCGACGCACTACGTCGACCTCGAATTCGTCGAGCCGAAGGCCAGGCCCGAGCTTAAGGACATGCCGCTCACCGTGGCGGCCCTCGAGGCGAAGATGAAGGCGCTTTGCGCCGCGCCGCGCGACGGTTTCAAGTGTCCGCCGGAGCCGACGGTGAAGACGTCCGGAAGCGCTCCCTTTCGCGTGCAGCAGCTCTGGAAGCTGATGACCGGAGCGCTCGCGAAAGCCAAAGACGCGAAAGGCAAAGAGCTGAACGCCGCGGTCGACGAAGCGCTGCTCTACGGCGGCGTGATGGCCCATTTCGTCGGCGACCTCGCGAACCCGTGGCACACGACGGACGACTACAACGGCTACGCGACCGACCAAGGTGGCGTGCACAAATACTTCGAGGACGACGTCGTCAACGTGCTCGACTTGAGGTTCGACCAAGATGTGCTCGACGCGGCGATGAAAGGGCCGGCGCCGTGGCTCGCGAAAGCGAAAGATCCGCTCGAGCTCGCTTGGTCTTTGACGCTCGATAGCAATGCGCGGCTCGCGAGCGTGCGCGCGATGGACGCGAAGCTTGCGGTGACGAAGAAGGGCTCCAGCGAGCGCGGCATGCATATCAAGGCCGAGCGCAAGGATCCGAAGAGCGTGCGCGATGCGCTCCGCCCCGTGCTCGTCGAGCGCATGGCGGCCGCTTCGGGCACCCTGGCACGCCTTTGGACCATGGCCTGGGAGAGCGCCGGGAAGCCGGATTTGCGGAGCTTCCAGAGCTACACGTATCCGCACGCGCCGGCGTTCGTGAAGGTCGACTACCTCACGGCGGTTGCGCCGGAAACGGCCACGCCGGCACCCGCGGTGCCGCAGCCCGCGAGTCCGGCGCCGACGCCTTGAGCCCCCGCGAGCCTTACGGGTTGACGGCGTCCGTCAGCACGCAGCCGCCCGTCTTCGTCACGTCGACGTTCACGCCGACCTTCGGGTGCGCGACCGAGAACGTGCCCTTGTTCGCCTGACTCAGCATTGCCATCTTGATGCAGTTGTTGCCGATGTCGTTGTTCGGCTGGGAGAGCGTGAGCTTGAGGCTGCCGAGGTCGCCCGAGACCGCGAGGAAGTTGCCGCCGTGGGTCACGGTCCTCGCGACGCCGTAATTCTTGACGACGAAGTTGTTGCCGAAGACGCCGCCGCCGGGGGGCAGGAGGTCGGCCTGAGCAGCGGTAGCACCGAGAAGACCAGCGAGGAAGAGCGCGAAAAAGCAACGCATGCGGTAGCTCCTTGAGTCGTGAGCGGCGAGCTCGGTTCGATCAGTTCAGGATGATGAAGGCGCTGAGGGCCCGGCGGTCGTTCGAGCTGGCCGCGACAGGCGTCGCGGCGGCGGCGCCCCCCGGCATGTCGGGCATGGTCACGGGGCCTTCCGGCTCCTCGGCCTTCACGGTGGACGCCGGCTCGGGCGTGCGGCAGGCGACCGCCACGAGCACTCCGGAGGCCAAGACGGCGAGTGCTGCGAGCACGGAGCACGGGGAGCGAAGCATGGGCGGAGCCCTCCTTCGGGTCGTTGCTTATGGACGGGTGGCGTGCCCGAATTTTACGAGCTTCCGTTCTGCCGCGTCAAGGAAGCCGGCCGGCGGTTGACCGCAAAATCGACCACCCGTCGCCTACAGGTACGCGGCGATCCCCAACTGCCAAGAAGCCAAGTTCGCCAAGGTGATCAAGGCGACGACCGTGAGCGGCCGCGGTCCCCGCGCGTCGCGCGTCATCGCCAGGACGAGGAGGATCTCGACCGCCGGGGCGAAGAGCTCCGCGCCGAGCACGAACGCCCGATAGTTCGGAATGAGGCAGGGCAGCGCGAAAAAGACGATCGGATGCGTGGCGACGTTGCCCCAGGCGAGGATCCGCGTCGTGCGGACGAGGCCGCGCCTGCCGAGCGCGAGCGCGTAGAACGGCGCCTCGAGCACGACGGTCGCGAAGAAGGTCGCCGCGTAGCCGACGGCGGCGAAGGGGCGCAGAGCCGTGAGCTCGCAGCTCGAGGCGACGCCTTCGAGCTGCCGCCAGCCGCCTTGCAAGAGGCCGAGCGGCGTGACCGGAAAGACCTCGTGCCAGCCGAGTCGCGGCCGCTCCCAGCCCGTCACGACAGAGACCGCGGCGACGACCATGAGAGGTACGGCGACAACCGCGAGGACGTCGACGGTGAGATGCGCCGCGCTCGCCCAGCTGGCGCGACGCGCGCTCGCGCTTTTTTCGGCATTCGCCCGCTCCGGTGACCGCGCGTCGGTCGCGTCCCTGGATTTGCCGCCCGTCACGTCACCTCCTCGGCGCTAACGTTGCGCCGGTCAAGACGACGAGCGGCACGAGCTCCGCGAAGCCGTGATAGGCCGCCACCGCGAAGTAGATCTGCCGCGCCGCTCCGTACGAGAGCGCGATCCAAGTCCCCGTCAACACCACGGCGCCCGCGAGCGCGACGAGCGCGCCGCGGTCACCCAGCCGCGCCGCGAGCCGCGCGGCGGACTGGCGGAAAGAGCATGGAATCGGCCGTCGATCGGCCGCCTCCGGCAAGGCGCGCAACCAAACGAAATAATGCATGCTCTGACCGAAGGCGTAGGCCGAGGTCGCAGCGGTCCAAAGCGTCGGGTCTTCCGTCCACGGCAAGATCGCGCTGCCAATGTCGATCGCCGAGAGTCCCGGAAAAGCGAGGCCCGCCGGCAAGGCGAGGCCGAAGACGGCCGGCACGAACAAAAGACCGCTCACGAGCACGAACGCCAGGAGCGCGAGGAGCGCCACCTTGCGGTCGCGCGCCGTCGGCGCTTGGACCGCCCAGTGCACGAAGGCGAAGACGTTGTGCAAGAGGACCATCGCGCCGAGAAACACCGCCAAATGCCGCCAAGCCAAGGCCACGATCATCGCCGCCGTCGCCGCGATCACGATCCGAGCGCCGAGCGTTAGCCTGAGCAAAAGAAACACCACCGCAATCGTCACGGCGAAAAGCCCGAGCGTCGAATATGGCGCCCACTCCGACGGCGTCACGAGCCCCATGATCATGGAGGCGCCGAGGACCAAAGCCATGCCCTGGCTCCAGGCCGCAGACTTCTGCATGAGCGGCGCCATGGCGCGCGGCGCATATTGCGCCGTGGCCACCAAATGCATCGCCCCGAGGATCGCGGGCCCCAGGGCCAAGACCCAAAGCGGCGCAACGAGCGCGAGCGCGAGATTCAAGGTCATCATCCCCGCGGCCATCGCCGAGTGCCGCTGCGCGCGGTTGGTCCAAAGCGCGCGCGCGAGCGCAACTCCCAGCGTCCGCCGCAAAAACTGCTCGCGCGCCCGGTCCAAAGGCCGGCACGCCGCGTACACGGGTCGAAGGCTCGCCATGGGATTTTGCACACCGACAGCTTAGCACGTCACGGGTTTGCCTCAGGAATTCCTCATGCCCGGCGCCGCAGTTTACCTATACTGCCAGTGTCCCTTTCCCCCACCCCGCGAGGTCTCATGGCCAGCCGTCGCTTAAAGCTCTCCATCGTCGGCACGGTGCTCGTCCTCGCCGCCGTGGGGTTTGGCCTGCGCCAGCGCGCGCGCGCCAAACAGCGCGATGATGTCACCACCTACACTGTGAGCCGCAAGACCGTGCAGCACACGCTCCAGCTCGCGGGCCGCGTGGTCCCGGTCACCTCGCTCGTCATTACGCCGCGCCAGTCGGGCCGCGTCGCCGCGATCGCCGTGCAAGAGGGCGCACAAGTGAAAGAGGGCGACCTCCTCTTCAGCATGACCCTAGAGGCACAAGGCCAGACCGAGCTCCTAGCGCAGCGCTCCGAGGTGCAGCGCCTCGAGCTCGAGGTCCAGGCGCAGAACGCCCGCCTGAACGAGAAGCGGCCGGTCCGCGAGCTCCTGGGCCAAGCCCAGATCTCCCGCGACGAGTCGACGCTCGAGGCGCAGCGCCTGGCCCTTCGCACCGCGAAGGACCGTCTGGCCGTCCTGGAGAAGGACCTGGGCCTGAGCGTGAAGGCGAAAAAGTCCGACAAGAGCGCGAACAACGGCATCGTCTACGTGAACGCGCCGAGCCCTGGCATCGTCACCCTGATCGACAAACGCCCGGGCGACTTCGTCCTGGGCGGCGGCGCCGGCGACGCCTCGGCCTCCGAGCGCATGGTCATGACGATCGCCGACATGTCGAGCCTGCTCGTGCGCACGCGCGTGCTCGAGGCCGACCTGCGCCATGTGACCAAGGACCTGCCCGTGAAGGTGAAGATCGACGCCTACCCCGAGAGCTCCTTCACCGGCGTCGTCCGCCGCATCGGCGGGCAAGGTCGCGTCGACACCAAGGGCGGCTACACGTATTTCGACGTCGACGTGGGCATCGACCAGATGGATGCGCGAGCTCTGCCCGAGATGAATACGACGATCGAGCTGATCCTGGCGAAACGCGAGAACGTGCTCGCGCTGCCTTTGAACGCCGTCGCGATCTTTCCCGACCGAGCTCTCGTCCGCGTCCCTGACGAGTCGAAGGACGAAGGCTATGCCGAGAAGACCGTCAAGGTCGGCGTCGTCAGCGAGACCGAGGCGGAGATCGTCGAGGGCCTGGCCGAGAACGACAAGGTCCTCGAGATCGACTTCGCGGCGCTCGATCTCGACGGCGACGGCGACGGGGGCGGCAGCGGCAAGGACGGGAAAAAGCGCAAAAAGAGCGGCGGCGGCGGCCGCGGGGGTCCGAAGGGCCTGGGCGGCGGCAAGGGCCGCTCATGAGCGCCGTCACGCTCGACGGCGTCTCCTACCGTTACGCGGTCGGGGACGGCGAATTCTACGCGCTACGCTCGCTCTCGCTCGGCATTCAGCCCGGCGAGATGGTCGCCATCACGGGCGCCTCGGGCTCAGGCAAGACCACGCTGATGAACCTGATCGGCACGCTCGCGACGACCAGCGACGGCAAGCTCACGCTCGCCGGCGAGAATCCGGGCTCTTTCGGAGACGACAAGCTCGCAGCGTTCCGCAACCGCGCCATCGGCTTTGTCTTCCAGCAGTTTCACCTGCTCCCGCGGTTGACCGCGCTCGAGAACGTGATGCTGCCGCTCTCCTATCTCACGCCGCGGCCCGACGCCGCAACGCGGCGTGCGTACCGCAGGCGCGCGCTCGCGCTACTCACGCGGCTCGGCATCCCAGAACAGGCGGAGAAGTACCCCGCGACGCTCTCCGGCGGGCAAAAGCAGCGCGTCGCGATCGCGCGCGCTTTGCTTATGGACGCGAAAATCCTGCTCGCGGACGAGCCGACCGGGGCGCTCGACTCGCGCACCTCGCGCGAGGTGCTCAAGATTTTCGCCGAGCTGAACGCTGAGGGTCGCACCGTCATCCTGATCACGCACGATCCCGAGGTGACCGCCGTCGCGCGGCGCAAGATCGAGCTCTGCGACGGCGTCGTCGTCGCCGATGTGGCGCAGGCTGGGAAGACTGCGACAGAGCTAGCTGGTCCGCCTTCGCCAAAGGCTTCGGCGGAAGATGCTGAGGTTCCGCCGAAGCCTTTGGCGCAGGCGGACCGGTTCGACCGCATCCCTCTCGTCCTCCGCTTAGCCGCCCCCCTCGCCCCGCTCTACGACGCCTGGCAAGCCTTAGCCTCCTCCAAGCTCCGCACGGCGCTCACCTCCCTCGGCCTGATCATCGGCGTCTCGTCGATCACCATCATGCTGACGCTCGGCTCCGCGGCGCAGGACGTGATTCTTAAGATCTTCAATCAGGCCGGATCCGACCGCATCTACGTCGGACCCGACCAGCGCAGCGCGCGCGACTCGAAGCAGGGCGGCTGGATCGGCTTGGGCCTCGACACCGACTTCATCGCCATGCAGAACGCCTTCGCCGGCAAAGCCCGCATCGTGCCGTTGGGCGACAACTTCGGCGCGACCTTCGTCGCCGCGGGCAACGCCTTTGAAGGCCGCGTCCAGCAAGTCTTCGATCGCAACGACCTCCTGGACAAGGGCGCCAAGGTCGTGGAGGGCCGGATGATCGGCCCGCACGAGTTCGAGGGCGGCGGCCGCGTCGCCCTCATCGGCTCCGACTTCGCCGGCGAGATGTTCCCTCCGACCTATCGGGGGCGGATCGAAAACCCCGACTTCCCGCTCGGCGAGACCGTCCTCGTCCGCGGCAATCTGGTGACGACGGTCACCATCGTCGGCGTCCTCGCGAAAAGGGACACGACCTTTGAATCCACCGACGTCAACCAGCGGCTCTACGTGCCGATGGCGATGACTTCGAAGTACACCGGCGAGAAACGCGTGCGCTGGATGGCCGTCGTCCCGGAAAAAGGCGTCGAGCACCGCTGGATGGCGGACGCGGTCACGTCGTGGCTCCGCTTGCGCTCGGGGCTGAAATTCCCGTTCCGAGCGCACGTCCCCGAAGAGATCATCGGCCGCATCATGCTCTTCATCAAGGTTTTCCAGGGCCTTACCGCGCTCGTTGGCGGGCTCTGCATCCTGGTCGGCGGCATCGGCATCATGAACATCATGCTGGTCACCATCGCGGAGCGCATCCGCGAGATCGGCCTGCGCAAGGCGCTGGGCGCCTCGGGCGCCGACGTCACACGGCAGTTTTTGACCGAGTGCATTCTCCTCTGCGCCGTCAGCGGCGTCGTCGGCACGCTCCTCGGCGCACTGTTCTGCAACCTCGTCGCCGTAGTCGGCCACTGGCTCCTGCCAGACACCGTGCCGGGAGAGATGCTCCTGAACCCCGTCGGCATGTTCGCCGGCATCGCCACCGCCGGCGTCTGCGGCGTCGTTTTCGGCATGATGCCGGCGATGAAAGCGGCCCGGCTCGATCCTAGTGAGGCGCTTCGGAGTGAGTAAGACCAAACTTCCGACTTTCGCGACGGTCGCGAATGTCGTCCTGATCGGGCTCCTGACGGCCACGCCGGCGCAAGCCAATCCCGCGCTCCCCGACCGAAGCACCCTGGTGCCGCGTCTAGGCCTGGCCGCGGCCGACGGCGCCATATCCCGCGAGTTGGCCGCAGCCGATGCCTTCCGGGAGCGCATCGTCTCTTTGGCCCTCGCGCGCCATCCCGCGCTTTCTGCCGAGGCCGCGCGCCTCACCGCGGCCGACGCGGCGGTCGATGCGGCGCGCGCCGTCTACCAACCGGAGATCGCGCTCGACGCAGGGCTTTCGCGCAGCGCTTCCCGCGACCTCGACCTCGACTCGACGCGCACCTCGCTCGACCGCGAGCTCGGCGTGAGCCTGCGCGAGAACCTTTGGCGCGGGGGGCGAGACGCGCTCGACGTCGACATCGCCGGCGACGAGCGCACCCTCGTCCGGCTCACGCGGGAAGAGCGGGCCGCTCAGGTTCGCTACGACGTCGAGCGAGCGCTTCTTGCCTACAACCAAGCCGCGATGGAAGAGGGCCTTGGCCTCGCCTCCGCCGCCGACGCCGCGACCTTGCGCCGCATCTCGGAGCGCAAGTTCGCCGCGGGCCAAGTCGGCAAGATCGACGTGCACTCCGCGACGATGCGCGAGAGCGAGGCGCGCGCCCAGACCGTCACCGCGCGGCTCCAACGCTCGAGCGCTTGGTACGGCGTCCTGCGCGCAATCGGCGGCGGCGCGCTCCCAGGCGAGGCCTTGCCCGTCGAGGAAGAGGCTTTGGCGCTCGCCCGCGTCGCCCTTCCCTTTCCTGCCAACGCGCCGGTGCTGCGGGCCGGGGCGAAGCCGACCTTCGGCCAGGCCCAAGCCGAGACGACCGCCGCCAAAGCCGAAAAGACGCTAACGAAAGCCTATCGCTCGCGCTTTCTGCCGCAGATCGACTTCGTCCTCTCCGCGAAACGCAGCTTCGGCGCCACCGACGTCCAAGGCGCGCCCCTCGGCGCCCCGGACGGGACCGAAAGCAAGGTCTTCGGCAGTCGCATCGCTCTCGAGCTGAGCTGGCCGCTGTGGGCTCGCCCGCGCGATCACGCGGTCGCGCGCGCCGCGGCCGAGGTCGACGTCTTCAAGGCGAAGGCGGAGGAAGCGCGACGGGGCGCCACGCTCGTAGCGGAGGAGCTCATGCGCCGCGTCGCCGAGCTTTACGCAGCCTTGCCTCCGTACGGCGATGCCTACGCGCAAGCGGAGAAGCTCTACGACGCGCAGGTGAAGCTCTACGACGCCGGCGCCGTCGAGCTCGCGCGCGTCACCGAGGCGGAGGCGCAAAAGGCGGGCGCGCTCCGCAGCTGGTACGGCGCGACGCAAGA
>JANOTL010000090.1:0-11133 GCA_031416315.1 Pseudomonadota bacterium
TGGCGGCGGCGCGTGCCGGCGCCGACGCGATCGTCGCGGAGCTGATCCGCGCCGGCGCCCCGCTCGATCCGACCACGCATCGCTACAAGTGGACTCCGGCGACCTATGCGGTCGGCGGACGTCACCTCACGACTCTGAAGCTGTTGTATGAGGCCGATCACGCGATCAACCTCGGCCCGGCGCTTTGCGCCGCCAAGCTCAGCGAATTTGCGGAAATTGTCGCCTATCTCGAAAGCGTCGGCGCCGTGTGCGTGCCGACAACCCCCTCTTGAGGAGATCCATCATGCGGTTCCAATCCCTTTGCCTCATCAGCATCCTCGCTCTTGGTTGCGGCGCCGTCGGCAAGGACAAGTCGTCCGAAGAGAAGGCGCCCGTCGCGGACGGCGTCCTCCTCACACTCGGACTGACCGGCACCTGGGTCAATGCGTGTACGAGCCCGGAGGACGGCGGCTCGAGCCAAGAGCGTTTCGAGATTCGCGAAGACGGCATGAGCCGCCGCTTAACTTACTTCGAGGAAGCGGGATGCCGATCGGGTGACGAGAACGTCGTCTACGAAAGCGTCTTCGACGCCGCGACTCACATCGATCCGCCGGATCTCGCCGGTTACACCACCGTGCGGCAGCAGCTCCGTTCGTACACGGCAACATTGCTGGTCGCTGCCAGGGTCGAGAGCTTCAACACGAAAGCTCGCTACGGCTACAGCGACTGGGCCCAAGGCCAGGCCAAAGACATCAGCGGCCGCAAGTTCGAAGAAGCCGACAAGCGCTCGACGCCGAAGATCGGCGCGTTGCGCTACTTCACCATGGCCTTGGCCGAGGGGAAACTGCGCCTTGCGAAGTATCCGGACGGCAAGACGGCGAGCGTGAGCACGGATCCTGAGGACGAGTTTTCAAAGCTAAACAACTGAAGCCGCCGATTACCGCATGGCAAGGTCACGGAAAACAGCTAATTTCATGTCGTTTCATACTTCTCAATTGATTTGGCCAAGCTGCTGAAGTAAGGAGCCGACTTCAAACGCACGATCACTCCACTACCAGGCCCCAGATGCTTCTTGAAATAGCGCGCACGAGCAAAGACGAGCCCCTCGGAATCCTGGCTTCTCTCGCGAACCGGCACGGCCTGATCAGCGGCGCGACGGGTACCGGCAAGACGGTGTCGCTGCAGGCGTTGGCGCAAAAGTTCAGCAACGCCGGCGTGCCGGTCTTCGTCGCCGACGTCAAAGGCGACCTTGCCGGAATCGCCGTTCCGGGCACGCTCAGCGAGAAGATGAGCGCTCGACTCAAGGAGTTGGCGCTGCCGCTTCCGACCCCGGGCGCGTGCCCGACGATTTTTTGGGACGTTTACGGGGAAAAGGGACACCCCGTCCGCAGCACGCTTTCGGAGCTCGGCCCAGCCCTCCTGTCGCGGCTGATGGGCTTGAACGACACGCAGGCTTCCGTGCTGCAAGTGTTGTTCAAAGTCGCCGACGACGCGGGCCTGCTGCTCATCGACTTCAAAGACGTGAACGCGCTGATCAAGCTCGTCATGGAAAACTTGAGCCAGTTCAAGGAGCAGTACGGCCACTTGTCTCCGGCGTCGATCGGCACGATTCAGCGTGCGCTCCTCACTCTAGAGTCGCAGGGCACGAAAGACTTCTTTGGTGAGCCGGCTTTCGACGCCCTGGACCTGCTCCAGAACAGCGGCGACGGTCGCGGATATGTCCACGTCCTGGCGGCGGATCGCCTGCTCTCCACGCCGGTAGTCTATTCCACCTTTTTGCTGTGGTTGATGTCCGAGCTCTTTGAGCAACTGCCGGAAGTCGGCGATTTGGAGAAGCCAAAGCTCGTCTTCTTCTTCGACGAAGCCCATCTGCTCTTCAAAGACGCCCCCAAAGCGCTCGTCGAACGGATCGAGCAAGTCGTGCGCCTGATCCGCTCGAAAGGCGTCGGCATCTATTTCGTCACCCAAAGCCCGCTCGACATTCCCCAGACGGTCCTAGGGCAACTCTCGCATCGGATCCAACACGCGCTCCGAGCTTTCACGCCGCAAGATCAGAAGGCCGTCAAAGTCGTCGCCGACACGTTCCGGCAGAACCCGGAATTTTCGGCGGAAACCGCGATCTCGCAACTGAAGGTCGGGGAAGCATTGATCTCGATGCTCGACGAATCGGGTGCCCCGACGGTCGTCGAGCGCGCCTTCGTCCAGCTCCCGGGCAGCCGCCTCGGACCGATCGACTCTGCCGAGCGCGCCGCGGCGATGGCCGCCTCGCCCGTCGCCGGTCACTACGAAAAATTCGTCGACCGCGTTTCGGCTTTCGAGACGATCGCGTCGCGCACGACCGCAAGCGCTCCGGAAACTTCCGCCGCTACGGCGAGCGCGCCAGCCGCAGCCTCCCATCCGAGCGTGCTGAACGAAATCTTGTTCGGCAGCGTCGGCCCTCGCGGCGGGCGCAAGGCCGGACTCGTCGAAAAAGCGGCCACGAGTGCCGCGCGTTCGGTCGCAAGCTCGGTGGGGCGGGAAATTGTGCGTGGTCTGCTCGGCTCCATCATGGGTGGCTCGCGACCCTCGCGTCGGCGCTAAAGGCGTGCAGGGATCCCGCAGCGTACCGCTGACGAGACAGACCGGAATCTCTCGAAATCTACGAAAATTCATTCGCGTTGGTCGCATTGGTCGCACGCACATCGTTCGACTCCGCGATCTTCCGCGCCATCGCCTTCCGCGCCGCGAACATCTCGACGAATAGCGAGACCTTCGCGCTCACGACGAGAGAATCGATCGGCTTGATGATGTCGTCGATCGCTCCCATTTCGTAGCCACGCAGGATGAACGAAAGCTCGTCGGCAACTGCCGTGATGAAGACGATGGGCACGTGGCCCATGGAGCTGGAGGACCGGATTCTCCTCGCAACTTCGAAGCCCGTCCATGCCGGGCATCATGACGTCGAGCAAGACCGCTGCGAAGTCACGTCGGGCCAACTCTCTGAGCGCCTGATCCCAGGAACTCTCCAAGACGAGGTTGTACCGGGGATCGTAGAGGACGAGGGAAAGACGTGGCCGAGCAATCATCTAAAGGGCAAGTTCTCGGAAATCGAGCCTGGCAGACGCAAGCTCGAGCTTCCAAGAGACAGAGGCTTCAGCCGTACGGTCGAGCGGGCCGCCGTGACCGGGCGCAAGAGCGCTCGCATACGAAATCGCTTGCGCTAGGGCCGGTGGACAACCAGAGACTCATTTGAAGTCAGAAGCGCTGAGCGCTTCCGATGAGCACCATCGTCGCCACGATGGCGGGTACCGTCGGCAGTTGGCTGAAGCGCAGCGAGAGCATAAATCCGACCAGGCAGGCTAGGGCGGCGACGATTCCACATCGGACGAGGTGGCGCCGCAACCCTGAACGTCCGGTGCGAACGGCCAAGGCCGTCGGCACGAAAAGACAAGCGACGGTAAACAAGAAGCCGGCGATTTGGACGCTCAGACAGATCAAAATGAGCGACCCGATCGCAAACAGCCCGTCGGCACCGCGCAAAGTCGTCTCGGGGCTGCACAGAATCATCGTCTCGAACGAGCGCCGGCTCACGGAATTCGAGCGCCAAGCGATCAAGATCAGGGCTGCGCTCCCAGCGAACAATAGTGCCAGCGATTCCATCTTGCTGACCGTCGCGAGATCGCCGAAGTATTTCTGCGCCATGTGGCTATCGAGCGCGGGGAAAAGCGCGCTAACGAGGTATCCGCACGCGAGCAGCGCGGCGAACATTGCGGCAAAGTGGGTGTTGCGGGCGGCGCGAAGCACCGCGACTTGGTGCTCGCTCATGGCATACGTCGCGCCTGAAGCGACGAGGGCAAGCGCAAACGGAGCTACGGATCCGGCGTAGTCGGACAGCGCCAGAGATTGGACGAGTCCGATGCCAAGGAGCACGCCCAGCATGGCGCCCTGCCCGACGCACATGGTTTGCATGGCTCGATCTCGCGCCGCCAGCTGCGCCCCAAGCAGAGCTAGGGCCGATGCGAGCACCGTGCTGCCGACCATGGTCATCCCATAGATTGCAAGCAGCGTGCTCAATCGGCCGCCGCGGACGGTTTGAGGCCGATCGTGACGACTCCGGGCCAACCGTCGCGTTCAATCGCCTGCTCGTGGCACACCATTAGGACTCCGCGCTCGTCAGACGCGACGTGGCGGCGGAGCGCGTCGCGTAAGAGCTTACGGCCGTCGGCGTCGAGATGGTTCATTGGCTCATCCAGGACGACGAAGGTCGGCTCGTCGAGAAGGATCTTTGTCAGCAAAGTTTTCTGGCGCTCACCGCCGCTGGCAGTATTCCACGCAAGGTCAAGGTGACGCGGGTCGAGGAGGCCGACGTCACGGACACGCGAATCGGTGATGGGCACCCCCGCCGAGAACGACAGAACGTCGCGCAAGGTCAGTGGCAAATGAAACTCGCGATTCTGCAGTTGCGTCAAGAAGCGAAGGTGCTTCAACTCGAAGGCGCGCTCGATCGATCCGGCAGTCGGCGCTGTCTCCCCCTGCACGACCTGCAGGAGCGTCGATTTCCCAACGCCGTTGGGACCGACGACAGCGACGATCGCGCCGGAATCGACCGTGAAAGAAAGGCCGCTCACGAGCGCGCGCCCGTCTGGCGTTCCGTACGCCAGATTCTTGACCTCCAGCAAAGCACGCCTTGCGGTCATTGCAGCGCTTGGCCGCCGCCGAGCGCCCGTACGATCTCGGCGGCGATGTGAGCTTGAAGCTCCGGGTACGTCTTGAGCTTGCCGGAAGCCTGGATCATCGTCGGAACGACGATTACGGGGAGGCCGGAGATTTCGCGAAACTTCGCGACGGTTTTGACCGGGTTGTCTTCGGCCGCCAACGCCACCCGGACCCCGCCGCTCTTGGCGGCCAAACTGACTTCGACGAGTCGTCCGGCCGAAGGCGGCACACCCGGCTTCTCTTCGATGCTGCCGGCCGACCGAATGCCATACTGCGCGAAAAAGTAGGCGAACTCCTTATGATACTCGACCACGACCGGACGGTCGCCGGCGGCCCCTTGCGCCGCCAGAACTGGCGCGAGCGTGATCGCAACCTCGGTGCTCAACTTGTCGAGCCGTCTCGCGAATGTTTCAAGTCCTAGCCGGTAATGGGACGCATGATTCGCATCGACCCGCTCGAGTGCGGCCGCGATTTCGCGACCGGCGGCAGCCAATGCCTTGGGACTAAGCCAGAAATGAGGGTTGCCGGCGGGATGAACGTCGCCCATCGATCGATCGACCGGACCCGTCGGTTTTTCCAAGACTTCGACGCCCTTGCCGACCTCGCAGTAGCCCTTTCCGCCGGGCTGTACGTCCGCGTTCCCCGAACGCGCCAAAACCGGCGGCATGTAACCGACCTCGAGATCGAGCCCGACGAGGCAGACGACCTGTGCCTCGGCGACAAGGCGCGTGAATTCCGGGACGGCGTCGACGAAGTGCGGATTCTCCGTGCCGGCGAGGAGCGCTCTTGCCTCGACCCGCGAGCCGCCGATCTCGGCGGCCGCCCATGCGAGCTCCGGGATGGTCGTGACGACTTGGACTTTGCCGTCCGCGAAGGCAGTAGCCGCAGAGCCAGCCAGGGTCGCGAACGCAATGAGATACATTGAGAATTTAGAAGTCATGGGCTGGATGCGCTCCGATCATGAAGGTTGCTTGCACTTCGGCGATCTGATTTTTCATGTCCGCCTGGGCCGTTTGCTTTGCGACCGACGAGTCGTAAGCTAGCCGCAGCGTCGAAAACTCGCTTGCTCTGTAGGTCAGGGTCGGCACGACATGTTGCTCCGAGTTCGAAACCTTGGCGCCCGCGAGGTCTTTAAGCGTCAGAACCGTGTAGTAGTCGAGAAGAATTCCAAACTGAAACTGGCTCGTGAGCGCGGACTGCGGAAAGAAATAGGCACCCAGGCTCCGTTCGACGGCACCATTGCGCGGAGTCTTCGTCCGTTGCCACACCTCCCCTTGCAGGAGCAGATCGAGAACACCGCCGTGCCTCCACTTTGCAGCCAGGTCCAGTCCCCCGAGAGTCATTCTGTCTCCAGATGCCGCGATGCGGCTCATGTAATTCATCCCGAGCTGCGCGCCGCCACTGCCGGGCAGTGATGCATAGGTGACTGCACGACCATAGTGCGTCGGCTTGCGCGGCTTTTCCCCCTCGTCATGTGCGTGGCCGTAAGTCCAGCCGTTGGTGACTCCGGCGCTCACTTCCAGAAAGAACGGCAGCGGCGTCAGGAATGAGTATTCGAGCCCCGAGTCGAGGGCGCCTTCCGCCCCGAAGAATTCTTGCTGCACCTTTGGCGCGAAAATGAACGGCCATTCGTGGCGATGGAAGCGATTGAGACGGCCGACGCCGAGAAAAAACTGGCCGAGACGAATCTGCGAGCGGGGGATCAGCTTCGACGAGCCAAGATAAGCCTCGTGGACCTCGAATACCGAAACTCCGGCCTCTCGATGAGCCGCGGCACTCAGCACTCCATCAAACGTTTGGTCAACCGGAGCCACGAGGATGAGCTCGGCCTCCCGAATGTCGAACCGGTCCGTCGCTCGATCGTCCTTCCCGAGGCGAAAGGCGCCCGCCGAGTCCACGGCGGCCGAGATCTTGAGGCCAGACCCGTCGTCGGAAAGCGCCGAGGACGACAGGAAGATTGCCGAAAAGACGCCCGCAGCCCGCGCCCTAGTCATCATTGTTCGACAAACTTCGGATCACCGAGCACGGCCGTCGTCACTTGTGCCTTCGCGAGGCGGAGCCCCCAAAACGTTCCGGTCCCTTGGCCAGGGGTCGGGCCGTCTTCCTCGGAGTTAAACACGGCCTTTTCTTCGCCGAATTCGGCGTCGGCCCACACGAGGACATGCGCCGGACTCTCGTCGTTATGAACGTCGACGACGATGCGAAGGGCGCTGGCTGCATCGACGCCGTCGAGGGGTTTGGCTTCCCCGATTTGCCCGGCCGCTCCGAGTGCGACGGAAAGTCCCGCGCCAACCCGCGTAAAGACGAGGACGACACCGTTTTCCAGCTTTTGATCGGCTTGCGTGATCAGCGTGACCGAACCGCCATCGTCGAGCGTGAAGGCGAGGTCATAGCTCTTTTTTGAGCCGAGCTCCCCGAGCGGCTGCTTGAATGCGACGGCGCCGCTTCCTTTCAAGTGGGTGTCGGCCCTTTGCAAATCTCCGGCGTCTGCGACGACATAGGCGTTGGTTCCGAGGCGCCCGTCGGCCGTGCCCGCGGTCTCGCCGTTGCCGGCGGAGCAAGCGGCGGCGCCGAAAGTCAGGAGAAGCGGAAAAACGCACGCGAACGTATGGAATGCTTGCACGGAAGCCCTCATTCTAGATGGATTGAATTTTTGATTGGGTCGGGAAAGGTGAAACTAGGCGGCGCTCGGCGGGGCGCGAGCGGATTGCGGCATGCGCCGCGGAAGTATCGTGGGGGAGCGAGGTGATGCGAAGGTCAGCACGAATGCTAGACGCGGCTCGCGCACTTTCAGCGATCCAACCGGCAGGCTCAGACTGAGGATGCCGACGCCCGCAATGTGCAAGGCCAGAGTGCCGGCGCGCCCGGCGGAATCGTGAGGCTCTTCGTTGTAGTCTACGAAACCATCAAGCAAACAACGGAAGGCGTGCTCGTGGTCCGTGTCCTGAGCATGGGCCGAAGCGTGAGCGTCGAGATTGCGGCCGAAAACCAGCAACAGGTAGAGACACAGCCATAAGCTCGTCGCCCAGCGACTGGTGGATCTCTGATTTATCTGATTGGAAGGCATGACGGTGCAAATCGTTGAGATCAGTTTTTCACGCAATTGCCACTGAACCGCGTTCGGAACGAGAATTACGGCAAACGCAATATAGTTGCAATAGATTTCTCGAGCCGAGGACGCTGGATGAATCGCGGCCTTTCATTGCTTACGCCACGTCCGGCTGGCTCACTGAGGGGCGTCGCACTTCAGCTTTCGCCTCATCACGCTCATCGTTCAAACTCCAATCAATAGGGTTGAGATCAAATTAACGCCGAATGGCTCGTAGCCTGATCGGCGCGGCGGGCGCGAGTGTGGCGCCGGGAAGCGGCTTGACCTCGGTGTCCACGTCGAGCCGAAGCTCGTAGCCACGCACGATCGTCGACACGACGAGCTTGGCTTCCATCATCGCAAGGGATTGCCCGATGCAGCCTCGGGGGCCGCCGCCAAACGCGAAGAAGGCGCCGGAATCCGCCGAGGCGGCGTCACGATCGAACCGATGCGGATCGAATCGCAAGGGATCGGGAAAGTACCGGGCCTGACGATGCAAGAGATACGGCGAGATGTAGATGACGTCACGGCGCCCGACCCGAAAGCCGCCGAGGCGCGGCGACGGGGCTGCGGTCGAAGACCCAAACGGGGGGGATAGAGGCGCATAGCCTCGCGAACGACGTTCGACGTGGCGCGGAGACCTTCGCCGTCGGCCCGCACCAGGTCTTGGGCGCCGGGATTGCGCGCCAAAAGATAGAGCGTCCACGACATGAGCTTTGCCACCGTCTCGTGGCCCGCGAACAGGAGCGTGACGATGTGGTCGCGTGCCTGCTGAAAGCTCAGCTCTTGCTTCGCGATCCCTGAAGCGAGCGATGAGAGAATGCCGCGGCCTTCTGGGCTGCGGGCCGAAGTTTCCAGCAGACGCGCCACGAGGCGGTCCACTTGGCGGATCGCAGCTGCTTCACGGCGGTTCCCCGCCGTCGGCATCCAAGCCGGCAGCGGCATCGAGCGAAAGCGACCGCCGATGGCGTCGGCGAAGTCGCGGAACGCACGGCCGTCTTCGCCTTCGAGCGCCGCCGTCTCCGACTCGGAGCCGACGAGAAAACTCAGGATGATCCGCATCGACAGCGCGGTCATCGCGGGCTCGACGTCGACGAGGGTCGATGCCTCCCAGGTGGCCGTCATCCGCGAAGTTTCCGCATGGATCGGCGCGGCCATCGCCCCGAGGGCACGGGCACCGAAGCTCGGCTGCAGCGTCCGGCGCTGCGTCGCGTGATCCTTGCCCTCGCTTAGAACCAGGCCGTTGCCGAGAAATTTCCCGACCATGAAGCGGGTCTGACTCGACTTCGAGAAATCTTCCGGTCGCTCGAGCAGGACCTCTCTGGCCAACGCCGCCGAGTTCAGCACGACGATGCGGTTGAACGGCGACGGACGAATGCAGAAAATGTCGCCGTAATGGTCGGCTGCGTGCGTCAGAAAGCCGAGAAAATCGCGGCGGACCAGGCCGAGCTGAGTCCACCAGCCGCCGTCGGGCCCCGGCAGGCGCGGCTCAGAGCGCGCGGCGCGCCTGGGCGTCAACGATGCGGCTTGTGTCGCCAAAGCTCAGCAGCCCCCGCCAGCCACGAGGACCACGAAGTGTTCCTTATACGTCGGCGCGCGCAAAAGAGTCGCCGCTTCCGCAGACACATCCGTCCGCACGCCTCGACGATAGGTATTGCCGCGCTCGTCCGTCACCGACGGGAACGGCCCCTTGTAGACGGCAACGTGGTCCTTCGGTTCGAGCCGCTGCGCGGTCGACGCGACAAGCAGATACTCGCGAAATTCGGCGCCACCGAATCCGAAGACGCTCGCATGGCTGAAACGCTTGAGCTCGATGCCGACGAAGTCCGCTTCCTCGAAGAGAGAGCGCATCTCGGCTTCGGTCGGGACGCGCCGTACGTGGGCCGCAGGCTCCGGAAGTCGCGGCAGCTCCCCGTCTACTTCACGATCCGCGACCAAAATGTGCGTGGTCATCTTGCCGCCAGGCTGCAGCGCCCGTCGGCATTCTTCGACGATGCGCCACGCCTCGTCACGCGTCATCGCGGCGTTGAAGGTGCCGCGCAGATTGATCTCTCGCAGCGACGCGTCGGGTGCCGCGATTTTGGCGGGAAAGGCCGACGGAAGCAGGTGCTCGAAAGTTCCGTCGCGGGCTTCGCACGTCGCGCCGGTGACGGCGTCGGCCCCTCGCGCGGCGCGGGATTCGGCGAGGTCGGCCTCGACCGTGTACACCTCGACCAGATGGCCGTCGGGATCGTTCATGTAGATCTTCGATTGGCGCGAAAAACAGCACTCGACCCCGGCTAGATGCTCGAACGCGAGGCCGCGCTCGGCGATGCGCGACGTCGCGTCGACGAGTGCCGCGCGCGACGCCAACCGGATGCCGAGATGATCGAGGCCCTGGCGGTCCCCGTCGCGCATCGGCTCCAGCGACAGGACGAGCGCGGGGTCTTCGACCTCGAATTTCGCGTAGTCGGCGAAGATCTTGGCCGGAGCGACGCCGAGCAAGCGGCCGTAAAATTCGACGCTCTTGCCGAGGTCCTGCACCTTGAGCGAGAGATGAAACGCCTTGTCCTGGTCCATCGGCATGAAATTCGACCTCATTCTCAGCGGAAGTGGGCTTCCTTGGCGCCATACTCTTGGTAGCGCCGACGAAGCCAAGCGTGGAAGTAGCGATAATGCGCGGCCCGTTGGTCGCCGCCGTCCGACTCTTTGTTGTAGCTCAGGTAGAGCTGGCGGCGCTGCGCCTCACTGCGGTTGGGTCCGGAACCATGAATCGCATGGCAGCCGAAGATGACGGCGTCGCCGGGCTCGAGCGCGATTTTCACGCGCTCCGCGGCGTCGAAATCGACCTCGGAAAGGTCGTGAAAGTCGCCGTCACGCGGCGATAGGTAGCCTCGCGCGTGGCTCCCGCGGACGAGCTCGACGCAGCCGTTGCCTTCCTTCGCCGCGTCCAGGGCGATCATGACGGTCAAGAAGGACGTCGGAAAGAAGGGCCAGGCGATGAAGTCCTGGTGCCACGGATACCCGGGCGAGCCGCTCGGCTTGAAGATCAGCTAGACCCTGGCGCGAAAGCGCCAGGGTCTATCCCGAGCGGAGCGAGGGATCTCGGCGATTACACCTGCGCCGCCGCTTCCCGGCACCATCATGGGGGGCAGCTCGGAAGAAGTCGCATGAAGAGCGACGCGGCAACACTGGCCGCCGGGTACGCCTCTGTCCTCGGCTTCAATCTGCGGCGACTGACCAGGGCGCAGCGAGCAGGGAAGGCAAAGTCTGCATGATCATTGCCGGGGAATCCGGCGAGAGCGAGGGTCGCGTGACGGACGCTATGGGTAGCGCCGCGAGATCCCTCGCTCCGCTCGGGATAGACCCTGGCGCGAAAGCGCCAGGGTCTA